>NZ_CANBCC010000032.1 GCF_947366995.1 uncultured Aquabacterium sp. | reverse complement strand
GGTGAGGCGCTCGCTCGCGCTCAGCCCGTCGATCGCCTCCAGCCGCGCGCGCAACTGGCCCTTCAGCGAATCGACCTGCTGGTCCGCATCGCGCACCTTGCCGTCGTAGAACGCCACCAGGCTCTTGCGGCCCAGCACCGCCGTACGCTCGTCGGTGTAGACGCGCACCCAAGTCTGCAGCACCCGCTGCGCCACCAGCGGGTCGTCCCAGGTGAAGCTGAGCTCCATCACGTTCGAGCCCGGCGTGTGCGTCACGGCGAAGCGGTCTTCGAACCGCGCGGCCAGGCGCTCTTCGGGGCTCTGCGCCTCGGTCAGGCCAATCAGCACCAGCGCGCTGCGCAGGCCGTCGAGCACCGCCTGTATCGCCTGCTTCGCGCCCAGCTTGATCTTCTTCCACGCGCTGGCCGGCGCCTACTGTGCCTGGGCCATCTCATTGAGGTACAGGCGCGCCACCTGCATCACCACCGGGCGGCCGGTGAGCATCTTTTCTTCGTCGGCGATCGGGTCGCGCTGCGTCGACATGGGCGCGAACGCCTGCCGCTCGCCCACGTCAATGGGCACGGTCAGGTTCTCGCGGCCGGGTTTGACGAGCAGCCGTGCCTCCGAGGCGTAACGGGTTGGCAGCAGAAAGGCGCCAGCCACCACCAGGGCCACGGTGAGCCACAGCGCGATCACGAAGGCGCGGCGGTAGATGTAGAAAAGCCGGACGAGGTCGCGGAAAGAACGGATGTCGATCATGGTCTGAGGGGGGCCGCGTGCGTCGTCACTTGATCTTGGTCTCACCCCAGCTGTAGCTGACACCCAGCGAACGGGTGAATGGCAGCAGCTGGTTGATGTACACGTCGACCCCATCGCCCATGTTGCCGGCCCACGCCTTGGGCACGAACAGGATGTCGCCGCGGCGGAAGGCCAGGGTCGGCAGGCCGGTCACCCCGTCGAGCAGGCCGCTGAAGTCGATGAAGTAGAGCTGGTAGCGCTGGGCGTCGTCCAGGCGCAGCAGGGCCACGCGGCGCGGATCCGCCGAGGGCAGGAGGCCGCCGGTGGCGAACAGGCCCTGTTCGACTGTGGCCACGGCCGACATGTCGAATGCGGCGGGGGTGCGCACCGCCCCCCCGATGACGACCTTGCTGCTCGGCGAACTGACGATGTTGATGGTGACCCCCGGCTCGCGGTAGACCGATGCGAGGCGCTCACGCAAGGTCTGCGCCAGTTCGTCCGGCGTCTTGCCCCCGGCCTGGATACGCCCCGCATGGCGGTAGGAGAAACTGCCGTCCGGGCGCACCACGTAAAGCTGGGTCTGGCTGTCTTCCACGAGGTTGCGCAGGTCCATTGCACCGTCCTGGGCGTCGCGGATGATGCGCAGGGTGTCGCCCGGGTGGACACGGGTCGGCTCGGCCGCCATGCGGGCCACATCCGCCGGGGTCAGCACGCGCAGCCGGGCCATCTCGGCCGATGGGGTCAGGTTGCCCATGGGCGTGCAGGCCGACAGGGCCGCCAGGCAGAGCGCGATCAGAGGAAGCTTCATGGGGGCACACCAGCACCCGGTCCGGGTACTGCGAGGTCTGGGGCTAGGGGTGGGCAAGACCGGCGCACGGGGGCGGGACGGCCTCGTCCGATCATACGAGGGGCCGCCGTGCTGGCGACGCCGTCACACCCATTCATGTGGCCGCGTCACGGCGGGCGCGGTGCACCTCGTCGAACTGGCGGCGCCAGCGGTGGTAAGCGCGCTGCATCTGCTCCCGCCGGGGGCGCCACAGCCAGGGCACGCCGAACTTGTGGAAGAAGCGGACCATGCTGCGCAGGTGGGTCTGCCCGGAGTTCGACCAGATGCCGGCGGCGCTGTGGCGCTGGTGCTCGTGCACCAGTTCGACTTCGGGCAGCGCCATCACGCGCCAGCCCTTGACCCACATGCGCGCGCACAGGTCGACCTCCTCGAAATACAGGAAATAGCCCTCATCCATGCGCCCGACGTCCTCGAATGCGGCGCGGCGCACGACGAAGCCCGTGCCCATCACCCAATCGGCTTCGAACGGGCCTTCGCGCCAATTGCGCTTCAGCAGGTGCGAGTTCACCAGGCGGCGCAGGGGCGCCACCCGGCCGAGTGCCGTGCGCCGAGCCAGGATGTCGGGCAGCGAGTAGAAGCGCCGCGCCGAGTACTGCAGCGAACCGTCGGGGTTGATGAGCTTGAGCCCGGCCACGCCGAGGCGCTCGTGCCGGGCAAACAGGCCTTGCACCGCTTCGACCTGATTGCGTCGAAAGTAGGTGTCGGGGTTGAGCACGAGCACCAGGTCCGTGCGCAGGGCGGCCACGCCGATGTTGACACCCGCACCGAATCCCCCATTGCAGCGCGACAGCACGGTGACTACGCCGACCGGCAGGTCACGCTGCAATCGCTCGCCGGAGCCGTCGGGCGAATCGTTGTCGACCACCACGATGTCGCCCGCCGCTGCGATGGAATGGGTCAGCAACGACGCCACGCACTGCATCGTCAGATCGTAAGTTCGGTAGTTGACGATCACGACACCCAGCGAGGGGGGCTGAGGACGCAGGGCCGTCTGAGGGGTGGGCATGAGGGGAGGCTTTCTGTCGGGGGCAGGCACACCGCGTGCGCACCCGCCCCAATCTGAAAACAGCCGCGACTTGATGTGGCGCGTGCATCTGTAACAGGTTGATTCTGAACGCGGTTCTGCTTTCCGGACGCCCCCTTGATCCGGTGGAGGCGATCCCGCCTTTGTGTCATATCCGACAAAACCCGGGGGTCCCGTGGGGCCCCTTGCCCCCTTACCGCGGGCATCATCGGGTCTGCGCTTTCATCACAATTCAGGGAACGCCATGCGCTTTACCATCGCCGCCGCACTGCTGTGCAGCGTCTTTTCCACGGTTCACGCCCAGCAGGGCACGGCTTCGCCCGCTGCACTGCGGCCTTTTGTCGGAATCGGTTACACGAGCGGGGGCGAAACCCTGGTTCCGGTGACGGTCCGACAGCGCGGCGGCGGCGCCGAGTTCGACGAGGACATCAGCGCCGGGGCCGGCGTCGAGGGCCGGGTGGGCTTGTCATTCCGCCTGGCCGACATGCCGGTGTCCGTGCGCGCCAGCTACGGCATCCACAACGACCAGTCCAACGGCATCGACAACGACCGGGTCTTCTTCCGGCGCTATCCGGTCGAGGTGCTGGGCTTCTATCACTTCAGTGACCGGGCCTCGCTGGGGGTGGGGGTGCGCCGCGCGACCCGGCCCGTGCTGCGCTACAAGAACGCCAACGTCGCGCTACCGGACGGCACGGAGGTGACCGGCTTCGACGCCACCTACCACCTCCAGAGCGCCCCTGGCGTCGTGCTGGAAGGCGAATGGCGGGTGACGCCGAGCTGGGGCTTGAGCCTGCGCTACGTGAAGGAGCACTTCAAAGTGCAAGGTGTGCGGATCGACGCAGACCACGTCGGCGTCAACACGCAGTGGTACTTCCGCTGAAGGTCAGCCCGGGTTCAGCTGAAAGCCCAGTCCAGGTGGTGCCCGTGCGCGGCCCAGAAGTCGTGTGCGGCCCCGAAGTGCCCGTTGCCCACGAAGGGCACGGGGCCCCGCGTGGCCGACAACGGGGACGGATGGTTGCTCTGCAGCACCCGGATCTCGCCAGACCGGGCTTCGCCGGCCGCTTCGATCAGCGCCAGCTTGCGCTGCGCGTGCGCGCCCCACAGCATGAACACGCGCGGGCCGGGGTCGGCCGCCACGGCGGCGATCAGCGCGTCGGTCAGCGCCTCCCAGCCCCAACCGGCATGGCTGGCCGCCTGGCCCTGCTCCACCGTGAGCACGGTGTTGAGCAGCAGCACGCCGCGGTCGGCCCAGGCCGTGAGGCTGCCATGCGCCGGCGCAGGCAAGCCGAGGTCGCGCTGGACCTCTTTGCGGATGTTACGCAGGCTGGGCGGGATGGCCACCCCCGGCTGCACGGAAAACGCGAGGCCATGCGCCTGACCGGGGCCATGGTACGGGTCCTGCCCCAGGATCACGACGCGCACGTCGGCACGGCGGGTGTGGTGCAGGGCCGCGAACACGTCGGCCGGATAAATCACGGCGCCCGCTTCACGGGCCGCGTCGACGCGCGATATCAGCGCCTGCCCAGCCGGTGAGGCACGAAAGGCATCGGTGAGCGGCCGCCAGTCAGGCGGCACGGCGTCGAACAGGTCTGCCAGCCGTGCCGCCAGCGCGACAGGCCGCGTTTCAGCGGCATCGGACATCGACGGCTGCCCCTCGGCGGCACCGAACAGGTCGGACTGGCTCACCCGCTGATCCTCAGGCAAACAGCGTGGCCAGCGCCACGCCGGGGTCAGGCTGGCGCATGAAGGCCTCGCCCACCAGGAAGGCGTGCACATGGGCCTCGCGCATGCGGCGCACGTCGTCGGCGCCCAGGATGCCGGATTCGGTCACCAGCAGGCGGTCGGCCGGCACGCGGGGCAGCAGGCCCAGCGTGGTGTCCAGCGTGACCTCGAAAGTGCGCAGGTTGCGGTTGTTGATGCCCACCAGCGGGGTCTTGAGCTTCAGCGCCCGGTCGAGCTCGTCACCATCGTGCACCTCGACCAGCACCGCCAGGCCCAGCCCATGGGCCACGGCCTCGAAGTCGGCCATCTGTGCATCGGTCAGGCTGGCGGCAATCAGGAGGATGGCGTCGGCGCCCCAGGCTGCGGCTTCGAACACCTGGTATTCGTCAACCAGGAAGTCCTTGCGCAGGGCCGGCAGCGCGCACGCAGCACGGGCCTGCTTCAGGTAATCGGCGTGGCCCTGAAAGAAGCGCTCGTCGGTGAGCACACTGAGGCAGGCAGCACCGTGCTCGGCGTAGCTGCGGGCGATGTCGGCCGGCACGAAATGCTCGCGCAGCACGCCCTTGCTCGGGCTGGCCTTTTTCACTTCGGCGATGACGCCCGGGCGGCCGGCGGCGATCTTCGCGCGCAGGGCCCCGACGAAGTCGCGGTGGTCGTGGCCGGCGCGATGACGGGCCTCGGCCTCCTCACGCACGGCCTGCAGCGGCTTGCGCTGGCGCGCGGCGGCCACTTCTTCGTGCTTGACGGCGTTGATCTTGTCGAGGATGTCGGACATGGTGCGCAATCGGGCTCGGAGGGTCGGGGCGCGCGTCAGGCGCGGGGAGCGAAGGCCTGGGTGGCCTGCACGAATCGGTTCAGCGTGTCGCGGGCCCGGCCGCTGGCCAGGGCCTCGCGGGCGCGTTCGACGCCATCGGCCAGCGTGTCGGCCACGTCAGATGCATACAGCGCGGCACCCGCGTTGAGCAGCACGATGTCGCGGGCGGGACCCGCCTCGTTGGCCAGCACGCGCTGCACGATGGCCACCGACGCCTCGCGGTTGTGGGCCTTCAGCGCCGAGCCGTCGTGCTCGGCCATCCCGAACTGCTCGGGCGTGATGGTGTACTCGTCGACCTGGCCGTTCTTCAGCTCGGCCACCATGGTCGGGCCGGCCAACGTGATCTCATCCAGTCCGTCGCAACCGTGCACCACCATCACGTGGCGCGAACCCAGGCGCTGCAGCACGCGGGCCTGGATGCCGACCAGATCGGGGTGAAACACACCCATCAGCTGGTTGGGCGCACCGGCCGGGTTGGTCAAGGGCCCGAGGATGTTGAACATGGTGCGCACGCCCAACTCCTTGCGGACGGGGGCGGCGTGCTTCATGGCGCCATGGTGGTTGGGAGCAAACATGAAGCCCACGCCGGTGTCGGCCAGGCAGCTGGCCACCTGTTCGGGGTTCAGGTTGATGTAGGCACCCAGGGCCTCGAGCACATCGGCGCTGCCGGTGCTGGACGACACGCTGCGGCCGCCGTGCTTGGCCACGCGGGCGCCGGCCGCCGCGGCCACGAACATCGCCGTCGTCGAGATGTTGAAGGTGTGGGCGCCGTCCCCACCGGTGCCGCACAGGTCGATGAGGTTCGCGGTGTCGTCAACCTGCACCGGGGTGGCGAACTCGCGCATCACCTGCGCGGCCGCCGACAGCTCGCCCACGGTTTCCTTCTTGACGCGCAGACCGGTCACCAGCGCGGCCATGACGACCGGCGACATCTCGCCCTGCATGATGCGGCGCATCAGCCCCAGCATCTCGTCGTGGAAGATCTCGCGGTGCTCGATGACGCGTTGCAGCGCCTGCTGGTCGGTCAGTTGCGTCATGACGCCGTCCTCACATCGTCAGGAAGTTCTTGAGCATGGCGTGGCCGTGCTCGGTCAGGATCGATTCGGGGTGGAACTGCACGCCTTCGAGCGGCGCGAAGTTCGGGTCGGTCTGCGGGCCCTTGTGGCGCACCCCCATGATCTCGCCGTCGTCCGTCCAAGAGGTGATTTCCAGGCACTCGGGCAGGGTGGCCCGCTCGATGGCCAGCGAGTGGTAGCGGATCACGGTGAACTCGGCGGGCAGGCCGGCGTAAACACCCTTCTGGTCGGTGTGGATGACGCTGGTCTTGCCGTGCATCTGCACCTGGGCGCGGATCACGTGGCCGCCGAGCGCCGCACCGATGCTCTGGTGGCCCAGGCACACGCCCAGGATGGGCAGCTGGCCGGTGAAGCGCTGCAGCGCTGGCACGCACACGCCGGCCTCTGCGGGCGAACACGGGCCAGGCGAGAGCACCAGACGGTCCGGCTTCAGCGCGGCAATGTCGTCGAGGGTGATTTCG
Organism: uncultured Aquabacterium sp.; assembly: GCF_947366995.1. Lineage (GTDB taxonomy): Bacteria > Pseudomonadota > Gammaproteobacteria > Burkholderiales > Burkholderiaceae_C > Aquabacterium. Next base: position 35,702 of record NZ_CANBCC010000032.1, on the reverse strand, counting down.
TCGTTGCGAACGACCTTAACCTCTTCGCCCAGTTCGCAGAAGTACTGCACCAGGTTGAAGGTGAAACTGTCGTAGTTGTCGATCATGAGCAGCATGGGCACGTCCTGTGTGGAGGTGGTTCATGGGGCGGGCAGGCCGCCTTCGGTGCACGGTTCAGACGCCGTGACGTCCCCCCTCGGGGCCTCTGATCAGGTGGCGCACCGGTGGGGACCGGCCGCAGAGGCAAGCGTGTCTGTCTGGCGTCACCGCCACCAGCGGTGCATCAGGCGGAGGAAGTCCGAGGGTTGCTGCATGCGGATGATTCTACATGGGCTGTCCGGCCGTGTGGCCCCGTGTCGACATGGCCCTGATTGCGGGGGCGGGCCGTCGCAGCCATGACACCGACCCTCGTGCCAAGATGGCGCGTCCACGACTCCTCGCTCCCCGCCACCGCGTGTCCGCTCCTTCCGCTTCCACCGTGCCGGTGGCCTCTACCTCCGCTCCTGCCGGCGCCCGTGTGGCGGCCGAGCCCACGTTGCTCGGCCTGGAGCTCCTGCGCTTTGCATGCGCCGTGTCCGTGCTGCTGTGGCACTACAACCATTTTTATGTGCGTGGCACGGCGCACCAGGGCTTTCACATCGAGGGGCAACCGCTGTATGCGCTGTTGAAGCCCTTCTATGAAGCCGGCTGGCTCGGCGTGCAGGTGTTCTGGGCCTTGTCGGGCTTCATCTTTTTCTGGAAGTACGCGCGCCCCGTGTCCGAGGGACGGGTTCCGGCGTGGCGCTTTGCCGCGCTGCGCTTCTCGAGGCTTTACCCCCTGCACCTGCTGACGCTGCTGGCAGTGGCCGGCATGGCGTGGCTGTACCGCGCTCAGCATGGCGTGGACTACGTCTACCAGTACAACGACCTGAAGCACTTCGTGCTGCACCTGTTCCTGGCCAGCGACTGGCCCGGCCGCAGCGAGTGGTCGTTCAACGGCCCGATCTGGAGTGTTTCGATCGAGGTCCTGGCGTATGGGCTGTTCTACGCGCTGTGCCGGCTGGGTTGGACGCGCACGTGGCACGTGGTCGCCATCATCGGCATGGCGGGGGCGGTGTACGCCAGCCGCCTCACCGAGCACCCGCTGGTGCTGTGCGTGTTCTTCTTCTACCTGGGTGCACTGACGCACCTGGCCCACCAGGCGCTCGGCCGGTTGCCGACAGGCTTTCAACGCGGCAGTGTGGTGGCGGGCGCGCTGCTGCTGGTCCTCGGCACGGCAGCGACGGCGTTCGGCTTGCTCCGGCCGATGTTCTACGTGGCGCTGCTCGCCCCGTTGGCTATGCTCGGGTTGTTGCGCGGCGTGCAGCCGCGCCCGGGGCGCCTGGCCAACCTGATCGGCACGCTGGGCCATACCACCTACGCGAGCTACCTGCTGCACTACCCGCTGCAGCTCGCCGTGGCGCTGCTCAGCGGCGGACAGCCTGACCGTCTGCCGCTGGGCTCGCCCTTCTGGCTGCTGGGCTACCTGGTGGTGACGTTTGCGCTGGCCGTGCCCGTGTACCGACTGATCGAGATGCCGGCGCAGGCGGCCCTGCGGACACGCCTGCTGCGCTGAGGCCGCTCAGCGGCTCACAGTCCCTGCTCGGCCATCTCGGCGGCGCGCACCACCGCGCGGGCCTTGACCTCGGTTTCCTTCCATTCCAGCTCGGGCACCGAATCGGCCACGACGCCGGCACCGGCCTGCACGTACAGCGTCTGGTCCTTGATGACACCGGTGCGGATGGCAATGGCGACGTCCATGTCGCCGGCAAAGCTCAGGTAGCCGACGGCGCCGCCGTAGACACCGCGCTGCACGGGCTCGAGCTCGTCGATGATCTCCATCGCGCGGATCTTGGGCGCGCCGCTCAGCGTGCCGGCCGGGAAGCTGGCGCGCAGCACATCGAGCCCGGTCATGCCATCCTTGAGGTCGCCCTCCACGTTGCTGACGATGTGCATGACGTGCGAATAGCGCTCGATGCCAAACGCCTCGGTGACCTTGACCGAACCGGTCTTGGCGATGCGGCCGATGTCGTTGCGCGCCAGGTCGATCAGCATGACGTGCTCGGCGCGCTCCTTCGGGTCAGCCAGCAGCTCGACTTCGTTGGCCTGGTCCTGCTCGGGGGTGGCGCCACGCGGGCGTGTGCCGGCAATCGGACGGATGGTGACGGTTTCGCCGCCTTCGGCGTTGCGCTCCTGGCGCACCAGGATCTCGGGGCTGGAGCCGACGACATGGTGGTCGCCCATGTCGTAGTAGTACATGTAGGGGCTCGGGTTGAGCGAGCGCAGCGCGCGGTACAGCGTCAGCGGGGACGCCGTGAAGCGCTTTTGCAGGCGCTGGCCGATCACGACCTGCATGCAGTCGCCGGCGGCGATGTACTCCTTGCACTTGCGCACCGCGGCCTCGAAATCGGCCTTGGCGAAGTGACGCTCGACCGGATGGGACTCGGTGGGGGTAATGGGCGGCACCGGCACCACGGCGTGAAGCTGCGCCTGCAACTCGGCGATGCGGGCGGCTGCGCGATCGTAAGCGCCGGGCTGGGCCGGATCGGCGTAGACGATCAGGAAGAGGCGGTCAGCGAGGTTGTCGATGACCGCCAGTTCCTCGCACTGCAGCAGCAGGATGTCCGGCGTGCCGATGCCGCCAGGCTTGTGGGTGTTCGCCAGACGGTGTTCGATGTGGCGCACGGTGTCATAGCCGAAGTAGCCAGCCAGCCCCCCGCAGAAACGGGGCAGGCCTTTCGGCACTGCCGCCTTGAAGCGCTGCTGGTACTCGGCGATGAAATCGAGCGGGTTGGTGTCGTGGCGCTCGACCACGTGGCCGTCGGTCACGACCTCGACCGCACGGCCGGTGGAGCGCACCAGCGTGCGCGCGGGCAGACCGACGAAGGAGTAGCGCCCGAAGCGCTCGCCCCCCACGACCGACTCGAGCAGAAAGCTCAAGGGCCGGCCTTGCGTGAGCTTGAGGTACAGCGACAGCGGGGTGTCGAGGTCGGCCAGGGCCTGGGCGACCAGGGGGATGCGGTTGTGGCCTTGTGCGGCCAGGGCATTGAACTCGGTTTCGGTAATCATGGTGCTGGGCCTCCAAGCCCAGGGCACGGCCGCCAGGGGCCCTGCCCGATGTCATCTGATGTCACCCCCAGGGCCGCGTTGCCGAAATCGGCCTGGAAAGCGGTGCTGCCTTGAGGGGAAGGACGCAAAGCCTGTGAACCGCGCCTGCTCAGGCGGCGGACCGGCTGTCACACGCAGGCGTACCCGCGACGCCAGGGCCATGCCCCCCGGTCGTGCGACCCTTTGGTGTGCTTGCGAGAGATGAACATCAGATCAGTGTATCAGGGCCCTCCTGGCACGTCTTGCCCCTCGGCCGAGGGCCTGCACCACCGCGCCGAGGGCAAACCCAGCTTGCGCGACAGGACGGGCTCGCAACAATCGCCGAGACCCCATTGGGAACGACATCCATGCATGAGACACCATCCGGCACGCCCGGCCGCAGCGGGCTCCACCGCCGCACGGGCTTGCTGCGCGCGGCATTCGCCTCCGGGCTGGCCACCGCCGCCCTGACGCTGCCCGCGGCATGGGCGCAACCCACCGAACTCTTCGGGATCAGCTATCCCCAGACCCTGAAGGTGGAGGGCCGCACGCTGCAACTCAATGGCGCGGGTGTGACCTACCGCGCCGTGGCCAAGCTCTACACCGTGGCGCTGTACACGCCCGAGAAAAGCAGCCAGGCCGAGGCCGTGGTCAACATGTCAGGCCCTGTGCAGTTGCGCTTCGTGATGCTGCAGGGCATGCGGGTGGACGAGATCGGCAAGACCATCACGCGCGGCATCGAGCTCAACAGCAACCGCGAAGCGTTCTTCAACCTCATCCCCGCCATCCGGCAGATGGGCGAGCAGTTCTCGCACATCAAGCGGCTGAACGCCGGCGACACCTTTGCGATAGACCACGTGCCTGATCGCGGGACGATGTTCTTCGTCAATGGCCAGCCGGCCGGGCTGCCGATTGCCGACAAGCGCTTCTTCCCGGCCGTGCTGCGTGTGTGGCTGGGCAGCAAGCCCGCTTCCCCCGATCTGCGGGACGCGCTGCTGTCGTATAAGGCGCCAGCGGTGCTCGACGCGCTGGAGTGAGGTCTACCGGCGCTTGAGAGGCTGTGCCGGGAATGCGCGCGCGCGGGCCCGGTCAGGCCAGCAAGGTGGGCCAGTCGGCCTGATCCAGGCGAGCGATGTGCGCGCGGGCCGGCACGTCCTGCACGGGGTGGCCGTGGTTGTAGCCATAGGTGACCAGCACCACCGGGCAACCGGCTGCGCCAGCCGCCTGGGCGTCGTTGCTCGAATCGCCCACCATCAGGGTGCGCGCGGGCTCGGTGCCCAGCGCCTCGCAGGTCTTGCGCAACGGCAGAGGGTCGGGCTTCTTGCGCTCGAAGGCGTCTCCGCCGAACACGTGCTGGAAGAACGGCAGCAAGCCTTTGCGCTCCAGCAGTTGCCGGGCGAACGCGGTGGGCTTGTTGGTCAGGCAGGCCAGGGGCACCCCCAGCGCCCGGAGTTGCGCCAGGCCTTCGGCCACACCAGGAAAGACATCGGCGTGCTGACCGTTGTGCTCGGGGTAGTGGCGATGGTAGACGGCGAGCGCCTCTGGGAGGGTCTGGGCCACCTCGCTCGACTCCGGCAGCACGCCCCACGCGTGCGCCAGGCTGCGGCGCAACAGGTCCTCGGAGCCCTTGCCGACGGTCATCGAGATGAAGGTGCGGTCGACGCGCGCCAGTTCGACGGGGTGACAGCCGAGGTCGGTGAGGGTGTGGCGCAGGACGACCAGGAAGTCGCCGAGGGTGTCGACCATGGTGCCGTCGAGGTCGATGATGGCGGCGGAGGTGGTTGTGGAGGGGACAGAAGACAGCGCCATGGGGATTTTCGCTCCAGATGCATCCAAGCAGATTAGACCAGAGGGGCGTTGCCCTCGCCGGCGCGCCCGAGCATCAATTGGCGCGATCGAGGGCACGTTCGATGCCGTCTTGTGCCCTTTGCTCAGATGTAGGGCTCGCGGGTCCGCCGCTTCCGTCGATTCACCGAACAGAGCCTACAGCCATTCACTACGAACTACGGAATGCTGATGGCTTTCAACCGCTGATCGACAATCACTCCACCGTCGCCCGAAGTGACCTCGAAGATCCATGTCTGATTGGTTTCCGGACCAGTCTTTCCCTTCGGTGCCGCATAAATTTGTGGACCAGAATCCATGTAAAGCAGTTCCAGTCCAAGCTGCTTGCGTCGGGACTGAATCTCTTTCAGAGACATGTTCGGGCCAATGGGTATGCCATCGACTTCAAAGTAGCCCGAGAAGGCGTTCTCCGGTGTGTTGCCGGCCATGGAGCATCGCTCGTGAATGAGCTCCTTCCGCGCGGCTTCATTCCTGGGAAATCCATGTTCCTTCTCTACTTGATCCATGGTCTCAAGCCGAAACTGGACGGAATCGCGATGCCTTGCAAGGGCTGAGGCATCGCAGTCTCGATGCTTGCCGTAGTCGATCCCAGGCCTCACCCATACTACAACCCGGTGAATCAACTCTGGCGAACCCGGGAGGGCGCCATCATCTGGGGCCGCATGAATTTGCAGTCCCATTGCGTTCCAGTATGCATCGGATGACGCTTGACTGGAAATGTCTGTGCCGATGATGGGTATCAGATCGGTGGCTCTCGTTCGGTATTGCTTGATCGGAAATCCGTTCAGACGGAGTTCATCCTGTTTGAGGATCACTTGTGGCTGGCCGTTGCGATTGACTCCCTCAGGATCGCCCACATACAAGGGCTCACGGGCGTCACAAGCTGCCACGAGCAACGTCGTCGCCAAAAGACATGGAGGGAGGAGGCTCCTTGTCAGCCGAAACATGCCGATTAGAGGGTGAGCGGTTGCGCCCCTCATGCAACGCCTTCATTGCGGGCGGTTGTCATCACGTCTGCCCTTCTTGCCAAGGGGCATCGTGCTCTGTCCAGAACCCCCATGACGCCTGGAACTGCGGGGGCATGGCGCGTTGATGTTCGTGCCCATCGCTGTCGTGACCTGCCCTTTTTTTTTCGCTCCATCGATTCCTGGGAAGATGGCTCCCGTCCTGCGATAGAGCGCATGAGAAAGAGTCGATTTACCGAAGAGCAAATGGTCGCGGTGCTGCGCGCGGCAGAGCAGCCGTATTTCACCGCACATGAACGATGGCCCCGTCTACGCGCAGAGCCCCGCCTCGCAGCGACTTCTGTACGGCGACCAAGCCCGCGACGCCCTGAAAATCTCCGCTCGATACCAGGCGATTCGCTCAGCAGCAAGCGGGGTGGGCTCGGCATGCAGGCCCGCCTCGATCGGTCCTGAGATTGCCTGCTTGATCGGGGCCGGTCATGCATGTTCGCCTGACACCCCTCGTCATTGCGGATTGCACCACTGCCAGATCGTCATGCCGTAGTCGCCGCCCAGGCTGGGCATGATTTCGCCTTGCTTGAAATGCCGCCGGCCTTCTCCCGCCGGCGTGAACCACCCCCCCTCATGCGGGCAAGACTGCCCCGCTTCACAACGCAAGCGCTGCGCAGCATGGGCTCGCCAGGGCTCCTCCCCCGGCACGCCACCGCCTTCATCGGCCACACGCTCTACCAAGGTCCAAGTGGCGGGCACGCGATCGAAAGCCTGGCTGTTGGGGTCGTCCGGATGGCGCAGCACGTTGGCGCCCCACGCATCATGGCCTTCGATCAGCAACTGTGCACATGCGTTGCCAACGTCCGGCAGGTAGATCCCGTTGCGCGGCACCTTGTCGCCCGTCCTGACACGCACTTCCGCATTCAGACGGTACTGGGGCCACGTTGGTGGGGCATTCAAAGGGCCGCGATTGCGCTCTTCGTCGCCCGTAGTCAGCTCACCTCGGCACCACTGTGCCAAGGACGTGATGGAAATGTTGGAGTGCATGTATCCACAGTCCAGCCACCCATTGTCAAACAGGTCCTGAAACGGCTGCGGCATCCATTCGATCGAGTAGTCACGGTTGATCGCATTGAACGTGGTCCCCACGTTGCTTGCCTGCCCCAGTGCATTCAAGTTGTTCTGAAACAGGTAAACATACGCCTTGTTCAAGCCGTTGAGGACCCATTGCATGTTCGAAATCACACGTTCACCCCATACCGCATCAGGTTGATGGTTCAGCGGTCGAGTTCGGTAATCCGCAGGCAAGTGCTGCATGAAGGCCGCCAGCGCATCGTTGGCCGCTTTCACCGTACTGGCGAAGTGATCGCGCATGACACCGAAGTACGCCAGCGAACTGTAGCGCTCCAGCAGGTAAATTTCTTGAGGGATGAGAGGTGCGCTCATTTCGGTTCGAACCAATGATGCTGGAGGACTGAATCGCCCCTGTTTCCGTGGAGGCCAGTTGCCTCGAGTCAAACCTTGATGGCGGGCTGACTAGCCGCGCTGGAAATGGTATCGGCCTTCGAACTCCGAAGATGACCTGTATTCCAAGGGCTCGATCAGCCACGGTGCCACCGGCCGCCGTCAGCTCAGATTAATCATCGCGCATCCCTCAGCACACCCAACCACGGTCAGTGCTCGTTTGTGCAGACCTTTCTTAGATCAGAGGACAAAGGGGGAGCACGAGTGCGCCCTTCACGTGAAAAATCATCCCTTCAAAGCGAATCGGCACACTGGGATTCTTCTGGCAAAAATTTGCAAACAAAGCATCAATTCTTCTCTCAGCACGAGGAAACGAATCTGAGCCCTTTGAAATCAGCGTTCGAGAAAGCAGTCAAGTCCTCCCCGCAGCGATCATCGTAGCTCAAGAATCGAATACCAAGCCTTCCGCCCTCCACGCGGAAAGACTGGAAATCCTCGAACCGGTTTACATCTGCTAACTCGATATTCTCAACACAACTCCCGACCAAGAACCGCGCCTTGACCCGGCCAGGGTTTTGGACATCCACCACATTAAGGTAGTCCTCCACGCCTGATCCGCACTGCCCCGCGCCACCTGCACCAGAGACAGAGCGACGGGAAGAGACAAACAACACATACCCCCTGTGGACATATGGTTGCAATCTCACCGGGAGAAATCGCACATGACTTAATGATCCGACCAACGCCTGATCCTAGTGTCGCCCTACATGCTCAATCACAAACTTCCTGCCTTTTATTTTCAATAATAACCTTGAACGATTCAGCTCAAAACCAAGTTGCGCCTTTTGGACCACGCCACCAGCATCCAGGAAACAGAGGTCGGAAGTTTGCTCACCCCTTGACAATCGCGGCAAGGTGGCGTCTTCGTTGGCGTCACACTTGGCGGCATGAGAGATCAGCGAAAAACCCAAGCAGCAAACCCACAGGCCTTTAATTATCAGATTTAACATGCTCGACATAACATCTCCCGGCACACATAGTCCGCCCTGAACAATTGCCTCACGCGATAGCCAGCGCGACCTGACGGCGGTAGCCGCTGGCTGACCGCCCCAGCCAAGCCAGGACGATGGCCCGCAGATGGGCAGTACCCTGACCCGAATGAACGGAACAAGGTCAAGCCTTCTGCACCAGAATCAACGCCCTTGATTTCGCCGCTGGTCGCGGCAATTGCAGGGTAGTACTCGACGCTACTCCGCCGACTGTATGCGACTGTCACTCATTGGGGCAAGCGCTATACAGTCATGTGAAATGCAAGCACATATGACCACCCAATCATTAGGTGGCACAAAACGATTACCTCACATTCGATGCGCGTGTCTAGCAATACTAGTTCGAGTGCAGTTGCTCTTCAACAAATCCGACCGCATCCTCAACTGACAATCCAGGCCCCGCATGAGGAGGCTCCACTGAGCTCCAAAGCTTCGCCCCCCGGGGGGGCGGAATAAGTCTCCCTTTTTCATAAATGAAAGAGACATTGTTTTTAAGCGCAATCACGCTTCGCTTACCACCCCAAGAAGCCCAGTGGAACTCGTTGCACGCCTTCTTAACCCCGAAGGCAAGAATCTTCGGTGGCTTCATGTTGAAGTCCACCAAATACAAACGTCCAGCGCAGGCCGTTGATGTAGGGGCGCCACTCGTATATATGCGAATGGATTTGTCTGGACTCGAGTCATCGGGAAACAACCGCACATCCCGAAGAATGGATTTCCCCTGAAAGTTTATCGAATCCTCAGTAGCGCCCCCGTTATAGGTGCACTCGGTTCGTGAGACCTCGCCAAAGGGATATATCTTTGGCTTACTGGTCTTGCACAAGACAGAATCGTTCGCATTCGAACATCCAACAAAGGATGCAAGAACTAATATGGCAACCGAAACCTGCTTACTCGACAATTGAGATCTCCTCACCACCAATTTTCACCAGAAGATCTGAAAGTCGACTTGGCTTGATAGCCACGCTGCAAAAGTATTTTTCAGACTGAGCAAATTGCCTATCGACAAAGACAGCAAACCAAGCCCTGTAAGCCTTTTCAACATCGCCGTCGGCCTCCTCAATCATTTCGTTAGCCTTTGCGGCTCCCTCGGCGCCCAACTGAATCTCGAACTTCCGTCTTAGCCCCGCTTCACCGCCCGAGCCTTTGACAAGCCGATTCTTGATGAACAACGGCCCCGCGCCCTCCCCCTCATGGTGCATAAGATACATCAGCTTTGCCCGGTCCATATCACTCAGACCGGCCAATTTGAAACCCTGCTTTTCCAAGACTTTCAAGTTCGCGTTGCCATAGTCAGCCGCAGCATTGATTGACCAATCAGGATCCATCCGCATTGCCAAGCAGTTCTTGACGTTTTGATCGCCCTTCTGTTTTCCTGGCGTCGTCGTAATTGAACCATCGCTCAGCACAAATGCCCAGTAGCTCTTGCCCTTTGCATTCTTCTCCCGGCGCACCCAGCCCTTAGCTACGCTTTGCTCATGAATGAAGCAGCCAGGCATCAACACATGTGTCAGCCATGTGCTGGCGAGGAACTGGGTCAGGCCCGCTGCCCCACTTTGTGGATTGCCCGCGTTTGCATTCCACAGTTCGCGCACGGTTACGGTCATCAGGCGGCCCTTCTTATCCTTCATTTGGTTGCCATCGGGCCCGATCCGGGGCAATTTCTCAGCAACCTTGCCAGCCTCGCAGTCCATGAGCGCGCACAGTGCCTGAGGCGCCAGTCCAAGCCGTTTGGCGGCACTCAAGATTTGGGTTCTATAAACGTTGTTTCTGCCGAGACGTAAATTGTCTGAATTGGGGCACTCCGGCCCCGCCGCGATGGTTACTGGCTGCCCTGCCTCAGACAGTGTCTTGGTCACGGCTGCGTGGCTTTGGCTAAACAGACCATCTACATTGACATGTGCAGCCAACCAAGCCCTGGCACGCTCGACCGCGCCATTCACATTCCACCAAGTACTGTCCTTACTTTGTTTTTTTGGCGCTGCGCCGGCAACTGGCGATGCCGCCGCAGCTGCCGGCGGAAGCGCCCGATCTGGTTTTGAGGACGCCGACGAGCGCTTACCCGAATCGGCAGCGGCAGTCTTTGGTGGTGTGGGTCGCGCCGCCTGTTGGTGTGCCCTGAGCGGCATATCAACTTTCACCTTCGGACTGCGAGCAATGGCGACCTGCTTACACTTGCTCAGATCAATCTCGCAAACGGGCTGCACCTCCCCTTTGTCGTCTTTGACTTCGATCTTCACTTGACCCTTGCGGTCTTGAGGCACTCCGAAGGAGACGTCGCCCTTCGTCAGTGTCTTTGCCTCAAGCGACGCACCGGTAGGCAAGGTCAAAGTCAATGTCATGCCTTGGATAGGTTGGTCGAGCCCGTCGCGAAACAATATCGTCAACGCTTGGTCCTCGGATTCCTCCCCGCGCTTGTCAGCATAGGGAACTTCCTCGGAAGCCTTGGGAGGCTCGCTGCAAGCAACCACATCGGGTTTGGGCAACTCTGGCATCGGATAAAGTCCTGCCGCGGCTTCTTCAACCGGCGCCGTATTTCCAACGCCGTCAGTCATACAAACTCCCCAAATCATCTGCCACATTCATAGCTTCATCTGAGCCTTCGAATCGCTGGGGCACGTCTTCTCCACTGTGATATTCGACGACCCATGGAGCGCTTGGCCCGACCAAGGCATGCAGAGCTTCGACCTCTGTTCTGACTCGTCTTGGCGATTGGCCATCCCCACTGGTCTTGCCGTGTTCGACAACGGTCTCCCCCTTGTGCAACGAATACTTCGCCGCCATTGACTCTCCGGTGATCGGGTTGAATACAACCAACCGTTCACTGAATTTTTCAGGCGCGGGTGTAAATATCGGAACCGGAGTCGAGCTGGGTACTGCCACAGCACCATCCGGCAGATCAGGCAAGCTCGCAATTCCACCCCCACCTCCCGCCCAATCATGCCCCGCCCCCTTCACCGTCCACGTCCCCGGGCAGGTGAAGGTGATGTTCCCACCCTTGAGCTCGATCTGGCTCTGCCCCGCCGTCAGCGTGATGCTGTTGCTGGCCTGAATGCGGATCTCGTCGGTGGTGCTCTGGATGGTCAGGTCTTTGTCCGACCAGATTTGCTGCGCGTCGGTGTGGGCACGCAGGCTCAGCGGGCCGTTGGCCGCAATCGCCTTGATGCCGCCCGCGTGCGTGTACAGGCTGGTGGTCTGGCCGCTGACGGCGCTCAGGGTGTGCGCAGCCGTCAGCTGCACGTCGCCCTGCGTGGTCAGGCTCGTGTCCTGGCCGCTGAACAGGCCGATGCTGGCCGGGGTGACGAACACGGCGCTGGCCGGGGTGTCGAGGTGCAGCAGGGGCTTGGCAAAGCGCTCGACCGGGTCCTGCAGGGTGCGGCTGCCGGGTTGGGCCTTCTTCGCTTCCTGCCCCCCCACCGCGCCGTTGTACTTGCCCTGCGCTGCCGGGTCCATGGCCTCGGTGTGCTGTTGCAGCGCCTGGCTGGCATCGTGGCTGGCAAGGCCAGCCGCGCCCTGCTGGCGGGCGCTCTGGCTCAGCGCATCGCCCAGTTGGCGCGCGCCCTTGAGCTGGCTCACGGCTTCGGCCGCGTCCATCTGGGTGCTCTGCACGCTCGCGCCCATCGCGGGCCGGGCGCTGGTGCTCAGCAGCAGACCCTGGCCGGCGCGCACGATGGCCCAGCCGTCGGTGTGGCCGTAGAAGCCTTCGCCCAGCCAGGCGCCGCGGTGGGCGCAGCCCGCACCGCCCCGGCCGCTTTGCTGGATCAAGTGGCCCAGGCTGAGTTCGCTCCAGCCGGTCGCGCCGCTGTGGCTGGCCAGGCGCATGCGGAGCTGGCCAGTCGCGTCGTCGAGCAGCCACTGGTTGGCGCCGCCGCCGTCCAGGTGGGGGCTGTGCCAGCCGGAGATCGTGCCGGGGTGGTTGGTGCCGGCGTCCACGCCCGCCGGCCAGGGCAGGTCGTGCTGGCCGTTGTGCAGCTGACCGATCACCAGCGGGCGGTCGATGTCGCCGTCGACGAAGTCGACCAGCACCTCGGTGCCGGCGCGCGGGGTGAAGACGGCGCCCCAGTTGGGGCCGGCCACGCCCTGGGCCACGCGGACCCAGGTGCCGCTGGTGGCGTCGCCCGGCGCATGGCCGGTCTCGGCACCGCCCGGCGTGGTGGGCGCGCTCTGTGCGCCGGCCAGCGGGCGGGCGCCGCGCTGCCAGCCGAACTGGATGCGGATGCGGCCGTCGCGGTCGGTGGTCAGCGGTTCACCGTCGTGCGCTACCACCACGGCGGTCTGCAGGCCGGGGGCCGTGGGGGCGTCGAGGGGCGCCGGGGCCAATCGGAGGCTGGCGGGGGCGGCGTCAAAGCGGTTGCGGTAGCTGCCCTGCTCGATGTCGGGCTGGCGCAGCAGGCGGGCGGCTTCGCTGCCGAGGTTGTTGGCCGCCTCGTGCACCACGCGCAGGGCGCGGAAGGCCCCCGGTGCGGTGGGCTCGGTGGCCGGCGGGCGTCCGGCCGCGGCCGCGCGCACGGCCGATGCCAGCGCCGTGGCGCCGCCGTATAGGCTGTGTTCAGTCAGCAGGAAACGGGCGCCTTCGTGCAGGCCGCGCACCGCGCTGTCTCCCTCGGCGCGCACGTGGTGCAGCGCATGGGCGGCCATGCGGGCCTGGGCGCGGGCATCGGCCACGGCCGGGCTGCCCGGCTGGGCGGTGGTGACACGGCCGTCGGCGTGCTGGCGTTCGCCGTGTCCGCGATAGTCCTCCAGTGTGGGCAGCGCGCCCTGCTCGGTCGGGGCCGTGGCGGTGCCAGCCACGCCGGCCAGTTGGCGCTCGTCCCACGCGGCCAGGGTGACGGCGTTCGGGCCCACATGGCGGCCCACACGCCAGGCGGTCACGGTGTCCTGGGCCAGGCCGTCGCCGAACAGGCCGGTGCCCCAGAGACCGCCGCCGCGCATGTCGGGCCGGCTGAAGCGCAGCGGCCCGAGGTCGGGCACCTCGGCCTGGTCGTCGAAGATGACCAGCGTGTGCTTCGCAGCGCGGGCGCCTGTGATTGCGCCTTCACGCGCGCCGTCGTGTTCCAGGCGCCAGCTCCAGCCCTGCTGCGCCATCAGGCGGCGCACGAAGCGCCAGTCGGTCTCGCGGTACTGGGTGGTGATGGCGCGCAGCGGGCCGGGGTCGGCCACGTCGAAGCGGAAGTGCGCCTGCGGCCAGGCCGAGAGCACGTCGGAGACGATGTCCTGCGCGGTGCGATCCTGGAAGATGCGGGTGTCGCGACGGTGGGTGAGCCAGTGGGTCCAGGCCGCCAGCGTGAGGCGGTAGCGGGCCAGGCCGCCATCGGCGCCAAGCTGAGCGGTGCGCACCACATAGCCGTGCCAGTTGCGCCAGCTGCCGTCGGCCCGTTTCAGGCGCAGCGTCATCTGCTCGCCCTGCAAGGCCTTGAGTTCGAGGAAAGCGCTGGTAGAGACGGCGTCCACCTCGGCCCACAGCGGTTCGTCGGCCTGCACGGCTTCGGTGATGCGACAGCGCTCGACCACGAGGGTGGCCGAGGGCAGGGCGGTTTCAAGCTGCAGAAGTCGGGTCGCCTGACCGATGCCCAGCGCCGCCTGGAGGCGCGAGGCGAGCTCGCCGGCCAGGGACGAGGGATCGGACAGAAGAGGCCGCGCAGCACGCGCGGCCGAGACCATGCCGCCCACGGACGGTAGGTTCATGCACTCACCTGAGTTTTATTGTCGGTATCGCGCGATTCTCCGCGGGGCCCTTCCCCCGCCCCACCACACCTGATGGGGAAAATTGCAAACAAGCGTTACGGTGCGCAACCTGCTCGCGGGGTGCGGGGCCCCTACAATCGCGGGCCCGTTTGCTCCCCCTCGCCTCCCGGGCTTGCTTCCATGTCCTACTGCGCCATCGACTTCGGCACCTCCAACTCGGCCATTGCCATCCCGGAGGCCGGCGGCGGCATGCGGCTGGTGCAGCTGGAAGGCGAGCACCTGACCATGCCGACCGCGGTGTTCTATTGCACCGATGCGGACGACCTGCCGCCTGGCTCGGTGCGCGGCGTGGGGCGGGATGACGCGCTGCCCCGCACCTTCGGGCGCGCCGCGGTGGCCGCCTACATCGAGGGCTATGAAGGCCGGCTGATGCGCTCGATGAAGAGCGTGCTGGGCACGGCCCTGGTCGACCAGACCACCGAAGTCGGCAACGGCATGGGCGTGAAGTACCTCGACATCATCACCGGCTACCTGCGGCACCTGCGCGGCAAGGCGGAACAGGCGGGCGGCGCGCAGCTCGACCGCGTGGTGATGGGGCGGCCGGTGTTCTTCGTCGATGAGGACCCCGTGCGGGATGCGGCCGCGCAGGCTTCGCTGGAGGCGGCGGCCCGCGCGGTCGGCTTCACGGACGTGGCCTTCCAGTACGAGCCGATTGCCGCGGCGTTCGACTACGAGCAGCAGGCCACCACCGAGCAACTGGTGCTGGTGGCCGACATCGGCGGCGGCACGTCGGACTTCTCGGTGGTGCGCGTGGGGCCGGAACGCGCCCAGGCACTCGACCGCCGCAGCGACATCCTCGCCAACCATGGCGTGCACATCGCCGGCACCGACTTCGACCGGCGTGTGTCGCTGGCCAGCGTGATGCCGCCGCTGGGCTATGGCGGCTTCGGCCCGAGCCTCAAGGGCCAGGCGCCGCGCCCCGTGCCCAGCCGCGTGTACTTCGACCTGACCACCTGGCACCTGATCAACACGGTGTACCAGCCACAGCGCGTAGCCGAGCTGCGCAGCATGGCCGACTTCTATGGCGACCCGGTGCAGCACCAGCGCCTGATGAAGGTGGTGAACCAGCGGCTGGGGCATGCGCTGGTGGGCCGCGCTGAAGCCGCCAAGATCGCGGTGGCCGAAGGCGGCTCGACGGACATCGACCTGTCGCTGGTGGAGGTCGGTCTGCACAGCCCGCTGACGGGGGCGCAGGCCGAACAGGCGCTGCGCGACGACCTGGCGCGCATCGTGGCGTGCGCCCGCGAAACGGTGACCCAGGCCGGGGTGCCGGCCGAGGCGATCAGTGCGCTGTACTTCACCGGCGGCTCGACGGGGCTGAAGCTGCTGACCGAGCAGCTGGAAGCAGCCTTCCCGACGGCACAGGCCGTGCGGGGCGACCGGCTCGCTTCGGTGGCCACCGGCCTCGGCCTGCATGCCGCGCGGCTGTTTCAGTCGGCGTCGGTCAGCAGGTAACCCAGGCCGCGCAGCGTGGTGATGCTGGCGCCCGTGCCCTCCAGCTTCTTGCGCAGGCGCGACACATAGCTTTCGATGGCTTCGGGGCGGGCCGAGGCGTCCATGTCGTACACCTTCTCGAACAGCAGTTCGCGCGCCACGGGGCGGTCCAGCCGGGACAGCAAGGCCTCGAGCACGGCCAGCTCACGCGGCGTCAGAGACAGCGGGCGGCCCTCGCAGGTGACCAGCCGGCTCGCGGTGTCGAACGCCAGGCGCCCCACCCGCACCACGGGCGCACGCCCCATCCCCCGGCGTGACAACGCCCGCACGCGGGCTTCCAGTTCGCTGAGTTCGAAGGGCTTGGCAAGGTAGTCGTCGGCGCCCATGTCGAGGCCGCTCACGCGCTCGGCCAGGCTGTCGCGCGCGGTGAGGATCAGCACCGGCAGCCCGCTGCCCCGGGCGCGCAGGCGGCGCAGCACCTCCAGGCCGTCGATGCCCGGCAGATTGAGGTCGAGGATGGCGAGGTCGTAGGGCTGCGTGGCCAGGGCGTGGTCCGCGTGATCGCCCCGGCCCATCACGTCCACGGCGTGGCCGCCCTGGCGCAGCGCTTTCGCCAGGCAGTCGGCCAGCGCTTCCTGGTCCTCGACAAGCAGCAGGCGCATGGGGATTCAACCTCGTTGTGGTGTGCAGGGGCCTGAAGGCCCACCCGATTTCATCACGGAACGCCCGGCACCGCGCAGCCCGCGCACCGTCGGTGTGGGCGCCGGGTCTCGGTGTTTTCCCGTGAAGCGGCGGCCCGGACGGCCATCGCCAGATTTCTGACAGGAAGGCTGTCGATCATCCGCGGCCACTGACCCATTTTCCTATTTCAACGGGGTCAGACGGAGACGACATGACTCACACCCGCCGCCTTTCCCGCCTGCCTGTCCTGAGTGCCACCGCACTGGCCGCCTTCTTCGCCGCGTTCGGGGCGCAGGCGCAGTCGACCAACCTGACGATGTACGGCCTGATCGACCTGGGCATGGAATACCGCACCCAGAACAACGCCGCCGGTGACAGCCAGTGGCGCCTGAACTCGGGGGGCATCAACACCTCGCGCTTCGGCTTCAAGGGCAAGGAAGACCTCGGCAACGGCCTGAGCGCCCAGTTCAATCTGGAAGGCGAACTGAGTGCCGACACCGGCGCCGCCGACAGCACGCTGTTCGGACGCCAGGCCTGGGTCAGCCTGGACAGCAATGCGCTGGGCAGCGTGGCGCTGGGCCGCATGTCGACCGTGGCTTACGACTTCATCAGCGCACACGACTTCATGGGCTACGCGCCGCAATACTCGTGGGTCACGAGCACGGCCACGGTGCCGAAGGCCTCGTTCACCAGCCGCATCAGCAACGGCGTGCGCTACCTGGGCACCTTCGGCAAGATCAAGCTGGGCCTGAACGCCGGCCTCGGTGAAGTGGCGGGCTCGCTCAACGCGAACACCAGCCGCGGCGTGTCCGTCGGCTACGAAGACGGCCCTGTGTCGGTGCAACTGAGCCTGGATGATGGCCGCACCGCCGCCACGGAAACCGCCACCACCTCGACCAGCAACCGCAGCTGGATCGCCTCGGGCACCTACGCCCTGGGCACGGGCAAGGTCTATGCAGGCGTGCGCGACACCAAGCGCGAGCCAGTGGGCACGGTCAGCAGCAGCAATGCCGCCTTCCACACCACCGTGTACTGGCTGGGCGCCAGCGCGCCGGTTGTCGACAAGGTGACGGCCTTCGGCGGCGTGTATGTCGAGAACAAACATGGCACGCCGTCGAACCCGGTGATGCTGGCTGGCAAGGTGCACTACGACCTGTCGAAGCGCACCCGCCTGTACGCCACTGCGGCCATCGCCCGCGCGAAGACCGAAGACGGCAGCCGGACCCTCACCGGCGTGTTCCGCGACCAGACGCCGCTGACCAACCACCAGACGGGCATCGGCTTCGGGCTGCAGCACCGTTTCTGATCGGCGTTCAGCCCAGAAGAAAAGCCGTGACGGTCTGACCGGTCACGGCTTTTTTCGTGGCGCGCCGGCGTTCAAGGCCGGCACATGGGACGCAGGTCAGGCCTTGCCGGACTTGGCCTTGGCGGCTTCGAGGGCCAGGGCCAGCGCCGACTTCGGCGCGTTGCCATCAGCCGGGCGCTCGCGGCGCGGGGTGGCGTCCTGACGCGGGCGATCGGAGCGATCGTTGCGGCGGGGACCACGGTCGTTGCGATCGCCGCGGTCGGGGCGCGGGCCTTGGCCGGCACGCTGCTCGCCATCCGGACGGCGAGGGGCGCGGTCGCCGCGGGGGCGATCGCCTTGCGGACGGTCGCCGTGCGGACGGGCGCCCCGCTCTGCACGCTCGCCGCGTTCGGCCGGGGCCGGTCGGGCGCCGGGTTCACCGCCGGCGGCCGGGGCGGCTTCGCCCGGCGCGCGCTCGGCACGCGGGCCGCGCGCACGTTGTTCACCGCGATCGCCGCCACGGTCACGGCGCGGGCCCTGACCGTTGCGCGGGCCGCGGTTGCGAGGCTCGGGGCGGGGTTCGGCGGCTTCCTTGCGGGCCTGGGCCAGCAGGGCCTCGAACGCTTCGGGCGCCACGCCCTTGTCGGCGCAGTAGGCCTCGGCGGTCAGCTTGCCGGCGTCGACATCGGCCAGCACGGCCGCGCGGTCGCGGCGTGCCTGGGCTTCGGCCTCACGGCGCTCCTTGACCAGCGCGCGGCGGCGGGCCAGCTCGGTCTCGGCAATCTGACGGTGCTCTTCCGACAACTCGCCCGCAGGCTGGCCATCAAGGTCGAAACGCGAGGTGCCTTTGCTGACGGCGATCAGGTAGGCCGTGGCGTGCGTGTAGCGGCGGAAGAAGCCCGACAGCGCCGACTTCGAGAACACGCCGGGCGCGCGCTCCTGGATGTCGACCTGGATGCGCAGCTTCAGCGGCTTGGGCTCGCCGCCGAACAGCGCGGGGAAGCGACGCTGGAGCTCGGCCGCGCACTCTGCGGGACTCATGCCGGCCGGTGCAGCCGATGCGTCCGCCTGCGGCACGTCGGGCGTCGCCGGGGTGTCGGGCTCGGCGGGCTGAGCGGAAGGAAGGTCCGAAGGAGGCAGGGGAGTCGAAGACATGAAGCAGGTGGCAGCGCCAGAGGGCGAAACCTCGATTGTGCGCGATGTGGCGGCCCTTGCCACGATAGACCGCTGCCCCGGCGCCGGGAACGGCCCTTGCCGGCACTGCCGGTGCGGCAAAACGTCGCACACGGACCCCCGGGAGGCACAGCATGGGCTGCCGCGTACACCACCTCAACTGCATCTCGTCGTGCCCGCTGGGCGGACGGCTGATGGACGAGCGCCTGCCCACCGTGATCGGGCGCGCCGAGCTCAGCTGCCACTGCCTGCTGGTCGAAACGAAAGACGGCCTGGTGCTGGTGGACACCGGTTTCGGCCTGGGTGATGTGAAGGCGCCTCGCACCCGGCTCAGCCGCTTCTTTCTGACCTTGCTGAAACCGGCCCTGGCCGAGGAGATGACGGCCGTGCGGCAGGTGGCGCGTCTGGGCTTTGCCGTGTCGGACGTGCGGCACATCGTGCTCACCCATCTGGATTTCGATCATGCCGGCGGGCTGGACGACTTTCCAAACGCCACGGTGCACATGATGCGCAGCGAGTGCGTGCACGCCGAAGCGCAGCGCACCTGGCTGGACCGCCAGCGCTTCCGGCCCGCGCAGTGGGGTGCGAGCCGCGCGCGATGGGTGTTGCATGAGGCCTCGGGCGGGGAGCGGTGGGAAGGGTTCGAGCGCGTGCACCCCCTGGGCGATGCCTTGCCGGATCTCGCCCTGGTGCCGCTGCCGGGCCACACGCACGGCCACGCCGGTGTGGCCGTGCAGACGGACGGGCAGTGGCTGCTGCTGGCGGGCGATGCCTACTTTCACCGCCGCGAGATGGACACCTTCGCCCCCTGGTGCCCGCCCGGGCTGCGCGCGTACCAGACGCTGATGGAGAAGGACCGCGGCCTGCGGCTGGCCAACCAGGCTCGGCTGCGGGCGCTGCACGGTGCGCATACGACCGGCCTGGCGCTGTGCTGCTCGCACGATCCAGTGGAGTTCGAACGGCTCAGTGGCCGCGCGCTCGGCGCCCTGCCGCAGGTGCCGATCCCCCGTGACTCGGCCTGACCGGCTCACGCCTGGCGCCCCATGGACCAGCTCGCCCTCTTCGCCGACCTGCCCGCGGCGCCCGCCCGCCTGCCTCCCGGACTGCGCTACGAGCCAGGGCTGCTTGACGCAGCCGAGGCCAGCCGACTGGTGACGCTGCTGCAGCACCTGCCACTGGCCCCGGCGCGCTACAAGGGCCACGTCGCACGACGCAGGGTGCTGAGCTACGGGCACGGCTTTGACTTCGACACGCTGCGGCTGCAGCCCGCGCCCGGCCTGATCCCCGCCTTGCAGCCGGTGCGCGACCGCGCCGCGGCCTGGGCCGGCATTCCGCCACGGGATCTGGCCCATGCGCTGCTTGCCGCCTACCCGCCCGGGGCCCCGCTCGGCTGGCACCGCGATGTGCCCGATTTCGAAGACGTCATCGGCCTTTCGCTGGGTGCGGCGGCCGAGATGCGATGGCGGCCGTGGCCACCCGGCTCCGGCGGTCGGGCCGACACGCTGCGCCTCACGCTCGCGCCCGGCTCGGTCTATCTGATGCAAGGGGAGGCACGTTGGGGCTGGCAGCACAGCCTGCCGCCCGTGCCCGACTGGCGCTGGTCCATCACCTTCCGAACGTTGCGGCGCGGAACGCGTTACGCTGGGGGCTGAGCCACTTCCGGAGCCCTCATGCTGATCCGTGCCGACGATGCCCTGTTGCTGGTGGTCGACCTGCAGGCCCGCCTGATGCCTGCCGTGCACGGCGCCGATGCCATCGTGGGGCGGGCGCTTGACCTCATCGCCAGCGCGGCCGACCTGGGCGTGCCGGTGATGGTGTCAGAGCACTGCGTCGACAAGCTGGGCGGCTCGGTGCCCTCCGTGCGGGATGCGGCCGAAGCCGCCGGCGCGAGCTTCGTGTTCAAGCGGCATTTCAGCTGTGCGCGCGAGCCGGGATTTCTGGATGCTGCGCGCGCCATGGGGCGCCACCAGGTCGTGGTGGTCGGTGCCGAAGCGCATGTGTGCGTGCTGCAGACCGTGCTCGGCTTGCTGGAGGCCGGCCATCGCGTTTTCGTGGTGGCCGATGCAGCTGGTTCACGACATGAGCCAGACAAGGTGCTTGCGCTTCAACGCATGCAGGCCGCTGGCGCAGCCATCGTGAACACCGAGATGGTGCTGTTCGAATGGCTGGCATGCGCCGATCACCCCGCGTTCCGGCAGGTGCTGCCGCGCATCAAACGCGGCTGAAGGGTCACAGGCGGATCAGGCGCTCGAGCGCCTTCTCCAGCGTGGCGGCCGATTTGGCAAAGCAGAAGCGGATCACGCCCTCGTCTCGGCCATCGGGGTAGAAGGCCGACACCGGGATGGCGGCCACGCCGTGTTCGGTGACCAGGCGCTCGACAAAGGCGCGGTCACCTTCATCGCTGATGGCGCTGTAGCGCACACACTGGAAGTAGGTGCCCTGGCATGGCAGAAGCTCAAAACGTGAGCCGGACAGCGCCTGCCGGAAGATGTCGCGCTTGCCCTGGTACAGCGCCTTGAGCTGCTCGTACCACCCTGGCCGCTTCATGAACGTGGCCAGCGCCACCTGGCTGGGCGCGTGCACGGTGAAAACGATGAACTGGTGCGCCTTGCGGAACTCGGCCATCAACGCGCGGGGCGCCACGCAGTAAGCCACCTTCCAACCGGTGATGTGGTAGGTCTTGCCAAAGCTCGAGACCACCACGCTGCGCTCGGCGAGGCCGGGGTAGCGCAGCACGCTTTCGTGGCGCGCCTGGTCGAACACCATGTGCTCGTAGACCTCGTCGCTGAGCACGACGATGTCGGTGCCCTTGAGCAGCGCCTCCAGCCGGGTCATGTCGTCGGCCGTCCAGACGCTGCCGGTCGGGTTGTGCGGGGTGTTGACGATCACCATCCGCGTGCGCGGCGTGATGAGGCGGGCCACTTCATCCCAATCGGGGCGCCAGTCGGGCTGGTTCAGTGTGGCGTACACCACCTTGCCGCCCTGCAGCTCGACGCTCGGGGCATAGCTGTCGTAGACCGGCGTGAAGACGATGACCTCGTCGCCCGGATGCACCAGCGCGGCAATCGCCGTGAAGAGGCCCTGTGTCGCGCCTGCCGTCACCGTGATCTCGGTGTCGACGTCGTAAGTGGCGCCGTACAGCGCCTGCACCTTCTCGGCGATGGCCTCGCGCAGCACCGGCATGCCGGCCATCGGGGCGTACTGGTTGTGGCCTGCGCGGGTGGCCTCGTCAAGCAACGCCAGCAGGTCGGCCGGCGCGTCGAAATCGGGGAAGCCCTGTGACAGGTTGAGGGCACCGTGCTGCTGGGCCAGCGCCGACATCACCGTGAAGATGGTGGTGCCGACCTGCGGCAGGCGTGAGGCAATGGAGACGGGCGTGTCAGGCATGGGCCCGAGGATAGCCCGTCACCGACCTCAGAACGTGTAACGGGCCGTCAACGCTGCATTGAGGCGTGCGCCGTAGCCGCAGTCCTGGCCGAGGCCGCGGCACCACGACAGATAGGTCTTGTCGGCCAGGTTCTTCACGTCGAAGCGGAAGTCCCAGGGGCCGGTGACGTAGCCCACCATCGCGTCCACCAGGTTGACCGTGTCCAGCAGCGGCTGGCCATTGGCGCCGGTGACGGAACCGGTATGGCGCACGCCCGCGCCCACACGCCAGCCGCCCGGCAGGCGGTACTGCGCCCAGGTGGAGGCGCTGCGCTCGGCCACCGAGGCCAGCCGCAGACCGGTCTGGTCGTTCACGGCCTTCATGTCGGTGTAGTTGGCCGACAACTCAAGCGCGTTCATGCGGTGGCGTACCTCCACTTCCCAGCCCTTGGTCGCGGCGCCCGTCTGCTCGACGCCGCCGGGCGTGCTGCCCTGAACCACGCGGTTCGTTTCCTTGATGTCGAACCACGCGAGGTTGACCGAGGTCTGGCCGGAGTCGGACAGGTACTTCAGGCCCGCTTCCTTCTGCTCGCCTTCGGTCGGCTTGAGGAAGCTCGCGCTCGACGTGCCATCGGTGCCGAGGTTGGGCACGAAGGCTTCCGAGTAACTGACATAGGGCGACACGCCCATCGGCAGCTTGTACATCAGGCCCAGCCGGCCCGTGGTGGCCTGGTTGTGCACGGTGGTTTCCGCACCGCTGACGGCCACCGTGACGTTGCGCGCGTGGTCACGCCGCAAGGCGGCCGAGGCCACCCACGGGCCCCAGCTGATGTGGTCGGTGGCATAGAGGCCGGTCTGGATCAGCTTGCTGTCCGGGCGGTCGCTCCAGGTCAGCGCCGACGTTCTCACGCTGCCATAGACCGGGTTGTAAAGGTTGATGTTGGTGCCCGCACCGTAGCTGTAGTTGTATTCATCCCAGCGCGCGTGCTGGTGGTCGAGGCCCACCGCCACATGGTGGCGCGTCGGGCCCAGCGTCAGCTTGCCCTCCAGGCGCACGTCGCCCGCAAAGACCTCCGTCTTGCGGTCGGTGGTGTAGATGGTGCGGGTGATGTCGCCCGCATCGGTGGGCACAGCCCCCACGGTGGCCCAGTGCTCGCGGGTCACGCTGGCCGAGTGCGTCTTGCGCAGCGTGGCCGAGGTGCGCCAGTCGTCGTTCAGTTGCTGGTCGAGCAGCAGCGTGAACTCGTTCTTGCGCGTGTCGTAGCGATCCCAGCCGGGCTCGCCCACGAAGGTGCTGCTCGACAGACGGCCCAGCGGCGCCGGGTCGATCGTGCCCTTCGAGGGCAGGAACTGAGATGACACCTGCCCCTTGTATTGCTGGTGGGTGTACAGCGCCGTGATGCTCGTGCCGGCGCGCGGCTGCCACGTCACAGAGGGCATCAGCACCACCGCGTCGTCGGCCACGTGGTCCACCTGCGTGTCGCTGTCGCGCTTCAAGGCCACCAGGCGATACAGCCACTGGCCATCGGCCGACAGGGGCCCCGTCAGGTCGGTGGCCACCTGCTTGCGGTTGTGGCTGCCGACCTGCACCTCGATCTCACGGCGCGGTGTGGCTTGCGGCCGCTTGCTGACCACGTTCACGATGCCACCCAGTTCGGCCTGGCCGTACAGCACCGAAGACGGGCCCTTGAGGACTTCCACACGCTCCAGCGTGTAGATGTCGGGGCGCACGTTGTTGTAGTAGCCGTAGATGCCGCGCAGCCCGTCGACGTAGGCCGCTGGCGACAGGCCGCGGATGGCCGCCCAGTCGCCCCGGGTATCGAAGCCATAGCGGCCGGCCTGCACCCCGGCGCTGTAGAGCAGCGCGTCTTCCACGCTGCGCGCGCCCGTCTCGCGGATCTGGGCGACGTCGATGACTTCCATCGAGAACGGTGTCTCGTACACGCTGACCGGGCTCTTGCCCACGGTGGCGGCGCGCGTCTGGGTCACCAGCGGGTCGGCCTTGGCCGCCTTGCTGGCCTTGACGCGCACCTCGGGCAGGGCTCCACCGGCCGCGGGTGCAGAGACCTCGGCGTCGGCCGCGAAGGCGGTTGCAGAACAGGCCAGCAGGGCGGCCAGAAAGAGCGGAGAAGGAGGGTGACAACGCATGGCAAAGGTATATCTATGTAACGCTAATGAGATTGATTCGCATTCTATAATCTCATCTCGAAGCATGTCGACCGGCCCGGTAACGATGTGCACCGCCCTCCGTCGCCCACTCGCCACAACCATGTCCACCCTGACCCACGCCCCCTCGCAAGCGCCCCGATGGCGCTGGTTCCACCGCATCGTTCTGAGCGTGCTCGGGGCGTACGCCTTCACGTGGGGCGTTTCGGCGTTGGCCGTGGTGGCGCTGGTCGCCGCTGGCATCGGCTTTCACGAAGCCGAGCACGGCGTGCTGATCGCCGCCTTCCTGGTCTACCTCGTTGCCTTTCTGTGGGCCTTCGCCGCGCCGCGCCTGAGCCGCGTGTGGTGGGTGCTCGGTGGTGGGGGGGCGGCCTCGATGGCGGCCTCCCTGCTGTGGCAGCGCGTGCTGATGAGCTGAAAGGAGCCCTGCAATGAACTGGACTTTCCGTCAGGCCATGGCCTGGATGCACACGTGGTTCGGGCTCGTGCTCGGCTTCGTGCTCATGGTGGTGTTCTTCTTTGGCTCGCTCTCGGTGTTCGACCGCGAGATCGACCGCTGGGCCATTCCGCAGACGCGTTTTGCGCCGCAGCCCATGCCGTCGTTCGACCACATGCTGCGGCCGCTGATGGACAGGCTGGAGCCGTCGCCCGTCGAGTACGCGGCCAAGATGCCGGTGCTGCACGATGCTGCGAAGGGCCCGATGACGCCACGCGAAGCGCTGCCCATCGACGAGTTCTGGGCCTACACCACCCACCGTGACCCGGTCCTGCTGGTCGGCGCCGATTTCGCCGTGCCCCTGCCCAAGGACCCGGCGGCGCACAACCACATCCACAACCGCGTGACGGTGGACCCCCGCACCGGCCAGATCCTGAAAGACGACCAGCTGAAAGTGGGCAGCGCCTTCTTCTACCCGCTGCACTACAGCCTGCACCTCAAGTGGAAGAACATCGGCTACTTCGTGGTGGGCCTCGCCGCCTTCATCATGCTGGCGGCGCTGGTCAGCGGGGTGGTGATCCACCGGCGGCTGTTCCGCGAGTTCTTCACCTTCCGGCCGCGCAAGCACCTGCAGCGCAGCACGCTCGACCTGCACAACCTGACCGGCGTGCTGGCCCTGCCCTTCCACTTCTTCTTCGCCTTCACGGGGCTGGTGATCTTCGCGGCCTCGATCTACCTGCCGCTGGGCCACACCGTGCTCAAGCCGCTGCACGATCAGCACGCCGTGCTGGAAGCAACGCGCACGGGCCTGCCGCACGAACGCGCCGGGGTGGCCGCACCGCTCGCCTCGGTCGATGCCATGGTGGCCGAAGCGCGCCGCCGCTGGGCCGAGCGCGACATGCCCGGCCAAGTGGGCTTTCTGAAGCTGCACCACATCGGCGATGCCAACGGCTACGTCAGCGTCTACCGCGCGGGCAGCGACCGTGTGGCCCTGGTGGGCGAAGGCATCCACTTCCAGGCCAGCACCGGCCGCGTGCTGTACGAAGACCCACCCCGGGCGCCCGCGTCAGCCGTGCACCAGTTCCTCTCGGGCCTGCACCTGCAGCACTTCGAACACTGGCTGCTGCGCTGGCTGTATGTGGTGGGCGGCCTGCTGGGCTGCCTGTGCATCGGCACCGGCTTCGTGTTCTTCGTGGAAAAGCGCAAGCAGCAGCACGCGCGCCAGGGATCGGCCGGTGCGCGCGTGGTCGACGCGCTGGCCGTGACCACCGTGACGGGCATGCTGCTGGCCACCACCGGCATGCTGCTGGTGAACCGCCTGCTGCCCGCAGACCTCAGCGGTGCAGCCGATTGGCAGATGCGCGCGTTCTGGGGGATCTGGCTGCTGAGCCTGGTGCATGCGGGCTGGCGCAACGCGCCGGTGTCGCGCGGCCTGCGCTCACCGGCCTGGCGCGAGCAGTGCCTGGCCGTGGCGCTGGTGGCCGTGGCGGCCGTGGTGGCGAACGGCTGGAGCACGGGCGCCCACCTGGGCGTGACCATGCCCGCTGCCAACTGGCCGGTGGCCGGAGTGGACCTGAGCCTGCTGGCCACGGCCCTGCTGGCCCTGGCGGTGCGACGCAAGCTGGGCCGCGTTCAGCCCGTGGTGCAGAACGCGCCGGGCACGCCGCGCGCACAGGAGGTCGCCCATGTCTGACTGGCTCAACACTTTGATGGCGCCCTTGCTGGCCCACGCTGGCATGGTGTGGCTGGCCCTGGCCATGCCGGTGCACTGGCAGCAGGTACAAGACACCCGCTCAGAACCTGAGCCAGGCACGCAGCGCCGCCTGCGGGTGCTGGGGGCAGCGGCGCTGGGGGGCGCCCTGGTGGCCTGCCTGCAGCGCGATCACCCTTCGATGGCGGTGCTGGTGTGGGTGATGTGGCTCACCGTGGCCGCCGTGGTCGTGACGCTGGGCCTGGCGTGGCGCCCCCGCACGTGGCGCCTGTGGGCCGGCTGGCGCAGAAGCTGATGCTCAGGCGGCCCCGGCGCCGCCTTCCGCCATGGCATTCAGGCTCGCGTCTGCCTGCTCCAGCAGGGGCAGCATGCGCCGGGTCAGCTCGATGTCGCTCGTGACCCCCAGCTTGCGCTTGATCTGATAGTGCAGATTGCAGATGGTCTTCTCGCTGAGGTGCAGCGTCGCGGCAATCTCTGCCACCGGCAAGGGCCGAAGCAGCATGCGCAGCACCTCGAACTCGCGCGGCGTCAGCGCATCGAGGCCGGTGTCGCCCTCCACACGGGCCAGCGCGAGGGCCTGCGCCACATCCGGGCTGAGGGCACGCCGGCCTGCGGCCACTTCGGCAATGGCGTTCAACAGCGTCTCGGCCGGGCTCGACTTGCTCACATAGCCCCGCGCCCCGGCCCGCAAGGCCACCTGCGCAAAGTCGGGCGAGCCGTGCATGGTGAAGATCAGCACGCGGGCCTGCGGATCGAGCGCGAGCAGCCGGCGGGTCAGCTCGAGCCCACTCTGCCCCGGCAAGGCCATGTCGGTGACGACGACATCGGGCCGGTTCTGGCGGTAGAGCTGGTAGGCCTCTTCGGCACTGCCCGCGTCGTCGATCAGGTCGAGGTGAGCCTGCCGGCGCAGCAGGTGGCGGTAGCCGGCCCGCACGATGGCATGGTCGTCGACCAGCAGCAGGCGGATGACGGGGGTGGCGGCAGATTCAGGCATGGGCAGACACCGGGCGCAGCGGCCATTGCAGGGTCAGGACAAAGGCGTCTCCGGCCGGGGCCGGCTCGCGCGCCGCGTGCAGATCGCCACCACGGGCACGCACCCGCTCGGCCATCATGCCCAGGCCCAGCCCGGTCCCGGAGGCCGCACGGTTCGGCGGGCTCGATGAACAGGCATTGCGAACCGACAGGCACAGGCGGCCGTGCGCCAGGGTCACCGACAGGCGAACCGGCTCACGTGCATCGGCATAGCGCGCGGCATTGGTCAGGGCCTCCTGGCAGGCGCGGTACAGGCCCAGGCTGGTGGCCTCGTCCAACTCGGCAGGCCAACGTGCAGGCAAGGTCAGCTCGGCCCGAAGCGGTGGCTGGCGCGCCGCACGCTGGCGCAGGTTCCAGGCGCTCACGAGGTCCTGCAAGGCCCACTGCAGGCCCTGCTCATCCAGCAGGGGCGGGCGCAAACGAACCAACAGACCACGCACGCCGGCGGCCAGTTCGTTCACGGTCGCATCCAGGATCTCGGTGTCTTCGATGGTAGCCGGCTCGCCCACCGCGGCACTCTGGCGGATGCCGGACGACACCGCCTGCAGCGCGGCAATGCACTGCCCCATCTCGTCGTGCAGGTCGTGGGCGATGTCGCGGCGCTCGGCCTCCTGGGTGTCGATGAGCCGTGTCGTGAGTGCTGCGCGGATGGCCGTCAGCTGTGCCAGGGTGGCGGCCAGCCGCTGGATGCCCTCGCCGAGCCGGCGAAACTCGCGCGCGCCCTGCCGGGGCAGGGACAGGGTGTGCTCGCCTTCGCCCAGCCGGTCGAGGGCCGCCACAAACCCGGCCGTGGGCTGCAACAGGCGGCGCAACACCAGCCACACCAGCAAATCGAGTGCGGCGATGGTGGCGGCCGTCAGGCTGGTCAGGTCCTGCAACCGGCTCCAGAGTTGTTCGATCACGGCGGCCTGCTGGGGCTCGATGCGCAGCACCCCGTCTTCGCGCGACCACAGCCGGATCCCCCGGGTGACACTGACGGGCAGGCGCTCGCCCAGCCACGTGGCCAGCCAGGCCGGCACCGCTTCGGTGGGCACCGGCGGCTCGCACCCCCACTGCACCAGCGGCTGGTCGATGGCCTGGTAGCGCAGGCACACCGGCCGGCCATACAAGGCCACCACCCGCGCCAGATCGGGCAGGCGCCCGCCCGCATCCTGCGCCACCAGTTGCCGGCGCAACTGCTGCTCGGTCAGCCGCTGCAGGATGTCTGCCTGGGCCTCGATCGTGCCGCGCCCTTCCTGCTGCAGCCGCCACACCACGAAGCCCGACACCCCGAACCAGCACAGCAGGCCGACCAGGGTCATGCGGATCAGCAGATGGGCAGACAAGGACATGGCCAGCGAGGATACGCGCAGCGGCGGCTTTGCACAGCGGTGTCGGCCCTGTGCCAGGCTGTGTCACTCCGGCACATACACCATGCCGCCGTCCTGCATCTTGTACAGCATGCCGGCCTTCACGCCGGCCCCGGCGCCCTGGCCATCGGTGGCCTTGTAGCGGTCGATCTTCTGGCCGTCTTTGATGACGATCTCCATGTCGGGCTGGCCCGCACGGCGGATCACGGTCAGCTTGTCGTCGGTGAAGGGGTTCAGCGGGTTCTGGCTGACCACCAGCAGCAGGGCCGCCACCAGCACCAGGAACACGTCGATCAGGTTGACGACCGACAGAATGGGGTCGTCGTCTTCCAGGTCTTCGAGCAGGCCTGAAGCACGGCGCTGGCGTGCACGCGGCGGGACAGGTTGGAGGTCGCTCATGACATGAGCTCCTCTTCACTGGCCAGGCCGAGCATGTCGGCGGCATACCAGCGGCGGCGCACCTGGGCCACCGCATACGTGATGGCCGCCGCAATCAGCGCCAGGATGACGGCCGAGAAGGCCACCATCAGGCTGCGCGAGACCTCGGCCATCTGCCCATCGGCCAGCGCCTTGAGTGCCGGCCCCATCGGGATCATCGTGGCCACCAGGCCCAGCATGGGCGCCACGCGGGTCACCAGTCGCACCAACTCCAGCCGGCGCAGGGCCAGCGCCTCGAGGTGGCTGAGGGACAAGGCGGGCTCACGCTCGCGCCACAAACGCATTTCGAAGCCGGCCGGCAGGCCCCGGTGGCGCTGCCAGGCCTGCCGCACAAAGCCACCGAGCGCCACGAAGGCGTAGGCAAACGCGGCGCTGATGGCCAGCAGCACGGGTACCAGAAAAAGCTGGCTCACGCCGTACATGGCGTGGTCGATGGAGGCGATGGCACTCATGCGGGTTGCCCTCCAGCCTGCAGGCGGATGCCGGCGAGCCGGGTGCGCCCCTGTCGCCACGCCCCGATGGCCACCAGCAGCGCCAGCAGGGCGCCCATCCCCACGGTGTACCAGCCTGAAAATGCCGTTGTGGTGGCGGTGGGCTGCTTCTGCAGCGCCTGGCCCTGAACGTCCTCGGTCGGCACGCCCACGCCCTTGCCGGTGCGGTCACGCGAGCCGGTGTGGTAGCCCGTTTTCAGAAAGGTCTGCGCATCTTCGCTGCCTTCGGCGGCAGCCTGCTCGAACCACTTGCGCGCCTCGGCCTCGTTGCGGGCCACACCGCGCCCTTCCCACAAGGCGCTGGCGTAATGCAGCTTGCCCATCACGGCATAGCCATCGTGGCCGGACTCGGCCGCGCGCTTGAACATCGCGGTGGCAGCCACAGAGTCCTGCGGCACGCCCTCGCCTTCCTGCAGCAGATGGCCCTTCCAGATCATCGGCCCGATGAAGCCCTTGGCAATGCACTTGTCGAAGATCTTGTGGGCGGTGGCGTAGTCGCCGCACTTGGCGGCGAGGTAGCCGTAGGCGCACATCGTGATGCTGGCGGGCTGTTCGGCCTGGTAGGCCAGCGACAGGTCACTGACGTTGTTGGCCGCCATGCTGGAGGGCCCGGCGCCCGTGGGCTCGGGCTGGCCGCAGGAGCCAGTTTGTGCGCCGGTCTGTGCGCCGGCTGTGACAGCAGACAGCGCCAGCATCAGCGCCACACCAGAGGAGATCCGGCGGGCGCGGGGTGGACTGAACGAGGGGGATGGAACCGGGGGCATGGGGCACTCCTGAAGCATGAGGCCGCGTCGAGCGGACTGACCTCAATGTAGGAAGCCTTCAGGTCAGCGGCCAGGGCAGGGAGCCCGAGTGGGGGCGGGCAAATTGCCCGAGGTGGGGAACTCGGCATGACAAATGGCGGAGAATCCCGCTGAACGGGATCGAGTGCGCCATCAGCCAGTTCCGCAGTGAACGCGTGGCGCCGAGTGCGCAGCGCGATCATCAATTTCTGAACTGCCTATGCGGCAGTGAACCATGTCAACCAGGCTTCCCACGGCCCGCGCCATTTCTGAGCTGCCTATGCGGCAGTGAACGCCGTGGTGGGCGCCGCGCCGGCGCGTGTGCTTTTCTGTGCTGCCTATGCGGCAGTGAACTTGCTCCCGGGTGCACTCCATCACCCGTGTCATTTCTGAGCTGCCTATGCGGCAGTGAACTGCCTTTCAGGAACTTCCGCGGTGCCCTGTTCTTTCTGAGCTGCCTATGCGGCAGTGAACAAAATGACCGGCGGCGAAGCGGTGGCCACGCTTTTCTGAGCTGCCTATGCGGCAGTGAACGCACTGCATCTCGATGCCTTCGCCCGCGCGATTTTCTGAGCTGCCTATGCGGCAGTGAACGCGTGGCCGGTGGTGGTGGTGGGTACTCGGATTTTCTGAGCTGCCTATGCGGCAGTGAACGTGATCCGCGTTCGGCTGGGGGCTCTGTGTCGTTTCTGAGCTGCCTATGCGGCAGTGAACGAAACGGTACAGGTCGCCATCCCGGCGGCCCATTTCTGAGCTGCCTATGCGGCAGTGAACTCCAGCGCGCGGGCGTCGCGGGTGTCCAGCATTTTCTGAGCTGCCTATGCGGCAGTGAACACGAGACCCCGCTGACCGCCGACGACGTGGACTTTCTGAGCTGCCTATGCGGCAGTGAACAACGAGCTGATCGCGCACGCACTCCGCGTCCATTTCTGAGCTGCCTATGCGGCAGTGAACGTTAGCGGCACGACCAGGACAAGCACAATGCCTTTCTGAGCTGCCTATGCGGCAGTGAACATCGCACCGGCACCAGTCTCAATCGCCATCTTTTTCTGAGCTGCCTATGCGGCAGTGAACACTCAAAGCGCAGCGAGTATGAGCGCCTTGGATTTCTGAGCTGCCTATGCGGCAGTGAACCCCATCTGCTCGCCGAGCTGCTGAACCATGATTTTCTGAGCTGCCTATGCGGCAGTGAACAAGAACCGCGATTTCCAGGCTGTGCGCGATGATTTCTGAGCTGCCTATGCGGCAGTGAACGCCTTCTTCGGCGCGGCGGTCCAGATCGCGCTTTTCTGAGCTGCCTATGCGGCAGTGAACGGTGACGTTGAGCGTCAGCGTGTTGGTGCCAGTTTCTGAGCTGCCTATGCGGCAGTGAACGCCAGCCTTGACGCCTTGTTTCGCAAGGCGAATTTCTGGGCTGCCTATGCGGCAGTGAACAGCACCGTGCGGGAGCGAGTCGCCGCACTCAATTTCTGAGCTGCCTATGCGGCAGTGAACGTTACCTCGCACTCTGCGGCCAGGTCGTTGGCTTTCTGAGCTGCCTATGCGGCAGTGAACCATCGGTGCCGACGACAGGCACATGGGCGCGTTTTCTGAGCTGCCTATGCGGCAGTGAACAACCTCACGCCGCAGTCGAAGTTCTACACGCTTTTCTGAGCTGCCTATGCGGCAGTGAACTTGGTACCCATCTCGTCGACGTCGGCCCAGCTTTTCTGAGCTGCCTATGCGGCAGTGAACCTGGACACTGGCCCATCACGCAACGAGTTCCATTTCTGAGCTGCCTATGCGGCAGTGAACGTGCGCTCGTCAACATCGAGCGTGCGGGCCAGTTTCTGAGCTGCCTATGCGGCAGTGAACGAATGCGGCGAGGTTCATCAGCTGCGCACCGTTTTCTGAGCTGCCTATGCGGCAGTGAACGTAGCGCGAGCGCCACGCGTCGGGGTGGGTGTTTTCTGAGCTGCCTATGCGGCAGTGAACGCGTTCGGCTGGGCTCAGTGCCTGGCCGTCGTTTTCTGAGCTGCCTATGCGGCAGTGAACGCCCTCCACGACCACGACCGACACCGCAGCCTTTTCTGAGCTGCCTATGCGGCAGTGAACTCAGGCCGGCATCAGCCATGGGTGGCCACCACTTTCTGAGCTGCCTATGCGGCAGTGAACTCTTCCCCCGTATTTTCCCCGGACGCTGGTGCTTTCTGAGCTGCCTATGCGGCAGTGAACCCAGCGCTGGAACAGCACCAGGATGCGGGTGCTTTCTGAGCTGCCTATGCGGCAGTGAACCGTTTTTGTTTGGGGGCACGAAATGGGTATTTTTTCTGAGCTGCCTATGCGGCAGTGAACGTAGGGAGTCCGGCACGCCGGGCGCGCATGGTTTTCTGAGCTGCCTATGCGGCAGTGAACGCATCTGGGCCAGCCTGCCCGGTGCGGGCTAC
Source organism: uncultured Aquabacterium sp. (assembly GCF_947366995.1). Lineage (GTDB taxonomy): Bacteria > Pseudomonadota > Gammaproteobacteria > Burkholderiales > Burkholderiaceae_C > Aquabacterium. The sequence goes on along the minus strand of NZ_CANBCC010000032.1, from coordinate 2,789 downwards.
TTTCTGAGCTGCCTATGCGGCAGTGAACACCATGAGCCGCTCAATCTCGCCCCGTTCGACTTTCTGAGCTGCCTATGCGGCAGTGAACTCGTCCATCGGCCAGTTTTTGGGCCTGCTGCATTTCTGAGCTGCCTATGCGGCAGTGAACCGAAGCCGGCCGGGCCGATGGCAACGCAAGACTTTCTGAGCTGCCTATGCGGCAGTGAACCTACGACACGCCGCAGTTCGACCGCGTCAGCATTTCTGAGCTGCCTATGCGGCAGTGAACGCCGAGTCCTTGACCAGCACGCGGGCGGCGGCTTTCTGAGCTGCCTATGCGGCAGTGAACAGACCCGTCGCCCTTGGCTTTCTACGCATCAGTTTCTGAGCTGCCTATGCGGCAGTGAACGTGTTGGCAAGGTTCGTGACCAGTTGAGAGTATTTCTGAGCTGCCTATGCGGCAGTGAACGACAAGTGCGCTGAGGAATACAGCAAGTTCAATTTCTGAGCTGCCTATGCGGCAGTGAACACGGTGCCGAAGCTGTTGGTGATTTGGGGCATTTTCTGAGCTGCCTATGCGGCAGTGAACTAAGGGTTCTGCTGCCCGCCTGCGAGCATCGATTTCTGAGCTGCCTATGCGGCAGTGAACTTGCCGCCCGTGACGTTGGCTTGCGTGTTGTATTTCTGAGCTGCCTATGCGGCAGTGAACCCACGTGGGGCCGAACTTGTAGGCGCCGAACATTTCTGAGCTGCCTATGCGGCAGTGAACGACAGTCCCGGCTCACATGATCGACCGGGCATTTTCTGAGCTGCCTATGCGGCAGTGAACTCCAATCGAGGATGGACTCCAGCCCATGAGCATTTCTGAGCTGCCTATGCGGCAGTGAACTACGAGATCATCTTCGGCCACCGCCGCCACACTTTCTGAGCTGCCTATGCGGCAGTGAACTCCGCGCTGGCGCAAACAACAAGGTCGAGCAATTTCTGAGCCTATGCGGCAGTGAACGAACTCCTGAAACCGGCCGTGAGGGGCGTAGATTTCTGAGCTGCCTATGCGGCAGTGAACCTTCCGCCCGTCGAACGGCGAGGACGTCATGTTTTCTGAGCTGCCTATGCGGCAGTGAACACGCGGCTACTACTTCACGCGCATCGGCAATCTTTCTGAGCTGCCTATGCGGCAGTGAACCATCGACGCTGGAGACAAATACATCGCTGTCATTTCTGAGCTGCCTATGCTGCAGTGAACTTGGTGCAGGCATCGGCGGCGTGTTCGTCGGTTTTCTGAGCTGCCTATGCGGCAGTGAACGGGCAGGGCGCGCCTGGATCTGTCCGGGTCCGTTTCTGAGCTGCCTATGCGGCAGTGAACCATCGGTGCCGACGACAGGCACATGGGCGCGTTTTCTGAGCTGCCTATGCGGCAGTGAACTTCGTCAGCCTGGCGCTGACGCTGGGTTGCGATTTCTGAGCTGCCTATACGGCAGTGAACATGTACTTGGAACCAGCCGATCCGAGCTCAGATTTCTGAGCTGCCTATGCGGCAGTGAACTACACCTGGCTCAAGGATGCGCTGCTGTCAAATTTCTGAGCTGCCTATGCGGCAGTGAACCTGAAGGCGCAGAAGACCTCGGTTGCCAAGAATTTCTGAGCTGCCTATGCGGCAGTGAACGCTGCACCCATTGCTTTCGGCGATCTGCTTCATTTCTGAGCTGCCTATGCGGCAGTGAACATCAACTACTTCGACAACCCTTGGTTCCCCGAGTTTCTGAGCTGCCTATGCGGCAGTGAACGCTACTGTTGCCAGCACCGCCGGTATCGACAATTTCTGAGCTGCCTATGCGGCAGTGAACATGAAAAGCAGCGTCACCCTTCACGCCGTGAATTTCTGAGCTGCCTATGCGGCAGTGAACCCTGGCACGTGGGTTCAGTGCCGCTTTCTGACTTTCTGAGCTGCCTATGCGGCAGTGAACGGGTCGACGCCGCCAGCGCCCTTGCTGGTGTTTTTCTGAGCTGCCTATGCGGCAGTGAACACCCAGAACGCCACGCAAAAGGCGGGCGGCAATTTCTGAGCTGCCTATGCGGCAGTGAACCGACAGCGCGGATGCGCCATCACGCCATGCCCTTTCTGAGCTGCCTATGCGGCAGTGAACAGATCGACGCAGCACAGGCCATGCACGACGAGTTTCTGAGCTGCCTATGCGGCAGTGAACGGTTGAACGCCGCGTTGCTGCGCTTCCGGGTCTTTCTGAGCTGCCTATGCGGCAGTGAACAGACTCGTCTTGGCATCACCAAGTACAACCAATTTCTGAGCTGCCTATGCGGCAGTGAACGCCGACTCGTCCTTGCCGCCAGCCTTCTGGGTTTTCTGAGCTGCCTATGCGGCAGTGAACGTGAGGGTGACGCCGTGCAATGCGCGATGGCTCTTTCTGAGCTGCCTATGCGGCAGTGAACGACGCTGAGACAGGCATCGAGGAAACCGATCTTTTCTGAGCTGCCTATGCGGCAGTGAACGTGTACCACGTGCAGGCACGCAAGTGGGGCAGTTTCTGAGCTGCCTATGCGGCAGTGAACGACCAAGTTGTTCAGATGATTTAGCGCGGATGTTTCTGAGCTGCCTATGCGGCAGTGAACATCATGCTCGGCGGGTATCGACGCGCTGGGTTTTTCTGAGCTGCCTATGCGGCAGTGAACACGAAGCCCGGCAAGATCGTGACGTGGACGATTTTCTGAGCTGCCTATGCGGCAGTGAACGATGGGATGTTGAATCACGAGCAAAACTGAGCCACTAAAGGGCATCCGTCACGCCCAATTTT
>NZ_CANBCC010000031.1 GCF_947366995.1 uncultured Aquabacterium sp. | reverse complement strand
GCGTTTCCATGGAGATCGGCTCCTTGGCGATCTTCATGATCTTGCGGATCTTGTCTTCCGGCATCTCCATCTTGGCGGCCAGCGTGGGGGCATCGGGCTCGAAGCCGAATTCCTGCAGGTGCTGGCGCGAGATGCGGTTCATCTTGTTGATCGTCTCGATCATGTGAACCGGGATGCGGATGGTGCGGGCCTGGTCCGCGATCGAGCGCGTGATGGCCTGGCGGATCCACCACGTGGCGTAGGTCGAGAACTTGTAGCCGCGACGGTATTCGAACTTGTCCACCGCCTTCATCAGGCCGATGTTGCCTTCTTGGATCAGGTCCAGGAACTGCAGGCCGCGGTTGGTGTACTTCTTCGCAATCGAGATCACCAGACGCAGGTTGGCCTCGATCATTTCCTTCTTGGCGTCGCGCGAAGCCTTTTCGCCCTCGTTCATGCGCTTGTTGATCGACTTCAGGTCGTCGATCGGCACGACGGCCTTGGCCTGCAGGTCGATCAGCTTCTGCTGCAGTTCCTGGATGGCGGGCAGCTGGCGGCTCATCACGGCGCTGTAGTTCTTGCCGGCCTGCGATTCCTTCACCGCCCAGTCAAGGTTCAGCACGTTGGGTGGGAACACCTTGATGAAGTGCTCCTGCGGCATGCCGCACTTGTCGACCACGATCTTGCGCAGTTCACGCTCGTAGCGGCGGATGTCGTCCACCTGGGCGCGCAGCACGTCGCACAGGCGTTCGATGATCTTGACCGTGAAGCGGATGGTCATCAGCTCCTGGCTGATGGCTTCCTGAGCCTTGTTGTACGGGGCCGACTTGTAGCCGTCCTTCTCGAAGGACTTGGCCATCTTCTCGAAGTTGGCGCGCAGGGAGTCGAACTTGGCCAGGGCCTGGTTCTTCATCTCCTCGAGCTTCTTGCTCAGGGCCTTCGAGCCGCCGTTGCCGTCGTCGTCGTCCTCTTCGTCGAATTCGTCGAAGTCTTCTTCGGCCACGTAGTCATCGGCCTCGTCAGCAGCCACGAAGCCATCGACCACTTCAGAAATGGTCATTTCTCCGGCGCGGATCTTGTCGGCCAGCCCGAGGATCTCGGCGATGGTGGTGGGCGAGGCCGAGATGGCCAGCATCATGGCCTGCAGGCCACCTTCGATGCGCTTGGCGATTTCGATTTCGCCTTCGCGGGTCAGCAGCTCGACGGTGCCCATTTCACGCATGTACATGCGGACTGGGTCGGTCGTGCGGCCGAATTCGGAGTCCACCGTGGACAGGGCGGCTTCGGCGGCTTCCTCGGCTTCTTCTTCGGTGGCCTGCGTCTGCGCACTGCCGGAAATCAGCAGCGTGGCGGCGTCGGGCGCCTGCTCGTAGACCGCCACGCCCATGTCGTTCAACATGGAAATGATGGCCTCAAGGATTTCGGCCTCGACCAGTTTTTCAGGCAGGTGGTCGTTGATCTCCTGGTGCGTCAGGAAACCACGGGTCTTGCCCATCTTGATGAGGGTCTTGAGCTCCTGGCGGCGCTTGGCGACTTCCTCTTCGGACAGGGCGGTCTCGTCGATGCCGAATTCGCGCATCAGCGCGCGTTCCTTGGCACGCGACACCTTCATGCGCAGCGGCTTGGCCTTGGGCTTGTCTTCGCCCACTTCCTCTGCAGCGCTTTCCGAGGCTTCGGCTTCCACCGCATCGAGTTCGCCCTCGATCTCGGCTTCGAGGTCACCCACGTCGTCCTCATCGAAGGACTTCTTGGCGTCCTTCTTGGCAGGGGCCGTGGTGGTGGCAGCCGCCTTCGGCTTGCGGCCACGCTTTTTCGGTTCAGCGGTCTCGACCGTGTCGGCGTCGGCGGCCTTCACTGCTTTCGCCTTCTTGACCTTCGGTTCGACCTGGGTGTCTTCGGCGGTGTCGGCAGGGTTGGCGGCTGGTTTCGCGGCTTTTTTCGCGGTCATGCGCTTCCTCGGAATAGAGAATCTTGGGGATCGTCGAACCCTCCATTATCGCGCAAGCGAAGAGGGTCGTCAAAATTGTTGCGGTGCGGCGTACGCGCCGGATTTCGCGGGTGCCCCATCAGGCAGAAATGGGGCGGTGCTGGCTGATTTCAAGTTTCATCGCCAGGGTGCGGCGCACCAGTTCGAGCTTGCGGGCCTCAGCGGCGTCCGACAGTTCGCCAGACTGGGTCAGCAAATCAAGTTCCTCCCTGAGCGCTACCAGCTCCAATGGCTTGATCAGGTTCAGCAGGTTGTCCACGGTGTCCTTGTTGTCCGGTACGTCCACGAATTGCGTGACGCGCCTGGCCAGCACGGCGAGGTCGGGTGGCGACGTGTCGGCTCCTGAGTCTGGCGCGCCATCCTCGCCGCCGCGCATCAGGGCCAGCAGGGCGTCGGCGGGCTGCAAACCCTGGTCGATCAGCAGGCGGTCCAGCCATCGGAAGAAGGCGCCGTAAGGGGCGGGCTGGTCGCACAGCAGGTCGTGCGTGGCGCCAGGCAGTTGCTCCCAGAACTCGCTGTGGGACACCAGCGCCCAGACGATGCGGTCCAGTGGCGTGGCGGCCTGGGGCAGCGGGCGGCGCTCGACGGGGCTGCCCTGTCGCTGCCAGCGACTGCCTCCCCCGTCTCGCCAGGGTTTTTTCCAGGGGCGCCCACCACCTTGTCGGGCGCCACCCGATGCCCAGCTTCCGTGTGCGGTGTCACCGCCGCCGGTGTGCGAGGGCTCACCCCAGTCGGGCTCGCCCATGTCGCCCGACCAACCCCCTCCAGTGTCCGGGTCGAAGGCCGGCACGTTGGCGTCCCAGGCGCCTTCGGACGTGTCTCCACCCGCGGTGCGGGGCGCGCGCGAAGCGTCGCCGCGCTGACGTTGCGCTTTGTCGGCGGCGCGCGACTGGTGCTCGGCGAGCCGGCGGCGCACCTCTTCGGGTGCAGTGCGGGCCATCTGGGCCAGGTCGTCGGCCACCAGCCCCTGCAGCGCGCCTTCCGGGAACTGCGCAATCAACGGGATGGCCTGAACCAGCAGACGGGCACGGCCCTCGGCGCTGTCCAGATCACAGTCGATGGCGGCATGCTCGAGCACCTGCCGTGACAAGGGCACGGCCTGCTTCACGCAGGCTTCAAAGGCCTCCGGGCCGTGCTCGCGGATGTAGCTGTCGGGATCGTGCTCGGCCGGCAGGAAGAGGAAGCTGATGCGGCGGGTGTCGGTGGCGTAGGGCAACGCGGCTTCGAGCGCACGGCCGGCAGCACGGCGGCCTGCGGCGTCCCCGTCGAAGCTGAACACCACGTGGTCGGTGAAGCGGAAGAGCTTCTGCGCGTGCTCGGCGGTGCAGGCCGTGCCCAGCGTGGCCACCGCGTTGCCAAAGCCCCATTGCGCCAGTGCGACCACGTCCATGTAGCCTTCCGTGACGATGGCGTAGCCCTTGTTGCGCAGCGCAGCGCGCGCCTCGAACAGGCCGTAGAGCTCGCGCCCCTTCACGAAGACCGGGGTTTCCGGCGAGTTGAGGTACTTTGGCTCGCCCTTGTCGAGCACCCGACCGCCAAAGCCGATCACCTGCCCCTGCGGGTTGCGGATCGGGAACATGATCCGGTCGCGGAAGCGGTCGTAGCGCTTGCCTTCGGTTTCGCCCGGTTGTGGCTCGGGCGTGATGACCAGGCCGGACTCCACCAGCAGCGGGTCGTCGTACTTCGGGAAGGCGCTCGCCAGACCCTGCCAGCGCTCAGGTGCATACCCCAACGCAAAGCGCGCGGCAATCTCACCGGTCAGGCCGCGGCCCTTGAGGTACTGCACCGCGCGGGGAGATTTTTTGAGTTCCTGTTTCCAGTGCTGGGCTGCGCGGGCCAGCACGTCGGTCAGGGTGGCCTGTTTTTCGCGGGCCTGGCGCTGCCGTTCCCGCTCCTCGGGGCGCACGTTCTCTTCTGGAACCGGCATGCCCTGCATCTGGGCCAGGTCCTTGACGGCGTCGACAAAGCCGAGGCCGCCGTACTCCATCAGGAAACCCAGCGCGTTGCCGTGCACCCCACAGCCGAAGCAGTGGTAGGTCTGGCGGGTGGGGCTGACGATGAAGCTGGGCGTCTTCTCGCCGTGGAAGGGGCACAGGCCCTTGAAGTTGATGCCGGCCTTCTTCAGCGTGACGTAGCGACCCACGACGTCGGCGACGTCGGTGCGGGCCAGCAGGTCCTGGATGAATGACGGTGGGATCACGGGCAGCAGCGGCGCGGCAGAAAAGCAAAGGCCCCGACGCACCTAGCGACGGGGCCGAACAAGGGGCGCAGCCTGGGCGGCTGCCGCCCAGTTTAGCGGCTCAGGGCCTCGACCGCGCGGGTGGTGATGTCATCTACCGAGCCCACACCGCTGATCTTGCGGTATTGCGGAGCGACGGTGTCGCCGGTGGCAGCCCACTGGCCGTAGTAGTCGACCAGCGGACGGGTCTGCTGGTGGTACACGTCCAGGCGCTTGCGCACGGTTTCTTCCTGGTCGTCGTCGCGCTGGATCAGGTCTTCACCGGTCACGTCATCCTTGCCGGCCACCTTGGGCGGGTTGAAGGTGACGTGGTAGGTGCGGCCGGAAGCCACGTGCACGCGGCGGCCACTCATGCGCTCGATGATGGACGAGTCGGGAACGTCGATTTCGAGCACGAAGTCGATCTTCACGCCGGCCGCCTTCATGGCTTCGGCCTGCGGGATCGTGCGGGGGAAGCCGTCGAACAGGAAACCGTTGGCGCAGTCCGGCTGGGCAATGCGCTCCTTCACGAGACCGATGATGATGTCATCGCTGACCAGGCCGCCGGCGTCCATCACCTTCTTGGCGGCGAGACCGAGTTCCGTGCCGGCCTTGACGGCCGCGCGCAGCATGTCACCCGTCGAAATCTGGGGAATGCTGTACTTCTGGCACAAAAACGCGGCCTGGGTTCCCTTACCGGCGCCGGGCGCGCCCAACAGAATCAGTCTCATGTATCTCCTCGGTATCCGTTGGAGCTGTTGGTCGTATCCCGAACAGCTGACAAGTCAGCGAGGATACCATGTGCAACCTCGCACAAAAGGCGGTTTGCCCTGCGCCAAAACGACACAGTGCCCCAGCGGGCAAAGGCCCATCCGGTCAGCTCAGCAGGGCGCGCACGCGGGCCAGATCTTCTGGCGTGTCGACCCCCGGGCCGGGGGCATCCGGCGTGATGTGCACGGCGATGCGCTCGCCATGCCACAACACGCGCAGCTGCTCGAGTGACTCGACCTGCTCCAGCGGGCTGACCGGCAGGCCGGGATAGCGCCGCAGGAAGCCCGCGCGGTAACCGTAGATGCCGATGTGGCGCAGCGGCGTGCCGGCCCCGGCTGCCGGGCTGGCCGGTGCAGGGCCATCGCGCCACCATGGAATCGGCGCGCGGGAGAAGTACAGCGCGCGCCCTGCGGCATCGAGCACCACCTTCACGACGTTGGGGTTGCCGAACTGCGCGGCGTCCGAGATGGGGTGGGCGGCTGTGCTCATGACGCACTCGCTGCGCGCGGTGAGTTCGGCGGCGCACGCATCGATCAGGGTGGGCGCGATCAATGGCTCGTCGCCCTGTACGTTGACCACCATGTCGTTGCCATCCAGCCCGAGTTGCTCGCAGGCTTCAGCCAGTCGGTCGCTGCCGGTGGGATGGCCGGCGCGCGTCAGGATCGCGGCCACGCCATGAGCCTCGCACGCGGACACGATGCGAGCGTGATCCGCGGCCACCACCACGCGGGCAGCCTGGCTGAGCGCAGCCTGCCTCGCCACGCGCACCACCATGGGCAGGCCGGCAATGTCGGCCAGCGGTTTGTCAGGCAGGCGCGTGGAAGCCAGCCGAGCCGGAATCAGCACGGTGAACCCCATGGCTCAGGCCCCTTCGGACGGGGAGGGGGGCGCCGCCGGCTGGGTGGGGGGCAGGGGCCGCAACTGGTCGTCCACCGTCACGGCCTCGTTCTCGAGCATCACGGGGATGCCATCGCGAATGGGGAAGCCCAGGCGGTCTGCGGCGCAGACCAGGTGGATGCCGGGCGCCGGGCGTTGCAGGGGGCCTTTGCAGACCGGGCAGACCAGCAGATCGATGAGTCGGGTGTCCATGGCTGTTTCAATGTGGATGCGGGGTGGCAGGCACGCGGGCCAGCGCGGCATCGAGTGCCTGCCAGAAACCGGGTTCGGGTTCGAAGTCTAGACCCGCCACCCACACCTGCGTATGGGGGCGCTCGCGCGCAACGCGTGCCGGGTCGAGTTTGACGGCGTCTTTCTCGGTCACGATCAGGCGGCCTGTGTCGGCGGGCCAGGGGAGCGTGTCGAATGAAGCGTGGTCGGGCAACGGAATGGGCGTGACGGCAAAGCCGAGCTTGCGCAGCGCATCGAAGAACCGGTCGGGCTGGGCAATGCCCGCCAGTGCAGCGACGGGTCCTTTCTGTTGCGGAAGGAGGCGCTCGCCCTCGACGCCTGCCCACCAGTTGGCGAGGGCACGTGGCGCGCCGAGCGTGCGGCGTGCCACGTGCCCGGGAAGCGGTGTGCTGGGTCGGGCCGCGTTGTAGAGCACCACGGCGGGCGCGACCAGCGCCGAGGCGGGTTGGGCATCCCAAGGCTCGCGCAACGGGCCGGCCGGCATCAGCCAGCCGTTGCCGGCGCCGCGCTCGTCGAACACCACCACCTCGATATCGCGGTGCAACTTCAGATGCTGCAGGCCGTCGTCGCACACCAGGATGTCGATCTCCGGGTGTGCTTTCAGCAGGGCCTCGCCAGCGGCCGCACGGTCGGGGCCGATCATCAGCGGTACGCCGGTACGTCGCCAGATGAGCAGGGGCTCGTCGCCGGTGAGCGAGGCGTCGAGTGTGGGCGCGGAGGCCGCATCCAGGCAGACCAACCCGCCTTCGGCTCGCTTTGCCTTGTAGCCGCGGGTCAGGACGCCGGGATGCCAGCCCGCTTGCCGCAGGTGTTGCAGCACGGCGATGGTGGTGGGGGTCTTGCCCGCACCGCCGACAATGCGGTTGCCGATCACCAGCACCGGCACCGGCAGACGCCGCGCCTGCAGCCAGCCGCAACGATAGGCCAGTCGCCGCGCCGTCACGAGCGCGAGCAGCAGCGCCGACACGGGCCACAGCAGCCGGGCGGCCAGGCCGCGGCGGGCCCAGGTGCGATGAAGGAAGTCGGCCGACAAACGAAGTCAGGGCGCGCCGCGGCTGTCCGAGGTGGACTGCGTGGCAAAGGTCAGTTGCGAGAGCCCGACGCGGCGGGCCGCATCCATGACGTTGATGACGCTCTGGTGGCTGGCCGAGGCATCGGCGTTGACGACGATGATCGTGTCCTTTGCCGTGCCGGCCGCGCCGGAAAGGGCCGCCGCCAGCACGTCCGTGCCGCGGCCTTCCACCATGCGCTGGTTCACCACGTAGCGGCCGTCGGCGGTCACCATCACCACCAACTCCTTCGGGCGAGCCTGGGTGGACTGCGCGTTCGCCACCGGAAGGTTGATCTTCAGCTCGGTGATGCGGGAATAGGTGGTCGTCAGCATCAGGAAGATGAGGACGACAAGCAGCACGTCGATGAAGGGGATCAAGTTGATCTCCGGCTCATCCTGCGGGCGGTGCTTGCGAAACTGCATGGCGAGGGCGTCCTGTCTCAGCGGCGGCCACCGGCGCCCAGGCGCAGCAGGTGCGGCACCATGGCTTCGGCTGCCTGCTCGAGCGACAGCGTGTAGGCGTCCACCCGGGCGCGGAAATGCCGGTAGAACATGAGGGCCGGGATGGCCACGATGAGCCCGAACGCCGTGTTGTAGAGCGCCACCGAGATGCCGTGCGCCAGTTCGGCCGGGTTGCCGCCGGGCGTGCCGGCCGTGGCGCCCGAGGCACCGAAGATCTCGATCATGCCGATCACCGTGCCAAGCAGGCCCAGCAGCGGCGCGGCCGATGCAATCGTGCCCAGCGCATTGAGGTTGCGTTCAAGCTGATGGACAGCGTCGCGTCCGGCGGTCTCGAATGCGCGGCGCAGCGCCGGCTCGGCAATGCGGGGCTCGGCGGCCACGGCACGCAGGCCTTGCGCAAGCAACTGCCCCATCACCGAGTTCTCGGCCAGCTTGTTGATGGTGTCGACGGGAGGCAGACTGCCCCGCGTGACGGTCATCACTTCATCGAGCAACTTGCCCGGTGCGACCCGGTCGGCGCGCAGGCTCAGGAAGCGCTCGATGATCAGCGCGAGGGCCACGATGGAGCACAGCACCAGCGGGATGATGGGCCAGCCAGCGGCTTGTAAGATGGACAGCAACAGGTTCTCCCTGGAAGTCGGGCGGGCCGTTCCTCGGGCCCGCTCAGGACAGCTTCGGATTATGGCGTCGATTTGGGCGTGCCTCGCCGACGGCGGGCGGCATCCAGGCTGGGGTTTGCCACGAGGCGACTGCACAGTCATCCACCGTTTCTGTGGATAACTTTGTGGGCAACCATGTGATTCCGAGCGACAGCCCCCGAAAATACGGCACTTTTCTTAGATTGCCTGTTTTTTGAGCGGTACGAAACCCTTTCAAATCAACAAGTTATGACGCTTTGCAATGATCTGCCCGCCGCTTTGTATGCCAGTGCCTTGATCCTGCGCGCCTGTGGACTTGTTGACCCTGCGCGCCAAGGGAGCGGGCGTTTCGGCCTTTCGGAAGGGGTGAGCTGATGCAGAGCGGTTCGGAGCGCAGCGAGCGGCCCTGGGTCCGCGTGTGGGGAGTCGGGGCGCTGGTGCAGGCCATTGGCGACGCCCTGGCTGCGCGGTTCTCTCCCTGCGTCGTGCGCGGTGAAATCAGTGGGTTCACCCGGGCTGCCAGCGGGCATGGCTATTTCACGTTGAAGGACGAGCATGGCGGCGCGAGTCTGCGTTGCGCGATGTTCCGGCGCGCGCTCTCCCAGGTGGAGTTCGGGCCGGGGGAGGGTATGCTGGTCGAGGCGCGCGGGACGCTGGCCGTCTATGAAGCCCGCGGTGAGCTGCAGCTCATCGTCGAGGCCCTGCGCCCAGCGGGCGAGGGCGCGCTGTACGAGCAGTTCCTGCGCCTGAAGGCGCGGCTCGAGGCCGAGGGGCTGTTCGAACCGACGCGCAAGCGGCCCTTGCCCGCCTTTCCGGCACGCATCGGCGTGGTGACGTCGTTGGCTGCCGCCGCCCTGCAAGACGTGCTGACGGCGCTGCAACGGCGCGCCCCACATGTGGAGGTGGTGCTCGCCCCCGCCAGCGTGCAGGGGCCGGAGGCGCCGCCACAGCTCGTCGACGCCCTGGCCTCGCTGATGGCGCTTCACCGCAAAGGCACACAGCTGGACGCCGTGGTGCTGTGTCGCGGCGGGGGCTCGCTGGAAGACCTCTGGGCCTTCAACGACGAGCGCGTCGTGCGCGCCGTTGCCGCTTGCCCGGTGCCGGTGGTCTGCGGGGTGGGGCACGAGACCGACGTGACCTTGTGCGACTTTGCTGCCGACCTGCGCGCGCCGACACCGACTGCCGCGGCGGAACTGGTGGCCCGCGACCGTGCTGCTGCCCTGGCCGCACTCGATGGGCTGGCCGCCCTGCTGCATCACCGGGTTCGCCGCCGCCTGGACGGCCAGGCCCAGCGTCTGGATCGGGCCGCGGCCCGACTTGCGCGGCCGGGTGTGACCTTGCACGAGGCGCATCGCCGGCTGGCCCTGCTCTCGCACAGGCTGGGCGCCGTCGGTGAGCGCCGCACGCAGCAAGCCCGCCAGACGCTGCCCGTCTTGGCGCATCGGCTTGCGCGGGCCATGGCCCGAGGCACCGAGCGCGCCGAACACACGCTGTCCGCCGCTGAAGGGCGACTGGAGGCGCTCAACCCCCGGCGGGTGCTCGAACGCGGCTTTGCCTGGCTCAGTGACGATGCTGGTCACCCGCTCGCGAGCGTGGCCGAAGTGGCGGTCGGCGCCGAAGTCCGCGGTGTGCTGGCCGACGGGGTGTTGCAGTTGCACGTCAATGGGGTTGAGGCGGCCCCCTCCGAGCCCGGCACGCACAAGTCCCGCCCCGTACTCGGCGAATGACCTCACGTGGCAGAACCCCTTGTCGCGTGCCTACAATCGTCGACATCTGTCCAACCCCCAACTGGAACAACACCATGGCCCACACGCTTCCCCCTCTGCCGTTCGCTCCTGATGCCCTCGCGCCGCACCTGTCGAAGGAGACGTTCGAATACCACTACGGCAAGCACCATCAGGCCTACGTCACCAACTTGAACAACCTCATCCCCGGCACCGAGTTCGAATCGATGTCGCTGGAAGAGATCGTCAAGAAGTCCAGCGGCGGCGTCTACAACAACGCCGCCCAGATCTGGAACCACACCTTCTTCTGGAACTGCATGAAGCCGAACGGCGGCGGCGCCCCGAGCGGCAAACTGGCCGAAGCCATCAACGCCAAGTTCGGCAGCCTGGACGCCTTCAAGGAGGCCTTCACCAAGTCGGCCGTGGGCAACTTCGGTTCGGGCTGGACCTGGCTGGTCAAGAAGGCCGACGGCTCTGTTGACATCGTGAACATGGGTGCTGCCGGCACGCCGCTGACCACGGGCGACACCCCGTTGCTGACCGTCGACGTGTGGGAACACGCCTACTACATCGACTACCGCAATGCCCGTCCGAAGTTTGTCGAGGTCTTCCTCAACAACCTCGTGAACTGGGAATTTGCCGAGAAGAATTTCGGCTGAGCGATTTTTGCGAATCGTGCGCATCGCGCGCAGTGAAAGCCGGGCATTGCCCGGCTTTTTTCTTGTGCGGCCCGTGAAGCGCTTGGCTCCAATGCGATGTCCGTCCGTGTTTTCCGCAGGTGGGCGTGCGAAGCCCCGGGCACGGTGGTACAGTCGCGTTGGTTTATTTACGGCCCTTCCCGTCGCCCTTGCTGGCGAGGCCTGATACCCGCAGGGTGTCGGCATTCAGCAAGGCGGGTCGCAATCCGCCAACCGGTCAAGCCGTGTCGCGGAAGGTTTTTCAACCAGCCAATGTCCCAGGAAACCTGGGAGTGAGGTGAGCGAAAATGATGCAGCAGTTCAGGTCGAACTCGTACCTGTTCGGGGGCAATGCCCCGTACGTAGAAGAGTTGTACGAGGCGTACCTCGACAACCCCGGCTCCGTGCCGGACAACTGGCGGTCGTACTTCGACGCGCTCCAGAACGTCCCCGCAACCGATGGCTCCGATGGCCGCGACGTGGCGCATGCCCCGGTCATCGAATCGTTTGCCCAGCGCGCCAAGGCCAACGCCTTCATGGTCAAGACCAGCTCGGCTGATCTCGCCGTGTCGCGCAAGCAGGTGCACGTTCAGTCGCTGATTGCTGCCTATCGCTTCCTCGGTTCCCGCTGGGCGGATCTCGATCCCCTCAAGCGTCAGGAACGCCCCAAGATCCCCGAACTCGAGCCGTCGTTCTACGACTTCACCGAGTCGGACATGGACATCACGTTCTCGGCCACGAACACGTACTTCACCAAGGCCGAGCACATGACCCTGCGCGAGATCGTGCAGGCTCTCCGTGAAACGTACTGCGGCAGCATCGGCGCCGAGTACATGCACATCACCGATCCCACCGAAAAGCGCTGGTGGCAGGAGCGGCTGGAAAGCACCCGCTCGAAGCCGGTGTTCACGGCCGAAAAGAAGAAGCACATCCTCGACCGCCTGACCGCAGCCGAAGGTCTCGAGCGCTTCCTGCACACCAAGTACGTGGGTCAGAAGCGCTTCTCGCTGGAAGGCGGCGAGAGCTTCATTGCCGCGATGGACGAAGTGATCCAGCGTGCTGGCGAGAAGGGCGTGCAGGAAATCGTGATCGGCATGGCCCACCGCGGTCGTCTGAACGTGCTGGTCAACACGCTGGGCAAGATGCCGCGTGACCTGTTCGCCGAGTTCGAGCACACCGCCCCCGAGGCACTGCCCGCCGGCGACGTGAAGTACCACCAGGGCTTCAGCTCCGACGTGTCCACCCCGGGCGGCCCCGTTCACCTGTCGCTGGCGTTCAACCCGTCGCACCTGGAAATCGTGAACCCGGTGGTTGAAGGCTCGGTGCGTGCGCGCATGGACCGTCGTGGCGACACCCGGGGCGACACCGTGCTGCCGGTGCTGGTGCACGGCGACGCGGCCTTTGCCGGCCAGGGCGTCAACCAGGAAACCCTGGCGCTGGCCCAGACCCGCGGCTACACGACCGGCGGCACGGTCCACATCATCATCAACAACCAGATCGGCTTCACCACCTCCGATCCGCGCGACCTGCGTTCCACGCTGTACTGCACGGACATCGTGAAGGGCGTCGAGTCGCCGGTGCTGCACGTCAATGGCGATGATCCGGAAGCCGTGGTCTTTGCCACGCAGCTGGCGCTCGAATACCGCCTGGCGTTCCGCAAGGACGTCGTGGTCGACATCGTTTGCTTCCGCAAGCTGGGCCACAACGAGCAGGACACGCCGAGCCTGACCCAGCCGCTGATGTACAAGAAGATCGCTGCCCACCCCGGCACGCGCAAGCTGTACGCCGACAAGCTGGCCGCACAGGGCATGGGCGAGACGCTGGGCGACGACCTGGCCAAGGCCTACCGCGCCGCCATGGACGAAGGCCGTCACACCGTGGACCCGGTGCTGACCAACTTCCAGCGCAAGTACGCGGTGGACTGGACGCCGTTCCTGGGCAAGAAGTGGACCGACGGTGGCGACACCGCCATCCCGCTTGCCGAGTGGAAGCGTCTGGCCGAGCGCATCACGACGCTGCCCGAATCGATCACGCCGCACCAGTTGGTCAAGAAGGTCTACGCAGACCGGGCGGCCATGGGTCGTGGCGAGATCAACGTCGACTGGGGCATGGGCGAGCACATGGCGTTTGCCTCGCTGGTGGCTTCGGGCTACCCGGTGCGCCTGTCCGGTGAGGACTGCGGCCGCGGTACCTTCACCCACCGCCACGCCGTGATCCACGACCAGAGCCGTGAGCGCTGGGACGAAGGCACCTATGTGCCGCTGCAGAACGTGGCCGAGAACCAGGCTCCGTTCGTCGTCATCGACTCGATCCTGTCGGAAGAAGCCGTGCTGGCGTTCGAATACGGCTACGCCGGTTCGGACCCCAACAGCCTGGTCGTTTGGGAAGCGCAGTTCGGTGACTTCGCCAACGGCGCTCAGGTGGTGATCGACCAGTTCATCGCCTCGGGCGAAGTGAAGTGGGGCCGCGCCAACGGCCTGGTGATGATGCTGCCGCACGGCTACGAAGGCCAGGGCCCCGAGCACAGCTCGGCTCGCCTGGAGCGCTTCATGCAGCTGGCTGCCGAAAACAACATGCAGATCGTGCAGCCGACCACGGCCAGCCAGATCTTCCATGTGCTGCGTCGCCAGATCGTGCGGATGTTCCGCAAGCCGATGGTGATCTTCACGCCGAAATCGCTGCTGCGTAACAAGGACGCCACGTCGCCTCTGACCGAGTTCACCAAGGGTGAGTTCCGCACGGTGATCGGTGAACTGAGCACCGACATCGAAGCCAGCAAGGTCAAGCGCGTGATCGCCTGCTCGGGCAAGGTCTATTACGACCTGGTCAAGAAGCGCGAAGAGAAGAAGGCCAGCGACGTCGCGATCATCCGCGTCGAGCAGCTCTATCCCTTCCCGCACAAGGCTTTCGCCGCCGAGATCAAGAAGTATTCCAACGCCACCGAACTGGTGTGGTGCCAGGATGAGCCGCAAAACCAAGGTGCGTGGTTCTTCGTTCAGCACTACATCCACGAGAACATGACCGAAGGCCAGAAGCTGGGTTATGCCGGCCGACCGGCATCGGCTTCGCCGGCAGTGGGCTACGCCCACCTGCACCAGGACCAGCAGAAAGCGCTGCTGGACCAGGCGTTCGCCAAGCTCAAGGGCTTCGTTCTCACCAAGTAAGGTTTGTTCGACCGCGGTGCGATGCCGCCCGCCCGGTGCCTGTCGCCGGGCCGGGTTTCCGCACGCGGTCGCTGTAGGAGATACACATCATGGCAATCGTTGAAGTCAAGGTTCCCCAACTGTCCGAGTCCGTGGCCGAGGCCACGCTGCTGCAATGGAAGAAGAAGCCCGGCGAAGCCGTCGCGGCCGATGAAATCCTGATCGAGATCGAGACCGACAAGGTCGTGCTCGAAGTGCCGGCCCCGGCTGCTGGCGTGATGGCCCAGATCGTCAAGAACGATGGCGAGACCGTGGGTTCGGACGAGGTCATCGCCCGCATCGACACCGAAGGCAGCACGGCCGTGAGCCCGCTGCCCGTCAAGGCCGTGGAAACCACGCCGGCTCCGGCCGCCGCCGCGCCGGCTGCTGCTGCCGCAGCAGGTGGCAGCAAGGCCGACGTGGCCATGCCCGCCGCCGCCAAGCTGCTGGCCGACAACGGCCTGACCACCGCACAGGTGGCCGGCACCGGCAAGGACGGTCGCGTGACCAAGGGTGACGTGCTGGGTGCCGTCGCCGCAGGTGCCAGCAAGCCGGCCGCGGCGCCGGCCCCTGCCGCCGCCATCCCGACGGGCGTGCCGACCAAGTCGCTGCCCGCCGTGCAGGCACCGTCTGGCGGGGCCAACCTGGCCGACCGCCCCGAGCAGCGCGTGCCGATGAGCCGTCTGCGTGCCCGTGTGGCCGAGCGTCTGCTGCAGTCGCAAGCCACCAACGCCATCCTGACCACGTTCAACGAAGTGAACATGGCCCCGGTGATGGAAATGCGCAAGAAGTTCCAGGAGAAGTTCGAGAAGGAACACGGCGTCAAGCTGGGCTTCATGAGCTTCTTCGTCAAGGCGGCCGTGCATGCGCTGAAGAAGTACCCCGTGCTGAACGCTTCGGTCGACGGCAACGACATCGTCTACCACGGCTACTTCGACATCGGTGTGGCCGTCGGCTCGCCGCGTGGTCTGGTGGTGCCGGTGGTGCGCAACGCCGACCAGATGACCTTTGCCGAAATCGAGAAGAAGATCGCCGAGTTCGGCGTGAAGGCCCGTGACGGCAAGCTGGGCATCGAAGAGATGACCGGCGGCACCTTCTCGATCTCGAACGGCGGCGTCTTCGGCTCGATGCTGTCGACCCCGATCATCAACCCGCCGCAGTCGGCCATCCTGGGCGTGCACGCCACCAAGGACCGCGCCGTGGTGGAGAACGGCCAGATCGTGATCCGTCCGATCAACTACCTGGCCATGTCGTACGACCACCGCATCATCGACGGCCGCGAAGCCGTGCTGGGTCTGGTGGCCATGAAGGAAGCGCTGGAAGATCCGGCCCGCCTGCTGTTCGACATCTGATCTGAACTGACAACCGTTTTTTTGCGGCCGGGCGGGCCTCACGAGGGCCTGCCTGGCGACTGCAAATCCGACAACGACCGGACCCCAGGAGACACTTCATGTCCCAACAATTCGACGTCATCGTGATCGGTGGCGGTCCCGGTGGCTACATCGCCGCCATCCGTGCTGCGCAGCTTGGCTTCAAGGTCGCCGCGATCGACGAGTGGAAGAACAGCAAGGGCGGCCCCGCACCGGGCGGCACCTGCACCAACGTCGGCTGCATCCCGTCGAAGGCGCTGCTTCAATCTTCGGAGCACTTTGAACACGCTTCGCTGCACTTTGCCGACCACGGCATCTCGGTCAAGGGACTCGAGATGGATGTCGCGAAGATGATTGCCCGCAAGGACGCCGTCGTCAAACAGAACAACGACGGCATCCTGTACCTGTTCAAGAAGAACAAGATCACGTTCTTCCACGGCCGTGGCTCGTTCGTGAAGGCCGTCGATGGCCAGTACGAGATCGCCGTGGCGGGTGACAAGCCCGAAACGCTGCAAGGCAAGCACATCATCGTGGCCACCGGCTCGAACGCCCGTGCGCTGCCGGGTGCTGCCTTCGACGAGAAGCTGATCCTGTCGAACGACGGCGCGCTGCAGATCAACGACGTGCCGAAGAAGCTCGGCGTGATCGGCGCTGGCGTGATCGGCCTGGAAATGGGCTCGGTCTGGCGTCGTCTGGGTGCCGAGGTCACCATCCTGGAAGGCCTGCCGACTTTCCTGGGCGCCGCCGACGAGGCCGTCGCCAAGGAAGCGCACAAGCTGTTCACGAAGCAGGGCCTGAAGATCGAGATGGGCGTCAAGATTGGCGACATCAAGACGGCCAAGAAGGGCGTGACCGTGGCGTACACCAACGCCAAGGGCGAAGCGCAAGAGCTGGCTGTGGACAAGCTGATCGTCTCGATCGGCCGCGTGCCCAACACCATTGGTCTGAACACCGAGGCGGTGGGCCTGCAACTCGACGAACGCGGTGCCATCGTGGTGGACGCCGACTGCAAGACCAATCTGCCCAACGTGTGGGCGGTGGGTGATGTGGTCCGCGGCCCCATGCTGGCCCACAAGGCAGAAGAAGAGGGTGTGGCCGTGGCCGAGCGCATTGCCGGTCAGCACGGTCACGTCGACTTCGACACGATTCCCTGGGTGATTTACACCAGCCCGGAGATTGCCTGGGTCGGCAAGACCGAACAGGCACTGAAAGCGGAGGGCCGTGCCTACAAGGCCGGTTCCTTCCCCTTCCTGGCCAACGGGCGCGCACGTGCCCTGGGTGACACCAATGGTTTCGTGAAGTTCCTGGCCGATGCGACGACCGACGAGATCCTCGGCGTGCACATCATCGGCCCGTACGCTTCCGAGTTGATCTCGGAAGCCGTGGTCGCCATGAACTTCAAGGCCAGCGCCGAAGACATCGCGCGCATCTGCCACGCTCACCCGAGCCTGAGCGAAGCCACCAAGGAAGCCGCCCTGGCGGTGGACAAGCGCACGCTGAACTTCTGATTCAGTCGTGCGTCACGCTGTCGAGCGCCTGCCCAGAGCGTGAGACAGTGTGGTCCGGATCCTGAGTGCATCGGGGTGGCGTGAGCCACCCCTTTTTCTTGTGGCCGCGCCACGGGCTGATCGAAGTCGGCTACGCTGCGCCCTTTCGTCGAAGAACCTTCTGCCGTCTGCGCCATGCCCGCACCCGCCATTTCCGTCTCCGAGCTCTATCAGCAAAGCCTGGCCGAACGCGGCTACAAGGCCGACGAGGCCCAGCTCAAGGGCATTGCCGCGCTGCAGCGTTGCCAGGACGAGTGGTCGCACTACAAGGCCAAGCGCGGCAATGCGCTGACCAAGATGCTGCGCTACCCGGATCTGCCCAAGGGCGTCTACATGTACGGCGGGGTGGGGCGGGGCAAGAGCTTCATCATGGACTGCTTCTTCAACGCGGTCCCGCTGGAGCGCAAGACGCGCCTGCATTTTCACGAGTTCATGCGTGAGGTGCACCGGCAATTGCATGAGCTGAAAGGCGTGCAGGACCCGCTGGACGTGCTGGCCAAGCGCATGTCGCGCAAGCACCGCCTGATCTGCTTCGACGAGTTCCATGTGGCCGACGTGACGGACGCGATGATCCTGCACAGGCTGCTGGACGCGATGTTCCGCAACCGCATGAGCATCGTCACCACGTCGAACTTCCATCCGGACGGGCTGTATCCGAACGGGCTGCACCGCGACCGCATCCTGCCAGCCATCGAGCTGTTGAAGCAGCAGCTGGAGGTGATCAACGTGGACAGCGGGACGGACTACCGCCGCCGCACGCTGGAGCTGGCGCGTTTGTACCTGACGCCGCTGAACGAGCAGACGGACGCCGAAATGAGCACCATCTTCTCGCAGCTGGCCGAAACCGCGGACGACAATCCCGAACTGCACATCGAGCACCGTGTGCTGAAGGCGCGGCGGCGGGCCGGCGGCGTGGTGTGGTTCGACTTCCAGACGCTGTGCGGCGGGCCGCGCTCGCAGAACGACTACCTGGAGCTCGCATCACAGTTCCACACGCTGATGCTGAGCAACGTGCCGCAGATGCCGGTGCGCATGGCGTCGGAGGCGCGGCGCTTCACGTGGCTGGTGGACGTGCTGTACGACCGCAAGTGCAAGCTGGTGATCTCGGCCGAGGTGCCGCCGGAGCAGCTCTACACCGAAGGCCCGATGTCGCACGAGTTCCCGCGCACGGTGTCTCGCCTCAACGAGATGCAATCGAAGGAATACCTGAGCGAAGAGCGCCGGGTGGTCGACACCTCGATCACCTGATTCAGCCGCGGGCCTCGACGCGGACCAGCGCCATCGACAGGTTGTCACCGCCGCCGCGGGCGCGGTGGCGCGCCTTGCTGACCAGCATTTCGGCCGCTTCGCGCGGCGGCAGGGTGTGCACGATGGCGCCCAGTTCCTTGGGCGTGAAGTAGTGCCACAGCCCGTCGGAGCAGGCCAGCAGGCTGTCGCCGATCTGCAGGCCGCGCAGGCGATGAGCCGACAGGGGCGGATCCTGCTGCGTGCCGAGGCAGCCCGTCAGCAGGTTGGACTGCGGGTGCACGTTGGCTTCTTCTTCCGTGATCTGTCCTTCGTTGACCAGGCGCTGGACGAAGGAATGATCGAGCGTGCGGTAGAGCATCTCGGGGCCGCGGAAGTGGTAGACGCGTGAGTCGCCGGCGTGCAGGATGTCGGCGGTCAGGTCGGGGTTGACGATGAAGCTGGCCAGTGTGCTGTGAGGCTCTTCCTCGAAAGCGATGGCCGTCAGCTTGATCATCAGGTGTGCTTCATTGAGCAGTTGGGCCAGGATGGTGGTCGCTTCTTCCGTGCCGGGCACGTAGCGGTCGAACACCTGGCGGGCCGTCATGAGCACCTGGTCGGCGGCCTTGCGCCCGCCGCTCTTGCCGCCCATGCCATCGGCCACGACGGCCATCAGGCAGCCTGCAGTGCGGGGGTGCGGCAGGATGGCCACCTGGTCCTGTTGGTATGGCCGGTCTCCGCGGTGGATGCCCGTGGCCGCCACCAGGCGGAAACTGGTTGGTGCAATCATGGGGAAAACTATAATCGTGAAACGCTTTGATTCGGGCTGAGGCGGTGCCCCGAATCTTCCCTTGTTGATGCGCCTGTCGTGCATGCCCCTGCGGCATCTCCCGATGCAAGAAAACCTGCATTCCCCTCATCGCCAGCTCATTGAACTGCGCATCGAACACGCCGATCTCGACAACATGATCGACCGGATAGCGGAGCAGTCGCCTGTAGACGAACTCTCGCTTCGCCGGCTGAAGAAACGCCGCCTGTTGCTGCGCGATCGGATCGAGCGGCTCGAAGCTTTGCTCGACCCGAAAGAGCCTGCCTGATTAGGCTTCGAGGGCGGTCAGCAGCTCGGTTTCGACCTGCAGCTGGGCCTTGTCCCCGCGCAGCACATCGCCTGTCACGAGGAAGGTGTCTTCCACGCGCTCGCCCAGCGTGCTGACCTTGGCCAGTTGCACGTTGATCTGGTGGCGGGCCAGCGTGCGGGCAATCACATAGAGCAGGCCGGAGCGGTCGCTGGCCGAGACGGTCAGCAGCCAGCGCTGGGCCCGTTCGTCGGGGCGCAGGCTTACGCGGGGTTGCACCGGGAAGGACTTCACCCGGCGCGACAGCCGAGCGCGTGAGGGGTCATGCAGCGGCGCGTCGGATGCGACGCCTTCAGCCAGCTGGTTCTCGACAAGGGCGATCAGGTCGCGGTAGTGCACGCCTTCGAATTGCGCGGAACCGGCCGTGAGGATCTGGAAGGTGTCGATGGCGTAGCCGGTCTTCGAGGTGTGGATGCGCGCATCCTGAATGCTGAATCCGGCTCGGTCGAAGTAGCCGCAGATGCGGGCGAAGAGGTCAGGGCGATCGGGCGCATACACCAGCACCTGCAGGCCTTCGCCCACCGGCGAGAGCCGCGCAGCCACGACGGGCTTGAGCGTTTCCACGTGGCGCCACAGCATGCGGGTGTGCCAGGCGATGTCGGCCGAGTCATGGCGGGCGAAGTAGCTGGTGTCCAGCGTGGCCCAGAGCCTCTGCTCGATGCCGGCGGGCATGAAGTACAGCGCCAGGGTGTGCCTTGCCTGCTGCTTGCGGGCCTCGATCTCGGCATCCAGGTGGGGCCGTGCGCCGCCCAGTGCACGCAGGGTGAGCTTGTAGAGGTCTTCGAGCAGCTTGCCCTTCCAGGCGTTCCAGACCTTGGGGCTGGTGCCGCGGATGTCGGCGACGGTCAGCAGGTAGAGGCCGGTGAGGAAGCGTTCGCTGCCCATGCGCCGCGCGAAGGCCTGGATGACGTCCGGGTCGGACAGGTCCTCCTTCTGCGCCACGCGCGACATGGTGAGGTGCTCGGCCACGAGAAACTCGACGAGGCGGGCATCCTCGCCGGTGATGCCGTGGTCCTTGCAGAAGCGGCGCACTTCCACAGCGCCCAGCTCGGAGTGATCGCCACCGCGGCCCTTGGCCACGTCGTGGAACAGCGCGGCCACGTAGAGCAGGTAAGGCTTGTCCCATTCGGACGCCAGTTGCGTGCAGTACGGGTACTCGTGCGCGTGCTCCGGGATGAAGAAGCGGCGCATGTTGCGCACGACCATGAGGATGTGCTGGTCGACCGTGTAGACGTGGAACAGGTCGTGCTGCATCTGGCCCACGATGCGGCGGAACACCCACAGGTAGCGGCCCAGCACCGAGGTCTGGTTCAGCAGGCGCAGCAGGTGAGTCTGGCCGTGGTCGGCCTTCAGCAGCTGCATGAAGGCGGCGTGGTTGGCGGGGTCGCGCCGGAAGGACGCGTCCATGACGTTGCGGGCGTTGTAGAGCGCGCGGAGGGTGCGGGCCGACAGGCCCTTCAGCGTCTTGTCCTGCTGCAGGGCCAGGAAGGTGGCGAAGATGGCATGGCGGTCATGCTCGTACAGGTCATCACGGGCCACTTCAAGGAAACCGCCGCGGTCGAAGAAGCGCTCGTCGATGCGGCGCATGGGCGCATCGTGCGAGCCCCGCACGCGCTCCTCGATGTTGAGGATGAGGATCTGGTTGAGCTGGGTGACCGCCTTGGCGGCCCAGTAGTAGCGGCGCATCAGCGCTTCGCTGGCGCGCAGGGCCTTGGTGCTTTCGTAGCCGAAGCTGGTGGCCACAGCGGTCTGCAGGTCGAACACCAGCCGGTCTTCGCGACGGCCGGCAATCTGGTGCAGCCGCGTGCGGATCAGCTTGAGCAGGCCTTCGTTGCGCTGCAGCTGGCGCGCTTCGAAGGCAGTGAGCAGCCCGTTGCGGGCCAGTTCGGACCAGGTGCGCCCCAGGCGGGCGGCGCGGGCCAGCCACAGCACGACCTGCAGGTCGCGCAGGCCTCCGGGGCTTTCCTTGCAGTTGGGCTCGAGCGCGTACGGGGTGTCTTCGTACTTGGTGTGGCGCTGGCGCATCTCGAGCAACTTGGCCGTGAGGAAGGCCGGCGCGTCCATGTGCTCGTGGGTGCTGGCTTCGAGTTCGTCGAAGCGGGCTCGGGTGCCGCAGATGAAGCGGGATTCCAGCAAGGCGGTCTGCACCGTCACATCGCGGCGGGCTTCCTCGACGCATTCATCGACCGTGCGCACACTGGAG
This sequence comes from uncultured Aquabacterium sp., assembly GCF_947366995.1. Taxonomy (GTDB): domain Bacteria; phylum Pseudomonadota; class Gammaproteobacteria; order Burkholderiales; family Burkholderiaceae_C; genus Aquabacterium. The sequence goes on along the minus strand of NZ_CANBCC010000031.1, from coordinate 21,905 downwards.
CCGATCTCCAACCCAATGTCCCAGCAGGCGCTGATGAAGGCTTCGACCTTCGGGGCGCAGAGGTCTTCGCCGGATGCAGAGGGCACCACCGGCAACAGCACCAGCACGTCGATGTCGGAGTAGGGGAAGAGCTCGCCGCGTCCATAGCCGCCGACCGCCACCAGTGCCGCGCCTTTGGGCATGTCAACGTCATCCCAAAGCCGGGTCAGCGTGCGGTCGACGAGGCGGGCCAACTGCAGCAGCAGCGTGCTGGCAGAGGCCGCCGTGGCGCGCGCATCCTGGAAGCGGGTCAGCAGGTCGGTTTTGGCGGTGCGGAAGTCGTTCCGCAGGGCGGCGATGTCCAGGGTCATGAGGGGAACGGTACAGCAGGCCTGGCCCTGGCGGGGCGCAGAAAAAAACCCGAGCGGGCGGCTCGGGCCCGGTCGGGTGGTGTGGCGTCAGGCGCTGGTGGTCTGGGGCGCGGTGACGAAGTCCGGGATCGGGGGGCTGCCGGCCGAGAGCGTCAGCACTTCGTAGCCGGTTTCGGTGACCAGCACCGTGTGCTCCCACTGGGCGGAAAGTGAGCGATCCTTCGTGACGATGGTCCACCCGTCGCCCAGCGACTTGATGTCCTTCTTGCCCGCGTTGATCATGGGCTCGATGGTGAAGATCATGCCGGGCTTGAGTTCTTCCAGCGTGCCGGGGCGACCGTAGTGCAGCACCTGCGGCTCCTCGTGGAACTTGCGGCCGATGCCGTGGCCACAGAACTCGCGCACCACCGAGAAGCCGTTGTTCTCGGCAAAGGTCTGGATGGTGTGGCCGATGTCGCCCAGGCGTGCGCCGGGCTTGACCTTGGCGATGCCCTTCCACATGGCGTCGTAGGTGAAGGCGCACAGGCGCTTGGCCGCGATCGAGCCGTTGCCGCAGATGAACATGCGGCTGGTGTCGCCGTGCCAGCCATCCTTGATGACGGTGATGTCGATGTTGACGATGTCGCCGTCCTTCAGGGGGCGGTCGTTCGGGATGCCGTGGCAGACCTGGTGGTTGATCGACGTGCAGATCGACTTGGGGTAGGGCTTGTGGCCGCCCGGCGCGTAGTTCAGCGGCGCGGGGATGGTGCCCTGCACGTTGACCATGTAGTCGTGGGCGAGGCGATCCAGCTCTTCGGTGGTGACGCCGGGCTTCACGAACGGCGTGAGGTAGTCCAGCACCTCGGAGGCGAGGCGGCCGGCAACGCGCATGGCGTCGATCTCGGCGCCGGTCTTGATGGTGATGCTCATGGGCAGGGATTATCCGCAATTGGCGTGGGGTATGTCGCTGTCATGGGAAACACAAACAGAGGGGGTGGCGGGCTTTCCCGGACAGGGGCCGGTAAAATTCTCGTTTTTCCGCACGACCGCCCTCCGCCGTGACCGAACGCACCCCCGCACCGATGTCGACCCTGATGCACTTCGAGGGCGGCAACGCCCTGGCTCCCCACCAGATCCACGCGCTGCTGCCGAAGCTGCAGGCCATCAACCCGAAGATCACGGCCGTGCATGCGCGGCACGTGCACTGGGTGGCCGCTGACCAGGCCCTGGCCGCCGGTGAGGTCGACAAGCTGGCCGCGCTGCTGAACTACGGCGACGCCTATGAGGGCGCGCTGGACGGCGAGCTGATCGTGGTGGCGCCGCGCCTGGGCACGCTGTCGCCCTGGGCGTCGAAGGCGACCGACATTGCGCACAACTGCGGCCTGGCGATTCGCCGCGTGGAGCGCGTGACCGAGTACCGCCTGACGTTGAAGGCCGGTCTGCTGGGTTCGCTGACGGGCGGCGCCAAGGGCCTGACCGCCGACGAACTGGCCGCCTGCGCCGCGCTGCTGCACGACCGCATGACGGAAAGCGTGCTGCTGGCCCGCGACGAGGCCCGCCACCTGTTCGACGAGAAGCCCGGCCAGCCCATGGCCCATGTCGACGTGCTGGCCCGTGGCCGCGCTGCGCTGGAAGAAGCCAACGTGAGCTTCGGCCTGGCCCTGTCGGATGACGAAATCGACTACCTGGTGAACGCCTTCACCGGCCTGAAGCGCAACCCGACGGACGTGGAGCTGATGATGTTCGCCCAGGCGAACTCGGAGCACTGCCGTCACAAGATCTTCAACGCGAAGTTCACCATCGACGGCCAGGAGCAGGACCTGTCGATGTTCGGCATGATCCGCCACACCGAGAAGGTCAGCCCGCAGCACACCGTGGTGGCCTACTCGGACAACGCCTCGATCATGGAAGGCCACGCCATCGAGCGCTGGATGCCCGAGGGCTACACCAACGCGCCGCAGTACAAGGCCCGCGACGAGCTGGCCCACGTGCTGATGAAGGTGGAAACGCACAACCACCCGACGGCGATTTCGCCTTTCCCAGGAGCCTCGACCGGCGCCGGCGGTGAGATCCGCGACGAAGGCGCCACGGGCCGCGGCTCGCGTCCGAAGTCGGGCCTCACGGGCTTCTCGGTGTCGAACCTGCACCTGCCGGGCACGAACGAGCCGTGGGAGCAGAACCCTGTCGGCAAGCCCGAGCACATCGCCAGCCCGCTGCAGATCATGACCGAAGGCCCGCTGGGCGGCGCCGCGTTCAACAACGAGTTCGGCCGTTCGAACCTGGGCGGCTACTTCCGCGTGTTCGAGCAGACGGTGGGTGAGGGCGCCGATGCCATCCGCCGCGGCTACCACAAGCCCATCATGATTGCCGGCGGCATCGGCACCATCAGCGCCGAGCAGACCAAGAAGGTCGTGTTCGGGGCCGGCACGTTGCTGATCCAGCTGGGCGGCCCGGGCATGCGCATCGGCATGGCCGGTGCGGCGGCCTCGTCGATGGCGGCCGGCACGAACGCGGCTGACCTCGATTTCGATTCGGTGCAGCGCGGCAACCCGGAAATCGAACGCCGTGCGCAGGAAGTCATCAACCACTGCTGGGGCCTGGGCGCGAACAACCCGATTCTGGCGATCCACGACGTGGGCGCGGGCGGCATCTCGAACGCCTTCCCCGAGCTGGTGGACGGCGCCGGCAAGGGCGCGCGCTTCGACCTGAGCAAGGTGCCGCTGGAAGAAACCGGCCTGGCCCCGAAGGAAATCTGGTGCAACGAGAGCCAGGAGCGCTACGTCCTGGCCATCGCCCCGGAAAGCCTGCCCATCTTCACGGCGATGTGCGAGCGCGAGCGCTGCCCGTTCGGCGTGATCGGCACCGCGACCGAGGCGCTGGAACTGATCCTCGAAGACACGACCCAACCGCAGGCCGACAAGGCCGTGGACATGCCGATGGAGGTGCTGCTGGGCAAGCCGCCCAAGATGCACCGTGTGGTCGAACGCGTGCAGTGGGACGGCGGCAAGCTGGACCTGACCGGCGTGCAGCTGGAGCAGGTGGCGATGGACGTGCTGCGCCATCCGACCGTGGCCAGCAAGCGCTTTTTGATCACCATCGGTGACCGTACGGTGGGTGGCCTGAACCACCGCGACCAGATGGTCGGCCCGTGGCAGGTGCCCGTGGCCGACGTGGCCGTGACCCTGGCTGACTTCAAGGGCTTTGCCGGCGAGGCGATGGCCATGGGCGAGCGCACGCCGCTGGCGTCGGTCAACGCGCCTGCATCCGGCCGCATGGCCGTGGGTGAGGCGATCACCAACCTGCTGGCAGCGCCGATCGAGCTGCCGCGCGTCAAGCTGTCGGCCAACTGGATGGCGGCCTGTGGCGAAAAGGGCGAAGACGCCGCGCTGTACGACACCGTGAAGGCCGTGGGCCTGGAGCTGTGTCCCGCGTTGGGCATTTCCATCCCGGTGGGCAAGGACTCGCTGTCGATGCGCACCAAGTGGAGCGACAACGGGGCCACCAAGCAGGTGACGGCGCCTGTGTCGCTGATCGTGACCGCATTCGCGTCGATCGGCGACGTGCGTGGCACGCTGACGCCGCAGCTGGTGACGCAGGAAAACGGCCAGCCGCTGGACACGACCCTGATCCTCGTGGACCTGGGCGAAGGCAAGAAGCGCATGGGCGGCTCGATGCTGGCCCAGGTGCTGAACCAGTTCGGCAACGAGGTGCCGGACGTCGACAACCCCGAGCTGCTCAAGGCCACGGTGAATGCGGTGAACGCCCTGCGCGCCGATGGCAAGCTGCTGGCCTACCACGACCGGGGTGACGGCGGCCTGTGGGCGACCGTGTGCGAGATGGCCTTTGCCGGCCACACGGGCGTGAGCATCAACGTCGACATGCTGGTGACGGAAAGCGCCGGCATCGACGACAGCCGCGCCGACTTCGGTGACTCGAAGAACTGGGCCGGCCAGGTGGGCGAGCGCCGCAACGAGCTGACGCTCAAGGCGCTGTTCAACGAAGAACTCGGCGTGGTGCTGCAGGTGCGCACCGCCGAGCGTGACGCCGTGCTGCAGGTGCTGCGTGCCCACGGACTGAGCAAGCACACCCATGTGATCGGCAAGCCCAACCTGAAGGGCCAGGCCGCGCAGGAAGTGCAAGTGTGGCGCGACGCCAAGGCGGTGCTGACGGCCCCGCTGGAGCAGCTGCACAAGACCTGGGACGAGGTGAGCTGGCGCATTGCCCAGCTGCGCGACAACCCGGCCTGTGCCGACAGCGAGCACGCCGCCGTGGGGGCGCCGGCCGATCCGGGCATGAGTCTGCACCTGACCTTCGATCCGCTGGACGACGTGGCCGCACCCTTCATCCACAAGGCGCGCCCGAAGGTCGCCATCCTGCGCGAGCAGGGCGTGAACTCGCACGTGGAAATGGCCTACGCCATGCACCAGGGCGGCTTCGACACCTTCGACGTGCACATGAGCGACCTGCAGGCCGGCCGCGCCCGTCTGGACCAGTTCCAGGGCTTTGTGGCGTGCGGCGGCTTCAGCTATGGCGACACGCTGGGTGCCGGGGAAGGCTGGGCCCGCTCCATCATGTTCAACCCGCAGCTGGCCGAGCAGTTCGCGGCCTTCTTCGGTCGCACCGACACCTTTGCGCTGGGCGTGTGCAATGGCTGCCAGATGCTGGCGGCGCTCAGCCCCATCATCCCCGGTGCGCAGGACTGGCCGAAGTTCACCCACAACCAGAGCACGCGCTTCGAAGCGCGCCTGAGCCTGGTCGAGGTGCTGGAGAGCCCGTCGCTGTTCTTCCAGGGCATGGCCGGCAGCCGCATGCCGATCGCCGTGTCGCACGGGGAAGGCTTTGCCAACTTCGCCCAGCGTGGCGATCAGGCCAAGGTGCACCGCGCGCTGCGCTACGTGGACAACACCGGCGCGCCGACCGAGGTGTACCCGTTCAACCCGAACGGCTCGCCCGAAGGCCTGACCGCGGTGACGACGGCCGATGGCCGCTTCACGGCCATGATGCCGCACCCGGAGCGCGTGTTCCGCAACATCCAGATGAGCTGGACCAGCGGCGACAAGAGTGCTCCGAGCCCGTGGCTGCGCATGTTCCGCAACGCCCGCAAGTGGGTGGGGTGATCTCAGTCTGAAGCGGAACCCGGGTGGGCCGATGCGGCCGCCCGGGCGGTGCGCCGCGGGGCGGCATACCAGGCATCCCAGGCGCAGAAGAGGCCCCAGCCCAGCTGGGTCGCCCAGGCCTGCGTGAGCACGCGCGGGGCGATGTCGGCGGCGCCGTGCCACCAGACCCAGGTTGCACGCACGGTGATGACGCTGGCCCACCCCGCGGCCACCAGGAACATCATCAGGCCCACGGCTGCGCGCCGCTGCAGCCATTGTGCGCTGCCGGGCACGGCGAACGAGGCCAGCGCGGCGAGCGCGGCGGCAAGCGGCCGGTGTGCGGTGGCCGATGCCTCGGTGGACGCGCGGGAGCGCGGTACCGCCCGCACGTTGAGCAACGCCGCCACACGGCGGGCGGTCACCGCCGAGCGGACTGCGCCTTCCAGCACGGTGCCATCGCGCAGTTGCAGCCGCAGCCAGCCGTCGTCCGCGGGTTGACGCAGCAGGCGCCGCCAGAGCGGAAAACGGGCGACGGCAGGCAAGGCCACGCGGGCGATGTCGGCCCTCGGCACGCGGTGCTCGAGCACGCGGCCACCGAGGGTGATCCGGAAGCTCAGCAGCCGGCGGTCAGTCAGCACGATCCAGCGCTGGCCACCCAGGGGTTGCAGGATGAAGGTTTCGCGCACCTGCTCGCCCGGTTCGAGCAGCTGCGCGAGGGTCTCGTCGGTCTGCAGCCAGCGTACGGCCAGCAGGTTCAGCAGGCCCTCTGCCCAGGGGGCTTCAGCCAGTCGCCTGGTCTGGCGGTGCACCTCATGCAGCAGGGCAACCAGGGCCGCCACCAGCCCGATGACCATGGCCCACGTGGCCAGGCGTGCCGTGTCGGAGTCGCCAGCGGCGTCCCCCTGCCAGTGGCGAATCAGTGCCTGCCAGGCGACGAGCCACACGAGCAGAAGCAGCCAGGGCCAGACGGCGTGCAGCGCCGCTTTTCGCAATGCGGCGCCATCGAGCACTGGGGTGCCGAGGGTGGCCAGCAAGGGCCGCATGACCCGCGCACGGCTCGACCGGGTCAACCGACTCTGCCAGGCCAGGGCGACCAGGGCGAGCATCAGCCCGGCCACGCCGCCCCGCAACCCCCAGAGGTACAGCCGATCGAAACCCTGCCGCCGTGCGTACAGTGCAGCCAGTTCGGCCCGGGTGTGAGGGTTACCGAAGTCGGGCAGGGCTTCCCGGTCCAGCCCGAAACGTCGCACGCGCCAGGTGGCCCCATCCACCACCAGCAGGGTGTCGTGCCGCCAGGCCATGTCCTGGGGTTGGGCGTCATCGGGCAGGGGCAGCGTCTGCTCGTCGCCGTTCGGCCAGACGTTGACGATGCGGCCGATCTGCATTCCGTTGCGCATCCGGGCCACGCTGGCCAAGGGCCGGAGGCGCCCGTCGGCCTGGGGCACGGGCGCGACCCAGCTGAGGTAGCGCGCGGCCGCGTCGTTGTGCTTGAGCTGGATGCGGCGGCGCTCCTGCAGGGTCTGAGGCTCGAGTTCCACCAGCGCGAAGCGGTTGGTGTCGGTGGTCCACAGGGCATCCGGCGCCCACCACAGCCCGTTGGTGAAGCGGTACAGGCCCGGGCGCGTGACCGCGCGGAAGCGCCCGTCGGCTTCGAACACGAGCACGCGGTGTCCCCCAGCGGTGGCGACGGCGATCGCGCCTTGCGGGCTGACGACCACGCTCATCGGGTGATCCAGCAGCTTGCGCAGGTCGTCGGGCCATTGCAGCGCTGTCTGCCCGGTCAGGCGCCGGGTGTGCGGGTCGAGCCAGTGAAGGATGGCGCTGCCGTTCTGGCTGATGAGCAGCCGTTGGCCGGGCGCGGGTGCGATGGCGGCCGGTCGATCGGGCAGGCCGAGCGCCGTGATGGAAATGCGAGCCTGCAGGGCGCCGTCTGCGTCGAGCTGCCAGAACGTGTCGTTGACGGTGAGCCAGACCTGGCCGTCCGGCAAGGCCGCCAGTGCCTGTGGCCCTTGAAGCGCGCCGGCCTGGCGTTGTGCCCACAGGCTGATGCCGATGGCCGCCAGCGAAGCCAACACGGCGGCCCATGCAAGCCAGCGAAGAATGCGTGCCCCCACCGGTGCCCCCTGTCGTTCTTGTGTATCAGGGCACTATACCGGCCGTCATCGCGGGCGATAGCGCAGGGTTTCGCCGCCGATTCCCCGGGCTGCGAGGCGGAGGTGGAGGCTTCAGTCCGCCTGCGGCACCAGGCGCACGGTGTAGCCGTGGCCCGATGCGATGACCGCCAGCAGGCGGTCGATGTTGGGGTGCTTGCCGGGGTTGGCGCGCGAGTCGGCCGTGTGCTCGGCGTAGATCTCGAGGCCCTCTTCGGCGGCTGCAGTGTTGATGCTGCCGTGCTTGGCGGCCAGGGCAGCGTACACCGCGAGCGAGCCAGCTTGCCCAGGCTTGTTCTCGATGCGGGCGGCAACTCCGCCTGCGGCGTCGATGAGTTCAAGGGCCGCGAGGTGGGCGACCGGGGGCAGCTGCTTGAGGTTGTCGGCAAAGGCCATGGTGTGGGGGCTCCGGGGCGCGGAGCGCAGGGGGTTCAACGAGGGGCCGTATTGTGCCGCAGCGCCTGCTGGACGGTGCGCACGGCCTCGGCCAGCAGCGGTGCCATCGGCGCGGCGTTGCTTGGGTGCGCGATGCAGTCCGTGCTCCACACATGGCGGATGCCGGCCCGTTGCATGAAGCCCAGCGCGTCGTCGGCAAACAGGGCGTGGGTCACGGCGGCGTCCACGGACTGCGCGCCGGCCGCCAGCAGCAGCCGGGCGGCTTCGCCCAGGGTGCGGCCCGAGCTGGCCACGTCGTCGATCAGCACAACGGCCTGGCCGCGCACGTCGAGCTCGGGCAGCGTGATGCGCACATCCCGGTCGCCGTGGCGGGCCTTGGTGCAGACGCCATGGCGCCAGCCGCGACCGGCCGCCGCGCTGTCGATCCATTGCGCCGATTCGGCATCCGGGCCGATGAGGACGGGCGAGGCGTGGTGCCTCGCCACCAGATCCGCCAGCATGGGCGCGCCCGACAGCGCGATGGCATGGGGAACGGGCACGGCCTCGTCCAGCGTGGCCACGCGGTGCAGGTGCGGGTCGACGGTGATGACGGCGTCGAACAGGTCGGCGAGAAACCGCCCGATGACCCGCTGGCTGACCACCTCGCCCGGATGGAAGGCGATGTCCTGCCGCATGTAGGCGAGGTAAGGCGCTACCAGCGTCAGTTGGGCAGCACCCAGCTGGCGGGCCTGCCGCGCCAGCAACAACAGCTCGATCAGCTTTTCGTTGGGGCGGTCCAGGCTGCGGTAGACGATGAGGTGAGCGGGCAGGCCACCGTTCTCGTCGACCGGCAGGCGCAGGCGCCATTCGCCGTCGGGAAAGCGGTGGCGTTCGATTTCGGCGGCACGCAGGCCCAGCGCCGTGGCCAGGCGTTGTGCGGGGGCGGCCTCGTCCGCAAAGTGGAGCAGCAGGTCGGGCATGGGTCAGAACTCCACGTGCAGATCGGTCAGGTCGGCCGGGCTGCCGAGCGCAAAGCCGGTCGTGCGCTCACAGGCCTGCCGGGCAAAGCCCAGGTCGGTGGGGAAGGCCGCATGCACGCGGTAGAGCGCGTCGCCTGCTTTCACGGTGTCGCCCAGTTTGTGGAGCAGGTCGACGCCGGCGCCTTGCACCTTGGGCGCACCCGCAAGCCGCGCGATGCGGGCCAGGTGCAGGTTGTCGATGCCCGTCACCATGCCGTCCTGGCCCGCAGTGACCTCGAACGTCAGCGGCGCGAGTTCAGGGTGTTCGGGGTCGAAGGCGTGCGCGCCCTGTGCTTCGATGATGGCCTGCATGCGCTCGAGCGCCCGGCCCGATTCGAGGATGTCGCGCGCGATGGCGTAGCCTTCGCCGCCGCGCACATCGGGGTCGAACTCCAGCATCCGGCCGGCCAGACGCAGCGACTTCTGGCGCAGGTCATGGGGTGCGCGCGGGTCGTTGCGCAGCACGCGCATCACGTCGCGCGCCTCCAGCACCGGGCCGATGCCGTGGCCGATGGGCTGGCGGCCGTCGGTGATCACCACGTCGATGGTCAGCCCCATGCGGCGCGAGACGAACTCGAACAGCTTGCGCAGGCGCTGGGCCTCGGGTACGGTGCGCACCTTGGCGGTCGGGCCCACCGGGATGTCGAGCAGCAGGTGGGTGGAGCCCGCAGCCACCTTCTTCGACAGGATGGATGCGACCATCTGGCCGGGCGAGTCGATGGACAGCGGGCGTTCGACCGAGATCAGCACGTCGTCGGCCGGCGAGAGCTCGCTGGTGCCGCCCCAGGCCAGGCAGCCGCGGTGGGTGTGCACGATTTCCTGCAGCCGCTCGAATGGCGGTTCGACGTTGGCCAGCACCTCCATGGTGTCGGCCGTGCCGGCGGGCGAGGTGATCGCGCGCGACGAGGTCTTGGGGCAGAGCATGCCGTGCGCTGCCACGATGGGCACGACCAGCATCGACGTGCGGTTGCCCGGGATGCCACCGATGCAGTGCTTGTCGACCACCGGATGCGCCTTCCAGTCCAGCCGGCGGCCGACGCCGGCCATGGCCGCGGTCAGATCGTAGACCTCTTCGCGGTCGAGCTCCCCCTGGTTGGTGGCGACCACGAAGGCCGTCAGTTCGATCTTGGAATAGCGGTGGTCGACGATGTCGCGCACGATGGCCTGGTAATCGGCATGCGTCAGGCGCTCGCCGGCGATCTTGCGGTGCAGCGCCGAGATCGAAGAGGGCGGCTCAGCCTGGCTGACCGTGGCCGGGTGCTCAGAGGGCACGCCGATCTGCGCGAACGCATCTTCGGACAGACCCAGCTCATCCGGTCCAACGATGCAGGCGTCGTCCACCACATTCAGCGTGGCCAGGATGCGGCGACCGTTTGCGCGCACTTCCACCTTGGAGAGGGCCTGGAAGCCCTCGGCGCGGTAGATGGCGCACTCTCGGTGGAGATAGGCGACGTTCTCGCGGTAGGTGTCGATGGCGACGCGCTTGAGGCGCAACGGCGAGAGGGTATCGGGCGTGGGATGCGGCTGAGAGAGGGGTGGCGACATGGCAGACAGCGGAATTCAGGCCGTCATCTTCCCCTGAATTGCTGCACCTTGTTTGCGGGCGTGTCCTGCTTGTCAGCCGGCGCTTGATGTGACGCAAGCGGTGTCGGCCCGGTGGGGCAGGCTGGCCGCCATGTGATCTGCCCAATGCACGATGGCCAACGTGCCGTCGGCCTGCTCGACCAGCGCCGTCAGGCTCTCGACCCAGTCGCCGTCGTTGCAATAGAGGATGCCGCCGATGTCGCGCATCTCGGCGTGGTGAATGTGGCCGCACACCACGCCGTCCACTTCCTGACGCCGTGCCTCGCGGGCGAGTGCTTCCTCGAAGTCGCTCACATAGCTCACGGCCCGCTTGACCTTGAGCTTGAGGTATTTCGACAGCGACCAGTACGGCAGGCCCAGGCGCGCGCGCAACGAGTTCAAATGGCGGTTCAGCTTCAGCGTGAACTCGTAGAGGGCATCGCCCACCAGGGCGAGCCAGCGGGCGCACTGGATCACGCCGTCGTAGAGGTCGCCGTGCGTCACCCAGAACCGTCGGCCGTCCGCGAGGGTGTGGATGCAGTCTTCCCGCACCTCGATGCCGCCAAAGGCCTGATCGAGAAACTGCCGTGCGAATTCGTCGTGGTTGCCGGGCACGAACACCACACGCGTGCCCTTGCGGGCGTGCCGCAGCAGTTTCTGCACGACATCGTTGTGAGCCTGCGGCCAGTACCAGTGGCGGCGCAACTGCCAGCCGTCGATGATGTCGCCGACGAGGTAGAGCGTGTCGCACTCGAGGTGGCGGAGGAAGTCGAGCAGGGCGTCGGCCTGGCAGCCCGGCGTGCCGAGGTGCACGTCCGAGATCCAGGCTGTGCGCACCTTCAGCGCCGGGCGTCGGGGCGTGGCGGAAGCGGGCCTGGAGGGCGGCAGCGCGCCCAAGCCGCTCCGGCCGAAGCCGGCTTGCCAGGCACGCATCAGGGGGGTGGTGAACCAGGGCCGCATGTCGCGATGGTCGGTGGCCGGCGTGACATCGGCGCGACACCGCAGTGACGCTTCCGTGATGGCGTGGTCAAGAGGGGGAGCGGGTTATCCCGCCGTGTCACAGGCTGACACAGGCGTGCGGGAAATTTTCCCTGTCTGCGGCATGACGGCTTGCCGACACTCCGTCCGTCCAAGAGAGAACACGTCAGACGACGAGGAGACCCCGTGCGACAGTCCGTGCACCGCCCCATCGCCGCGCAGGCCGCTCTGCGCCCCCTTCTTCAACCCCGCGCCGTGTCCGTGGCTGCCAGCCTGCTGTGCCTGGCCGTGCAGGCGCACGCCCAGAGCGAGGCCCCCGTGCTGGTGGCCCGCGCCGAACTGCCCTCTGTCTCCGTCATCAGCACCACACCGCTGCCGGGCATCGGCCTGCCGCGCAACGTCTTTCCCGCGCCGGTGCAGTCGGCCAGCCTGCGGGATCTGGCCGACAGCGGCGCTGCCGACCTGTCGGAGTTCCTGAACCGCCGCCTTGGCAGCGTCCACGTGAACGAGGTACAGGCCAACCCGTTCATGATGGATGTGAACTACCGCGGCTACACGGCCTCGCCGCTGCTGGGCACGCCGCAAGGGCTGTCGGTGTACGTGGATGGGGTGCGCCAGAACCAGGCGTTTGGCGACGTCGTGCTGTGGGACCTGATCCCGAAGGCCGCCATTGCAGGCGTGACACTGATGCCGGGCGCCAACCCCTTGTTCGGCTTGAACACACTGGGCGGCGCGCTGAGCATCGACACCAAGGACGGTCGCCGCCACGCTGGCACGGCGCTTGAACTGAGCGCGGGCCAGCATGGCCGCGCAAGCCTGGGCCTCGAGCACGGTGGTGCCAACGACAAGGGCCTGGACTGGTTCGTGGCGGGCACGACCTTCCGGGACAGCGGCTGGCGTGACGATTCGCCTTCGCGCATCGGCCAGTTCTTCGGCAAGGTCGGCTGGCGTGACGGCGCCACCGATGTGAAGCTCAGCCTGGCGCATGCCGACACCGATCTGACCGGCAACGGCCTGCAACAGCGCGAACTGCTTGCTGCCGACCGCAGCAGCGTGTTCACCAAGCCCGACCAGACGCAGAACCGGGCCACGCAGCTCAACCTGCAACTCAAGCACGCCTTGTCGGACCAGGTGATGCTCAGTGGCAATGCCTACTGGCGTCAGACCCGCACCCGCACCTTCAACGGTGACCTCAACGAGGAAGTGATCGGTGAAGGCCCCAGCCCCGAAGCCTGCGTGGACGAGGCGGCAATCAATGGCGAGCCCAACGAAGCGTGCTCTGGCATTGCCACCCGCACGCGCACCAGCCAGCGCAACATGGGCCTGCAGGGGCAGATCAGCATGCAGGGCCACCTGATGGGGCTGCGCAATCAGGGTGTGCTCGGTGCGGCGTTCGACAGCAGCCGCCTGAGCTTCACGCAGGGCTCGCAGTTCGGCTACCTGAACGACGATCGCTCGCTGACGCTGGTGAACGCCTTTGCCGACGGCACGCAGGATTCAAGCGAGGCCTTTGACGCGCGCGTACGCCTGAAGGGCCGTGTCACGACCTGGAGTCTGTTCGGCAGCGACACGCTGTCGCTCAACGAGCAGTGGCACGTGACGGCCTCAGGCCGCTTCAACGACACCCGGCTGAAGAACACCGACGAGCTCTACCCGTACAACAACGCAACCACGCAGGGTGAACTGCGCGGCACACTGGACGGCAACCACCGCTTCCGTCGGTTCAACCCGGCGCTGGGTGTGAGCTTCACTCCCAGCCCGGCCTGGAGTGCCTACGCTGGATATGCGGAAAGCAGCCGCGCGCCGACCTCGGTGGAGCTGGGCTGCGCCGACCCCGAGTTCGGCTGCCGTCTGCCCAACTCGATGGCTGGCGATCCGCCGCTCAAGCAGGTCGTCTCGCACACCTGGGAGATGGGCGTGCGCGGCCTGCTGGACGGACGCTGGAACTGGAACCTCGGCACCTTCTTGGGTGACAACACCGACGACATCCTGTTCGTGGCCAACAACGCCTCGACCGGCTACTTCAAGAACTTCGGACGCACCCGCCGGCAGGGTTTGGAAGCGGGCGTGCAGGGCCGTGACGGGGCGTGGACGCTGGGCTTGAACCTGACGTGGATGAAGGCCACCTACCAGACGCGGGAAGTGGTGGGCAGCGAATACCACAGCGGCGCCGACGCTGACAACGGCATCGTGGTGAACCCGGGCGACCGCATACCGCAGATCCCCAGCCAGATCCTCAAGGCGCAGGTGGCTTATGACTTCGGCAGCCAGTGGCGCGTCGGGCTGGACATGCAGGCAGTCAGCGGCAGCCCGGTGCGAGGCAACGAGGACAACCGGCACCAGGCCAATGGCATCACCACCTTTGGTTCTGGGCGCAATCCGGGTTATGCGGTGTTCAACTTCAGTGGCCGCTATCAGGCCACGAAGGACGTCTCGATCCGTCTGGGCGTGAGCAACCTGTTCGACCGGCATTACGCCACCGCCGGGCAGCTGGGCGCACGCGCGTTTGCCGCCAACGGCGCCTACACCGACGCAGGCGGCATCGGCACGACCTTTTACTCGCCGGGCGCACCGCGCACCGTGTGGGCCACGTTGCGCTGGTCGATGTGATGACGACGGGTTGTCGGCCGCTCAGCGCGGCTGGCGACCGTCGATGACCCCGTGACGCAGCGCCAGGTGCACGAGTGCCGCTGAGGTGGCGACGCCCAGCTTGTCCTTGATCTGCGTCTGGTTGTTGGCCACCGTTTTCGGGCTCAGGTTCAGCAGGCGGGCGCACTCGGCCGGTGAGTGCCCCTCGGCCAGCAGGCGGAAGATCTCGAACTCGCGCTGGCTCAATGCCGCCAGTCGCTCTGCCTCATCCTGCTCCGCCCGGTTCAACAGCGACGGCGAGAGGTCGGCGCTCAGATAGCGCCCGCCACGGTCCACCGCACGCACGGCGGCCACCAGGCTGTCCGGTGGGGCATTCTTGCTGACAAAGCCTCGGGCACCGCTGTCCAACGCGCGGCGCACCATCTGGGCCGAGTCGTACATGCTGCACACCAGCACGCGGGCCTGCGAATCGCGCGCGAGCACCTTGCGCAGCAACTCCACGCCGCCCGCGCCGGGCATCGACAGGTCGGTCACCAGCACATCGGGCGTGAGCGACACCCAGGCGGCGTGCCCCTGCTCGACATCGGCCGCTTCGCCGACCACGGTGATGTCGCCATCCTGCTCCAGCAGGCGTCGGTAGCCGGAACGGACAACGGGATGGTCATCGACCAGCAGCACTCGGGTCTGTCTCATGCGGGAAGGTTCTCCAGAGGCAGATCAGCCTCGATGCGCAGGCCACCGCCTTCCACGTTGTCCAGCTTCAGCGTGCCGCCATAGCCGGCTACACGCTCGCGCATGCCGGCCAGACCATGCCCGCCGCCAGCGCCTGCCGGATGGCGATCGGACGCCAGCCCCCGGCCATCGTCCGTGATGCGCAATCGAAGTCCCTCGGACGACGGCAGCGGCTCGAACACGATCTGCACATGGCTGGCCTCGGCATGCCGGGCCACGTTGGTCAGCGCCTCCTGCACCAGGCGGTACACCGCCACGGCCATGTCGTCTGGCAGCGCCGGTGAGCCGGGCCGCGGCACGAAGGCGCAACCGATGCCGGTCTGCATCTCCCACCGCTCGCAAAGGGCCTGCACCGCCGCCTCCAGCCCCAGGCTGTCGAGATCGGGCGGGCGCAGACGGTCGAGCATCTCGCGCACCAAACCGTGCAGGCGCTCGGCAGATTCGTCGATGCGGCGCGCACCCTCGGCCACGGCCGGCACCTCGGTCGCGCGGGCGATGTAGCGCGCATCGGCGCGGATCGCGGTGCAATGCTGCCCGAACTCGTCGTGCAGTTCACGGGCCAGGGCCCGTCGCTCGGTGTCCTGCACGCGGATCAGCGCCTGAGCCAGCTCACGGTTCTCGCTCAGCAGGGCTTGCGCCTGTTGTTCGGCCACTGTGCGGGCCGTCAGCGCCTGGCGCGCTTCCACCACGCGGCGCCAGCCAAACCACAGCAGCCCCAGCGACAAAGCCAGCAGCGTCAGCGGCAGTTCGTCGAGCTGCCAGGGCTCCAGCCCGCGCGTGGCCGCCTGCAATCGCTCGAACAGTTCAAAGCGGCCAGCCACGACAAAGAAGGCCAGCACCCCGGCCAGCACGAGCAGGGCGTCCTGCGCCCACCCGGCAGCGAACCGTGACACGGCCTTGCTCACGGCATCAGGCCGTTGGGCGGCTGCGGTAGAACTGGATCGGCGCCGCAGCGACCTGGTTGAGCACCGATTTTTTCATCTTGCCCACCACGTGCATCTCGCAGGGCTTGCAGTCGAAGCGCAGCGTCAGCTTCTCCTTGCCGTTCACTAGCTGCAGCGGCGCCGCCTTCACCGTGCCCTGTACGCCTGTCACGCCCTTGGCCTGCTTGGGACACAGGCTCAGCGAAAAGCGCACGCAGTGCTTGGTGATCATCAGGCTGACTTCGCCGAGCTCTTCGTGGCTTTCGTAGGCCGCCTCGATCACCTTCACGCCATGCTTGGCGTAGAAATCGCGGGCCGCGTGGTTGTAGACGTTCGCCAGGTAGGTCAGGGTGTCTTCCGGATAGGGCACCGGCGGATCGACCGGTTCGGCACGGGGCAGACGCTGCAGGGCAGCCGCGCGCGCGGCTTCGAGCGCGGCCACCGCATCGCGGCGCAGGCTGTTGAGCACCGAAGCCGGCACGAACCAGGGCTGGGCAGTGCCCAGCGTCAGCTCGTGTGCCTGGAAGATGGTGGTGCCCAACTTACCCAGGTGCTCGCGCAGGGTGGCTTCAGCCCGCTCCGTATTCTGCGCGGGCTTCTTGTCGCACACCACGCTCGCCTCACCCACATGGCCGGTCTCGTCCGTCAGCGTCAGCTTCAGGCCATCGGCCGTGTCGGTCAGGCTCATCCACAGCCCGATGCGGCGCTCCGCCGACTTCTTGCCCAGCAGGTTTTCCCAGGCCCTGTCGCGGTTGCGGTTGATGGCCACACCCGACTTCAGATCGGGCAAGGCGGCGATTTCCTCATTGGGGAACACGCGCCACAGACGGCCGGCCTTGCCAACGGGCTCGGCCGTGTTCACCTGCACGCCCACGATGTCTTTGGTGAGCGTCAGGTAGTTCAGGCCGTCGCCGTTCTCGATGGACTCGGCCTCGGCCGGGTTGAGCGCCACATCGAACCAGCGGTCGCCCACCTTGGCGACCTCGCCGATCGGCAGGCCGAGGTGCTTCGGGCTCTCGAACGCGCCGATGTCTTCCTTGCGGCCATTCACGAAGTAGTCGGTGGCACCGCGGTTGAAATTGCGATCAGGGTCGGGCTGGAAGAAGAAGGTGCACTCGCCGGCCGAGGCCCGCGCCAGTTCGGGGCGCTCTTCCAGGATCTCATCGAGCAGCACGCGGTAATGGGCGGTGATGTTCTTCACATAGCCCATGTCCTTGTAGCGGCCCTCGATCTTGAACGAGCTCACGCCGGCGTCGATCAGCGCGCGCAGGTTGGCGCTCTGGTCGTTGTCCTTCATCGACAGCACGTGCTGCTCGAAGGCCACGACCTGGCCGCCGTCGTCCAGCACGTTGTAGGGTAGGCGGCAGGCCTGCGAGCAGTCGCCCCGGTTGGCGCTGCGGCCCGTGTGGGCGTGACTGATGAAGCACTGGCCGCTGTAGGCCACGCACAGCGCACCGTGGATGAAGAATTCGATGTTGGCGTGCGTGTTCGCCGCGATCTCGCGGATCTGCTGGAGCGTCAGCTCGCGCGCGAGCACGATCTGGCTGAAGCCCACGTCCTGCAGGAATTTCGCTTTTTCGACTGTGCGGATGTCGGTCTGCGTGCTGGCGTGCAGCTGGATGGGCGGCAGGTCGAGCTGCAACAGCCCCATGTCCTGCACGATCAGCGCGTCGACGCCGGCGTCGTACAGCTGCCAGATCAGCTTGCGGGCGGGCTCCAATTCGTCGTCACGCAGGATGGTGTTGAGCGTGGTGAAGATGCGGGCGTGGTAGCGGTGGGCGTGCTGCACCAGGCGGGCGATGTCGCTCACCTCGTTGCTGGCGTTGCTGCGGGCGCCGAACGACGGTCCGCCGATGTAGACGGCATCGGCCCCGTGGTTGATGGCCTCGATGCCGATGTCGGCGGTCTTGGCGGGGGCGAGCAGTTCGATCTCGTGGCGGGAAGCAGGCATGGCAGGCGCAAAGAGCAGAGGGACAGCAGCGCGCGGCCCGAGGGGCGGGGCAGGGCGCCAAACCGCAGATACTAACGCCATGGTCGCCCGTTCCGCCCTTCATCCCCCTGCGCTGCCCCGATTTGACCGGCTCGACCGCCTGCGCGGCCTGGCCCTGGTGTGGATGGCGGCCTTCCACTTCTGCTTCGACCTGGCCAACTGGCGCTTGATACAGGCCAATTTCTACGTCGATCCGCTGTGGACCACGCAGCGCACCTGCATCCTCTCGCTCTTCCTGCTGTGCGCCGGGGCCGGGCAGGCCATTGCGGTCCACCAGGGACAGACCTGGGCGCGGTTCTGGCGTCGCTGGGCGCAGGTGGCCGGTTGTGCGCTGCTCGTCACCCTGGGCAGCATGGCGATGTTTCCGCGCAGCTTCATCTACTTCGGCGTGCTGCACGGCATGGCCGTGATGCTGCTCGTGGCGCGCCTGACGGCCGGCTGGGGCCGCGGTCTCTGGCTGGCGGGCGCCGTGGCCCTTGCGCTGCCGCAGCTTGTGCAGCATCCGGTGTTCGACACCGCGTGGCTGGACTGGACCGGGCTGATGACCCGAAAACCGATCACCGAAGACCACGTGCCGCTGCTGCCCTGGCTGGGTGTGATGTGGTGGGGTCTGGCCGCCACCCAGCGGATGCTGGCGCACCGCCCTGGCTGGCTGCAGGGCGCTTGCGCCGACCGTGGCACTTCAGGCGACAATAGCCACCCCGCCCAGGCGGCCCTGTTGCCGCGCGTGCTGACCACGCTGGGCCGCTGGAGCCTGACTTTTTACATGGTGCACCAGCCGCTGCTGATCGGCGCGCTGGCCGCATGGATGACGCTGACCGGCCGCGCGATTCCGGCCTGAAGCCCTGCCACCTTCCCTCGCAGAAAGACGTTCTCGATGACGCAAGACCAACTCAAGACCCTCGTGGGCCGCGCGGCCCTGGATTACGTGCAAGCCGGCAGCATCGTCGGCGTGGGCACCGGCTCGACCGTCGACAAGTTCATCGACGCGTTGGGCGAGGCACTCAAGACCGACCCGAAGCGGGTGGTGGGCGCGGTCTCCAGCTCGGTACGCAGCACCCAGCGCCTGGAAGCGCTCGGCATCCCGGTGCTGCCTGCTGAAACCGTGACGGAGCTGGGCGTCTACATCGATGGCGCCGACGAGATCGACCACGGCGGCAACATGATCAAGGGTGGCGGCGCCGCCCTGACGCGCGAGAAGATCGTGGCCGACCTGGCCCGTCAGTTCGTGTGCATCGCCGACGAATCCAAGCTCGTGCACGCACTGGGCAAGTTTCCGCTGCCGGTGGAAGTGATCCCGATGGCGGCCGCTCAGGTGATCCGGGCGTTTGCCAAGCTGGGCGGCCAAGGCAAGGTCCGCGAGGGTTGCACCACCGACAACGGCAACGTGATCGTCGACGTGACGGGTCTGCAGATCACCGAACCGGCCCGCTTCGAATCTGAGATCAACCAGATTCCGGGCGTGGTGACGGTGGGCGTTTTTGCCCGCAACAAGGCCAGTGTGTGCTTGCTCGGCACCAGCCAGGGCGTCAAGACCCTGCAGTTCTGATCGGCTGAGCACGGGGCGCGGGGCACGGGGCACGGGGCGCGGGGCGCGGGGCGCGCACCGCGCGTCCCGCACCATTCGAGACTCAGAACCGGAATCCGGGCGGCGCACTGCCACCCCGGCCGCCATTCGTTCCGGCCGGAGCCGGTGCGGCCGGCTCGGTTGCCGGCGCAGACCGGGGGCCTCCGCCGCTCACGCCCGAGGCCTCGCCCGCCGCCGGTGCTGGCGCCACCAGGGGCTGCGGTGCAGGCCACTGGTATGTGGCGGGCAAGGCCGATTGGGCAGGATAGCCCGCCGCATCCAGGTACGACACCCACTCGCTGTGGGCGTAGCCCTGCAATTGCTTGGCGCCCACGCGCAGCACGGGCAACCCATCGGTGTTCTCGGCGCGCTGCAACGCCTTTGCGTCGTCCGCGCTGGTCACCGTCTTCTCGATGAACGGGACACCCCGTGCCTTCAGCATCTGCCGCCCGGCATCGCAAGGGGCGCAGTTCCGGCCCGTGTAGAGCACGACCGGATAGCGGCCGACCACCTGTTGCAACGCATATGGCAGCCGCTCGGTCGCCGCCGGGCTGCCATCGGCCTTCAGCGCCTGTGCGGGCTGGTTGGGCGGCGGCCGGTCGGTGTACGTCACCTTGCCATCGGGGCCGACGACCTTGTAGAGCGCCCAGGCAGGCTGCCATCCCATCAGGGCAATGGCCCCGACGAGCAAGGCCGACGGAAGGGGCAGGACAGTTTTGCGGGACATCGAGTGGGATCTGTCGCGGGTGTCAGCTCATGCCCTGATGGCGCAACAGGGCGTCGATCTGGGGCTCGCGGCCGCGGAAGGCCTTGAAGTTCTCCATGGCCGCACGGCTGCCGCCGGCCTCCAGAATCGCTTCACGGTAGCGTCGGCCCACCTCGGGGTTGAGCACGCCCTGGGAGCTGGTCGCAGCCTCCTCGAAAGCGGCGTACGCGTCTGCAGAGAGTACCTCAGCCCACTTGTAGCTGTAATAGCCCGCCGCGTAGCCACCCGCAAAGATGTGTGAAAAGCTGTGTTGGAAGCGATTGAAAGCGGGGGGGATGTTGACCGCTACTTCCTTGCGCACGCCATCCAGCACCGATTGGATGTCGGCTTCGCAGCCCGGTTGTGCATGCAGGCGCATGTCGAACAGCGAGAACTCGATCTGGCGCAGGGTCTGCATGCCACTCTGGAAGTTCTTGGCCGCCGTCATCTTGTCGAACAGCGCGCGGGGCAGGTGTTCGCCGGTGTCCACGTGGCTGGTGAGCTTCTGCACCACGTCCCACTCCCAGCAGAAGTTCTCCATGAACTGGCTGGGCAGCTCGACGGCATCCCACTCGACGCCGCTGATGCCGGCCACGCCAATGTCGTCGACCTTGGTCAGCATGTGGTGCAGGCCATGGCCGAACTCGTGGAAGAGGGTGGTCACGTCGTCGTGCGTCAGCAGTGCGGGCTTGTCGCCCACGCCCTTGGCGAAGTTGCACACCAGGTGGGCCACCGGGGTCTGCGTGGCGCCGTTGTCGGGGCGCTTCCAGCGGCCGCGCACGTCGTCCATCCAGGCGCCCGGGCGCTTGCCGGGGCGGGCGTAGGGGTCCAGGTAGAACTGGCCGACCAGCTGGCCGGCGCGCTCGATGCGGAAAAAGCGCACCGACTCGTGCCACACGGGCGCGGTATCGGGCTTGATCTGCACCTCGAACAGCGTTTCAATCAGGCCGAACAGACCCTTCAGCACCGTCGGCTCGGTGAAGTACTGCTTGACCTCCTGGTCGCTGAAGGCATAGCGGGCCTCCTTCAACTTCTCGCTCACGAAGGCCACGTCCCAGGCCTGCAGGTCGTCGATGCCGCATTCGTCCTTGGCGAAGGCGCGCAGCTCGGCCATGTCCTTCTCGGCAAACGGGCGGGCCCGCTTGGCCAGATCCAGCAGGAAGTCCATGACCTGTTCCGGGCTGGACGCCATCTTGGGGACCAGCGAGACCTGAGCGAAGTTCTGGTAGCCCAGCAGTTTGGCCTCTTCCTGGCGCAGGGCCACGATGTCACGCATCAGGCCGGAGTTGTCCTTGTCGGACGGGCCGAATTCGGAGGCCCGGGTGCTGTAGGCGCGGTAGAGCGCCTCGCGCAACGGGCGGTGCGTGGCGTACTGCATCACCGGCAGGTAGCTGGGCATGTGCAGCGTCAGCTTGTGCCCGTCCTTGCCTTCTGCTTCGGCGGCAGCGCGTGCGGCGGCCACCACATCGGCCGGCACGCCCGCCAGTTCATCGGCCTGCGCGTAGTAGGCGTAGGCGTCGGTCGCGTCCATCACGTGCTCGGAGAAGGCTTGCGACTTCGCCGCCTGCTCTTCCTGGATCGCGGCATAGCGGACCTTGGCCTCACCCTGCAGTTCGGCGCCGCCCAGCACGAAACCGCGCAGGGCGTTGTCGAGCGCGCGCTGGCGGGCAGGGCTCAGGCGCTGCTCGGCGGGCAGGCCTTGCTGCGCCTCGTTAAGCGCCTTGTACTTGGCGTAGAGGCGTTCGTCCGAGCCCAGGCGGGTGTAGTACTCGGTCAGGCGCGGCAGGTTCTCGTTGTAGGCCGCACGCAACTCGGGCGTGTCGGCCACGCTGTTGAGGTGGCCCACAGC
>NZ_CANBCC010000030.1 GCF_947366995.1 uncultured Aquabacterium sp. | reverse complement strand
TCGTGCCCATGCGGTGGCCCGACACGTTCAGCACGTCGTCGATGCGGCCCGTGATCGTGAAGTAACCGGTTTCCGCGTCGCGGATCGCGCCGTCGCCAGCCAGGTAGTACTTGCCACCGAAATCGGCCGGGTAGTAGCTCTTCTTGAAACGCTCGGAATCGCCCCAGATGTTGCGGATCATCGAAGGCCACGGCTTGCGAACAACCAGCACACCGCCCTGCCCCCACGGCACTTCCTTGCCGGTTTCGTCGACCACCGCAGCGTCGATGCCGGGGAACGGCAGCGTGCACGATCCGGGAGCCAGGTCATGGGCGCCAGGCAGCGGCGTGATCATGTGGCCGCCGGTTTCGGTCTGCCAGAAGGTGTCGACGATCGGGCACTTGCCGCCGCCGATTTCGCGGTGGTACCACTCCCAGGCGGCCGGGTTGATCGGCTCACCTACGGTGCCGAGCAGGCGCAGGCTGCTGAGATCGAACTGCTTGGGGTGCACTTCCGGGTTCGATTCAGCAGCCTTGATCAGCGCACGGATGGCGGTAGGGGCCGTGTAGAAGATCGAGACCTTGTGTGCCTCGATCATGCGCCAGAAGCGGGCCGAATCCGGGTAGGTGGGCACGCCTTCGAAGACGACCTGAGTGCCGCCGCACGACAGCGGGCCGTAGGCCACGTAGCTGTGTCCGGTCACCCAGCCGATGTCGGCCGTGCACCAGAAGACGTCGTCAGGGCGGAGGTCGAAGGTCCACTGCGTGGTCAGCGTGGCATGCAGCAGGTAGCCGCCGGTGCTGTGCTGGACGCCCTTGGGCTTGCCGGTCGAACCGGAGGTGTACAGCAGGAACAGCGGGTGCTCGGCGCCCACCCACTCCGGCGGGCACACGTCGGAAGCCTGCGCGGTCAGCTCGTCGAGCCAGGCGTCGCGGCCGGCCATCATGGGCACATCGCCGCCAGTGCGGCGCACCACGAGCACCTGCTTGACGCTGTCGCAGCCACCCAGAGTGAACGCCTCGTCGACGATGGTCTTCAGGGGCAGGCTCTTGCCGCCACGCTTCTGTTCGTCGGCGGTGATGACCAGCACAGCGCCAGCGTCCTCGATCCGGTCGCGCAGCGACTGAGCCGAGAAACCACCGAACACCACCGAGTGCGTGGCGCCGATACGGGCACAAGCCTGCATGGCCACCACGCCGTCCACCGACATCGGGAGATACAGGACGACGCGGTCACCCTTTTTCACGCCCTGCGCCTTCAGCACGTTGGCCAGGCGGGAAACGCGGGACAGCAGTTCCTTGTAGGTGACTTTGGAGACGACGCCGTCGTCTGACTCGAAAATGATCGCGACCTTATCGCCCAGGCCGGCTTCAACGTGGCGATCCAGGCAGTTGTAGGAGGCGTTCAGTTCACCGTCTTCGAACCATTTGAAGAAAGGCGCCTGGCTTTCATCGAGGGTTTTCGTAAACGGTTTGTGCCAGTTCAGCAACTCGCGGGCGTGGTTCGCCCAATAACCGCTGTAATCCGCCTCGGCTGCGGCCACAAGTTGATCGTAGGCTGCGCGGCTGCCGACGCGGGCCTTGCTGGCAAACGCTTCCGGAACGGGATAGAGGCTGGGGGTGGTGCTTGTGCCAGTCATGAGATGGGCTCCTGGGGTACCTGCGCCACAAGGGCGCTGAGTCATTGAATCAATTGCCGGGACTTGCCATACCATGGCGCAGGACAAGCCCTGGCTTTCCCTAAACCATGCGCCTCTCCCTACAATTTGTTGCTCCGTAGTATCCCTGCTCCAAAGTGACACAGATGCCCAAACCCCCCGCTGCCGTACCGACGACGCTCGGTTTCGTCCCCCGCCTGATCTTCGCCAGCCGCTGGCTCCAGATGCCGCTTTACCTGGGCCTGATCCTCGCCCAGGCGGTCTATGTCTTCCACTTCTGGGTCGAGCTCGTGCACCTCGTCGAGGCCGCGCTGGGCCAGCCTGAAGCGCTTCGAGCCATCTTCGAAGCCTCGGGCCAGAAGGCCGGCGCGGCCCCCACCCACCTCACCGAGACGACGATCATGCTCGTCGTCCTCGGGCTCATCGACGTGGTGATGATCTCCAACCTGCTGATCATGGTGATCGTGGGTGGCTACGAGACCTTCGTCTCGCGCATGAACCTTGAGGGCCACCCGGATCAGCCCGAGTGGCTGGATCACGTGAATGCCTCGGTGCTGAAGGTGAAGCTCGCCACGGCCATCATCGGCATCAGCTCCATTCACCTGCTCAAGACCTTCATCAACGCCGAGAACTACTCGGAGAAGGTCCTGATCGCCCAGACGGTGATCCACGTGGCCTTCCTGTTCTCGGCCATGGCGATTGCCTACACCGACCGTCTGCTGCACCCGCCAGCCCACCACTGAGCCGAAGTGCGCACACCTGCCCGACCGATCGGTGCCCATCCTTGGCACAATGTCGGGCTCCACCCCATCCGTCCATCTGCCCCAAGAAGGCCCTGCCATGACGACCATTCGCCACGACGACCTCGTTGAAAGCGTCGCTGCCGCCCTGCAGTACATCTCGTACTACCACCCTGCCGACTACATCGCTCACCTGGCCCGCGCCTATGAGCGCGAGGAAAGCCCGGCGGCCAAGGACGCGATCGCGCAGATCCTGACGAACTCGCGCATGTGCGCCGAGGGCAAGCGCCCGATCTGCCAGGACACCGGCATCGTCAACGTCTTCCTGAAGATCGGGATGGGCGTGAAGTGGGAAGGTTTCGGCAACCGCAGCATTCAGGACGCCGTCGATGAAGGCGTGCGCCGTGGCTACAACAACCCTGACAACAAGCTGCGTGCCTCGGTGCTGAGCGACCCGATCTTCGAGCGCAAGAACACCAAGGACAACACCCCGGCCGTGGTGTTCATGGAGCTGGTGCCGGGCGACAAGGTCGACGTGACCGTGGCCGCCAAGGGCGGTGGCTCGGAGAACAAGTCCAAGGTCTACATGCTCAACCCGTCCGACAACATCGTCGACTGGGTGCTGAAGACCGTGCCGACGATGGGCGCCGGCTGGTGCCCGCCGGGCATGCTGGGCATCGGCGTCGGTGGTACGGCCGAGAAGGCTGCGCTGCTGGCGAAAGAGTCGCTGATGGACGACATCGACATGTACGAGCTGCTGCAGCGCGGTCCGCAGAACAAGCTGGAAGAGCTGCGCATCGAGCTGTACGAGAAGGTCAATGCCCTGGGCATCGGCGCGCAAGGCCTGGGTGGCCTGACCACGGTGCTCGACGTCAAGATCAAGACCTACCCGACGCACGCGGCCTCCAAGCCCATCGCCATGATCCCGAACTGCGCGGCCACCCGCCACGCCCACTTCGTGATGGACGGCTCAGGCCCGGTCTACCTGGATCCGCCGAGCCTGGATCTGTGGCCGAACGTGCACTGGGCGCCTGACTACAACAAGAGCAAGCGCGTCGACCTGAACACGCTGACGCCGGCCGAAGTGGCCAGCTGGAAGCCGGGCGACACCCTGCTGCTCAACGGCAAGATGCTGACCGGCCGCGACGCCGCGCACAAGCGCATCCAGGACATGCTGGCCAAGGGCGAGAAGCTGCCGGTGGACTTCACCAACCGCGTGATCTACTACGTGGGCCCGGTCGACCCGGTGCGCGACGAAGTGGTCGGCCCCGCAGGCCCCACCACCGCCACCCGCATGGACAAGTTCACCGACATGATGCTGGAGCAGACCGGCCTGATTGCCATGGTGGGCAAAGCCGAGCGCGGCCCCACCGCCATCGAGTCGATCAAGAAGCACAAGTCAGCCTACCTGATGGCCGTGGGCGGCTCGGCCTACCTCGTGTCCAAGGCGATCAAGGCCGCCAAGGTGGTCGGCTTTGAAGACCTGGGCATGGAAGCGATCTACGAGTTCGACGTGGTCGACATGCCGGTGACGGTGGCCGTCGATGCCGGCGGCACCAGTGCCCACATCGAGGGCCCGAAGGTCTGGCAGGCCAAGATCGGCAAGATCCCGGTCAGCGTCGCCTGATTGCCGGGCGACAGCGCCCCCCCTCACCAGCCCCGACGCCCCCGCGGCCTCGGGGCTTTTTCGTGGCTGGGCCGGGTACGCCGTGGGCGCAGTACGCTAGCCTTTCGGACCATGAAGAACCCGCATTACAACCCGGCGAAGCGACATCACCGACCGAACGGGTTCCAGAACAACCACGCTTCCTTTCGCGGCAAGCGCTGGCACGAAGTGCTGCGCTGGCGATGGCAGGCGTGGCGGGCCGGCTTGCCAAAGCCGCTGCAAGAACCCATTCCCGTGGTGGCCCCGGAACTGGCATTCATCCACGGCAATGCCCGGGCAGGCCTGGAAATGCAGCCCGCCGCGACATGGATCGGGCACATCACCGTGCTGCTGCAGATCGGCGGCCTCAACATCCTGACGGACCCGGTGTTTTCTGAGCGCTGTTTTCCAGTGCAGTGGGCGGGCCCGCGCCGACACACGCCCCCCGGACTCACACTCGCACAGTTACCGCACATCGACCTTGTGCTGCTGTCTCACAACCACTATGACCACCTCGACGAGGGCTCGATGCGGGCGCTGGCGCAGCAGCCAGGAGGCGCGCCACTGGTGATCTGCCCGCTGGCGCACCGGCACTGGCTGAACCGTTGGGGGCTGCACCGCGTGGTGGAACTGGACTGGTGGGATCGCCATGTGGTCGAGGCGTCTGCGCGCAACCACCGCGTGCCGGTGGTGCTGACGCCCGCGCAGCACTGGTCAGCCCGCACCACGAGGGACGCGCTGCGCAGCCTGTGGGGCGGGTTTGCGGTGCTGTCGCCGGACTGTCACCTGTTCTTTGCGGGCGACACGGCCTACTCAAGGGACTTCGTGGACATACGCCAGCACTTTGCGCGCGAACACACACCGGAGCAAGGCGGCGGTTTTGATCTGGCGCTGTTGCCCATTGGCGCCTATGAACCGCGCTGGTTCATGAAGGACCAGCACGTGAACCCGAAGGAATCGGTGCAGATCTTCGAGGACCTGGCATGCAAGCGCGCCCTGGCCGTGCACTGGGGTACGTTCCAGTTGACCGACGAGGCGCTGGACGAGCCGCCTCGGGCGCTGGCGGCCGCCCTGCACGCCGCAGGCCTGCCTGCCGAGGCATTTCGGGTGATGGCCGTGGGGCAGACGTGGCGACTGCCGCCGCGGCCGTGATGCGGCCGATCGCCGCAATCGCTGGCGCTCAGTCCTGGCGACGGCGACGGAGGTTCAGCGAACCGACCGTCAGCGCGCCGGCAGCCAGCAGGCCCCAGGTGCCCGGCTCGGGCACTGCAGGCAGCGGTGCGCCGAGAGATGCCGCCGGCGCGAACGGCGTGGAAGCGGAGCCACTGGTGCTGACGTTCAGCGAAAACGAGGCGGTCACATTGCTGCTCGAGGTGTTCATGAACACCGCAACGAAGGAGCGGCTGTCGCTGTTCGATTGCTCGAAGGCGGGGCGCACAACGCTCTCGTACACCGGCTGGCAGTAGTACCGGTAGTAATTGCAGTCGTAGCCATAACCGTAGACGTCACGGTAGCCCGCGAAGACCGACTCGGTATACGAGCCGCGCGCGGTGGCGCTGACCGACACGCTGTCGCTGTAGTTGTACGACACCGAGCCCAGCGCCCCACCATTGCTGTAGCTCAGGGACATCGAAGCCGACGCGCTGGCCGACTCGGTGCTATTGCACCAGTAGTAGCTGCAGGCCTGCGGGTTCAGTGCTTCGGCAAACACGCTGGCATCGGCACGGATCACCAGGATGGACTGGGGGCCCCTCAGCCCAGCAGAGTCACAGCACGTGCAAGACGGTCCATCTCGTCCGTCAGGGCCTCCATTCGTCCCGCCAGTTCCTGCCAATTTCCCGACGGCGACGCTCGCGATGCAGAACGAGTGTCGTACAGCAACTGCCGGGCTTCGTGCGCCAGTGTTCGCACAGTGGCGCCCAACTGATCCCGCTGTTGCTCCTGGTTGCGCGCCAGTCTCTGGGCCTCCTGCTCGAAGGCCTGGGTAACGAGGTTGAACAGACTC
The DNA here is from genome assembly GCF_947366995.1 of uncultured Aquabacterium sp. Classification (GTDB taxonomy): domain Bacteria; phylum Pseudomonadota; class Gammaproteobacteria; order Burkholderiales; family Burkholderiaceae_C; genus Aquabacterium. Next base: position 37,679 of record NZ_CANBCC010000030.1, on the reverse strand, counting down.
AGTACGGAACTGGCCGTCTCCACCAGCCCAGCCTGCACGGCGGGCTCCAAAGGCACGCCCTGACGCAGACTGCGGAGGATCTGTTCGGCCAGCCCGACGAAAGACTGGATGCGCTGCCGCGCCTGGGTGGGGCCATCGAAGACCAGCCGAAGGTGCTCGCTGAACAGGCCCGGAAACCCGTCGCCCCCTTCCACCAGGCGGCGCTGGCTGGTCGCCAGCTGCTGCAAGACCTCCTCGCCAGCTTGAATGGCGTCGGCCTGGCCCTGCCCGGCCAGCACGATGAAGAGTGTCAGCCGCTGCGAGAGCATCCGCTGTCGACCCGAGAGGTTGATGAGGCGTGACAGCACATCGGCGCCGGGCTGAGCCAGTGCCGAACCGGTTGGCAAGGAAGAGGACGGGACCATGTCGCAAGCATACGGGCAGACGCAAGCGCAGCGCCCCTCGGGCTCAATGCGGTGGTGCTGGAGACAAACCGATCACACAAAACGTCAAGAGGCCGCCCGAAGGCGGCCTCCGGTTGATCACGAGACGGGCCCGTTAGTGGACCGTGCGCGCGAAACTGAACTCGCCCGTGCTGTCCACGTCCACCGGGATGACGTCCTTCGGACCGAACTGGCCCTTCAGGATCAGCTTGGCCACCGGGTTCTCGATACGCTGCTGGATCGCCCGCTTGAGCGGCCGCGCACCGAACACCGGATCGAAGCCCACCTTGGCCAGTTCGACCAAGGCTGCCTGGCTGACTTCAAGCTTCATGTCCATCTGCGCGATGCGCCCTTCCAGGCCCTTGAGCTGGATCTTGGCGATCGATTCGATGTGCGCCTGGTCGAGCGCGTGGAACACCACAACCTCGTCGATGCGGTTGAGGAACTCGGGGCGGAAGTGCTGCTTGACCTCGACCCACACCGCGTCCTTGATGTCCTCGGCGGGCTGACCGGCCATCTGCATGATGTGGTGCGAGCCCAGGTTCGAGGTCATCACGATGACGGTGTTCTTGAAGTCGACGGTGCGGCCCTGGCCATCGGTCAGGCGGCCGTCGTCCAGCACCTGAAGCAGCACGTTGAAGACGTCCGGGTGGGCCTTCTCGACCTCATCGAGCAGCACCACGCTGTAGGGCTTGCGGCGCACGGCCTCGGTCAGCGTGCCGCCCTCTTCGTAACCCACATAACCCGGAGGCGCGCCGATGAGGCGGCTGACCGAGTGCTTCTCCATGAACTCGCTCATGTCGATGCGGATGAGGTGGTCTTCGCTGTCGAACAGGAAGCCGGCCAGCGCCTTGCACAGCTCGGTCTTGCCGACGCCGGTGGGGCCGAGGAACAGGAAGGAGCCGTATGGGCGGTTCGGGTCAGACAGACCAGCACGCGAGCGGCGGATGGCGTCGGAGACCGCGACGATGGCCTCGTCCTGACCCACCACGCGCTCGTGCAGCTTGTCCTCCATCGCCAGCAGCTTGTCGCGCTCCCCCTGCATCAGCTTGGACACCGGAATGCCGGTGGCACGTGCCACGACCTCGGCAATCTCTTCGGCCCCCACCTGGGTACGCAGCAGCTGTGGACGCTCGCCCGCCTTGCCCTTGGCGGATTCCTTTTCCTGCGCATCCTTCAGGCGCTTCTCCAACTCAGGCAGCTTGCCATACTGCAGCTCGGCCACCTTGTTGAAATCGCCCTTGCGCTTGAACTCCTCGATCTGAAAGCGGATCTTGTCGATCTCTTCCTTGACCGTTGCCGAACCCTGCGCCTGGGCCTTCTCGGCCTTCCAGACGTCTTCCAGGTCAGCGTATTCCTTCTGCAGGCGGGTGATCTCTTCGTTGATCAGCTCGAAGCGCTTCTGAGAGGCCTCGTCGCGCTCGCGCTTGACGGCTTCGCGCTCGATCTTGAGCTGGATGAGGCGGCGGTCGAGGCGGTCGAGCGCCTCGGGCTTGGAGTCGATCTCGATCTTGATCTTGGCGGCGGCCTCGTCGATCAGGTCGATGGCCTTGTCGGGCAGGAAGCGGTCGGTGATGTAGCGGTTGGACAGCTCGGCCGCGGCCACGATGGCCGGGTCGGTGATCTCGACGCCGTGGTGCACCTCGTACTTCTCCTGCAGGCCGCGCAGGATGGCGATGGTGGCCTCGACGGTGGGTTCGCCCACGAGGATCTTCTGGAAGCGGCGCTCGAGCGCGGCGTCCTTCTCGATGTACTTGCGGTATTCGTCGAGCGTGGTCGCGCCGATGCAGTGCAGCTCGCCGCGCGCCAGGGCGGGCTTGAGCATGTTGCCGGCGTCCATCGCGCCATCGGCCTTGCCCGCACCGACCATGGTGTGGATCTCGTCGATGAACATGATGGTCTGGCCCTCGTCCTTGGCCACCTCCTTGAGCACACCCTTCAGGCGTTCCTCGAAGTCACCGCGGTACTTGGCACCGGCCAGCAGCAGGGCCATGTCGAGCACCAGCACGCGCTTGTTCTTGAGCGAATCGGGCACCTCGCCGGCCACGATGCGCTGGGCCAGGCCTTCGACGATGGCGGTCTTGCCCACGCCGGGCTCCCCGATGAGCACGGGGTTGTTCTTGGAGCGGCGCTGCAGCACCTGGATGGCGCGGCGGATTTCTTCGTCGCGGCCGATGACCGGGTCGAGCTTGCCCTGCCGCGCGCGCTCGGTCAGGTCCAGCGTGTACTTCTTCAGCGCTTCGCGCTGGCCTTCGGCTTCAGGGTTGTCCACTTTCTGGTCTCCACGGACGGCCTTGACGGCGGTCTCGAGCGATTTGCGGGTGAGACCGTGGTCGCGCGCCAGCACGGCGGTGTCGCCCTTGTGGTCGGTCAGCGCCAGCAGGAACATCTCGCTGGCGATGTAGGGGTCGCCGGCCTTGTGCGCTTCCTTCTCGGCGCCCTGCAGCAGGCTGACGGTGTCGCGGCCGGCCTGAACCTGGTCGGCGCCCTGCACCTGTGGCAGCTTGTCGATCTGCTTTTCGAGTGCGGCCGCCAGGGGCTGCACTTTCACACCGGCGCGTTCGAGCAGGGCCTTGGGGCCCTCTTCCTGGCGCAGCATGGCGAGCAGGATGTGGGCCGGCTCGATGTAGGGGTTGTCTCGGGTGACGGCCAGGCTCTGGGCCTCCGTCAGCGCTTCCTGAAATTTGGTGGTGAGTTTGTCGAGTCGCATGGGTACTCCTGGGGCACCGGGCATCGGTGCCGATGCGTCCAAGAGTGTGGGCAGACACGCCGCATTTCAAGCCCCCTGCTGCGCCGACCGGCCTTCGAGAGTGCCGCAACTTGACGTCGGTCAAGCGGGTGGCGGCAGACAGACGACCCGGTTGCGGCCCAGCCGCTTGGCCTCGTACAGGCTGGCGTCGGCTCGGGCCAGGCCCTCGTCGAGCGACTCGCCGCGGCCGTGGTAGGCCACCCCGATGCTGACAGTGACGCTCACCGACACGCCGCGGGCCTTGCACGGTGTGCCCTCGACGACCCGGCGCAGCCGCTCGGCCACGCGCAACGCCTCGCTTTCCAGCTTCACCGGCAGCAGCACGGTGAACTCCTCCCCACCGTAACGGGCCAGCAAGGCGTCCTCCCGCAGATGGTCGCGCAACACCTGGGCCAAGTGGCGCAGCACCTCGTCACCGAGCAGGTGCCCGTGCAGGTCGTTGATGGCCTTGAAATGATCGACATCGATCATCAGCACCGCCGTGGCGCGAGGTGGCTTGAGTTGCAAGGCCAGCATGCGTTCACCCAGTTCGCGCAGGCCGCGCCGCGACAAGGTTCCCGTCAGGTCGTCGGACAGGGCCCGCGCACGAAGCTGGGCACTGAGCCGCTCGTTGACGATGGCAAAGACGACCGCGGCCACCACCAGCGGCAGGATGGCGATGGCCAGGCCCGACCACGGCAGCAGCCACGCGGGCGCATGCAGCCAGTGCGCGGGATAAGGCCCCGGCACGGTGAGGGCATGGTTGAGCACCACCACCCAGTTCAGCGCAAAACCGGCAGCCACGCCAAGCAACGACATTTCGGCACCACTCACCCTCGGACTGCGCAGGATCAGCCAACCTTGCTCGACAGCCAGGCCCACGCTGAGGACCGTGAACACCCAGCCGATCGTCAGCACGAAGTGTCGGTCGCCCGCCCACGCGCCGGCCCAGAGGACCGCTCCGGTGATGAGCGTCAGCACCGTCCCCGCGACGGGGGAAGTGCGGCGCCCGTTGAGTTGCCGGAAGGCCCAGGCCAGCAAGGCCACCCCCATGCCCACGAAACCGATGCCGAGTTGCAGGTAGCTTGCGCGCGCGGCGTCCGGCATCAGGGGCAGACCCGCCAGCGTGCCCAGGCAGGCGAACGCCCAGCGGTAGAGGTTCAGGGCCTGCCGTATGCGCGGCTGGTCGGTCCGGACGAGCGAAACAAGCCCGAAGCCCACCAGCGCCCCGGCGCCCGCCGCAACGTAGCTGGTGTAGACATCAATCGCGCCCATGGCTCAGGCCCACCAGTGGCGCGCCAGCCGCGCGCCCACGAAGGCGCAGCCCAGTGCGCCCAGCACGTGCGCGGCCGTGTGCGCCATGGCGACCTCCGGCCGCCCCTTCTCGATCAGCGCCAGCGACTCGGCCGAGAAGCTGGAGAACGTCGTCAGCCCGCCGAGCCCACCAGTCACGATCAGCAGCCGCAGTGTTTCATTCGACACGCGCCCAAAGAACACGAACGCCAGGCCGGCCAGAAAGCCACCGACTAGGTTGACGAACAGCGTGCCCAGCGGAAAGCCCGCCCACAGTGGGTTCAGCCACAGCGCAGCAAGCCAGCGCAGCCAGGCCCCCACCACCGCGCCACCGGCGACCGCCAAGGCTTGCCAGGCATAAAAGCTCATGCAGGGTCTCCGTGTGCGTCGGAGCCAGACCAGCGCGCCGCCGCAGCGTCGTCGCTGGCACGGGCTTCCACCCAACGGCTGCCCTGCGCCGAGATTTCCTTCTTCCAGAACGGGGCCCGCGTCTTCAGCCAGTCCATCAGGAAGGCGCAGCAGGCAAAGGCGTCGCCGCGGTGCGCGGAACTCACCGCCACCAGCACGATCTGGTCGCCCAGCGCCAGTGGCCCCACGCGGTGGATGACCCGCACGCCCCTCACGTCAAACCGCGCGCGGGCGCTGACAATCAACTCGGCGATGCTGCGTTCCGTCATGCCGGGATAGTGCTCGAGCGACATGACGGGCTGCGAGGTGGCCTCGTGAGGGGCGGCAGAAGGTGTTGCGTCGCCAGACTCATGCACCCATTCGCGTACCGTGCCGACAAAGCTCGCCACGGCGCCCACGCCCAGGTCTCCCGCGCGCAGGCGGGCCACCTCGGTGCTGAGGTCGAAGTCATCGGTGCCGACGGTGACGCAGGACAGCATGTCCTGCCAGGTGGTTGGCGTGGACATGGGCTTACCTTGTGGTAATCAGAGAAAGAAAGGCGAACGAAACTTCTGTGCGCATGGTGGCATCTTCGCAGAACAGCGTGCCGATCAACCCTGGCGGCTCGCCATCGCGGGCTGCAACAGCTCGGCCAAGGGTAGCCACGGCACCGGGTCCCCCGGCAGCACGGTCTGGCCCGGCGCCAGGTCGACCAGGCCATCCGCCCACGCTGCCGAACTCAACACGCCGGAGCCCTGGTGCGGGTGCAGCACGGGCCGCCCATCGTCGCCCAGCCGGGCGCGCAAGAACTCGCGGCGCTTGTCGGCCTTCGGCCAGGCAAAACCGGCCGGCAGCATCAGCGGTCGAGGCAGGTGCCACCCCTCACCGGCCAGGCGGCTCAGCACCGGTCGCACGAGCAACAGAAAGGTCACATAGCTGGCCACGGGGTTGCCCGGCAGCCCCATGTACAGCGCGTGGGTGCCATCAGCCCGGCGCAGCCGGCCAAACACGAAAGGTTTGCCCGGCTTGATTGCCAGGGCCCAGAACGCGAGCTCGCCCTCGGCCTGCACCGCCGCCCGCAGGTGGTCCTCCTCGCCCACGGACACGCCACCGCTGGTGATGATCAGGTCATGGGTGGCCGCTGCCGCACGCAGCGCCGCACGCGTGGCGTCCAGCTGATCGGGCACGATGCCCAGGTCGCTCACCACGGCCCCGCATCCCTGCGCCAGGCCCATCAAGGTGTGCCGGTTGCTGTTGTAAATGGCGCCTGGCGGCAGCGGCTCGCCGGGCATCACGAGTTCGTTGCCCGTCGTTAGCACCCCGAGACGCGGGCGGGCAAACACCGGAAGGCGGGCCGCGCCGACCGAGGCCGCCACGCCGAGGCCCGCAGCGGTGAGCCGCTGCCCCGCCGACAGCACGGTCTGCCCGCACCCGATGTCCTCGCCACGGCGCCGGATGTTCTGCCCCGCCTGCACGGGCTGGGTGAAGCGCACGGCTCCCTCGCCGGCCGGCTCGGTGTGCTCCTGCATCACCACGGCACCCGTTCCCGCGGGCACCGGTGCCCCGGTGAAGATGCGCGCGGTCTGCCCGGGCGCGAGCGTGACGCCCACCTGCCCAGCGGCAATCCGCTGCGCCACGGCCAGCACGCCGCCCGGCTGCGCCAGGGCCGTCAGGTCCGCCGCATGCACTGCATAGCCATCCATGGCGCTGTTGTCGAGCGGGGGCACATCGACCGTCGAGGTCAGGTCCTGGGCCAGCACCCGTCCCAGGGCGTCCACGCTGGCCACCGACTCGGGCTTCAGCACGCAGGCGCTCAGGTGTGTCTGCACCGCGGCCTGCAGGCGCGACCACGCGTCGTCGAGCGGAGTGAGGGGTTGGAAGGCAGCTGGCACGGAGATCCTCGGCACAAAGTGGACGCGGCGTGATTGTGGCGCAGCACATGCCCCTCAGACGGCAACCCGGACTTGCGCCGCATCAAAACCCTGCGGCCCGTGCGCGCCGACCATCGGTGCATTCCTGTTGAACCGTGAGGACACCATGCATGACGCTGACCTGGCCCTGGGCACCCTGGCCCGCGCCATTCCGGGTGCGACCCGGGTTTTTCATCTGCACAACCTTGATTTCTGCACTGAAGCCGACCAGACGTTGCGGGCTGCGGCGCAGGCGAGAGGCCTCGACCTTGCCGTGATCGAAGCCGAACTGGAAGCCATCAAACAGGCCGCTCGCACGCAGGTGAACTGGGCGAGGGCCAGCACGCCAGCCCTGGTGGAGCACCTGCTCGAGCGCTACCACGGGCACCACCGCGTCCAGCTACCGGAATTGATGCGTCTGGCCCGACATGTGGAGGCCGCGCATGCCGACCACCCGGCCTGCCCACGCGGCCTGGTTTCAGTGCTCGACGGGCTGGGCACCGCGCTCGCGCAGCACATGCAGCTGGAAGAGGAGAGCCTGTTCCCGCTGCTCGCCGATGGAGAAGCACAGCAAGCGCAGGCCGCCATGGGCGCCATGCAGAAGGTGCACGAAGGCCACGCCGCCGCCCTGGCGCAACTTGATCGGCTCACGCATGGCTTCACGCCGCCCGACGACGGATCGCCCGAATGGCGAACGCTCTGCGCCGCGCTGCGCCGGTTCAAGGAAGACCTCATGGAACACATCTACCTGGAGCGCAACGTGCTGTTCGAGCGCGCCCGAAGGCTGGCGAGCTGAGTCCCGTCTTCCCCATGAAAAAAGCCTGCACGGAGGCAGGCTTTCGAGGAGCGACAGACCAGCCTCAGTCCTGGCAGTGCTGGACGATGTAGTCCTTGACCGCCTGCGTGCTCTTGGGCACCACCACGAAGCGCTTGGGCAGGTCTTCGAGGCCGTCGAGGCCCTGGATCCAGCTCGGGCGCTCGGGCTGACGGCCCGTGGCTTCCACGATGGTTTCGGCGAACTTGGCCGGCAAGGCCGTCTCCAGCACCAGCATCGGCACGCCAGCCGAGACGTGCTCACGCGCCACCTTCAGGCCATCGGCCGTGTGGGTGTCGATCATGATGCCGAAGCGCTCGAAGGTGTCCTTGATGGTGGCAAGGCGGTTGGCGTGCGTGCTGGTGCCGGACACGAAGCCGTACCCCGGCACACGGGCGAACTCTTCCGCCGTGAGCGTGAACACCCCGCGCTGCTCGACCTCGTCCTTGAACAGGGCCTTCACGCGGGCGCCGTCGCGGCCCAGCAGGTCGAACACGAATCGCTCGAAGTTCGAGGCCTTGGAGATGTCCATCGAGGGCGACGAGGTCTCGTACGTTTCGGACGAGCCACGCACGCGGTAGGTGCCGGTGCGGAAGAACTCGTCGAGCACGTTGTTCTCGTTCGTGGCCACCACGAGCTTCTCGACGGGCAGGCCCATCATGCGCGCGACATGGCCGGCGCAGACGTTGCCGAAGTTGCCCGAAGGCACCGTGAAGCTGACCTTCTCGGCATTCGATTTGGTGGCGTAGAAGTAGCCGGCGAAGTAGTACACGACCTGGGCCAGCAGGCGGGCCCAGTTGATCGAGTTGACCGTGCCGATCTTGTACTTGCGCTTGAACTCGAGGTCGTTCGAGACCGCCTTGACAATGTCCTGCGCGTCGTCGAACACGCCTTCCACCGCCAGGTTGTGGATGTTCGGGTCCTGCAGGCTGAACATCTGGGCCTGCTGGAAGGGGCTCATGCGGCCGTTGGGGCTCAGCATGAACACGCGCACGCCCTTCTTGCCGCGCATGGCGTATTCGGCCGCGCTGCCAGTGTCGCCCGAGGTCGCGCCCAGGATGTTGAGCTGCTCGCCACGGCGCCCCAGTTCGTATTCGAACAGGTTGCCCAGCAGCTGCATGGCCATGTCCTTGAAGGCCAGCGTCGGGCCGTTGGACAAGGCTTCGAGCGCCAGACCGGGCTCAAGCGGCTTGAGCGGCGTGATCTCGTCAAACCCGTACACCGCCTTGGTGTAGGTCTTGGCCGTCAGGGCCTTCAGGTCGGCCGCCGGGATGTCGTCGATGTAGAGCGACAGGATCTCAAAGGCCAGCTCGGCATACGACAGGCCGCGCCACTTCGAAAGCAGCGCGTCGTCGACCTTCGGGTAGGCCACCGGCAGGTACAGGCCGCCGTCCGGAGCCAGGCCTTCCAGCAGGATCTCCGAGAAGCCGCGCTGCGTCTGGTCACCGCGGGTGCTGATGTATTTCATGCCAACTCTTCCTTGCGCAGCTTGACGATCGGGGCGAGCACGGTCGGCAGGGCCTGCATCGCAGCCAGCGCGGTGTTCATCGCGCCTTCCTTGGTGTCGTGCGTGAGGATGATGAGGTCGGTCTGGTTGCCGCCCTCGCCGCTCACTTCATCGGCCTCGCGCTGCAGCACCGCGTCGATGCTGATGCCCTGCTCGGCCAGGATGCTCGTGATGCGGGCCAGCACGCCGGTCTGGTCGGCCACGCGCAGGCGCAGGTAGAACGAGGTGACCACCTGCTCGATCGGCAGGATGGGCAGGCTGGACAGCGCATCGGGCTGGAAGGCCAGCGCCGGCACGCGCGAGGCAGCGGGCGCCTGAACCTGACGGGCGATGTCGACCAGGTCGGCCACCACGGCCGAGGCGGTCGGCTCGGAGCCGGCACCCTTGCCGTAGTACATGGTGGTGCCCACGGCATCGCCCTGCACCATCACGGCGTTCATGGCGCCTTCCACATTGGCGATCAGGCGGCGCATCGGCACCAGCGTCGGGTGGGTGCGCAGCTCGATGCCCTCAGCCTGGCGGCGGGCGATGCCCAGCAGCTTGATGCGATAGCCCAGCTGCTCGGCGTACTTGATGTCGGTGGCCGACAGCTTGGTGATGCCTTCCACATGGGCCTTGTCGAACTGCACCGGCACGCCGAAGGCGATGGCGCTCATGATCGTGGCCTTGTGGGCGGCGTCCACGCCTTCGATGTCGAAGGTCGGGTCGGCTTCGGCGTAGCCCAGACGCTGGGCTTCTTTCAGCACCACGTCGAAGTCCAGGCCCTTGTCACGCATCTCGGACAGGATGAAGTTCGTGGTGCCGTTGATGATGCCGGCCACCCACTGGATCTGGTTGGCCGTCAGGCCTTCGCGCAGCGCCTTGATGATGGGGATGCCACCGGCCACGGCGGCCTCGAAGGCCACCATCACGCCCTTTTCACGGGCAGCGGCGAAGATCTCGGTGCCATGCACGGCCAGCAGCGCCTTGTTGGCGGTGACCACATGCTTGCCGGCCGCAATGGCTTCCAGCACCAGCGCCTTGGCGATGCCGTAGCCACCGATCAGCTCGACCACCACGTCCACGTCCGGGTTCGCGATCACTTCGCGGGCGTCGGCCACCACCTTGGCGGCGTCACCGACGACGGCCTTGGCGCGCTCGGTGTTCAGGTCGGCCACCATGGTGATCTCGATGCCCCGGCCGGCACGACGGCGGATTTCTTCCTGGTTGCGCTGCAGCACGGTGAAGGTGCCACCGCCGACGGTGCCGATGCCCAGCAGGCCGACTCGCACGGGACGCAGTTGTTCTTGGCTCATGTCGTTCTCTTCTCTCGCTGCGCGCTGCCTCGTGGGCGGCGCGGGTGGGTACAAAGGGGTAAGGGGTGCGGCCTCAGGCGTAGCGCTTGCGGTAACCATCCAGGAAGCGCGCGATGCGGCCCACGGCATCGGTCAGGTCGTCGCTGTTGGGCAGGAAGACCAGGCGGAAGTGGTCCGGGTGGGCCCAGTTGAACCCGGTGCCCTGCACGATCAGCACCTTCTCTTCGGCCAGCAACTCGTAGGCGAACTGCTGGTCGTCGGCAATGGGGTACATCTTGGGGTCGAGCCGCGGGAACATGTAGAGCGCACCCTTGGGTTTGACCACGCTCACGCCCGGGATCTGGGTCAGCAGGTCATAGGCCAGATCGCGCTGCTTGCACAGCCGGCCGCCGGGCGCCACCAGGTCCTTGATGCTCTGGTAGCCCCCCAATGCGGTCTGGATGGCCAGCTGGCCCGGCGTGTTGGCGCACAGGCGCATCGAGGCCAGCATGTTCAGGCCCTCGATGTAGTCGCGGGCATGGCGCTTCTCGCCGGACACCACCATCCAGCCGGCACGGTAGCCGCAAGAGCGGTAGTTCTTGCTCAGGCCGTTGAAGGTCAGGAACAGCACGTCGTCGGCCAGCGAGGCCATCGAGGTGTGCACGGCGCCGTCGTACAGCGTCTTGTCATAGATCTCGTCGGCCATCACGATGAGCTGGTGCTCGCGCGCGACCTGGATGATCTCTTTCAGCAGGCTCTCAGGGTAGAGGGCGCCCGTGGGGTTGTTCGGGTTGATGACGACGATGGCCTTGGTCTTGGGCGTGATCTTGGCGCGGATGTCGGCGATGTCGGGGTACCAGTCCGACTGCTCGTCGCACAGGTAGTGCACCGGACGGCCGCCCGACAGCGACACGGCCGCGGTGTAGAGCGGGTAATCGGGCGCCGGCAGCAGCACCTCGTCGTCTTCATTCAGCAGCGCATTGAGCGCCATCACGATGAGCTCGGAGGCGCCGTTGCCCAGGTAGACGTCGTCGACCGTGACGCCCTTGATGCCCTTTTCCTGACAGTAGTGCACCACCGACTTGCGCGGCGCGAACAGGCCCTTGCTGTCGGTGTAGCCCGCGGCGCCCGACAGGTTGCGGATCATGTCCTGCACGATCTCGTCGGGCGGCTCCAGCCCGAACACGGCCAGATTGCCGATGTTGAGCTTGATGATCTTGTGCCCGTCTTCTTCCATCTGGCGCGCCTTGTCCAGCACGGGCCCACGGATGTCGTAGCAGACGTTGGCAAGCTTGCTGGATTTGGCGATCGGCTTCAAAACAGGCTCCGTGGGAGTGCGTGGGGGCTCAGCGGGGTCTCTCCCTGCCGGACGCGGCCGCAAAAGCGGCAAGTCGACACAGACCGCGCTCAAGTCGCGGCTTTTTCAGGGAAAGCTACAATTTAACCACACCCTCTCCCGGCCGGCGCAGCCCGTGCGGCCGCCGTGCACCAACCTGCCCACCCGTTCATGAAACTGCATGCCGACCGCGCCGAGGGCGTCAACGTCATCCATGCCTGCGAACCCGGTTCTGTGTCCGTCAATGGCGTGGCCTACACGCACAGCATCCTCATTCCACCCACCGGGCCCGTGCAGCCCTGGGAGCCGGCCGTACTGGCCGACCTGACGGAAGCGCACTTCGGCCCACTGGTGGCGGCACGCCCCGAAGTGATCGTCTTCGGGTCGGGCACCACGCTTCGTTTTCCCCCGCCCGCGGTGCTGCGTGAACTGATGGGCGCGCGCATCGGGGTGGAGTCCATGGACACGGCCGCTGCCTGCCGCACGTTCAACATCCTGGTCGGCGAAGGTCGTCAGGCGTGGGCGGCCCTGCTGATCGGGCACTGAAGCGGCGTCTTTGCGCCTTAGCGACCCGAGCCTGATCCTCCCTCAGGGGGATCCGGCCACACCTCGGGGAGTGTCGGCAGAAGCACTTTATAATCTGAGGCTATTCAATCAGGCTGCTGATTCACTACAACATGACACCCGCCCTGAACAAACCGTTGCCGGAATTCGAAGCAGTTGCCACTGGGGGCGTGAAATTCACTCCCCAGGGTTACATCGGTCAGACTGTGGTGCTGTACTTCTACCCGAAGGACCACACCCCTGGCTGCACCACCGAAGCCATGCAGTTCCGCGACAAGCACAAGGAATTCGTGAAGGCCGGGGCCGTGGTGTTCGGCGTTTCACGCGACAACCTTGCCTCGCATGACAAGTTCAAGTCCAACCTTGAACTGCCGTACGAGCTGATTGCCGACACCGAAGAGAAGCTTTGCCACATGTTCGGCGTGGTGAAGAACAAGATCATGTACGGCAAGAAGGTCAAGGGCATCGAGCGCTCCACTTTCCTGATCGGGCCGGACGGCGTGCTGCGCGAAGAATGGCGCGGCATCAAAGTGGCGGGCCACGTGGACGACGTCCTGAAAGCCGTCCAGAGCCTGAAGCAAGAAGCCGCTTGAACCGTATCTGTGGTGTGCACGCCAGACCTTCCGGTAAAGAAGCGTAAACAAGGCGGATCACCATCTCAGTAAGGGCGCCTCCGGGCGCCTTTTGTTTTGCCCGCCCGCAGCTGACCAGCATGACACGTTTGTGACCTGTTGGGGGCGGCTGTCACGCGGCCGCCACGCCCCGGGCCTCCGCCCGGGATGCTGCGCTGGCGAGCAGGCACGGTGTGTGCATAATCAATCGCATGCCCCTGCGCATTGACTGTTTCCCCGCCGACGTCCGACCTGCCTGGCATCGCCCCTGCGATCATCAGGTCGACCCGAACGAGGCCGCACACCGCCGTGTGCGGCCTTTTTGTTTGTCCCAACCCGACGGACTTCACCATGCCTCTGCCCAAGCCGCCCACCAAACGCGCTGACATGCTGACCGAGGAGGACTACGCCTCGCAGCCCAAACCGGCCAAGGCAAGCCGCTCAAAAGCCGGCACCCGCAACACCGACGCGGCGCCCCCTGCCCTGCCCGAGGTCGCGGCGCCCGCCGCCCCGGTGCTGGAGTTGGTCAAGCCGCAAGGCCACGCCGCCCGCAATCCGGCGCCGGCCCCGCAGCGCCCGCCCATCGTGGCGGCGCCCCGCACGGCCCCGATCGTGGCCGACAAGGTCGATGCGCCGGCTGCACCCACGCCCGAACCATCCAGCGCCAGCAAGGCACGCGCGGCCACCACCACCGGGGGCAGCCGCCGCCGCAAGGTGGACGACGGCCCGGCCAAGCTGTTCGTGCTGGACACGAACGTGCTGCTGCACGACCCGATGTCGCTCTTCCGCTTTGAAGAGCACGACATCTACCTGCCCATGATCACGCTGGAGGAGTTGGACGGGCACAAGAAGGGCATGACCGAGGTGGCACGAAACGCCCGCCAGGTCAGCCGCGACTTGGACGGGCTTGCCGCCGACATGAGCAACCGCCAGCAGGTGGCCCCCGATTCGGGCATCGCACTCGCCAAGACCGGCCATGTCGAAGCCAAGGGCAAGCTGTACTTCCAGACCACCGGCATGGCCATCGAGCTGCCCATGGGTCTGCCACAGGGCAAGGCCGACAACCAGATCCTGGGGGTCGTACAGGCGCTGCGCAACGAGCACCCGGGCCGCGATGTGGTGCTGGTGTCGAAAGACATCAACATGCGCATCAAGGCCCGCGCGCTGGGCCTGCCTGCTGAAGACTATTTCAACGACAAGACGCTGGAAGACGGCGACCTGCTCTACACCGGCGTGCTGCCGCTGCCCGGCGATTTCTGGGAGCGCCACGCCAAAGGCATGGAAAGCTGGCAGCAGGGCGGCATCACCTACTACCGGATCACCGGGCCCATGGTGCCGTCGTTGCTGATCAACCAATTCGTGTACTACGAGAGCCCGGGCGCCGCGCCTTGGTACGGCAAGGTCAGCGAGATCACCGGCAAGTCGGCCGTGCTGCGCACGCTGAAGGACTACACGAACCAGAAGCATTCGGTGTGGGGCGTGTCGGCACGCAACCGCGAGCAGAACTTCGCGCTGAACCTGCTGATGGACCCGGACTGCGACTTCGTGACGCTGACGGGCTCAGCCGGCACCGGCAAGACGTTGATGACGCTGGCCTCGGCACTCAGCCAGGTGCTCGATGAGCGACGCTACACCGAGATCATCGTCACCCGCGTGACGGTGCCGGTGGGCGAGGACATCGGCTTCCTGCCGGGTACGGAAGAGGAAAAGATGTCGCCGTGGATGGGCGCGCTGGACGACAACCTGGAAGTGCTGGCCCGCGGCGACAGCAGTGCCGGCGAGTGGGGCCGCGCGGCCACCAACGAACTGGTGCGCAGCAAGATCAAGATCAAGAGCATGAACTTCATGCGGGGTCGCACCTTCCTGAACAAGTTCCTGATCATCGACGAGGCGCAGAACCTCACGCCCAAACAGATGAAGACGCTGATCACGCGGGCCGGTCCGGGCACCAAGATCGTCTGCCTGGGCAACCTGGCGCAGATCGACACACCCTACCTCACCGAGGGGTCGTCCGGCCTGACCTACGCGGTCGACAAGTTCAAGGGCTGGCCGCACAGCGGGCACGTGACCCTCGCACGGGGCGAGCGTTCGCGCCTGGCGGACTTCGCTTCGGAAGTGCTCTGAAGCACGATCGGCACCACGCCATACAGAAAGCCGAGGCAACGTCCTCGGCTTTTTTTTCATCTTCGACGGACAAGCCGGAGCGGTTTTCCCTAGGATACGTGCCTGTGTCTGCCTTGCCCCCGCCCACCATCCGCCCCCTGCTGCATGCCGACCTGCCCGGCGTGCTCGATATCCAGGCCGCCTGCTACGGCGAAGGCTTCGTCGAGCCGATGGACGCCTTTGCCAACAAGCTGGGCCAGGCGCCCGACACGTGCTGGGGGGTGGATCATCGCGGCCAGCTGAGGGCCTATCTTTTCTGCCTACCCGTCACGCCGCACGCCCTGCCGGCGTTGCACGCGACTGCCTGGCAACGGCCCGCGCAGCCTCGCTGGCTGTATCTGCACGACATGGCCGTGCACCCCGAAGCCCGCGCGCTCGGGCTGGCCAGCCGCCTTCTGGACACGGCGCGGCAACAGGCCCAGGCAATGGGCTGCGACGCCATGGTGCTGGTGGCCGTGCAAGGCTCGGTGCATTACTGGGCGCGGCATGGCTTCTCGGTGGTACAGCCCGCGGGCCCGCTTGCCGACAAGCTCCGCAGCTTCGGCGACGAGGCGTGTTTCATGCAGCAGAACCTGCGTTGAACGGCGCCCATCGCATGGCTGGACGGTGTTTTCGCGCGGCTTGCGGTGTATCAAATCAGTCGATTGATTGATTGCACGGGCGGTGTCATGCTGCGACCTGTTGCCAGGGTTTCCCCTGCACCCAGCCACAGGATCCGCGATGACGCCCGTCACCTTCCAGACGCCTGCCAGCCACCCGCCCACCGCCCTGCCTGAATCGTCACGCGGTGCCCTCGCCCGCGACCGCATGCTGATGGCCGCCCTCGATCTGTTCGGCCGCCACGGCTTCGAAGCAACCACCACGCGCATGGTGGCCCAGCAGGCCGGCATGAACCTGGGCGCCATTCCTTACTACTTCGGCTCGAAGGACGATCTGTACGGCCAGGCCGCGGCCTGGCTGGCTGACTACATTGCCGACCGCATGCGCGAACCGCTGGCCCACCTGCAAGCCGCCTGCGACGAGGAAACCGACCCGACCGCGCTGGTGGACCATCTGGTGCGGTTCATGCAGGCACACGCACGCTCGCTGCTGGCCGATGCAGCGCCGGCAAGCTGGATCCAGTTCTACATGCGTGCTCAGACCGAATGCGATGCCGCTTTCGAGCGGCTGTTCGAACAGGTGATCTCGCCCAGCCACGACACCGTGTGTGGCGTGCTGGCTCGGGTCATGCATCTGCCGGCAGACCACCCGCGCACGCGGGCACTGGCCTACCTCGCCTTTCACCAGTCGGTGTGCTTCCGCCTCACCGGCGATGTGCTGCTGCGGCGGCTCGGGTGGGATGGCTTCACCCCGCCGCGCATCGAAATGCTGCTGGAGACCATTGGCACGGCGCTGCGAGACCAGCTGCTCGGCGCCGCCCGTCGGGGGGCCCAGGCATGAAGCGCCCCGTGATCACCACCGTGGTGCTGGCTTGCGCAGCGGCAACCGCCGGTGCCGCGGCCTACTGGTACGTGGCCCACCGGGACGACCTGCCGGCCGGCATTGCACGCAGCAACGGCCGCCTGGAAGTCGAGCGCATCGAAGTCGCGGCCAAGTACCCCGGCCGCATCGTTGAACTGCCAGTGCGCGAGGGCGATGTCGTGCGCGCGGGCGACCTGATCGCCCGACAGGACAGCAGCGAGTTGCAGGCGCAGCGGGCCGCAGTGGAAGCCGCTCGGGAACGGGCCACCAATGCCATGGCACGCGCCCGAGCCGAGACCGCCGTGCGCCAAGTGCAGGCCCGGCTGGCGCAGCTGGAGCTCGATCACACCGCCGTGCTGCGCCGCGATGAGCTGGTGTCGGGTGCCGAGGTGGACCGCCGCACCGCCCAGCGCGACGGCGAGCGCGCGGGCGTGATGGTGGCCACTGCCGCCATCGGTGAGGCCACCGCGGCCCGCGCCGAGGCCGACGCGCAGATCCGCCGCATCGACGTGGCGATTGCCGACATGAGCCTGCGCGCGCCGGTGGACGGCCGCATCGAGTACCGCGTGGTCGAGCCGGGCTCGGTCATCCCGTCGGGCGGGCGGGTGGCCACGCTGCTGGACACCAGCCAGGTCCACATGACCGTGTTCCTGCCGACCTCGGTGGCGGGCCGCTTGAAGGTGGGCGATGAGGCCCGGCTTCAGCTGGACGCAGCGCCCGACTACATGCTGCCCGCGCACGTGACCTTCGTGGCCGCCGAGGCGCAGTTCACACCCAAGTATGTGGAGACCGCCACCGAGCGCGACAAGCTGGTCTACCGCGTGAAGCTGGCCGTGCCGCGCGCGCTGGCGCAGCAACACGCGGGGTTCGTGAAGGCTGGGCTGACGGGCTATGCCTACGTGCGTACGGACACGCAGTTGGCCTGGCCGGCCACGCTGACCGTCAAGCTGCCCGGTGTCGCGGCAGCTCCGGCATCCTCCGCGGCATCGGCTCGCTGAGCATTGCGGCCCCATGGCGCAACATCCACCCCACGCACAGACGCCGTCGGCCTCCGCCCTGGCGGTGGATGTGCGCGGCGTTTCGCATCGGCACGGTGACACCCTGGCCCTGGACGACGTCACCCTGCAACTGCCCGCAGGTCGGACCATCGGCCTGGTGGGGCCGGACGGCGTCGGCAAATCGACGCTGCTGTCACTGGTTGCGGGCGTGCGGCGGCTGCAGCAGGGCGAGGTGCAGGTGCTCGGGCTGGACGTGGCCTCGGCCGCCGACCGGCATCGGCTGTCGCCGCGCGTGGCCTTCATGCCGCAGGGACTGGGCCGCAACCTGTACCCGACACTGTCGGTGGCCGAGAACATCGATTTCTTCGCGCGCCTGTTCGGTCAGGGCGCACAGGAGCGGGCCGCACGCAGCCAGCGCCTGATGGACGCCACCGGCCTGTCGCCCTTCCGCGATCGCCCGGCCGGCAAGCTGTCGGGCGGCATGAAGCAGAAGCTGGGGCTGTGCTGCTCGCTGGTGCACGATCCGGACCTGTTGATCCTGGATGAGCCGACCACCGGGGTCGATCCCCTGTCGCGGCGCCAGTTCTGGGCGCTGGTCGAGGCGCTGCGCCAGGAGCGCCCGGGCATGACGGTGATCGTGGCCACCGCCTACATGGAAGAGGCGGAACGTTTCGACGTGCTGGTGGCCATGGACGCCGGCCGTGTGCTGGTGTGCCAGCCCACCACCGAGGTGCTGGCCACGGCGCCGCAGGGCACGCTGGAATCGGCCTACATCGCGATGCTGCCGCCGGCACGGCGCGGCAGCGGCGAGCCGCTGGTCATTCCGCCGCGCACGCTGTCGGAGGGGCCAGCAGCGATCGAGGCCCGTCACCTCACGCGGCGCTTCGGCGATTTCGTGGCGGTCAGCGACGTGAGCTTCCGCATCGAACGCGGCGAGATCTTCGGATTCCTCGGCTCGAACGGCTGCGGCAAGACGACGACGATGAAGATGCTGACCGGCCTGCTCGACATCAGCAGTGGGGAAGCCAGCCTGCTGGGCCAGCCGATCAACGCCCGGGATCTGGCCACGCGGATGCGCGTGGGCTACATGTCGCAGGCCTTCTCGCTGTATGAAGAGCTGAGCGTGGTGCACAACCTGCGTCTGCACGCGCAGCTGTACCGCATGGACAGCGCGGCGGCCGACCGCGCGATTGCCCAGGCCCTGACGCAGTTCGAGCTGGCCGACCATGCCGAGGCCATGCCCTCGGCGCTGCCGCTGGGCATCCGCCAGAGGCTGCAGCTGGCCGCGGCCTGTCTGCACCGGCCCGAGGTGCTGATCCTCGACGAGCCCACCTCTGGCGTGGACCCGGCGGCGCGCGACCTGTTCTGGCGGCATCTGGTGCGGCTGTCGCGCGACGAGCACGTCACCATCTTTGTGTCCACGCACTTCATGAACGAGGCCGAGCGCTGCGACCGCATCTCGCTGATGCACCGCGGCACGGTGCTGGCCGTGGGCTCGCCGGAAGACCTGCGCCAGCAGCATGGCGCTCCCACACTGGAAGCCGCCTTCATCACCTGCCTGGAAGCCGCCGACACCACGGTGCAGGCCGCCCGGGATGCCGCTCAGGCCGACACCCGCTCATCCAGTGAGCCACAGCTGGATACGGCCACCACAGCGCAAGCGCCCGATGCCGGCCGCGCGGCACGACTCGGCTGGCTGGCCCGCATGTGGGCTTTTGCCCGGCGCGAAGGCATGGAGCTGCGCCGTGACCGCATCCGCCTGACCTTTGCGCTGCTGGGCCCCATCATCCTGCTGCTGACCGCGGCCTGGGCCATCTCGTTCGACATCGAGCGCGTGGCCTTTGCGGTGCTGGACCACGATCAGAGCCACGACAGCCGCCAGCTGATCTCGCATTTCGAGGGCTCGCGCTACTTCGTGCAGAAGCCACCCCTACACGACATGGCCGAGATCAGCCCGCGGCTGCAGCGGCGCGACGTGCTGCTGGTGATCGACATTCCGCCCGGCTACGGCCGCGACCTGCTGGCCGGCCGGCAGCCGGAAGTGGGCTTCTACATCGACGGCGCACAGCCCTTCACCGCCGAGAACATCCGCGGCTATGCGCGCGGCATCCTGCTGGAACACGCGATGCGCCTGTCGCGCGAGACCCCGGGCGTGACGCCGGTTGCCCTGCCCGCCGGGTTCGAGCCGCGCTTCGTCTACAACCCGTCGTTCCGCAGCATCTACGCCTTCACGCCCGGCCTGCTGATGCTGTGCCTGATCATCATCCCGAGCATGCTGACCGCGCTGGGCGTGGTGCGCGAGAAGGAGATGGGCTCGATCGTGAACCTGTACGCCTCGCCGGCCACGGTGGCGCAGTTCCTGATCGGCAAGCAACTGCCCTACATCGCGCTGGCCATGCTGAGCTACCTGACACTGGTGGGCCTGTCCGTCACGCTGCTGCAGGTGCCGCTCAAGGGCAGCTTCATCGCACTCAGCCTCGGGGCGCTGTGCTTCGTGTTTGCCGGCACGGCGCTGGGGCTGCTGGTGTCGGCCTTTCTGCGCTCGCAGGTGGCGGCCACGTTCGCCACGGCCATCCTCTGCATGATCCCCTCGGTGAACTTTTCGGGCCTGCTGTACCCGGTGTCGACGCTGGAGGGCAGCGCGCGCTGGGTGGGGCTGGGTTTTCCGTCGTCGTGGTTCCAGCTGATCAGCCTGGGCACCTTCACCAAGGGCCTGGGGCTGGAAAGCTTCGGGCCGATGTACGCCGCGCTGCTGGGCTTCGGCGTGCTGTACCTGACCGCCGCGCGGCTGGCCGTGCGCAAGCAGGAGACCTGACGCCATGCGGCAATGGATCCTCAACGTGCTGCGCCTGTCAGGCAAGGAGTTGCGCAGCCTGGCCGGCGACCTGCCGCTGATGGCGCTGATCGTGTTCGCGTTCTCGGTGGCCATTTACAGCACCGCCAAGGGCGTGAAGGCCGAGGTGGCGAATGCTTCGGTGGGCATCATCGACGGCGACCGCTCGGCGCTGTCGCACCGCCTGCGCGACGCCATCCGACCGCCCTACTTCAAGCCCCCGGTGGACACCACGCCGCAGGCCGCCGCCCAGGCCATGGACCGCGGCGACCTGATCTTCGTGATCGACATCCCGCCGCGCTTCGAGGCCGATGTGCTGGCCGGCCGCGTGCCCACCGTGCAGGTGCTGGTCGACGCCACCGCCATGACCCAGGCGGGCCTGGGCGTGGTCTACCTCAACGAAATTTTCTACCGCGAGCTGCTCGATTTCTTCCACCAGCAGGGCATCGAGGCGCGCCTGCCCACGCGGCCGGTGATGCACGTGCTCTACAACCCCAACACCCAGTCGTACTGGTTCACGGCCGTCATGCAGATCGTGACCAACGTGACGGTGCTGGCCATCATCCTCGTGGGCGCGGCCGTGATCCGCGAGCGCGAGCACGGCACCATCGAGCACCTGCTGGTCATGCCTGTGCGCCCGAGCGAGATCGCCCTGGCCAAGATCATCGCCAACGGCGCTGTGATCGTGCTGGCCGTGATGCTGTCGCTGTGGCTGGTCGTGCACCTGTGGCTGGGCGTGCCGCTGGCCGGCTCGGTGCCCCTCATCCTGCTGGCCACCACGGTCTACCTGTTCGCTGTCACGGCTCTGGGCATCATGCTGGCCACGCTGGCCTCGTCGATGCCGCAGTTCGGCCTGCTGTCGTCGCCGGTGTACGCAGTGCTGTACCTGCTGTCGGGCGCGGCCACGCCGGTCGAAAGCATGCCGCCGCGCGTGCAGCAGCTGGTGCAGTTCTCGCCCACGACGCAGTTCGTGCGGCTGGTGCAGTCGGTGCTGTACCGGGATGCCGGGCTCGACATCGTCTGGCCTCAGCTGCTGATCGTCACGGCCGCGGGCGCCCTCTTCCTCGTCATCGCGCTGTCGCGTTTCAGATCGATGCTCGCCCGACAGGGCTGATGCCCAACTCAGGAGCCTGACCATGACCTCTTCTTGCACGCCCCCGACCCCGGGCCCGGACGCCTGGCAGAACTGGGTCGCCGAGCTCGACCGCCACGCACAGGCCCGCCTGGGGCAAGCGACCGGCGGCATCTCGCCCATCCAGGCTGCACTGGTCTACCTCGACTGGCTGGGCCACCTGGGTACGGCGCCGGGCAAACAGCTTGACCTGGTCAAACGCTTCATCGAAGACGCCCAGGCCACGACCGAGCGGGTGCTGTCGCCAGAGGACGAGGTCCCGGCCGACAAGCGATTCAAGTCCGAGGGCTGGCGCCGCTTCCCCTTCAATGCCTGGGCAGAGGGCTTTCTGCTGGTGCAACGCGCGTGGGACCGCGCCACGCGCGAGGTGCCCGGCGTAGGCCGCCGGACCGAAGAAACCGCCACCTTCGCCGCCCGCCAGTGGCTAGACGTCTTCTCGCCTTCCAACCTGCCGTGGCTCAACCCTGACGTGCTGGAGGCCACGGCACAGGAAGGCGGCATGAACCTCGTGCGCGGGGGCATGAACTGGTTCGATGACTGGCAACGGCTGATGCGCGGTCTGCCGGCGGCCGGCACGGAGCAGTACGAAGTGGGCCGCAACGTCGCCATCACGCCCGGCAAGGTCGTGATGCGCAATGATCTCATCGAGCTCATCCAGTACAGCCCGACAACCGAGAAGGTGCACGCCGAGCCGATCCTCATCGTGCCGGCCTGGATCATGAAGTACTACATCCTTGATCTGCAGCCGCAGAACTCGCTGGTGAAGTACCTGGTCGACCAGGGGCACACGGTGTTCATGATCTCGTGGAAGAACCCGAGCGCCGAGGACCGTGACAAGGGCATGGACTGCTACCGCGAGCTTGGCGTGATGGCCGCGCTCGACACCGTCAACCGCATCGTGCCCGACCGCAAGGTGCACGGCGTGGGGTACTGCCTCGGCGGCACCATGCTGATGATTGCAGCCGCCGCCATGGGCCGCGCCCACGACGACCGCCTGGCCTCGATGACGCTGTTTGCCGCGCAGGGTGACTTCACCGAGGCCGGCGAGCTGCTGCTGTTCATCAACGACAGCGAGGTCAGCCTGATCGAGGCCATGATGGCCGAGGAAGGCGTGCTCAAGGGCAGCCAGATGGCGGGCACCTTCCAGCTGCTGCACTCCAACGACCTGATCTGGTCGCGCGTGCTCAAGGAGTACATGCTGGGCCAGCGCAGCGAGCCCAACGACCTCATGGCCTGGAACGCGGACACCACGCGCATGCCCTACCGCATGCACTCCGAATACCTGCGCAAGCTCTTCCTCCACAACGACCTGGCCAGCGGCCGCTACGAAGTGGACGGCAGCCCCGTGTGGTTCACCGACATCCGCATGCCGGCCTTTGCCGTGGGCACCGTGACCGACCACGTCGCGCCGTGGAAGTCGGTCTACAAACTGCACCTGCTGCCCATTGACCTCACCTTCGTGCTGACCAGCGGCGGGCACAACGCCGGCATCGTCAGCGAGCCCGGTCACCCGCGCCGTCGCTATCAGATCCACCATCGCACCGCCGATGAACACTATGTCGACCCGGACACCTGGCAGGCCACGACACCCCGCGTCGAAGGCTCGTGGTGGCCTGCCTGGCAGACCTGGCTGGTGGAACACTCGAGTGGCCTGGTCGCCCCGCCCCGCATGGGCCTGCCCGGCGGCCGCAAGAAGGTGCTGCCCGACGCGCCGGGCGACTACGTGCGCGTGCCCTGACCGGAGGCCCCATGACCAACGACACCCCCGCTCTGCTGGAGAACCGCACCTACGACGAGCTGTCCGTGGGCGACAGCGCCTCGCTCGTTCGCACCCTCAACAAGGACGACATCGCGCTCTTCGCCATCCTGAGCGGCGACGTCAACCCGGCCCATCTGGACGAGGCCTATGCGCGCGACACGCCCTTTCACAAGGTCATCGCCCATGGCATGTGGGGTGGTACGCTGATCTCGACCGTGCTGGGCACCAGGCTCCCCGGGCCGGGCACCATCTACGTCGGCCAGACGCTGCAGTTCGTGCGGCCGGTGGGCCTCGGGGACCGCATCACCGTGACCGTCACGGTGAAGGCCAAGGAGGCCAACAACCGCGTGCGGCTCGACTGTGTGTGCACCAACCAGCTCGGCAAACCCGTCATCACCGGCGAAGCCGAGGTGCTTGCCCCGCAGACCAAGGTGAGTCGCCCGCCCAACAGCCTGCCCGAGGTGCACCTGCACCGCCACGAGCGCTTCGATCAATTGATGAGCCTGGTGCAGTCGCACGCACCGCTGCGCTGTGCCGTGGTGTGGCCGGATGACGAACACACGCTGACGGCCGCACTGGAATGCGCCCACGCAGGCCTGCTGATGCCCGTGCTGGTGGGCAATGGCAGCCGCATCCGTGCCCAGGCCGAGCAGCTGCAACTCAAGCTCGACGGCTGCGAAATCGAAGAAGCGCCCGGACCGACGGCCGCCGCCCACCAGGCCGTGGCCCTGGCCCGCGAAGGCGATGTGCAGGCCGTCATGCAGGGTGCCGTGACGGTCGGCATGCTGATGCACGCCGTGATGGACCACAGCGATGGCCTGCTCACCCACCGCCGCGTCAGCCATGCCTACATCGCCGATGTGCCGACCTACCCGCGGCCCTTCATCGTCACGGACGCGGCCATCAACATCCAGCCGACGCTGGAAGACAAGCGCGACATCGTGCAGAACGCCATTGACCTGGCGCGCACGCTGGGCCTGAGCGAGCCGCGGGTGGCCATCCTGTCGGCCGCAGAAACCGTGCACAGCACCCTGAGCTCGTCGATGGACGCGGCCGCGCTGTGCAAGATGCTCGAGCGCCATCAGATTGCCGGCGGCATCGTCGACGGCCCGCTGTCGCTGGACGCTGCCATCAACGAACGCATTGCCCGCCTCAAGCATCCGCAGTCGCCGGTGGCAGGCCAGGCCAACGTGCTCGTCGTGCCCAACCTGGAGACGGGCGACATGCTGGTCAAGCAGCTCTCGCTGCTGGCCGATGCGGACGTCGCCGGCATCGTGCTGGGCACCCGCGTGCCCATCATCCTCACCAACCCGGCTGACAGCCCGCGCACCCGGCTCGCCTCGGCCGCGCTGGCCGTGCTGCTGCACGACGCCGACGGCCGGCTTTCCACCGAGCACCCGATCACATGAACGCGCTCTTCATCCGCCCGCCCACGCGGGCTGACCTGCACCGCGTGCCCACCCACCTGCTGCAGGCCTTCGCCGTGGCCACCCTGTGTGGATGCGCCCTCGTGAAGGTCGACATGCCCGCCCAGCGGGTGACCCCACCCGACCGCTTTGCCGAAGCACCGGCCGAGCCCGGCTCGTCCCTGCCCGACACCGCCCGGTGGTGGAGGCAAGTGCCCGACCCGACCCTGCACACCCTCATCGAACAGGGCCTGCAGGCCAACGCCGATGTGCGGATCGCTCTCGCCCGGGTCAAGGAGGCACGCGGCGTGAGCAGCCAGGCCGAATCCGCGCTCTATCCCACGCTCTCGGGCTTTGGCGGGATCGGCCGCAACCGCCAGGACTTCCTGCCCTCGACGCCGGACGGCCTGCCGGTGCCTTTGCCCGACGTCCGCGTGCCCATCAGTCGCTTCGACGGCTTCGGCCTGGCCGCCGCATGGGAAGTTGACCTCTTCGGTCGTCGGCGCAGCGACATCGACGCCGCCCGCGAAGCCGAGCTGGCGCAGACCGAACGCGTCCACGGAGCGCAGTTGCTCGTGGCTGGCGACATCGCCGCCAACTACGTCGAAGCCCGTGCCATCGAGCACCGGCTGGGGGTGCTCGACCGGGTCGAAACCACGCTGCAGACGCTGCTGCGCTACGTGCGCGGGCGCTTCACGGCGGGCCAGGCCAGCCGTGCCGACATCGACCGGGCCCAGGCGCAGCTGGCCAGCGTCCAAGGCCAGCGCGCGCCGCTTCAGGGGCTGCTCGCCTCGCGCCTGCGCCGCCTGGCCGTGCTCTCGGGCCAGACGCCCGACGCCCTGAGCACCCTGCCCGCGCCCACCGCCGCCGCCCCGGCCAACGCCAGCGTGATCCCGACTGCGCTGCCCATCGTGCTGCCTTCGTCGGTGCTCGAGCAACGCCCCGACGTGCGCGGCACCGCACGCCAGGTTCGCACCCTCGCCGCCCGCCTCGGCAGCGCCAAGGCCGAGCTGCTGCCCAGCTTCTACCTCGGCTTCCTGAACACCGACGGGCGCCTGAGCATCGGCGACAACCTCGGCGCACGCGACCAGTTCACGGCCTGGGGCGTCGGCATGCGCCTGCCCATCTTCGAAGGCGGCCGCATCCGCGCGCGCATCGCCTCGGCCGACGCGCGGCTGGAAGCGGCCGCCGTACAGCACGAACAGGCGGTGCTGAGCGCACTGGAAGATGTGGAGAACGCCTACGGCATGCGCCACGCACTCGATCAGCGCGCCACGCAGCTCGCTGCCTCGCTGCAGCACGGCAACGACGCAGCCCGCCACGCCCAACGCCTGTTCGAACAAGGCAGCACGCTGTTTCAGCCCGCGCTCGAAGCCCGCCTCACTGCGCTGCAGCGCGAAGACGAACTGATCCAGACCCAGGCGGCTCGCGCACGCGCCACCATCGCCTTCTACCAGGCCATCGGAGGTGGCTGGCAGGACGAGACGGCCTCTCGGGCAGAGACCGCCGAGCGCGCACCGCGCTGAGGCAAAGAAAAAGCCACCGGGCTTGCACCTCGGCGGCTTTTCAATCTGACAAGCAAGCCGGCTTGCGCCGGCAGCCCGATCAGTTCTTCGACTGGTCGACCAGCTTGTTCTTGGCGATCCAGGGCATCATGGCGCGCAGCTCGGCACCCACGGTCTCGATCGGGTGCACGGCGTTCAGACGACGGCGAGCGGTCATGCTCGGGTAGTTCGTCTTGCCTTCCTGGATGAACATCTTGGCGTATTCGCCGGTCTGGATGCGCTTCAGGGCGTTGCGCATGGCTTCGCGCGACTTCTCGTTGATCACCTCGGTGCCCGTCACGTACTCACCATACTCGGCGTTGTTCGAGATGGAGTAGTTCATGTTCGCGATGCCACCTTCGTACATCAGGTCGACGATCAGCTTCAGCTCGTGCAGGCACTCGAAGTAGGCCATCTCCGGCGCGTAGCCGGCTTCGGTCAGGGTTTCGAAGCCCATCTTCACCAGCTCGACGGCGCCGCCGCACAGCACGGCCTGTTCGCCGAACAGGTCGGTTTCCGTTTCTTCACGGAAGTTGGTCTCGATCACGCCACCCTTGGTGCCGCCGTTGGCCGCAGCGTACGACAGCGCGATGTCCTTGGCCTTGCCGGACTTGTCCTGGTACACGGCGATCAGCGAAGGCACGCCGCCGCCCTTCAGGTATTCCGAACGCACGGTGTGGCCAGGGCCCTTCGGGGCGACCATGATCACGTCCAGATCGGCGCGGGGCACGACCTGGTTGTAGTGCACGTTGAAGCCGTGGGCGAACGCCAGAACGGCGCCTTGCTTGATGTTCGGCTCGACGTTGTTCTTGTAGACGTCGGGAATGTTCTCGTCCGGCAGCAGGATCATGACGACGTCAGCGCCCTTCACGGCGTCGTTGACCTCGGCCACCTTGATGCCAGCGGCTTCGACCTTCGACCACGAGGCGCCGCCCTTGCGCAGACCGACGGTCACATTGACGCCCGAGTCGCGCAGGTTCTGAGCGTGGGCGTGGCCTTGCGAGCCGTAACCGATGATGGCGACGTTCTTGCCCTTGATCAGGCTCAGGTCGGCGTCCTTGTCGTAATAGACCTTCATGTTTTGTGCTCCGTCGAAAAACGAATGGTTGCTTGATGGACTCAAGCGGGTTGTTGCAGTGACAGCGGAAATCAGCGGGAGAAAGAGACTGCGGAGAGTCAGACGCGCAGGATGCGCTCGCCGCGCCCGATCCCGCTGGTCCCGGTGCGCACGGTTTCGAGAATGGCTGCGCGGTCGATGGCCTCGATGAAGGCATCGAGCTTGGACGCGTCGCCAGTGAGTTCGATGGTGTAGGTCTTGTCGGTCACGTCGATGATCCGGCCGCGGAAGATATCAGCCATCCGCTTCATCTCTTCGCGTTCCTTGCCCACGGCGCGCACCTTGATGAGCATGAGTTCACGCTCGGTGTACGGGCCTTCGGACAGGTCGACGACCTTGACCACCTCGATCAGTCGGTTCAGGTGCTTGGTGATCTGCTCGATCACGTCATCGGAGCCGTGCGTGACGATGGTCATGCGCGACAGCGACGGGTCTTCCGTGGTGGCGACCGTCAGGCTCTCGATGTTGTAGCCGCGGGCCGAGAACAGGCCGACCACGCGGGACAGGGCGCCGGCTTCGTTTTCCAGCAGCAGGGCAATGATGTGTTTCATGTTGATCGTCCTGGCGGGCTCTTGAGCACCCGGGGCGGTAACCCCGGGCCCGTGGCCCGCGCACGATGGGAAATCGTTGTGCATGTGCCCGACCGGCTTGAGCGAACCCTCCGCCCGTGCCGGAAAGCACGGGCCTTGGTTCAACCCCGACCGGATCGGGCCTCGGAGTCAGTTGGCGTGGCGGATCAGAGTTCCTCGGAGCCCAGCAGCATCTCGGAGATGCCCTTGCCGGCTTGCACCATCGGCCACACGTTCTCGGTGGGGTCGGTGCGGATGTCGAGGAACACAGTGCGGTCCTTCAGCGCGATGGCTTCCTTCAGGGCGCCTTCGACGTCTTCCGGACGCTCCACCAGCATGCCGACGTGGCCATAGGCCTCGGCCAGCTTCACGAAGTTGGGCAGCGCGTCCATGTAGCTGTGCGAGTAGCGGCCGCCGTAATCCAGCTGCTGCCACTGGCGCACCATGCCCAGGTAACGGTTGTTCAGCGACAGCACCTTCACCGGGGTGTTGTACTGCAGGCAGGTCGACAGCTCCTGGATGCACATCTGGATCGAGCCTTCGCCGGTGATGCAGAACACATCCGACTCGGGCTTGGCCAGCTTGATGCCCATGGCGTACGGCAGGCCCACGCCCATCGTGCCCAGGCCACCGGAGTTGATCCAGCGGCGCGGCTCTTCGAAACGGCAGTACTGCGCAGCAAACATCTGGTGCTGGCCGACGTCGGACGTGATGTAGTGGTCGGTGCCGGCGGTCAGGCGGCCCAGCGTCTCGAGCACGAACTGCGGCTTGATGACGTCGTTCGAGGTCTTGTAGCGCAGGCACTCGCGCTTGCGCCACTCGTTGATCTGGCTCCACCAGGCGGCCAGCGATTGCTGGTCGACCTTCTGCGACGACTCCTTGACCTGGGCGATCAGCTCCAGCAGCACGTCCTTGACGTCGCCCACGATGGGGATGTCGACCTTGACGCGCTTGGAGATCGACGACGGGTCGATGTCGATGTGGATGATCTTGCGCTCGACCTGGGCAAAGTGCTTGGGGTTGCCGATCACGCGGTCGTCGAAGCGGGCGCCCACGGCGATGACCACGTCAGCGTGCTGCATGGTCATGTTGGCTTCGTAGGTGCCGTGCATGCCCAGCATGCCCAGGAACTTCGGGTCGGAGGCGGCGGTTGCGCCCAGGCCCATCAGCGTGTTCGTGCAGGGGAAGCCGAGCATGTCGGCCAGCTCGCGCAGCTCCTTGTGCGCGTTGGCCAGCACCACGCCACCGCCCACATAGATGTAGGGCCGCTTGGCGTTGAGCAGCAGCTGCACGGCCTTGCGGATCTGACCGCCGTGGCCCTTGCGCACCGGGTTGTACGAGCGCATTTCCACCGACTCGGGGTAGTGGAAGGCGGTCGTCTTCAGCGAGACGTCCTTGGGGATGTCGACCACGACCGGGCCGGGACGGCCGGTGCGGGCAATGTGGAAGGCCTTCTTCAGCGTCGCAGCCAGGTCGGCCACATCCTTCACGAGGAAGTTGTGCTTGACGATGGGGCGGGTGATGCCAACGGTGTCGCACTCCTGGAAGGCGTCCAGGCCGATCGCGGCCGTGGGAACCTGCCCGGTGATGATCACCATCGGGATCGAATCCATGTAGGCCGTGGCAATGCCGGTGATGGCGTTCGTCACGCCGGGGCCGGAGGTCACGAGGGCCACGCCGACTTCGCCTGTGGCGCGCGCGTAGCCGTCAGCCGCGTGAACGGCGGCCTGCTCATGGCGCACCAGCACGTGCTCGATCGTGTCCTGCTTGTACAGGGCGTCGTAGATGTACAGAACGGCACCACCGGGGTAGCCCCAGATGTACTTGACGCTCTCGGCCTGCAGGCAGCGCACGAGGATGTCGGAACCGTTGAGGATTTCGCCGTGGGCGGCGGAAGAGGCGTCGGCAGCTGCGGCGCGCTTGGCGTCTGCGGGAGACATGTCCATGATGAAGAAGAACCTTTCCGAATTTCTCTAACGAAAAACGATCGGTGCCCCTCTTACACGGCCACCACCCGGGCGGGTGGCAACAGCAGCACTGCGGCAACGGATTGCCAGCGTGCTCGCCCTCGTGAGGCGGTTTCGGAGCCTGCGCGGCCTGGGCACGTCGCCTGTTGATGCGGGCGAGCACAAGCCAGATCGAAATGGCGCAAAACCGACATTATTGCATTCCCTGACACAACTTCAAGCAAAGCGGCCCCGCGGCATGACGCCGGGCAAGCGGGTGCCATAATCCGCCGCGTCATACGCCGCCATCCGGCTTTTGGTCTTGACCCCTCTTCCCAGCCCCTCCCCAGAAGAAGAACTCGACGACTTTCTCAGGAGCGTCGAGCGTCGCGCCTTCAAACGCACGGTGTACGCCGTCCGGGATGAAGATGCGGCCCTGGACATCGTGCAGGACAGCATGATCCGCCTGGTGCAGAGCTACGCCGACCGCCCGGCAAACGAGTGGCCGATGCTGTTCCAGCGCATCCTGTCGAATGCCACCCTGGACTGGTTTCGCCGCCAGAAGGTCCGCAACGCCGTGTTCACCAACATCGGGGACCTGGAGGCCGCAGCCGGCGACGGCGAGGGCGATTTCGATCTGCTGGAGGCCCTGACGGCACAGGACGGTGGCACGGAAGGTGCAGATGATGCCGCAGCGCGCACGGAAGCCCTGGGGCAGATCGAAGAAGAGATCGCAAAGCTGCCAGCGCGTCAACGGGAAGCGTTTCTGCTGCGTTACTGGGAGGAACTGGATGTTGCAGAGACCGCCGCCGCCATGGGTTGCTCCGAAGGCAGCGTGAAGACGCACTGCTCGCGCGCCGTCCAGGCCCTGGCCAAAGCCCTTCAACTTCGTGGAATCACATTGTGAAGACCCGCCCGACTCCCCCGCTGACCGCAGCGCAACGTGAGGCCCTCGAGGCCCGCTTTGCCCTGCGCCTGAGCGCGCGCCTGGAAGAAGGTGCGCGGTGTGTGCCCCATGACGTGACCGAGCGCTTGCGCGTGGCACGTGAACAGGCGGTGCGCACGGCCCGTGAGGCCCGTGTGCGCACCGCGTCCTCCAGCGCGCACATTGCCACGCCGGTGGTGCATCTGGGACTGGCCGGTGCCGGTGCAACGGGCGCGGCGGGCGGTTTTTCTGCCCCGGTGGCGGCATGGCACGAAGGCGCCGCACGTCAGCCGGGTCACGGCCGCCGCCTTGATGAGGGTCGGCTGTCGTGGGGCCTGAAGCTGGCCTCCGTGCTGCCGGTGATGGCGCTGGTGGCGGGCCTGTGGGGCGTGCATCACTATCACCAGATCGAGAAAACGGAAGCTGCAGCGGATGTCGACACGGCGCTCCTGAGCGACGACCTGCCGCCTGACGCTTATGCCGACCCGGGCTTTGCCGAGTTCCTTCAGAACGACACGGCGCCCGCCATGGCGGTGGAGACCGTGAGCACGCCGGACATCGAGGTCTCGGTTCAGCCGCCCGTCGAACTGGAGGCGGCAGTGGAAGAGGAAGGCGGCGAGGTCGCTCCCGCCGTGACGCCATGACCATGCCGCGTGGCGCCCCCCCCACCCTGCTGGTTGCGCTGTGCCTGGTGGCGCTCGGCCCGGCAGTGGTGAGCCTGGCGCACGCGCAGGGGCCGGCGAGCGCCCAGTCCGCGCAGGCCGGCGCACCGGCCTGGCAGTCGCTCACACCCGCCCAGCGGCAAGTGCTGCAGCCCCTGGCTGCCCAGTGGGGCGACCTCCCTGCATCCAGCCGCGAGAAATGGTTGCAGGTGGCCGTTCGCTACCCCAAGCTCACCGCCACAGAACAGCAACGCCTGCGCGAGCGCATGAACCAGTGGGCATCACTGCCTGCCACCGAGCGGGGCGAAGCACGGCTGCGCTTTCAACAGGCGCGCCAGCTGAGCCCCGCCGAACGGCAACAGAAGTGGGAGGCCTACCAGGCGCTCTCCGCGGAAGACCGCGACCAGCTGGGCCGCCAGGCGCGCCAGAAGGCCGACCCGGCCGGCATGGCGACCAGCGCGGCCCCGTCAGCATCGAGTCAGAGCAGCCGCCGCCTCGTGACGGCCGACGGACGCAAGGCGAACGTCGTGCCGGCCGCCGGACAGCGGCGGGCCCCGGCGCCCACGGTGGTCGCTCCGGCCCTGATCAAGGAAGGGCCCGGCGCGACCACGCGGCTGGTGACGCAGCCGGCCACCCCGCCCCTGCACCAGCAGGCCGGGCTGCCCAAGATCACCGCCACCCGGGTCTTTGTCGACCCGGTCACCCTGCTGCCCCGCAAAGGTGCACAGGGCGCCGGCATGGGCGGCGCCATGCCGGCCGACCGCGATCACGACCTGCCGGACTGACTCGGGTCGCGTCGGCTGCACTGGTGTATCGTTCGCGGCTGCTTGCCTGACCGTCTTCTGCCATGTCTGCCCGGCCTTCGAACACCTACCGCCCCCTCACCGCTGAAGAAACGACCGCTCGGGCGCACGCCACAGCCCCGCGACTGCGGCGCCGCGTCACCTCGTTCGTGTACGAAGGGGTGCTCGTGTTCGGCATTGCCGTGCCGGTGGGGCTGGTGTACGGCATCGCCACGAACCAGCGGCATGGCCTGGAAGGGCGACACGGATTGTGGGCCGCGCTGCTGCTGGCCTTCGCGCTTTACTACACCTGGTGCTGGGTGCAGACCGGCCAGACGCTGGCCATGAAGACCTGGCACCTGCGTGTGGTGGGCCACAACGGTGAGGGGCTGACCGTGCCCCGTGCCCTGCTGCGCCACGTGCTGGCCTGGCTGTGGCTGATGCCGGGCCTGCTGCTGCCGAAAGTGCTCGGTCTGACGCAGGGGCGCCAGCTGTTCGCCGCCCTGGTGGGCTGGATGGTGCTGTATGCCGTGTCGAGCTTTGTGCTGCCGCGCCGGCAATTCCTGCATGATGTGCTGAGCGGCACCCGCCTGATCGACACGCGGCCGGACGCCGCGCCGACGCCTCATCCCGACGCCGCGCATGCGGCCTGACCATCATGTCCCTGTCTCTGTGTGTGTACTGCGGCTCGCGCGACGGGCTGGATCCAGCCCACGTGGCCGCTGCCCGTGAAGTCGGCCGTCAGATTGGTGAACGCGGCTGGCGGCTGGTGTACGGCGGTGGCAGCACGGGCCTGATGGGCACCGTGGCCGACGCGGCACTCGACGCTGGCGCCCCGGTGATCGGCGTGATCCCCGAGCGTCTGATGACCCGCGAGATGGGCCACGCCCGCCTGACCGACCTGCAGGTGGTCGACACCATGCACGCGCGCAAGCACCGGATGGCCATGCAGTCGGACGCGTTTCTGGCGCTGCCCGGTGGCATCGGGACGATGGAAGAGATCTTCGAGGTGTGGACCTGGCGGCAGCTGGGCTACCACCGCAAGGCGCTGGGCCTGCTGAACGTGGCCGGCTACTACGACCACCTGCTGCGCTTCATCGACACCTGCCGCGACGGCGGCTTTCTGTGGCCGGATGTGCAGGAGTTGCTGATGGTCGGGGATGACATCACGACGCTGCTCGACCGCATCGAGGACGAACACGCCCGCCTTCAAGTGCAAACGCCGCCGGACCAGCCTGAGCCGGGTCCTGGCGGCGTGTCGCCCGAGATCTGAGCGAACTCAGACGGCGGATTCGTCGGTCTCGCCGGTGCGGATGCGCACGACCTGCTCGACGCCGGTCACGAAGATCTTGCCGTCGCCGATCTTGCCGGTCTTGGCGGCCTTGACGATGGCTTCGATGCAACGATCGACATCGCCATCCTTCACCACGACCTCGATCTTGACCTTGGGCAGGAAGTCGACCACGTATTCGGCACCGCGGTAGAGCTCGGTGTGGCCCTTCTGACGGCCGAAGCCCTTCACTTCGGTGACGGTCAGACCGGTCACACCCACTTCAGCCAGGCCTTCGCGGACTTCTTCGAGCTTGAACGGTTTGATGACGGCGGTGATCTGTTTCATGGAGGGACTCCGGATAAGTCTGCGAAGTGGGGGAAATCGGCAAGCCGCGCGGGCGCCATGTTGCGCCGCATGATGGCTATTTAAGCACGTCTCGGGCTCAGGCGCGGAAGCGGGAAGTGATCGGATAGCGCCAGTCCCGCCCGAATGCGCGGTAGGTGATGCGGATGCCGACCGGCGCCTGGCGACGCTTGTATTCGTTGATCTTGATGAGGCGCGTGACCTTGTCGACGTCGGCGCGATCGAAGCCAGCCGCCACGATCTCGTCGATGGACTGGTCCTGCTCCATGTAACGCTCGAGGATGGCGTCGAGCACGTCGTATTCGGGCAGGCTGTCCTGGTCGGTCTGATCCGGGCGCAGTTCGGCCGAAGGCGGGCGCGTGATGATGCGCTCGGGAATGGGCTCGGCCTGCCCGGTCGCGGCGGCCTGGGCGTTGCGCCAGCGCGCCAGACGGTAGACCACGGTCTTGGCCAGGTCCTTGATGACGGCAAAGCCGCCAGCCATGTCGCCATACAGCGTGCAGTAGCCGGTGGCCATCTCGCTCTTGTTGCCCGTGGTCAGCACGATGGCGCCGGTCTTGTTGGACAGGGCCATGAGCAGGGTGCCGCGGATGCGGGCCTGGATGTTCTCTTCGGTGGTGTCCTCGGCGCGGCCCACGAACAGCGGCGCCAGCGAGGTCTTGAAGGCCTCGAACTCGGGCGCGATGGCGATTTCATCGTGGCGCACGCCCAGGCGGTCAGCCATGTCGCGCGCGTCGATCCAGGAGATGTCGGCCGTGTAGGGCGAAGGCATCATCACGGTGCGCACCTTGTCGGCGCCCAGGGCGTCGACCGCGATGGCCAGCACCAGCGCCGAGTCGATGCCGCCGGACAGCCCGATGATGGCGCCAGGGAAGCCGTTCTTGCCGAGGTAGTCGCGCACGCCGGTGACCAGGGCCTGCCAGATTTCGGCGTCGGCCGACGGGACTTCGGCGAGCGCGCCCTGCACGCGGCCATCTGGCTGCAGCGTCAGAGGAAGGGTGGCGGTCTCGAAGCTCGGAGCGCGTGCCTGCACGGCGCCCTGTGCGTCTACGGCGAACGAGGCGCCGTCGAACACCACCTCGTCCTGACCGCCCACCATGTGCGCGTAGACCAGCGGCACGCCGAGCCGGCGCGCGCGCTCGCCCATCAGGGCCTCGCGCTCGCCCCATTTGCCGGTGTGGAAAGGCGAAGCGTTCAGCACGACCAGGGCCTGAGCACCCTGCCCCAGTGCGGCGTTGGCGGGCTCGTCGAACCAGGCGTCCTCGCACACCAGCAGGCCCACGCGCCAGCCGAGCACGTCGACGACGACGGGACCCAACCCTGCTTCGCGGCCGCTGATGAAGTAGCGGCGCTCGTCAAAGACCTGGTAGTTCGGCAGCTCGCGCTTCGCGTAGCTGGCGAGCACCTGGCCGCCCGCAATCAGGCTGGCGGCATTCAACAGCCCCGGCACGGCGTGCGACCGCCCGCGCAGGCCGGCGCCCGGGGCGGGCTGCGGATGGCCCAATACCAGGTGCAGGTCGGGCAGATCGGCCAACTGTGCGGCGATGTCAGCCACAGCCTGGCCGCACGCGGCAACGAAAGCCGGGCGCAGCAGCAGGTCTTCCGGGGGGTAGCCGCACAAGGCCATTTCCGGCGTGACGGCAAGGCGCGCGCCTTGCGCGTACGCTTGGCGGGCCGCGTCCACGATCAGGCGGGCGTTGCCGGCCAGGTCGCCGACGACCGGGTTGATTTGCAGCAGGGCCACGTTCAGCGCTTGGGCAGGACGGGCCGCGGACGACACAGCATTCATGAGCAGGATTCAAGCAGACGGCGCAGACGCGCAAGCCAGCATGGTAGCGGCCCTGTCGGGTGACTGCAGCATCACATGGGTGGATGACCCGGGCGAGATCGACGCCGCGGCCTGGGATGCGCTGCTTCCCGCAGAGGGGGCGAGCCCCTTTTTGCGGCACGCCTTCTTCCAGGCCCTGCACGACACCGGCAGTGCGGCCCCGGCCACCGGCTGGCATCCGCAGTTCCTGTTGCTGCACGATGCGGCGGGCCGCTTGCGCGCCGCCTGCCCAACCTACGCCAAGGACCATTCCTATGGCGAGTACGTGTTCGACTGGGCCTGGGCCGACGCGCACGACCGGGCGCTGGCCCGCCAGGGCACGCACTACTACCCCAAGCTGCTGGGTGCCGTGCCGTTCTCGCCCATCCCTGGGCCGCGGCTGCTGGTCGACCCGAGCCTGCCCGGCCCCGCCCGTGCCGCATTGCAGGGCCGCCTGCTCGATGTCCTGGCCGCGCAGTGTGAGGATCAGGGCTGGTCGTCGGCCCACCTGTTGTTCCTGCAGGACGACGAGGCCGATCTGGCGGCCGCCCGTGGCTGGCTGAAGCGGCCGGGGGTGCAGTTTCACTGGCTGAACCGCAAGGAAACGCCCTATGCCGATTTCACTGATTTTCTCGGCACTCTGCAGCGCGAGAAGCGCAAGAAGATCCAGCAGGAGCGGCGCAAGGTGGCCGAGGCCGGTGTGCGCTTCCAGGTGAAGCAGGGTGCGGACATCACCGAGGCCGACTGGGACTTCTTTCACCGCTGCTACACGCGCACCTACCTGGAGCACGGCCAACGCCCCTACCTGGCTCACGCCTTCTGGCATCAGGTGGGCACGGCGCTGCCAGACTGCTGGACGATGTTCATTGCCGTACGCGACGGCGAACGCATCGCCGCTTCGTTGCTGGCAGTCGATCCACAGGCGCGGGTGGCCTATGGACGTTACTGGGGCGCGCTCGAGTCGGTGTCCTGCCTGCATTTCGAGGCCTGCTACTACCAGGGCATCGCCTGGTGCATCGCGCAGGGCATGCAGCGGTTCGAGGGTGGCGCGCAGGGTGAGCACAAGCTGGCACGCGGCCTGCTGCCTGTCACCACGCACTCCGTGCACCTGCTGCGCCATCCCGGGCTGCGCCAGGCGGTGGCCGACTTCCTCGACCGCGAGCAACGCGGCATCGGCTACTACCTGAACGAACTGGAGGAGCGGCAGCCCTTCAAGGCGGGGGATCCCCCGACGTGACGGGCAGGTCGACATGGGGGCACATTCAACACACCGACCTCAGGGCTCCCATGAACCGTCCCCCTCAGGGCAACAGCGCCCCCTTCCCGCCGACCATCATCGACATCGAGGCGTCGGGCTTCGGCCATGGCAGCTACCCGATCGAAGTGGGGTTCGTGCTGCCGGATGGTCGCGCCTGGTGCAGCCTGATCTGCCCCGAGCCCGATTGGCAGCACTGGGATGCCGCAGCCGCCTGCGTGCACGGCATCGCCCGGGAACAGCTGTCACGCCATGGGCGGGCGCCGCGGGTGGTGTGCGAAGCGCTGAACGACCAATTGCACGGGCAGACGGTGTATTCGGATGCCTGGGCGCACGACTACACCTGGCTGGGCCGGCTGTATGACGTGGCCGACCGCACGCCGTCCTTCCGGATGGAGAACCTGCGGGCGCTGCTGAACGAGGCCGAAGCCGCGCGGTGGCATGAGGTGAAGCAGCAGGTGGCGGCGCGAATGGGCCTGGCGCGTCACCGGGCGAGCGCCGACGCCCGCGTACTGCAGCAAACGCTGGTGGCCTTGCGGCCGGACGCCGCCCACCAGACCGCGGCCTGAAGCCGTTGCCGGTGGGCGCGCATCAGGGCTGCATGTTGCGCTGCGCTTCTTCCTGCCGGCGCATGCGCACACACTCGGGATGGCGTTTGTAGGCCGACCGGCTGCAATGCTGCTTCATGCAGATGGCCAGGAAGATGAACGACTTGCCGGCGCACGCGGCCCGGGGGTTGAGCGGGCCCGGACGCGCCTCTCGTTTCTTGTCTTCCGGGCGCGCCTTGTCGGTGGCGCCGCTGGCACCGGCGCTGACCGCGCTGGCGGCGTCCTCCCCC
>NZ_CANBCC010000029.1 GCF_947366995.1 uncultured Aquabacterium sp. | reverse complement strand
ATCTACTCCATTGGGCGTCGAATCGACCGGCGGTCCCCGCAGCCGCCAGCCGCCGTGCGTCGTTGTGATCGTTCTCCAGCACCAGATGCACGTGTCGCCCGGCACAGGCGGCACGCGCCCGAATCGAGATCGTCTCCATGATGTCGGGGCTGCTGTCGTCGAGGATGGCGTGCACCGCGTCGAATCGCAAACCGTCGAGTTGGTACTCTTCCAGCCAGTACAGCGCGTTGTGGAGGAAGAAGCCGCGCACGGCGGCCGACTCGGGCCCGTCGAAGTTCGGTCCTGCGCCCCAAGGGGTCTGGTGCCGGTCGGTGAAGAATGCCGGCGCGTACAGCGACAGGTGGTTGCCCTGCGGGCCGAAGTGGTTGTAGACCACGTCCAGCATCACCATCAGGCCCAGGCGGTGCGCCGCCCGCACGAAGGCCTTCAGTTCATCGGGTGATCCGTAGGGGGCATGCGGTGCGAACGGCAACACGCCGTCATAGCCCCAGCCAAAGCGGCCCGGGAACGCGGCCAGTGGCATGAGCTGGATGCAGGTGATGCCGTCTTCGGCCAGATCAGCCAGATGCGCCTCGGCCGCGGCATAGGTGCCCTCGGGCGTGAAGGTGCCCACGTGCAGTTCGTACAGCACCGCCTCGGACCACGGGCGCCCCCGCCAGTCATCGTCCCAACGAAAGCGCTGGGGATCGACCACCTCGCTGGGGCCGTCAACGCCCTCCGGGTTCCAGCGTGAGGCCGGGTCCGGCACGCGGACGGGACCGGATGGCCCGTGCACCTGCCAGTGATACCGTGTGCCCGGTCCTGCGCCGGGCACGATGGCCTCTCGCCAGCCCAGCGCGTCGGGCGGGCAGGGAATGGCATGCTCGCTGCCATCAGCCTGGTAGACCAGCAGCTCGATCGGCAAGGGCGCAGGCGCCCACAGGCGGAAGGCTACGCCCCCCTGCGGCATCAACGTGGCCCCGTAAGGCATGTGGTGACAGGCGCGCTTCATGCTGTTTCCGAATGGGATTGGGTCATCAGGACCAGTGATCGGCCTGCAACCGGGTAACGCTCGCCAGCGTGCCACCCGCGGCGTGGGGGCTCGCCATCCGGGTCGGCGGTGTCGAGCACCACCGTCCAGGCATCGCTGCGATACGCCGGGAGGGCAAAGCGCAGGCGGTCGTGGTAGGCGTTGACGATCATCAGCACGCTCTCGCATGGCTGGGGGCGGCCTTGTGCGTCGCGTTCGTCGGTCTGCTGTCCGCACCAGATGGCGCATGCGCTGCGTGCTGCCGGGTTGTGCCATTCGTCGGCACTCATCTCGAGCCCGGCGGAGTTGAACCAGGTCAGGTCCTTGCGGCCGTCAGGGCCCGGCAGCCCGGTCAGGAAGTCGGTTCGGCGCAGGGCCGGCAGGCTGCGCCGCAGTGTCGCGAGGCGGGCCACAAAGGCCTTGAGCGGATGGTGCCGGGCATCGGTCCAGTCCACCCAGCTCAGCTCATTGTCCTGACAGTAGGCGTTGTTGTTGCCTTGCTGGGTGCGCCCCAGTTCGTCGCCGCCCAGCAGCAGGGGTGTGCCATGCGAAAGAAACAGCGTGGCCAGGAAATTGCGTTGCTGACGCGCACGCAGGGCGAGCACCGCCTCGTCATGGGTTTCGCCCTCCACCCCGCAGTTCCAGCTGAGGTTGTGGGATTCGCCATCACGGTTGCCCTCGCCATTGTCCTCGTTGTGCTTCTCGTTGTAGCTGACGAGGTCACGCAGGGTGAAGCCGTCGTGCACCGTCACGAGGTTGATGCTGTCCACGGGGCGGCGCCCGTCGTGCTGATACAGGTCCGCCGACCCGCTGAGCCGCCGGGCAAAGGCGGGCAGGGCGCCTTCGTCACCCCGCCAGTAGGCGCGCACGTCGTCCCGGTAGCGCCCGTTCCATTCGGCCCAGCCCGTGGGAAAGCCGCCCACGCGGTAGCCACCGTGCCCGAGGTCCCACGGTTCGGCAATCAGCTTGACCTGGCAGAGCACCGGATCCTGTGCCACGGCTGCGAAGAAGCTGCTGCGGATGTCGTAGTCGGCCGGGCCGCCGCCGCGTGCCAGCGCCGTGGCCAGGTCGAACCGGAAGCCATCGACATGCATCTGCGTCACCCAGTAACGCAGGCTGTCCATCACGAGGCGCAGTGCCATCGGGTGGTGCGTGTCCAGCGTGTTGCCCGTGCCGGTGAAGTCGGCGTGATAACGACGGTCGTGGGCCAGCCGGTAGTACGCGGCGTTGTCGATGCCCCGCATCGAGAGCGTGGGACCGAGGTGGTTGCCTTCGGCCGTGTGGTTGTAGACCACGTCCAGCAGCACCTCAATGCCCGCGCGGTGCAGGCGCTTGACCATGTCCTTGAACTCGTTGACTTCGCCGGTGGCGCTGTAGCGCATCTCGGGCGCGAAAAAACCCAGCGTGTTGTAGCCCCAGAAGTTGCGCTTGCCCATGGCCGTGAGCCGATGGTCGTCCACGAAGGCGTGCACCGGCAGCAGTTCGACGGCCGTCACCCCCAGCGACTTCAGGTGCGCGATGACCGGCTCGGTCGCCAGCCCGGCGTAGGTGCCCCGCAAGGCGGGTGGCACATCCGGATGACGCTGCGTGTAGCCTTTCACGTGGAGCTCACAGATCACCGTGTCTCGCCACGGCGTCTGCAGCAGGGCATCGCCTTCCCAGTCGTAGGCCTCGTCGATGACCTCGCACTTGGGCATCACGCCCGCGCTGTCTTCGTTGTTGAACGAAAGGTCGCTGTCGTCGTCTTCCAGGTCATAGGCGTAATGCGCTTGCGACCATGGCAGCGCCCCCCGCAGGACGCGCGCATACGGGTCGATGAGCAGCTTCGCCGCGTTGTTGCGTGAGCCCTGCTCCGGCGCATAGGGCCCGTGCACGCGCCACCCATACAGCGTGCCCGGACCGGCTTCGGGCAGGTACCCGTGCCAGATGTGACCGGTGCGGTGCACGAGCGGCCAGGTTGCCCTTGCGGTCGCGTCTTCCGGTGTGTCGAACACGCACAGGTCCACGCGCTCTGCCGCGCTGCTGAAAAGTGCGAAGTTGGTGCCTTTGCCGTCCCAGGTGGCGCCCAGCGGCCAGGGGCGCCCCACGCGCAAGGCCTCGCCGCTCATGACAGCCCGCCGACGTCCAGTGCCCTTCGCGCCATCAGGAACGCGGCGGCATTCCAGCTCTGGCCGGGCATGCCGCAGGGTGCGAGCGTGCGGCCGTGAAACCACTCCGTGAACCGCCAGTTGTCCAGGCTCAGCACGTGAGCCAGCTTGACCAGCTCGGTCCGCGCCAGATCGGTCTGCCCCTGGCCAATCAGGGCGAGCAGGAAGAACCCGCCGATGAAGGGCCAGATGCCGCCGTTGTGATACTGGTCCGGGTGGTTTTGCTGGTGGCGCGCCATGTAGGCTCGCCACAGGTCGTGATCCCGCGTGATCGGCGTCGTGACCGAACGGGCCAGATACGGCTCGTGCACGCCCGCGTTGATCAGCGTCTTCATGACGTCACGCCCGGCCGCGTCCTCGCGCAGGGCATAGAGCACGGCGAGCACGTTGCCGAACACATCTCCCTCGTCGCCCACGAACGACAGGTTGACAAAGCTCAGATACAGCCCCTTGTTGCGCTGACCACGCCGGGCGTAATGCTGCAGAAGCCGCCCGCGGCGGTACTCGGGCAGGTCACTCTGGTAGGGATGGAAGAGGTGATTGAAGTGGTAGTGCGTCTCGTCGAGCTTGGGCAGATCGAACAGGTCCTTCACCCGGTGCCACAAGGCGTTGGTGTAGAGCACGAAGCCCGAGCGGGGCATGATGTCGGCCCAATCGCTCGCCTCATTCTGTTGCAGCAGAAAGAAGCGCTGGTGTTCTTGTGCCTGCAGCCAGGTGATGGCCCGGTCGATGTGCCCGCGCCAGCGGCCGAACACGCCCGGCATGTTCGAGTGGCGCTGCACGTGAGCCACTGCAATGAGCCACCACAGCGTCGCGTCCACACAGCCGAGGTACCAGAAGTCTGCGTCGTGGCCGAGCGGATCGACGTACTTCGGGATCTGCCCGTTCTGCGCCTGCGCCCGCGCCAGCGAATCCAGGCTGTCGACGGCGCCCTGTTCCAGCGCCGGCACGCCGCTGCCCGCCATGGCGAGCACGCAGATCGCCGCATCGCGCCCGAACACGCGCGTGTAGCTGCGGCTTTCGGCCGCCTTGGTGCGGCTGGCGGCCAGGATGCCGGACGGCGTCAGGTTGTCCTTCAACAGGTTGATCGAAGCCCGGGTGCAGGCTTCGATCAGCTCGTCGGCTTCGGCACCGGTCGGTGGCAGCGAGGCCGGGGCCACGGCGGGTTCGGCGGCGGTGCTCACACGGCCTCCCGTGCCAGCAGCTGCAGCAGGCCGGCGAGAGGAATCGCCACCCAGTCCGGTCGACTGTGGAGCTCGTAGCGCAGTTCGTAGAGTGCTTTCTCCAGCTCGAACAGGGTGAGCAAGGCGGCATCGTGCCCCGCCAGCTTCGCCGCAGGCGGTGGGCTATCCGCCGGATCGGACGCCTCAGGCGCCTTCGGCTCGACGTACCCGGCGAGGAAGGCATCGCGCACCTGCTGCTCCCACGCTTCGGCAATCGGGCCCAGCAAGGCCTGCTCTTCGGCCGAGTGCACGGCAGAGCGCAGGGCGCCCAGGCGGGCATAGCTGAATGACCGCAGCATGCCGGCCACGTCCAACCATGGCGGCTGCTTGGTGCGTCGCTCATCAATGGGTCGAGCCGGCTCGCCCTCGAAGTCGATGATCACGAAATCGTTGGCCGTCACGAGCACCTGGCCCAGGTGGTAGTCGCCATGACAGCGTATGCGCTGTGCACCGGCAGGCACGCTCAAGGGCCGTTCGATCAGGCCGATCAGCGCATCGCGGCCGGCCAACACGGCGGCGGCGGCATCGCGCACTTCAGCGGGCAGGTCAGGCTGACGGTCGGACAGCAGGTCCAGGCTGCGCGCGACGTCGGCCCGCACACGGGCCTGGATGGCCGTCACGTCGGCAGCGGTCAAGGCTTCCGGCTCGAACAGGGGATCGCCTGAAGGCGTGGCGAACGCGGCGTGCAGCTCGGCGGTGCGACGGCCCAGCGTGCGGATCAGGTCGAGGAAGGCCGCGTGCACGTCCTGGGCCTCGGCCTCGGCCATCGAGCGCGAGCGCTCCAGGTGACGCTCGAGGTAGCCGGCCGTGTAGGCCCAGCCGTCGCCCTGGTTGCCGATGTAGCCCTGCAGGATGGCCAGGGGGCGCTCGGTGCCGTCGGGCGCTTGGTGGGTGAGCAGGCCCGCCACGGGCACGATGTGCTCGAAGCGCGCGACCTCGGTCAGGAACCGGCCCACCTCGTATTCCAGGCTGGGGCCGGGGCGCACGGCCCGATAGCCCTTGAGGAACAGCGTTTCATCTAGCGTGACGACGGTGTTGCTGCTCTGACCGAGTGGCTTGCTGACCGGCAGGCTGTCGAGCTTGTCTTGCAGCAGCGCGTCGTAGACCGCGCTGGCTTCAAAGCGCAGGGTGCCGCCCGAAGTCGGCAGGCTCAGGCCCTGACCCATGGCCCGGACCACCGCGCGGCAGAACGCGGCATCCGAGAAGGCATCGGCCATCACCCCCACCTGGGCATGCTGTCGTGTGCGGGCCAGGGCCGTCATGGCCAGCGCCCGCGTGCGCTCCTCGTCCTGCTCCTCCCACGCCTTCGCCAGGGGCATGAAGTAGCTCACGCCATCGCTGGCGCTCTGCACGTCGACCAGGGTGATGAGCCAGCTCCGCGC
The DNA here is from genome assembly GCF_947366995.1 of uncultured Aquabacterium sp. GTDB lineage: Bacteria > Pseudomonadota > Gammaproteobacteria > Burkholderiales > Burkholderiaceae_C > Aquabacterium. The sequence continues at coordinate 38,159 of NZ_CANBCC010000029.1, read as the reverse complement.
ACCGTCCGTCCACATGACATGGTCACGCAGCGAGGCCCGTTCGATGGCCTGGCCCTTGGCGGCATACCAGCGCTGCGTCTCGATGTGGCGGGGCAGCACCTGCTCTTCCAGTTGTGCCCGTGTCTTGACCGCGAGCGCCGAACGCCAAGGCACCACCATCTCGGGAAAGAAGCTGCGCCAGCTGTCGAACAACACCAGCACGGGAACGTCTTCCATGGGCACATGCTCCTCGTGCCAGCTGGGTGCGCCGGCATCCTTGTCGAGTCGGAACCAGTAGAAGCCGTGTGCCGCAATGGTCAGCAGATAGGGCAGCTCACCGATGGGCGGAAACAGCGTGCGGCCCAGCAGTTCCACCGGCACCCGCCCCTTGTAGCGCGAGAGGTTGAGCTCCACTGGTTGCGCCGAGCGCGCCAGGTTGGCCACGCACAGGATGGTGTCGTCCTCGTACTCGCGCAGGTAGGCCAGGATCTTCGGGTTGCCCGGCTTCAGAAAGGTCAGCGCGCCGCGTCCAAAGGCATGGCTGCTCTTGCGCACGGCGAGCATGCGGCGCATCCAGTTCAGCAGCGAAGACGGATCACGGAGCTGCGCCTCGACGTTGACCGCCTGGTAGCCATACACCGCGTCCATGATGGGCGGCAGGTAGAGCTTCTGCGGATCCGCGCGCGAGAACCCCGCGTTGCGGTCCGGACTCCACTGCATCGGCGTGCGCACGCCATTCCGGTCGCCGAGGTAGACGTTGTCGCCCATGCCGATCTCGTCGCCGTAATAGATGATGGGCGAGCCGGGCATCGACAGCAGCAGGCTGTTCATCAGCTTGATGGTGTCGATGTTGTTCTCCATCAGGGGCGCGAGTCGGCGCCGGATGCCAAGGTTGATGCGCGCACGCGGGTCGGCCGCGTACGTGTTGTACATGTAGTCGCGCTCCTTGCTCGTCACCATCTCGAGCGTCAGCTCGTCGTGGTTGCGCAGGAAGATCGCCCACTGGCACGAGTCGGGAATCGCCGGCGTCTGGCGCATGATCTCGACCACCGGGAAGCGGTTTTCCTGCGCAATGGCCATGTACATGCGCGGCATCAGTGGGAAGTGATAGGCCGCATGGCACTCGTCGCCTTCGCCGAAGTAGTCCCGCACGTCCTCGGGCCACTGGTTGGCCTCCGCAAGCAGGAAGCGGTTCTCGTAGTTCGCGTCGATGGCCGCCCGCAATTGCTTGATGATCGCGTGGGTTTCGGGCAGGTTCTCGTTGTTCGTGCCGTCGCGCTCGATGAGGTAGGGAATGGCATCCAGCCGGAAGCCATCGACGCCCATGTCGAGCCAGAATCGCATCACCTTGAACACGGCCTCGAGCACGGCCGGGTTGTCGAAGTTGAGGTCGGGCTGGTGGCTGAAGAAGCGGTGCCAGTAGTAAGCCTTGGCCACCGGATCCCAGGTCCAGTTGGACGTTTCCGTGTCGGTGAAGATGATGCGTGTTTCGGGGTAGCGCGTGTCGGTATCGCTCCACACATAGAAGTCGCGCTCAGGTGAGCCAGGCGGCGCGCGGCGGGCCGCCTGGAACCACGGGTGCTGGTCGGACGTGTGGTTGATCACCAGCTCGGTGATCAGCTTGAGATCCCGCTTGTGGACTTCATCCAGCATGCGCTTGAAGTCATCCAGCGTGCCATAGCAGGGATGGATCTCTTCGTAGCCCGAGATGTCGTAACCATCGTCGCGCAGGGGCGAGGGATAGAACGGCATCACCCAGATCGCGTTGACGCCCAGGTCCTTGATGTAGTCCAGCCGGGCCGTCACGCCATTGAAGTCGCCGATGCCGTTCTCATCGGCATCGAAGAACGCCTTCACGTTGAGCTGGTAGATGACCGCGTCCTTGTACCAGAGCGCCTGGTCGTCACGCGGCACCGTGGCGCCCTGGGCGGCTTCTTCGAGATGCGGGATGTCGGGCGAGAGCATGTTCATGGCTCCACAACGTTCTGATCTGACAGGGCAGGAGGCATGCCTGCCGCCGCAGCCCCGGGGCGCTGCACGACCAGCGCATGCGCGGGGGTGACCGACGGGTCGAGGATCACGAAGTTGTGCGGTCCCTGCCAGGTGAAGCGCTGCTCGGTGAGTGCGTCGTGCAGCTCGTACGGCGCGTCGGTCGGCAGTCCCAGCGCACCCAGGTCCAGCGTCACCCAGCCGGACTGGACGTACTGCGGGTCAAGGTTGAGCACCATGACCAGCGTGTCTTCGCCTTCGCGCGCCTGCCGCGACCACACCAGCAGCTGCGGGTTGTCGGTGTCGTGAAACCGCAATCGGTCCATCGACTGCAAAGCCACGTGCGTACGCCGCAGCCGGTTGAGTCGCGCGATCAGCCCGGCCACGCTGTCGGGGCGGTCTACGGTCCACGTCTCGCCCCAGTGTCGAAGCTGGTACTTCTCGGAGTCAAGGTACTCCTCGCTGCCCGGGCTGCGCGGCCGGTTCTCCAGCAGTTCGTAGGCTGGCCCATACAGCCCGTAGCTGGGGCACAGCAGGGCAGCCAGCACCACGCGCAGCGCGAACACGGGTCGCCCCTGGTGGTGGAACTGCTCATGAAAGATGTCCGGTGTGTTGGGCCAGGCGTTCGGCCGGAAGTAATGCCGACCGGGCCCTTCCGCCAGTTCGGTGAAGTAGGCGCGCAACTCCTCGCCCGTCTGTCGCCACGTGAAGTAGGTGTACGACTGCGTGAACCCCAGCTTGGCCAGACGGTGCATGACCTTCGGGCGGGTGAATGCTTCCGACAGGAAGATCACGTCCGGGTGCTGCGCCTTGATCTGCGCGATCGCCCACTCCCAGAAGGCGAACGGCTTGGTGTGCGGGTTGTCGACGCGGAACACGCGCACGCCCAGCGCGATCCAGAAGTCGAAGACGCTGCGCAGCTCCTGCCAGAGAGCCGGCCAGTCGCTGGTTTCGAACTCGAACGGGTAGATGTCCTGGTATTTCTTGGGCGGGTTCTCGGCGTACTGCACCGTGCCGTCCGGACGCCAGCGGAACCACTCCCGGTGCTCGTTCACATAGGGATGGTCGGGCGCGCACTGAAAGGCAATGTCCAATGCGATCTCGATGCCGTACTCGGCGGCACGCGTCACCAGGTCGGCCAGATCGGCAGCGGTGCCCAGTTCCGGATGCACGGCCTTGTGGCCCCCTTCGCTCGCGCCGATGGCCCACGGGCTGCCCACATCGCCCGGCTCGGCCACCTCGGCGTTGTTGCGGCCCTTGCGGCGTTCACGGCCGATGGGGTGGATGGGAGGCAGGTACAGCACGTCGAACCCCATTTCGGCCAGGTAGGGCAGGCGGGCCACCACATCGGTGAGACGGCCGTGCACGCCGGGCTGGGTACCCGCCGAGCGGGGAAACAGTTCATACCAGGCGCTGAACCGGGCACGCAGCCGGTCGGCCACCAGCGGCAGCGTCTGCGGCCAGACGGTCTGCAGCCGCCGATCCGGATAGCGCAACGCGCGGGCTGCAATGGCCTCGTCCAGCGCGATGGCCTGGATGGCCTGCACCTCGACCGCCTCGTCGGTGGCGTGCCAGCGCCACTGCCGCGCGGCCTCGCTCAGATGCTCACGGTCTTCACCGGCGGCACGGCTGGCCGCATCGTCCAGCAGGTCGGCGCCGATGCGCATGGCCAATCGGATGTCCGCCTCACCCTGACGGCGCTTCATCTCGCCGCGCCAGGACTGAAAGCGGTCCACCCACGCGACCACCGTGTAGCCATAGCGGCCGGGCACCGGCGGCGTGAAGGCTGCCCGCCACTCGTCGTTGCCCAGCGGGCGCATCTCCACATCCTGCGCGTCGCCGGCTTCGGCATGCCACCTGAGCACGGCGCGCACGGCATCGTGGCCATCGGTGAACACGTGCGCGGTCACCTCGAAGGGCTCGCCAGCAATGCACTTGACCGCAAAGCGGCCGGCATCCACATGCGGCAGCACCGCATCGATCACCGCGCGGGCGCGGCCTTCATGGGGCGCCCCGACCAGTTGCGGCGGTGGCGTTCTCGGTTCAGTGTTGGCCTTGCGCGGCATGCGCCTCCCCTTTGAGCACGACTGCGGCAAGCGGTGGCAGGGTCAAGGGCACCGACCAGGGGCGCCCGTGGCTCGGTTGGTTGACGGCCATCACACCGCCCAGGTTGCCCCACCCCGATCCACCGTAATCCGTCGCGTCGCTGTTGAAAATCTCCTGCCAGTGGCCCGGCGCGGGCACCCCCAGCATGTAGCCCTGCTGGGGCACTGGCGTGAGGTTGCACACCACCAGCAGGCTGCCTGCACCACCCCGCGGCTTGCGCAGAAAGGCAATCACGTTGTTGACCACATCGTGGCTCTCGACCCACTCGAACCCCTCCGGGCCGAAGTCGATTTCGTACAAGGCCGGCTCGCGTCGCAGCAGGGCATTGAGCTGCTGCACCAGGCGCATCACGCCCTGATGGGGCGCCTGGGCCAGCAGGTGCCACTCCAGTTCGCCCTCGTGCGTCCATTCACGCTGCTGCGCAAACTCGCCGCCCATGAACAGCAGCTTCTTGCCCGGGTGCGTCCACATCATGGACAGCAGCAGGCGCAGGTTGGCCATCTTCTGCCAGGGGTCGCCGGGCATCTTGCCGATCAGCGAACCCTTGCCGTACACCACCTCATCGTGCGAGAGCGGCAGCACGAAGTTCTCATTGAACGCATAGACCAGCGAGAAGGTGAGCCGCCCCAGGTGATGGCGCCGGTACAGCGGGTCTTCCTTCATGAAAGCCAGCGTGTCGTGCATCCAGCCCATGTTCCACTTCATACCGAAACCCAGGCCGCCCATGCTGGTGGGGCGCGACACCATGGGCCAGGCGGTCGACTCCTCGGCCACCGAGAAGGCATCCGGATGGGCGCGGTACAGGGCCTCGTTGAGCCGGCGCAGAAAGGTGATCGCCTCAAGGTTTTCCTTGCCGCCATGCTGGTTCGGCACCCACTGGCCGTGCTGCCGGGCGTAGTCCAGATAGAGCATGGAGGCGACCGCGTCGACTCGCAGGCCATCGATGTGATAGCGGTCCAGCCAGAACAACGCCGACGAGATCAGAAAACTGCTGACCTCACCGCGGCCGTAGTTGAAGATGCTGGAATGCCATTCGGGATGGAAGCCCTGACGCGGGTCGGCGTGTTCGTACAGGTGCGTGCCGTCGAAGTAATGCAGGCCGTGGGCATCGGTTGGAAAGTGCGAAGGCACCCAGTCCAGGATCACGCCGATGTCGTTCTGATGCAGATGGTCGACGAAGGCCATGAAGTCCTCCGGCGTGCCGTAGCGGGCCGTCGGGGCAAAGTACCCGGTGGTCTGGTAGCCCCATGAACCGTAGAAGGGATGCTCCGTGACGGGCATCAGCTCCACGTGCGTGAAGCCCAGCTCCTTCACATACGCCGCCAGCTCCTTCGCGAGCGCCCGCCAGCCCATCGGCCGGCCATCGGGGCGTCGCCACGAACCCACGTGCACCTCGTAGATCGACATGGGCGCCGACAGGCCGTTGCGCTCGGCGCGGCGTGCCATCCAGGCCTGATCACCCCACGCGTAATGGCTGCTCCAGATCCGCGAGCCGGTGGCGGGCGGCGCCTCGGAATAGAAGGCGACGGGGTCGGCCTTCACCAGTTCCTGGTGGTGTTGCTGGCTGCACAGGTGGTACTTGTAGATGTGCCCGTGCCGCGCTTGCGGAATCACGCCATGCCAGATGCCGCTGCCGCGCTCGCACGGGCTCAGTGGATGAGCGTGTGGATCCCAGCCATTCCAGTCGCCCATGACCGTGACCCGCTCGGCATTGGGCGCCCATACAGCGAACCGGGTACCGCCTTCGGGGCCTTCGTTCGGGTGGGCTCCCAGGATGTCGTACAGACGGGCATGCGTGCCTTCGTGCAGCAGATGGATGTCGAGGTCACTGAGCATGGGCCGAGCCGGAAGATGGCGGTATCGCACGGTGGCAAAGGACGTGCCCGGCGGGCGCGCAGCCGCCCAGGCACGGGATAGGGGCCCACCGGGTGGGCTGGCAAGAAGTGCAGACGCACCGGGAAAAGGTGCCGGTGCGGATACAACCGCCTCACCGGATCTCGGGGGGCGGCGTGACCTCGGGCTGCGGTGGCACAGGCGACACCTCGGGCTCCGTCAGCGGCGGGGCGATCTCGGGCTGAGGGGGCGTCGGCGTGATCTCCGGGCCGCGGTCGGGCTGCGGAAAATCGGGGCCCTGCGGATCCGGCACATCCGGGCCTTCCGGCGTCGGAATGTCGGGGGCAGGCGAGGGCGTGCCCGGACCGGGTGGCACAGGGGAGGGAACGGTGGGAACGGACATGGGCGACCTCACTGATGACGCGCAATGGCCTGAGCCAGTGCAGCCTTGTTCATCCGGGCACGCCCCGGAATACCGAGCTCGCGGGCGCGTGCATACAGCGCCTCGCGGGTCTGGCCCTGGGCGTCAACCCCGCCATACGTGGGCTGGTCGCCCCGACGGGCGGCATCACCCGAGGCGGCAGCCTGCGGGTCGGACGGGCCGCGCCGGGCTTTCGGTTCCCAGTGGTCGCCCACCTTCTCGAAACTGTGCTTGAGCGAAGACATGGCCGTGCGACGCGCGCGTTCCCCGGGGCCATAGGTCTCCTCGGCGTGGGCCAACGTTTTGGTGTACGTGCGCTGGGCCTTGGCCGGCGAGCGTTTCAGCGTCGAGGGAAGGGCGGTGTTGGTGGTTCGGCTCGGCATGGCGGCGTCCTCCGTGGAAGGGTGATGCTGCCAACGGGCAAGCGACATGCCCTGGCGCGCGCGGCGTGTCAGTCCGCCGCGTCGGATGGCACGGCTGGTGCGGTCATCAACCAGGCCCGCAGCACCTCCGCCACGCTCCATGCCTGGGCCACGCACCCTCGGGGCAAGCCCGGCGGCTCGGCATCGAAAATCTCGCTGATGCTGCCAATGCCGGCTTCGCTAAGATGCGCCGGCAGGTCAGCGAGGAAGGCCCGTGCCGCCGTTCGATCCGGGTGCAGCTTCAGCCACGCCTGAATGAAGTGCCCGATCAGCCAGGGCCACACCGTGCCCTGGTGGTAGGCCGCATCCCGCGACCGCAAGTCGCCCTCGTACGTCGGCTTGTAAGCCGGATGGCCCGGCGCCAGCGTTCGCAGCCCCCAGGGCGTCAGCAACTGCCGACGCACGGTATCCAGCACCGGCTCCCAATGCACCCGGTCCAGCACCGGATGGCGCAGCGACATGACAAACACCTGATTGGGCCGGCAGGCCACGTCGTTGACCTCCTCGCCTGCTTCGCCGTCCACCACATCGAAGAGATGGAGCAGGGTGGGCGACCAGTACCGGCGATTGAACGACGCGCGCGCCTGCTCGGCGAGTCGCAGGCAACGTGGATCGGGATCGTCCACTTCCACCGACCAGTCGACCATCAGACGCAACGCGTTGTGCCACAAGGCCTGGATCTCCACCGGCTTGCCCCGGCGCGGCGTCACCACCCAGCCGTCCACCTTCGCGTCCATCCACGTCAGCTGATAGCCCGGCGCACCGGCGCGCAGCAGCCCGTCCTGCGGGTCGAGCCCGATGCCGTAACGGGTGCCCCGCACGTGGTGTTCGATGATCTGCTTGAGCACCGGAAACAGTTCGTGCATCAACGTGCGGTCACCCGAGCACGTGGTGTAGCGGTCAATGGCATGGAAGTACCACAGCGTGGCATCGACGGTGTGGTACAGCGCTTCGCGCTCGCCTTCGGGAAAGAGGTTGGGCAGCAGGCCGTCTCGCACATAGTGCGAGAACGTCTGCAGGATGGCACGCGCCTCGGCATGGCGGCCGGTGCACAGCGTGAGGCCCTCCAGACTGATCATCGTGTCGCGCCCCCAGTCCCCGAACCAGTGGTAGCCCGCAATCACAGTGCGGATCTGATCGCCGCTCGCACGCGCATGCAGCGCCTCTTCCAGTCGGCTGCCGGGCACGACGATGAAGGCATCTGCGGCGGCTGTGAGCTGGGCGGCCACGGGGTCAAGCACCACCGCAGGCGGCGCCATCTGCAGGAGGCGCTCCACCCGACGCTGTTGGTGTTCCACCGCCGCCATGCCGTCGCACTTCAAGGCTTCCCGCCCCTCGGCTGTCGCTACGAAGGTCAGCGGTTGCCCAGGATGCAGGGTGGCCGAAAAGTAGCCCGGGCTGTAGAGGTGCTCGCTGTGGTCGTAGCCGCGCATCTGCTCGACGCGGTACAGCGCGTGCTGGCCCACCACCTCGTGGCACGTGAACCCGCCACTCGCAGGCGTGAGGCCGAACTGCAGGGCGAGGTCGGTGCGGTCGCGCCGCACCTCGTACACCCCGCGTGAGAACGACAGCGTGAACGGCCACTCCTCCTCGTGCACCAGCACCGCATCCTGCCGCCTGAACGCCAGAAAAGGCCGCAGCCGCAGTTCGACGTGTTCCCCCTCCAGCAGCCGGTACAACACGCACACCGTGTTCTGGTTGTGGGGCATCACGATGGTCTTCTCGATCACCACACCGTTGATGTCGTAGCGCCAGGTGGGCATCAGGTGATCCCACCGGAAACTGGCCAGGCAGCGGTGCACGTCGGTGTCGAGGTGGCCATTGAGGTACTCGGCGCCGCCGATCTTGACCTGTCTGCCCCGGGCCTGGATCTCTTCGTCGAAACGCGAGATCAGGATGTGCCTGCCTTTTGGGTTGGACAGGTTCGGCACGAACAGCCCATGGTGGCGTCGGGTGTTGATGCCCAACAGACTGCCCGAGGCAAAGCCGCCCAGGCCATTGGTCACCAGCCATTCCCGATCACGCAAGGCGCTCACATCATCGCCGGGGTGCCAGTCGATTTCGATGGGCTGCAGGTTCATCGTGGCTCTCCATTCGACGCGGGGCAGGGCACCGCCCGCAACAGCACGGCGCTCTCGCCGGGCAACATCCAGCCCTTGTTGTCTTCGCCCGGGTGCACGGCGCCCGGGCCGCCATAGGCTGGGTCGTCGCTGGACCAGGTCAGCTCCCAGGTGCTGTTCTCCGGCGGCGCCAGCAGGGGCTCGGGCCCCGGACGGAAGTCCAGCTCATCACCCAGGTTGACCGCCAGCAGTCGCTCACCGAGTGAGCCGCCGCGCCAGCGCATCACGAACGCATGCTCGCTGAGGACCGCGCCATCCAGCATGGTGCGGTCCTGGGCCGCGATGACGGGGTCTTCGCGCCGCAGCCGCAGCACGTCCTGGTGCAGGGCCAGCACAGGGGCGTGATGACGGCGCTCCGCCCAGTCAAGCTTGCAGCGAAGGAACGTGGCCTCGTCGGCCGGATCCAGCAGCGCGGCCTGCGCAGCCGGTGTCGCATAGGGCTTGAACTGCGCCACAAAGGCGCGGCGGCCCTCGAACACCTTTGCTGCAAGCTCGGGCTTGTGGTCCGCAAAGAACGTGAAGGGCGCCGAGGCCGCGAATTCCTGCCCCATGAACAGCATCGGCGTCTGCGGCCCCAGCAGCGTGAGCGCAGTGAGCGCACGCAGACGACCCGGACTGGTGAGCTCATGCAAGCGCTGGCCGTAGAAGGTGTTCGCCACCTGGTCGTGGTTCTGCAGAAAGTGCACGAAGGCGGCAGCGGGCACATCACCGGTCGGCGTGCCGCGCGGCTGGTTCTGCCATGCGTAGTGCTGACCCTGAAACAGGAAGCCGTGCCGCAGGGCCGACACGAACTCCTGCGCCCGCCCCCGGTGGTCGTGGAAATAGCCTTCGTGCCGTCCCGTCAGCGCCACCCGGGCCGAATGGTGAAAGTCGTCGTTCCACATGGCGTCCAGCCCGTGGCCGCCAGCCGATCGCGGCCGAACCAGGCAGGTGTGTTGCGGTTCGTTTTCTGCAACGAGCAGGATCTGGCGGGCCCCGGCCGCCTCCCGTGCCTGCGCGGCGAGCTCGGTGACGATGTGCACCGGCGAGGCGTCGTGCATGCTCTGCGTGGCGTCCAGCCGCAGGCCGTCGAGGTGGTACTGCGCGATCCAGTGGCAGGCGCTGCCGATGACGTGGTCGCGGACGGGCTGGCTGTCCGGGCCATCGAAGTTGAAAGCGTCGCCCCATTCGTTGGGATAGCGCGCCGTGAAGTAGTGAGGGCTGAAGGCGCGGAGGTAATTTCCGTCGGGGCCCAGGTGGTTGTAGACCACATCGAGCATCACGCCGAGGCCCAGGGCATGGGCCGCATCCACGAAGCGCTTGAGTGCGTCAGGGTCGCCATACACATGGTACGGCGCATACAGACCGACGCCGTCATAACCCCAGTTCCAGCGGCCAGCACACTCTGCCAGCGGCATCAATTCAAGCAGCGTCACGCCAAGCTCGCGCAGGTCAGGCAGGCGCGCAATGGCGGCATCCAGCGTGCCTTCGGGCGTCAGGGTGCCCACGTGCAGTTCGTAGATCACCTGGCCCGACAACGGCACGCCCGGCCAGCCGTCATCCCGCCACGTGTAGGCTGCGTGATCGACCACCCGTGAAGGGCCATGCGGCCCGTCTGGCTGGAATGACGAACAGGGATCCGGGAGCGGCTCACCGTCGTCGATCTGATACCGGTAAAGCATTCCGGGGCCGATTTCAGGCACGGTGCCGCTGAAGTGGCCGTCCGGTTCCGGCGCCAGCGGCCAGCGCTGACCCGGTTTGCCGGGCCCGGCGTCCACCACGTGGACCTGCCGGGCGGTGGGCGCCCACACGCGAAAGCGCGTGCCATCCGCGTCCACGCGAGCGCCGAGCAGCGGGCGCCCCGGCGCAGTAGGAGCACAATCGCGGGCAGGCATGGTGCGTGGGCCCGAAGTCGAGATGAGGAGCCGGGCGGCAAGCGCCATGCCCAATCAAAAGTGTTCCGGGTGCGCGTTAATTGCTACGATGTATATTATGTCAACTCACATAAGGACCGAAAACGGGACCTGACCGCCCGGCCATGTGGGAACGCTGCTTCCCCGCTCAAGCCCCCGGCGGCCCCTTGTGGCCGCCCCCTGCGGGTTGTTTGTCCTTGGTCAGCACACTGAAGCTCCCGTCTCCCTCCATGTAGGCCTCACTGACCTCGGATGGCTCCTTCACGCCATGCTGGCGCAAGGCGGCCATCAGCTCTTCGGTGGTGATCAGTTCGCGGCGCATGTTGCGGCGGTGGAAGCGGCCGTTGCGAAGGAGCAGCAAAGGCGGAGGCTCAGCAAGGCGACGAATCCAGGCAAAGCGGAAGCTGGCCCAGTCCAGCAGCACGTTCCAGCCGATCAGCGTGCCCACCAGCAGCATCCCTTCGGGCACCGTCTTGTAGTCGCCCGACATGCCGTTCTGTGCGGCATCCGCAACGATCACCAGCAACAGCACGTCGGCAATGCCCACCGCGCCCACGTCGCGCCGCAGCACGAAGCGGAACATGGCGAACAGGAACCAGTACATCGCCGTACCGCGGAGCACCACCTCCAGCGGGTCCATGGTGAAAGAGAAAACGTCGGTAAACATCGTTTCAGCGCCTCCCCCTGCGCCACAGCAGCTTGCGTACCTGTCCAGCACACGCGCATTGCCCTGTGCGCCCGTGGCAACGGACGTGGGCCTATGATGCGGCACCCGGCTGCATCTGCACTGCTTCGGATGCGCCCCTTCTTCATGTGACGACTGCCGCCTGCACGCCGCAGGCAATGTACCGATGACTTTCAGCTTTTCTGCCGGCCGCATGCAAGCGGCCCTGATCCTGGCCGCATCCTGCCTGGCCGCCCCGCTGACTGCCGCTGCCCAGACCCTGGTGCCGCCGCCGGCCATCGAAGCCAAGGCCTATCTGCTGATGGATTTCGAGTCCGGGCAGATCCTGATGGCCAGCAACGCCGACCAGGCGCTGCCGCCCGCCTCGCTCACCAAGATGATGACGAGCTACATCGTCGAGCAGGCGCTCAAGAGTGGCCGGATCAAGCCCAACGACATGATCTCGGTCAGCGAGCACGCCTGGTGCCGGGGCTCCAGCACCGAATCGTGCATGTACCTGCCGCTCAACGGCCAGGCTTCTGTGATGGACATGCTGCGCGGCATCATCATCCAGTCGGGCAACGACGCCTCGAAGGCCGTGGCCGAGCACCTGGGCGGCACCGAAGAGGCCTTTGCCCAACTGATGAACAAAGAGGCGAAGCGCCTGGGTATGACCCGCACCCAGTTCGCCAACGCCACCGGCCTGCCCGCGCCCAACCACCTGGCCTCGGCGCGTGACCTGGGCATCCTGGCGCGCGCCATCATCCGCGACAGTTCCGAGTACTACAGCATCTACGCGGAAAAGGAATTCAAGTTCAACGGCATCAAGCAGGGCAACCGCAACGCCCTGCTCTACACCGATCCCACCGTGGATGGCTTGAAGACCGGTCATACCAGCGAAGCCGGCTTCTGTCTGGTTGCCTCGGCGCGCCGCAACGGCATGCGCCTGATCTCGGTCGTGATGGGTTCGCAAAGCATGCAGTCGCGCGCCGACCAGACCCGTGCCATGTTCAACTGGGGCTTCAGCTCCTTTGAGAGCGCCAATCTGCTGAAGGCCCAGGCGCCTGCTGGCGTGGGCGCCGTCCGGTTTGGGGTGGCCGACCAGGTGCGCGCCGGTGTTGCGCGCGACTGGTCCGTGCTGGTGCCGCGTGGCCAGGCCGCGCAGGTGCGCACCGCCGTGCAGATGCAACCCAACCTCACCGCCCCGATTGCCAAGGGCGCCGTGGTGGGCAAGGTGGTGGCCTCGGTCAACGGCAAGACGCTGGCCGAACAGCCGGTGGTGGCGCTCGAGGCGGTCGAACGCGCCGGGTTCTTCAAGCGCAGCTGGCAGCAATTGCAAGGTCTGTTCCGGTAAATCGGACCAACCACCCGCCTGGCTAGGGTAAGCATTGAGCGTAAAGGGCGTCGGCCCCGGAGGGTGATCCGGTACGATGCTTTGCATGGCGGGTACCGGTAGCAGTAACACATTGGCCCGGGATGGGGTCTTGTTGGACCGGGCTGCAGCGCAACCCGATCGCCCTGCTTCGCGCCCCGTCGTCGAAGGTCTGGCACTGCCCGATCTGGTCGATGGGCTCATCGACCAGGGGTGGCGCGGACTGCGCTTTCCGGACGACCTTGAGGGCCGCTTCCAGCGCGATGTGGCGCCAGAGCGCATGCGCCAGTTGCTGGTCAACAGCGCGCTCGTGGCGGTGGCCTACAACCTGATGCTGGTGTCCGACTGGCTGATGGTGCCCGACCAGTTCGATCTGGCCTTGCGCCTGCGCCTGCTGGTCTACACGCCGTTGATGTTTGCCGCGATCTTTGTGCTCACGCGCATCGACCTGCCGCGTGTGCGCGAGGGCGTGGCCGCCACTTCGGGCATGGTCGCCAGCCTGATTTCGGCCTGGCTGTGCGTGGCCAGCACCGACGAACTGGCCCCGGCCTACCTGGTCAGCCTCACCTCCATCCTCACGTTCTGCAGCGGGGTGGCCCGGATGCGATTCGGGCCTGCGCTGGTGATGGACGTGTTCGTGGTGGGGTGCTGTGCGGTGTCGGCGTGGCTCATGCGCGACCGCGCCCCGGTGGCCCTGATGGTGCCGGTGATGCTGACGGTCATCTCCACCGCGGTGTTCACGCTGTACGGCTGCTACACCATGGAAAAGGACACCCGCCGCAACTGGCTCATGCGCCTGCGTGAGCGGCTGCTGCTCGACGAACTGGCGTCCGCCAACGCCCACCTCGAGCGCGTCTCGCGCAGCGACCTGCTGACGGGCGTGGCCAACCGCCGGCACGTCGACGACTTTCTCAGCCTGGTGTGGGAACGCGCCCGGGTGGATGGCACCGAGGTGTCGGTCATGATGATCGACGTCGACCACTTCAAGGCCTACAACGACATGTACGGGCACCCAGAGGGAGATGCCTGCCTGCAGGATGTGGCGGCGACGCTGAAACGCCGACTGCGCCGCCCCAGCGACCTGGTGGGGCGCTTCGGAGGCGAAGAGTTCATCGCCGTGCTCACCGACACGCCGCTGGCGACGGCCCAGGCGGCAGCCGAGCGCATCCGCAAGGGCATCGAAGGGATGAACCGCCTGCATTCGGGCTCGAGCACGCATGCCATCGTCACCGTGAGCATCGGCGTGGCCTGCATGCGACCGTCGGCACCCCATGCCACGCCGGCACAGCTGATTTCGGCGGCCGACGAGGCGCTCTACCAGGCGAAGCAGACCGGACGCAACCGGGTCTTTGCCTTCGCCACGGCCGATTGAGGCACACGGATGTCGTCAGCCCTGCCCTCACCTGCCGTGCCGGCTTCCATCACACCGCCCCAGGGCGATGAGCCGGCCACCTTGCAACGCCTGCTGGACCGCGGTTTTCCCTGGATGCGTTTTCCCGCCGAACTGGAAGCGCGCTTTCAGCAGGACATGGTGGCGCAGCGCCTGCAGCATTTCCTGCTCAGCGGCATCGTCGCCCTCCTGGTCTACAACGGCTTCCTGCTGGTCGATTACCTCATGGCGAGCGACGTTTTCTGGCTTGCCCTGCAGATCCGCCTGTTTGTGTTCACTCCCCTGGCCGGGGCGGTGCTCTGGGCCTACTGGCGCTGGGGCCCCCGGATTCTGGCCTGGCGTCTGCCCGTGCTGATCGAAGGGGCGGTGCTGTGCAGTGGGCTGATGGCCGCCGCAAGTCTGGCCTTCATCCTGTCGAGTTCGCACACGGCACTGAGCCACTACTACCATGTGGGCTTCATCGTCGTGATCATCTACGGCAACATCGTGCAGCGTCTGCGCTTCTGGATGGCCGTGCCCTTCTCGCTTCTGGTCCTGGCCATGCACCTGGGCGGGATCGTGGTGCTGGACCACATGCCGCCCCGGTTGCTCGGTCCCATCGTCATCATGGTGGCGGCCACCATCGTCTTCACCCTGATGGCGAATTACGCCCTGGAGCGCGACGAGCGCCGCCATTACCTGCTGACGCTGCGCGAAAAGGCCTTGGTGCAGCAGCTGGCGCACACGCATGCGCGGCTGATGGAGCTCAGCAAGGTCGACAGCCTGACCGAGTTGGCCAACCGCGGGCATTTTCAGGACTATCTGCAGCAGGTGTGGCGCCGTGCAGCGCCCGACCGCACCTCGCTGGCCTTGCTGATGGTGGATGTGGACCACTTCAAGAAGTACAACGACCGGTACGGACATCCCGCGGGGGACGCGGCGCTGCGTGAAGTGGCCCGGGTGCTGGGCAGCAACCTGCGCCGCCCGGGCGATCTGGTCGCCCGGTATGGTGGCGAGGAGTTCGTGGCCGTGCTGCCCCAGGCCTCGCCCGAGACCGCCAGCCAGGTGGCCGAACGGGTACGCCAGGCGGTCGAAGCGCTGCAGGTGCGCCACGAGGGATCCTCCACCGCCCGGGTGCTGACGGTGAGCGTGGGCGTGGCCCACGGCGTGGCCGGCAATGTGGCGTCACCCGAGGCGCTGCTCAAGCAGGCTGATCAGGCGCTCTACCAGGCCAAGCGCGAGGGGCGCAATCGCATCCGCCTGCTGATGCAGCCTTGAGTCGGCGGCGGCCCTTCAGACCACAGTCGGCCGCACGCCGACCGGGTCCAGGTGGGTCATCACGTCCAGCACGGGCAGCTGACGCATCACGCGGTCGCGGGCCCGGTTGGCAATGTCGTGGCCTTCCCAGACGCTCAGGGCGCCATCCACCTCCAGGTGGGCGTCGACCATGATCATGTCACCCATCTTGCGCGTGCGAAGGTCGTGCACACCCAGCACGCCCGGGGTCTGCACCAGCGCCTGGCGGATCGCTTCGGCCTGCTCGTCCGACGCGGAACGGTCCATCAGGTCATGCAGGGCATCCCAGCCCACGTCCCAGCCCATCTTGCCCACCATGAAGCCGACAATGAGCGCGGCCACCGGGTCCAGCAAGGGGTAGCCCAGCAGGTTGCCGCCAATGCCGATGGCCACCACCAGCGACGAGGCCGCGTCCGAACGGGCATGCCAGGCATTGGCCACCAGCATGCTGGAGCGCACCTTCTCGGCTGCAGCCAGCATGTAGCGAAACAGCATCTCTTTCGACACCAGCGCCGCCAGCGCCACATACAGCGCCACCGTCTGAACCTGCGGGATGTCTTCCGGGGTGCTCAGCTTGTGCACCGCGCCCCACAGCATGCCCACCCCCACGCTCAGCAGCAGCGCGCCCAGCACGAGTGAGGCCGCTGTCTCGTAGCGATGGTGGCCGTAATGGTGATCGGCGTCGGCGGCCTTGCGGCTGTGGCGGTTGGCCAGCAGAACCACGAAGTCGGACACCAGGTCGGACAGCGAATGGATGCCATCGGCCACCAGCGCCTGCGAGTGCGCCAGCACCCCGATGGTGACCTGCAGGGCCGTGAGCACCACGTTGACGACCACGCTGACCAGCGTGCTGCACCGCGCCACGGCGTGTCGCTCGGGGGTGTCGTGCTCCGGATTGTCCTGGGGCGTGAGGTCCATGGGCTGCGGGCGCGTCAGCCCAGCCAGTCGATGTGGTGGCCGAGCTTGCGGGCCTTGGTGCCTAGGTAGCGTTCGTTTTCGGGCTGGACGTCGCTGCGCACGGGCACGCGTTCCTCGATCTGCACGCCATGGGCCTGCAGGGTTTCGACCTTGCGCGGGTTGTTGGTCATGAGCTTGACGGAGCTCACGCCGAGTTGCTCCAGGATCTGGGCGGCGACATCGAAATTGCGCAGGTCGGCGGCAAAGCCGAGGTGCTGGTTGGCCTCGACGGTGTCCATGCCCTGGTCCTGCAGTTGGTAGGCGCGCAGCTTGTTGGCGAGGCCAATGCCGCGTCCTTCCTGACGCAGGTAGACGACCACACCGTTGCCCTTCTGGCCGATCTGGTTCATGGCGAAGTGAAGCTGGGGGCCGCAATCGCAACGCAGTGAGCCGAACACGTCGCCGGTCATGCATTCGGAGTGGACGCGGACCAGCGCGCTGCCCGCCACCTCACCCATGACCATGGCCACGTGCTCCAGGCCAGTGGCCTTTTCGCGGAAGAGCTTCATGGTGAAGGTGCCATGCGCGGTCGGCACACGGGCCTCGGCCAGGAACTCGACCAAGGCCGAAGTGACGGGGGTCAGGGCGCTGGCGGAGGTGGGGCTGTCGGTGTCAGGACGGGACATTCATTTTCCTCAGGGGAGTCACATTTTGCCAAAAGCTGTCACGTGGGGACGGCGGTCGCGTAAAAACACCCGGCAATGGGAAAAAAGGAGGCTGGACGAGCGCGCTTGAGACCGCTACGATACTGTTCATTCATACAGTATTCTCATGCCGCTCTCGCCTTCATCTTCAGCCTTGCCATCGGCCACGGCTGCCATCCGGCAGCTGGAAGCCGACCTGCCTGCGCACGTGGCCCGGTCCATGTGGCGCGGGCAGGATCTGGGGGGCGCACAGGGGGACACTGTTTCCAGTGGCTTTGCCGAGTTGGATGCCGAGCTGCCCGGGGGCGGCTGGCCTGGCCAGAGCCTGATCGAGATCCTGCAGCCGGTGCATCATCAAGCCGAATGGCGCCTGCTGAGCCCTGCGGTGGCCATGCTGTTGCAACAGGGTGCCCGCCTGCTGCTGGTCGGCCCGCCGCACACGCCCGGGCTGCAGGGGCTGGTCCCTGAAGGGGTGAAGCCGCAACAACTGGTGTGGGTGCAGGCGCACACCGCAGCCGAGCGACTGTGGGCTGCCGAACAGGCCCTGAAGGCCGAATGCCTCAGCGTCATCCTGGTGTGGCTGCCTCAGGCCCGCCCCGAGCAGCTGCGCCGGCTGCAGGCCTGCGCCAGCCGCCACGCCGGGTTGTGCTTCGTCATCCGCCCACTGGCAGCCCAGGCCGATGCGTCGGCGGCCCCCTTGCGCCTGCGGCTGGATCTGGGGGCCTGGCCGGTGCCCATGCAAGTGCAGGTGCTCAAACGGCGCGGCCCGCTGCACACCCGGCCGATCGTGCTGGCACGCTGGCCAGCAGGGCTCAGGCCACTTCTGCCCGCGGTCTTGCCCACCGTCACACCCCCTGTGCCACGGCCTGGGGTGCCGGCCGGGCTTCCTGCCACGGTGGCCTCGGCCACCTCTCGCCCTGCTCTTGCCCATGCCTTGCTGGACCGCCCTGATTCCCTCGGCCTCGCTGACCGTGGCGCCCCCGTCAGGGCTGCCGGCGCCCAGCCCTGATGGCACAGCCGACGCCCGGATGCTGGTGTGGTGGGCCTTGCGCTTCACCCCGCGCGTGGCGCTGCTGGAAGAGGCCGTGATACTGGAGTGGCAGGGCAGCCAGCGGCTGTTCGGCGGGCGCCGCCGGCTGATGGAGCGGCTGAACCTGGGGGCCGAGCAGGCCGGCTGTGCCGGCTGGGCCCACGCCCGCACGGCGCTCGGTGCCCTGGCCCTGGCCCGCACGCCACGTCCCCATCCCAGGCAGCTTGATGCCTTGCCACTGCATGCCCTGAGCGCACTGAGCGCCCACCAGGCCACCTTGAGCCGCATGGGCTGCCGCACGGTGGGTGATGTGGCGCGGCTGCCGCGCGATGGCCTGAGCCGTCGCTTCGGCGCAGCCTTGCTGAACGCGCTGGATCAGGCACGCAGCGTCGTACCTGAAGCCTTTACCTGGCAGACGCTGCCACCGGTGTTTGACGAGCGACTGGAGTTGCCCGCCCGCGTGGAGTTGGCCGATGAACTGCTGCCCGCCTGTGACCGGCTGCTGGCCCGGCTGGGGGCCTGGCTGTCGGCCCAGCAACTGGGGGTGCGGGGCTTCACCCTGCGCTGGCAGCACGATGGCCAGCGAAGGGATGCCGCCCGCAGCGGGGAGCATGTCGTCCGGCTGGGCACCGCCACGTCGGATGTGGCACGTCTGCGCGCCCTGCTGGTGGAGCACCTGCGTCGGCTCGAGCTGAGCGCCCCCGTGGGCGAACTGGGCCTGCACGCCAGCGACCTGGCTCCGGCCGAGCCGCTGTGCGATGACCTGTTTCTCACGCCCGGCCAGGGCGTGCCCCTGCAGGCAGAAGCCTTGCGCACCCCGGCGGGCCAACGTCGACAGCACGAGGCCTGGGTGGCCTTGCTGGAACGCCTGAGCGTGCGGCTCGGCAACGACCGGGTGTGCGCAGGCCGGCTGGAAGACGACCACCGACTGGGGCTGGATCAGCGCTGGTGTCCGTGGGCTGAAGCGACCGAACGTTCAGGCGCCAGCACGCCCGACGTGCCGCCCCCGATCCGCCATGCCCTGCCCCACCCAACCTGGCTGCTGCCCGAGCCCCGTCCCCTGCTGCTGGAACACGATGCCCGCGGGGCCGAACGCCCGGTCTACCAGGGGCGGCTGACCTTGCTGGCCGGCCCGCATCGCATTGACACCGGTTGGTGGAACGACAACGCCGCGCCTTCCCAGCCGGCGGGAGGAATGGCCGCAAGCCAGGCGGCAGAGCCCGAGGCGTGCTACGCGGCCGCAGGGCCGCCGGCCACCACTTCCCGCGATTACTACCTGGCGCACAGCCCCCGGGCGGGGCTGCTGTGGGTCTACCGCACGCGCCCCGCCGTGGGCGCCCCCTTCGCGGCTTCGGCATGGTTTATCCATGGTGTCTTTGCCTGAACCGCCCCCAAGCCGGAGTGCCCAGCAGCTGCCGGATTACGTGGAACTGCTGGCCACCAGCAACTTCACCTTCCTGCACGGCGCCTCACATGCCGAGGAACTGATTCAGCGCGCGCTGAAACTGGGTTACACGGGGCTGGCCATTGCCGATGCCTGTTCCATGGCGGGCGTGGTGCGCGCGCACCTGGCCTTGCGCGATGCCCGTGACAACGGGGTGCCTGGTGCCAACACCTTCCGCTTGCTGATCGGCAGCCAGTTCGACGTCACGCCGGATCCTCAAGAGGCGGCGGAGGGCTGCCCCCCGTATCGTCTGGTGGCCCTGGCCAAGCACCGCAAGGGCTATGGCGAGCTGTGCCACTTCATCACCGGGCTGCGCCGTGCCCAGCCCGGCAAGGGGGTGGCGCCGCTGCACACCCACGCACTCACCCCCGAAGCCTTGTCCGGCTGCGTGCTGCTGTATCTGCCGGATCGCGCCCGGGCCCGCGCGCTGCTCATGAGCCGCGCCGCCGAGGCCGACCCGGCCGCACCCTGGCGCCCGATGCACGCGCAACTGGCCACGTTGCAGGCCCGCTTTGCCGGGCAGCTGTGGCTGGGCGTGGCCCTGCACCATGATCTGGATGACGACTGGTGGCTGCAAGGGCTGCAGCAACTGGCCACCGACACTGGCGTGCCACCTGTGGCCGTGGGCGATGCCTTGATGCATGTGCGCTCGCGCAAGCCCTTGCAGGACGTGTTGAGCGCCATCCGACTGGGCAAGCCGCTGCCGGAATGCGGCCATGCGCTGGAGCGCCATGCCGAGCGCCATCTTCGCAGTCGCTTTCGGCTGGCCCGGCGATATCCAGCCGAGCTGCTGGCCACGACGCTGACCGTGGCCGAGCAATGCAATTTCAGCCTGGACGAACTGCGCTATGAGTACCCGGAAGAAGTCGTGCCCCGAGGGCAGACCCCGAAGAGCCACCTGCGGACCCTGACCGAAGCGGGGCTGCAGTGGCGTTACCCGGAAGGCACACCGCCCGCCATCCAGGCCCGAATCGACACCGAACTCGCCCTCATCCACGAGAAGGAGTACGAAAAATACTTCCTCACGGTCAACGACATCGTCCAGTTCGCTCGCAGCCGGGGCATCCTCTGCCAGGGGCGGGGCAGCGCAGCCAACTCGGCCGTCTGCTATGCATTGGGCATCACCGAGGTCAACCCGAAGGAGGCCACGCTGCTGTTCGAGCGCTTCATCTCGAAGGAACGCAACGAGCCGCCCGACATCGATGTCGACTTCGAGCACCAGCGCCGCGAAGAGGTCATTCAGTACATCTACGGCAAGTACGGGCGTGAACGCACGGCACTGGCGGCCACCGTCATCAGCTACCGCACTCGCAGCGCCCTGCGCGACGTGGGCAAGGCGCTGGGCTTCACCCTTGAAGAATGCGACCGCGCCGCCACCCACCTGCAATGGTGGGATCGCACCGAGGCACTGGCCGAACGCCTGACTGCAGCCGGCATCGACCCGGCGTCGCGCCGCGTGCAGCAATGGCTGGAACTCACACGCACGCTGATCGGCTTTCCGCGCCACCTCAGCCAGCACACCGGCGGCTTCGTGATCGCGGGCGGCCGGCTGAGCCACATGGTGCCGATCGAGAACGCTTCCATGCCCGACCGCAGCGTCATCCAGTGGGACAAGGACGACCTGGAAGCGCTCAAGCTGATGAAGGTGGACGTGCTGGCCCTCGGCATGCTGAGCGCCATCCGCCGCGCGCTCGACCTGATCGGCGAGCGCCGTGGCCACCTCGTGCAGATGCAGGACATCCCGCCTGAGGACGATCACACCTACGACATGGTCTCGCGCGCCGACACGGTGGGGGTCTTTCAGATCGAAAGCCGTGCCCAAATGACGATGCTGCCTCGCCTGCAGCCCCGCACCTTCTACGACCTGGTGGTCGAGGTGGCACTGGTGCGCCCCGGGCCCATTCAGGGCGGCATGGTGCACCCGTACCTGAAGCGCCGCGAAGACCTGCGCCGTGACCCGAAGACCCCTACGCCCTCCCCGCCCCGGCTGGACGAGGCGCTCAAGCGCACGCTGGGTGTGCCCATCTTTCAGGAGCAGGTGATGCAGATTGCCGTGCTGGCGGCGGGCTTCACACCCGGCAAGGCCGACCAGTTGCGGCGGGCGATGGCGTCGTGGCGCAAGAAGGGCGAGGTCGACAAGTTCAAGGCCGAGATTGTGGAAGGCATGCGCTTCAGGAACTACGAACCGCCCTTCATCGACCAGATCTGCCAGCAAATCGAGGGCTTCGGCTCTTACGGCTTCCCGGAATCGCATGCGGCCAGCTTTGCCAAGCTGGTCTACATCAGCGCCTGGATCAAATGCCACGAGCCGGCGGCCTTTCTGGCGGCATTGCTCAACTCGCAGCCCATGGGCTTTTACTCGCCCAGCCAGCTGGTGCAGGACGCCCGCCGCCACGGCGTGACGGTGCTGCCGGTCGACGTGCAGCTCAGCGACGTGCCGGCCACGCTGCACGAAACCGATGCCTCACGTGGGTGGGCGCAGCGGCCCCTGCTGGCCCATCGCCATCCCGAGCACCATCGGTTTTCACCCGCCGACCCCGCCCGTCCGGCAACGCCCCAGCCCGCCGTGCGCCTCGGGCTGGCCCAGGTGGCAGGCATCGGCGTGCCCACGCTGCAGCGCATCGTCGAAGCCCGTCGGCAGGACGGGCCCTTTGCCAATGTGGACGAACTCGCCCGGCGCGCCCGGCTGGATCAGGCCGACCTGCGCGCGCTGGCTGCCGCCGATGCGCTGCGCAGCCTGGCCGGGCACCGCCGCCAGCAGGTATGGGAAGCAGCCGCCCGCCATCGCGCCCCCGCCCTGCTGCGCGACGCGCCCATCCACGAAGCCCCACTGGCGCTCGATGCCCCGCCAGAAGGCGAAGACATCCTGTTCGACTACGCGGCGCTGGGCCTGACACTGCGCCGCCACCCGCTGGCCTTGCTGCGCCCCCGCCTGGCCCAGATGGGTTTTGCCACCGCCGAGCAGTTGCACCCCCGGCGCGATGGCGACTGGGTCAGCACCTGCGGCATCGTGACAGTGCGGCAGCAACCCGGCACGGCGTCCGGGGTGGTGTTCGTGACCCTGGAAGACGAAACCGGCACCGTCAACGTGATCGTGTGGCCCCACCTGAAGGAAAAGCAGCGCGAGGAACTGGTTCACAGCCGCCTGATGGCTGTGCATGGCGACTGGCAACGACAGGGAGAGGTGCGGCATGTGGTGGCGCACCGGCTGGTGAACCTGACGCACCTGCTCGGGCGGCTGGGCACCCGCAGCCGGGATTTCCATTGACCCCTTGCCGAGCGCGCAACGCAGAGCGCTGGATCAGCGCCCCGGCCCATGCGCGCCGGGAACATGACCGCGCCCACGGCCCGCCGGAGCGGAGGCTCCAATGGTCACACTGGCCGACGAGGTAGCAGGCGCATGCAGCGACGGCGACAACGCCCCTTCGCCGCTCAGCCCGGCCAGGATGCCGCAATGCCCGGCATCGCGCTCGTCCGGGCAGGCCGCACGCAGCGCCCGCAGTTGCTCTTGCAGCGCCTGCAACTCCGCAATCCGTTGCCCGACGTGGCCGATGTGTTCATCCAGCACCGTGTTCACGGCCTGACAACTCTGCTCGGGCGCGGCCTTCACGTCCAGCAGCACGCGGATCTCGTCCAGCGTCATGTCGAGCGAACGGCAGCGCCGGATGAAGCCCAGCCGCTCGACGTGGCTTTCGTCGTACACGCGGTAGTTGCTCGCCGATCGGGATGGCGCAGGCAGCAGGCCCTCTCGCTCGTAGAAGCGGATGGTTTCCACCAGGGTGCCCGCGCGGGCGGCCAGTTCACCGATTTTCATGGTGTCGCTCCAACACGCTTGACTCTGTACCAGCTACAGGGTTTCCAATCATGGCATGCAGACACCTTCCCTGTCCTCCAGCCCGCCTGAAGAACGCACGATGCCTTCCCAGGAATCTGCGGTCGCCCCGGCCGACGCAGCCACCATGCCCGAACCGGAGGGCGGCACCTGCGGCGGCCACGCCTGCGGGTGCAGCGGCAGCCAGACCATTCCGGTCGCGATGCCGGTCCAGGTGGCCATGCCGCGCGCGGCCGGCCGCAAGCCCTCTTCCCTGCCCTGGGCCGATTACCGCATTGCCAACATGGACTGCGCCTCGGAAGAGGCCGACATCCGCCGGGCGCTGGCGCCCGTGAGCGGCGTGCACGGCCTGCGGTTTCAACTGGCCGCCCGCGTGCTCAGCATCCAGGCCGAGGCGGTGGCCCTGCCCCAGGCGCTGTCTGCCATCCGCCAGGCCGGCTACAACCCGCAGCCGCTGACACCCCCGCCCGCCTCAGCGGATGGCGAGGCGGCGATGGTCTCGGGCGTGCGCCCCCACCCGACGCGCTTCATGGAAGGCTGGGGGCCGATGCTCATCGCCTTGGCGCTGGCCGTGGCCGCCGAGGTCATCGGCTTTGCTGGCAGTGACGCGGGCTGGATGCCCTGGGTAGGCCGAGCCCTTGCAGCCGCAGCCATCGCCTTGTCGGGTCTGGAAACGTACCGCAAGGGCTTGCTTGCACTGCGCCAGGGGCGCCTCAACATCAACGCGCTGATGACGGTGGCCGTGACGGGCGCCTTCGTCATCGGTCAGTGGCCCGAGGCCGCGATGGTGATGGCCCTGTACGCGCTGGCCGAACGCATCGAGGCCCGCTCGGTCGACCGCGCCCGTCAGGCCATTCAGACGCTGCTCGACCTAGCGCCGCGCGAAGCCATGGTCCAGCAGGCAGACGAATCGTGGCAACGCCAACCGGTCGAACAGATCGCCCTGGGCCAGCTGATCCGCATGGCCGCGGGTGAGCGTGTGCCGCTGGACGGCACCATCGTGGCGGGCCAGAGCGCGCTCGACCAGGCCCCGGTGACCGGTGAAAGCCTTCCCGTCGACAAGGGCCCGGGTGACACCGTGTTCGCAGGCACCGTCAATCAGACCGGCGAACTGACTGTGCGGGTCACGGCCCTGGTGGGCGACACCACCCTTGCCCGCATCATCCACGCCGTCGAGCAGGCCCAGGCCAGCCGCGCCCCCACGCAGCGCTTCGTCGACCGCTTTGCGGCCATCTACACCCCGGCGGTGTTTGCCATCGCTGTGGCTGTGGCGGTGCTGGGCCCGCTGCTCGGCGGCTGGACCGTGCTGGACGCGATCTACAAGGCGCTCGTGCTGCTGGTGATCGCCTGCCCCTGTGCCCTCGTGATCGCCACGCCCGTCACCGTGGTGAGCGCCCTGGCCACGGCCGCGCGCCGCGGCATCCTCGTCAAAGGCGGACGTTACCTTGAAGAGGCCCGCCAGCTGAAGGTGGTGGCCTTCGACAAAACGGGCACCCTGACGGCGGGCCAGCCGGCGCTGGTCCACTGGGAGGCACTGAACCCGTCGACCGACGCACAGGCCGACGCGCGGACACGACTGGCCCAGGTGGCCCGTAGCCTGGCTGCGCGCTCTACCCACCCGGTATCCCAAGCGATCGCCAATGGCTTGCCCGCCGGGGAATTGCAGACCGATCAGGTGCAAGCGCTGCCAGGCCGAGGCACGCAAGGGCGTGTGGAGGGCAAGACCCACATGCTGGGCAACCAGCGGCTGATGAACGAGCGCGGCCACGCCTCTCCGGATCTTCAGGTCCGCATGCAGACACAGGAAGCGCAGGGTCGAACGGTCACGGTGCTGGCCGACGACCACGGTGCGCAGGCTCTGTTTGCCGTGGCCGACACCGTCAAGCCCGGCTCGGCGGGCACGGTGCAAGCGCTCGGTCAACTGGGTGTGCATGCCGTGATGCTGTCCGGCGACAACGCAGCCACGGCGCGCCACGTCGGCGCCCAGGTCGGCCTGACCGACACCCGCGGCAATCTTCTACCCGACGACAAGCTTCGGGCGATCGACGCGTTGCGCCAATCCCATGGCCCGGTTGCCATGGTGGGCGACGGCATCAACGACGCCCCGGCACTCGCAAAAGCCGACATCGGCATCGCCATGGGCGGCGCCGGCACCGACACCGCCATGGAGGCGGCCGACGTCGTCATCATGAACGACGACCCGCAGCGCGTGCCTGAACTGATCCGGCTCTCACGCGCCACGCATGGCGTGCTGTGGCAGAACATCGCGCTGGCCCTGGGCATCAAGGCGGTGTTCCTGGTGCTGGCCGTGATGGGCCAGGCATCGATGTGGATGGCCGTGTTCGCCGACATGGGCGCCAGCCTGCTGGTGGTGGCCAATGGCCTGCGGATGCTGCGCTGGCGGCACGCGGGCTGAGCGCCCGCTACCCGTCGATCTTCTCGAACACGTCGGTGAAGCGCTCGCCGTTCCACGCATACAGCAGGTAAGCCGCATGCACACACGCCGAGGCACCCTTCGGCCGGAAGAGCCCGACGCACTCGCCTTCCGCGTGGCGCACGCTGCGGTACACCACTCCGGCCGAGCCCGCTGCCCGCAGCCTGCGCGCCAACGCCTGGGCTGCGCTGTAGTCGTCGGGGCTGTAGACCTCTGCCGGCACCACGCCCTCGGGGCGCAGGTCATGCAACGTGGCGCTGACCTTCACGGCATACAGCCGCATCGACAACTGCATGGCCGGCTGGGCGGTGGCCGTCAGAAAACGCGCATGGTGGTACTGGGTCTCGGCAATCGCCGTCATGCGGTCGTGCGCAGCGTAGAACACGCCATGCCGCCCGTCTGAGAACCGGCTGCCATCGGGGTTCAGGTGCGTGAAGGCCGCCATGATGGGGCCTGAGCCGGGACCCACGATGCGGTCTTCGGCGGACACCAGCTCGATGACGCCGGCTTCGTCGCGCAGCCTGTCGTTGGTCAACGCTTCAAGCGCATACAGTGCGTCGAAATCGTCCGGGTCGGCGATCCGGTCGTAGATGTAGACCGTTGGATAGCGCGTGGGCACGATCCGCCACGCCGGCTGCCAGCGGATCCGCTTCAGCGGAATTCCGTCACTGTCTGTCTGCCATGCCCCAACCGCCCTGGGCCCCGCCCGGCTCACGCCCAGCCGCCGCTGCGCACAGCGTCCAGATAGCGTCGTACGGCAAACAGGTCGGACACATTGCCGGCCAGCATGCGCTCAAGGGCCGTACGGCCGCCGAACAGCGGTGCGGTGTTGGGCTGGCGCACCCAGGCGTCCGCCGCCTTCGCATCGGGCAACAGAATCTGCAGCGACTTCCAGATGCCCAGCAGGTTGGACAGGCGCTCCAGCGTGTCGCGCGAGAGGCGCGCGGTTTCTGGTGACTTGCGCCAGGCAAAGAAGGTGGACCGTGCCGGCTCACCCAGCAGGCGGATCTGCTCGTCGACCGTGAGGTCCCAGGCATCGGCCAGCCGTGCGAAGGCCCGCAGGCCAGCCGCCGACATCTGCTGAAGCGAAGGCTCGGGGGGGGCGGTGGGTCGGGCTTGCAGTGCGGCGCTCATAATGAGTCCAATTATGGACTTGTTTTTCTTGTTTGTCCATTTTTGGCCTATGAGGGTTCAGCAGCCGGAAAGAGGAAAGCCCCGGGGCACTGACACCCACGGGGCTTTCACGAGGCCTGACCGGCTGACCGGCGCAAGACCAGCCAGCTTCTCATACCCTCAACGCTTCTTCACCGGCGGCAAGTCCGTGCAACTGCCATGCGCCGCTTCCGCGCACAGGCCGATGCTCTCACCCAGCGTCGGGTGCGGGTGGATCGTCTTGCCGATGTCGACCTCGTCGGCCCCCATCTCGATGGCCAGCGCGATCTCGCCGATCATGTCGCCCGCATGCGTGCCCACGATGCCGCCCCCCAGGATGCGGCCATGGCCGTGCGCCTCGGGGCTGTCATCGAACAGCAGCTTGGTGAAGCCTTCGTCGCGGCCGTTCGCGATGGCGCGGCCCGAAGCCGACCAAGGGAACAGACCCTTCTTCACCTTGATGCCCTGGGCCTTGGCCTGGTCCTCGGTCAGGCCGACCCAGGCCACTTCCGGGTCGGTGTAGGCCACGCTCGGGATCACGCGGGCGTCGAACTGGGCCTTGGCCAGCTTGTCGTCGCCCAGCAACTCCCCGGCCACCACTTCGGCCGCCACGTGGGCCTCGTGCACGGCCTTGTGCGCCAGCATCGGCTGCCCGACCAAGTCACCGATCGCGAAGATGTGCGGCACGTTGGTGCGCATCTGCACATCCACCGGAATGAAGCCGCGGTCCGACACGGCCACACCGGCCTTGTCGGCGTCGATCTTCTTGCCGTTGGGCGTGCGGCCCACCGCCTGCAATACCAGGTCGTAGGTCTGCTCGCTCAGCGTGCCGTCGGCCGCCTCGAACTTCACCTTGATGCCCTCCGGCGTGGCCTCGGCGCCCACTGTCTTGGTCTTCAACATGATGTTGTCGAAGCGGTGCGCGTTCATCTTCTGCCACACCTTGACCAGATCGCGGTCGGCACCCTGCATCAGGCCGTCCATCATCTCGACCACGTCCAGGCGGGCGCCCAGCGTCGAATACACCGTGCCCATTTCCAGGCCGATGATGCCGCCACCCACGATCAACATCTTCTTGGGCACGCCCTTGAGCGCCAGCGCGCCGGTCGAGTCCACGATGCGCTCGTCCTGCGGGAAGAACGGCAGGCGCACCGCCTGCGAGCCCGCCGCGATGATGGCGCGCTTGAACCGCACCACCTTGGCCGCGCCCGTCTTCTCCTGGCCCGCGCCCACGGTCTCTTCGACCTTCAGGTGATACGGGTCAAGGAAGACACCGTAGCCGCGCACGGTCGTGACCTTGCGCATCTTGGCCATCGCCGCCAGGCCACCGGTCAGCTTGCCGATGACCTTTTCCTTGTGGCCGCGCAGCTTGTCGATGTTGACGGTGGGCGCGCCGAAGTCCACGCCCAGGTCGGCCATGTGGCTCACCTCGTCCATCACGGCGGCCACATGCAGCAGCGCCTTCGAGGGGATGCAGCCCACGTTCAGGCACACACCGCCCAGCGTCGCGTAACGCTCGACGATGACGGTGTTGAGCCCCAGGTCGGCCGCGCGGAACGCCGCCGAGTAGCCGCCCGGGCCACCGCCCAGCACGACCACATCGCACTCCACATCCACCGGGCCGGTGTAGCTGCCAGCCGGTGCGGGTGTCACCACGGCGGGAGCCGGAGCGGGCGGCGCTGCAGGGGCAGCGGCCGGCGCTGGCGCAGGAGTTGGCGCGGCTACGGGGGCCGGTGCGTTTGCCTGTGCCGAAGCCCCAGCCTCTGCCGCTTCCAGCGTCAGGATCACGGTGCCCTGGTTGATCTTGTCACCCAGCGCGACCTTCAACTCCTTGACCACCCCGGCATGCGACGACGGGATCTCCATCGAGGCCTTGTCGCTTTCCACCGTGATCAGGCTCTGTTCCGCCTTCACCGTGTCGCCGGGCTTCACCAGCACCTCGATGATGGCCACGTCCTTGAAGTCGCCGATGTCCGGCACTTGCACGTCGATCATTGCCATGTCGTGCTCCTCATCAGAGCGCGATGCGGCGGAAATCCGCCAGCAGCGACGCGAAGTACACATTGAAGCGGGCAGCGGCGGCGCCGTCGATCACGCGGTGATCCCACGACAGCGACAGCGGCAGCATCAGGCGCGGCTGGAAGGCCTTGCCGTCCCACTTCGGCTCGATGGTGCTCTTGCACACGCCCATGATGGCCACTTCCGGCGCATTGATGATGGGGGTGAAGTACTTGCCACCGATGCCGCCCAGCGACGAAATCGAGAAGCATCCGCCCTGCATCTCGGCCGGGCTGAGCTTGCCGTCGCGGGCCTTCTTGGCCAGCTCCGACATCTCCTGGCTGATCTGCAGAATGCCCTTCTTGTCGGCATCCTTGATCACCGGCACCATCAGGCCGTTCGGCGTGTCTGCCGCAAAGCCGATGTGGAAGTAGTTCTTGAGCACCAGCTGATCGCCGTCCAGCGAGGCATTGAACTCGGGGAACTTCTTGAGCGCCGCCACGGCCGCCTTGATCATGAAGGCCAGCATCGTGACCTTCACGCCCGACTTCTCGTTCTCCTTGTTCAGCTGAACACGGAAGGCTTCCAGGTCGGTGATGTCGGCGTCGTCGTGGTTGGTGACGTGCGGGATCACAACCCAGTTGCGATGCAGGTTGGCGCCCGAGATCTTCTTGATGCGCGACAGGTCCTTGCGCTCGACTGGGCCGAACTTGGCGAAGTCGACCTGCGGC
Source organism: uncultured Aquabacterium sp. (assembly GCF_947366995.1). Classification (GTDB taxonomy): domain Bacteria; phylum Pseudomonadota; class Gammaproteobacteria; order Burkholderiales; family Burkholderiaceae_C; genus Aquabacterium. The sequence continues at coordinate 8,474 of NZ_CANBCC010000029.1, read as the reverse complement.
CAGGGCAGCAACCCCGGGAACGTGCCACCTGCAGCGGCGGATGCGGCCGCAGGCGCCTTGGCCTTCTGCGCGGCGGTCTGCGTGTCGCCCGACATCACGCCCTTGACGAAGCCTTGCACATCGTCCTGGGTGATGCGGCCCTTCAGCCCCGTGCCCTTGACCTCTGCCAATGGCACACCCAACTCACGCGCGAACTTGCGCACACTGGGCGACGCATGGGGCAGCGCAGCACTCGGGGTGCCGGGCTGATGAGCGGGCAGCGTGGCCGGGGCGCTGGTCACCGCCGGCGCAGCAGCGGGAGCCGCAGCAGCGGGGCTCGGCGCCGGTGCCGAAGGGGCAGCTGGTGCAACGGGTGCGGCCGGTGCAGCAGCAGGTGCGGCGCCACCGCCGGCGCCTTCCAGCACCACGATCGGCTTGCCCTTGCTGACCTTGTCACCCAGGTTCACCAGCAAGCTCTTGACCACCCCGGCATGCGACGACGGGATTTCCATCGACGCCTTGTCGCTCTCGACGGTGATCAGGCTCTGCTCGGCCTTCACGGTGTCGCCCACCTTGACCAGCAGCTCGATCACAGCGACTTCGTCGAAGTCGCCGATGTCGGGCACCACCACCTCGATGGGGCCGGACGATGCAACTGCGGCGGGCGCGGGAGCGGCAGCAGGAACTGCCGGAGCCGAGGCCGGGGCCGGGGCCGGAGTTGCAGCAGGGGCCGCTGCAGGCGCAGGAGCGGGCGCTGCAGCCGCTGCTTCAGCAGACTCCAACACCAACACCACCGAGCCTTCGCTCACCTTGTCGCCCAGCGCCACCTTGAGTTCCTTCACCACGCCAGCGTGGGAAGACGGGATCTCCATCGAGGCCTTGTCGCTTTCCACCGTGATCAGGCTCTGTTCCGCCTTCACGGTGTCGCCGGCCTTCACCAGCACCTCGATGATCGCCACTTCGTCGAAGTCCCCGATGTCAGGGACCTTCACTTCAATCAATGCCATGTTTGTGCTCCGTCACAGACGAAGAAATTGAATGGATCGTGGGCCGGCCGGCGCGAACCTGCCACAGGGCAAGCACACACACACGGCCGGCATCGGCAGCCCGTGACGGGCTCAGGCGTACAGCGGGTTGACCTTGTCGGCCTTGATTCCGTACTTCTGGATGGCCTCGGCCACCTTGGCCGCGGGCACCTTGCCTTCTTCGGCCAGCGCCTTCAGCGCGGCCACCACGATGTAATGGCGATTGATCTCGAAGTGCTCGCGCAGCTTGCTGCGGAAGTCGCTGCGACCGAAGCCGTCCGTGCCCAGCACCTTGTAGCTGCGGCCCTTCGGGATGAAGGGACGGATCTGCTCGGCGTAGTTCTTCATGTAGTCCGTCGAGGCCACCACCGGGCCGTCGAACGGCTGCAGCTGCTGCGTCACGAACGACACCTTCGGCGTCTCCAGCGGGTGCAGCATGTTGAAGCGCTCCACGTCCTGGCCGTCGCGGGCCAGTTCGTTGAAGCTCGGGCAGCTCCACACGTTGGCGGTCAGGCCCCAGTCAGACTCCAGCAGCGCCTTGGCCGCGATCGACTCGCGCAGGATCGTGCCCGAACCCAGCAGGTTCACCGCCGGCTTGCCGGCCTGGCCTTCGTCCAGCAGGTACATGCCCTTGAGGATCTGCTCTTCCGTACCCTGCTTCAGGCCCGGCATCGCATAGTTCTCGTTGAGCAGCGTCAGGTAGAAAAACACGTTCTCCTGGTTCTCGACCATGCGCTTGAGGCCATGGTGCAGGATCACGCCCACCTCGTGCGCAAACGACGGGTCGTACGACACGCAGTTGGGGATGGTGCCGGCCAGGATGTGGCTGTGGCCGTCTTCGTGCTGCAGGCCTTCGCCGTTCAGCGTCGTGCGACCCGACGTGCCGCCCAGCAGGAAGCCGCGCGCCTGCATGTCACCGGCCGCCCAGGCCAGGTCACCGATGCGCTGGAAGCCGAACATCGAGTAGTACACGTAGAACGGGATCATGATCCGGTTCGAGGTGCTGTAGCTCGTGGCGGCCGCAATCCAGCTCGACATGCCGCCGGCTTCGTTGATGCCTTCCTGCAGGATCTGGCCGGCCTTGTCCTCGCGGTAGTACATCACCTGGTCCTTGTCGACCGGGGTGTACTGCTGGCCCGCAGGGTTGTAGATGCCGACCTGGCGGAACAGGCCTTCCATGCCGAAGGTACGGGCTTCGTCGACCAGGATGGGCACGACGCGCGGACCCAGCTCCTTGTCACGCAGCAGCTGCGTCAGGAAGCGCACATAGGCCTGCGTGGTCGAGATCTCGCGGCCTTCCGCGGTGGGCTCGAGCACAGCCTTGAACGTCTCCAGCGGCGGCACGGTGAACTGCTCTTCCGCACGCGAACGGCGGCTCGGCAGGTAACCGCCGAGGGCCTTGCGGCGCTCGTGCAGGTACTTCATCTCCGGCGAGTCTTCCGAAGGCTTGTAGAACGGGATCTTCGGCAGCTCGCTGTCCGGGATGGGGATGTTGAAGCGGTCGCGGAAGTACTTGATGTCTTCGTCCGTCAGCTTCTTGGTCTGGTGAACGGTGTTCTTGCCTTCACCGGCCTTGCCCATGCCGAAGCCCTTGACCGTCTTGATCAACAGCACGGTCGGCTGGCCCTTGTGGTTCACGGCCCGGTCGTAGGCGGCGTACACCTTCTGCGGGTCGTGGCCGCCACGGCGCAGCGCCCAGATCTGCTCGTCCGTCATCTTCGAGACCAGTTCGGCCACGCGCGGGTCGCGCTCGAAGAAGTTCTTGCGGACGAACGCGCCGTCGTTGGCCTTCATGGCCTGGTAATCGCCGTCCAGGATGTCCATCATGATCTTGCGCATGCGGCCATCCTTGTCCTTGGCCAGCAGCGGATCCCAGTCGCTGCCCCAAAGCAGCTTGATCACGTTCCAGCCCGAACCGCGGAATTCGCCTTCCAGCTCCTGCACGATCTTGCCGTTGCCACGCACCGGGCCGTCCAGACGCTGCAGGTTGCAGTTCACCACGAAGATCAGGTTGTCGAGCTTCTCGCGGGCGGCCAGGCCGATCGCGCCCAGCGATTCCGGCTCGTCCATTTCGCCGTCACCGCAGAACACCCACACCTTGCGGTTCGACGTGTCGGCAATGCCACGGGCATGCAGGTACTTCAGGAAGCGCGCCTGGTAGATCGCCATCAGCGGGCCCAGGCCCATCGACACCGTCGGGAACTGCCAGAAGTTCGGCATCAGCTTCGGGTGCGGATAGCTCGACAGGCCCTTGCCGTCGACTTCCTGGCGGAAATGCAGCAACTGCTCCTCGGTCAGGCGGCCTTCCAGGTAGGCGCGGGCATACACACCAGGCGACACGTGGCCCTGGAAATAGATGCAATCGCCGCCGTGGCCTTCGCTCTCGGCGTGCCAGAAGTGGTTGAAGCCAGCACCGAACATGTGCGCCAGCGAGGCGAACGAACCGATGTGACCGCCCAGGTCACCGCCGTCTTCCGGGTTGTGCCGGTTGGCCTTCACCACCATCGCCATCGCGTTCCAGCGCATGTAGGCGCGCAGACGCTCTTCGATCTCGATGTTGCCGGGGCAGCGCGCTTCGTCTTCGGCCGGAATGGTGTTGACGTACGCCGTGGTGGCCGAGAACGGCATGTCGATGCCGGCCTGGCGGGCGTGGTCGAGCACGGTCTCGAGCAGATCATGGGCGCGGTTGCGGCCCTCCGTCTCGATGACGCCGGACAGCGCGTCCAGCCACTCGCGGGTTTCTTGGGGATCCAGGTCCAGCGATGCGGACGGCAAAGGATCATGGGCAGACATGGGGTGAGTCTCCTGGTGTAAGTGGCCTTGCGCCCCAGTATGGGCACTTGGCCGGATTCCGAACACGTGGATAAACGCGAGGAATCGGGTCACGATGTCGTTTGGTACCCCAGGGGTGGCGGGGCGCCAAACCCGAGCAATATAGCCGGCTTTCCCCCTGATTCCGATGTGGGAGTCCGCACCGATAATCCGGCCATGCCTTTTTCGTCTTCGAGCCACAACCCGGCGGTGCAGGTCGTAACCAAAGCCGGGCAGCCCTCGCGCCTGTTCTGGCGCTGGTGGCGCAAACAAAGCCCCAGCCAGCAGGACCGTTACGCCACGCTGGGCCCGCTGGTTTCCGTGCTGCTGTTCCTGGCCGCCATCATTGCCGCCTTCTGGTATCTGCGCAACGAGGAGATCGAGCGCGAGCAGGAGGCCGTCAAGCGCGACACCGAGGTGGTTCAACAGCAGATCCGCCTGCGCCTGATCGAAAACCAGGAGCAACTACTTCGGCTGGCGCGCGACGTGTCGATGCGCACCGTCACGCCCGACCAGTTCATGAAGCAGGCGGCCGACTTCGTGCGTGCCCGGCCCGAGGTGATCAGCGTCTCGTGGGTGCAGGCCGATGAGCAGATCCGCGCCAGCCAGTCGACGACGGGCATGCTGCTCGAGCCCGGTCAGGGCATGGACCTCGACCAGTTCAGCCGCCAGCTCGAGGCTTACAACCCGCAGGACGCCAAGGAATCGCACAGCGCCTTCCAGCTGGCCCGTCAGCGCAGCCAGCCGGTGTACTCGCAGCCCTACACCAACGCGCTGGCCACCAAGGTCATCCAGGTCCACATCCCGCTGATCGACCGCAGCGGCTTCGTCGGCACCGTGGTCACCGAGTACGCGCTCGAAGCCATGATGCGCTACCTCGTTCCGCGCGAGGTGGCGGGTCGCCATGCCATGGCCCTGGTCCGGGTCGACGGCGAGACGCTGACCAGCACCGTCGGCAGCCACACCGAGCGCTCCGCGAAACCCACCTTCGTTCACGAGGTCATCGTCACCCCGGTGGGCAACGGCCTGATCCTGCGCGGCACGGGTTACCGAACCTCATCCAACCTGATCGGCAACACCCTGTTCTGGATGGTGGTGGCGCTGTCAGCCCTGACGGTGTGGACGCTGATGGGCACGCTGCGCCACATGCGGCGCCGCGCCCAAATCCAGAAGACGCTGGTGCAGGAAACCAACTTCCGGCGCGCGATGGAAAACTCCATGCTGACCGGCATGCGCACCATCGACCTGGAAGGCCGCATCAGCTATGTGAACCCCGCTTTCTGCGCGATGACGGGTTTCTCGGAAGAGGAACTCCTCGGCTGCGTACCGCCCTACCCTTACTGGCCAAAAGACCGCATCGACGAGTTCAACCGCATGTTCCAGCAGGAACTGCTCGGCCGCAGCCCCATGGGCGGTATCGAGGTGGTGATGCAGCGGCGCGACGGCAGCCAGTTCGATGCCCGCATGTACGTCTCGCCGCTGATCGACGCCCAGGGCGACCAGACCGGCTGGATGACGTCCATCACCAACATCACCGAGGCCAAGCGCGTGCGCGACCAGCTCACCGCCGCGCACGAGCGCTTTACCACGGTGCTGGAAGGGCTGGACGCCGCCGTGTCGGTGATGTCCGTTCAGCGCGGCGAGTTGTTGTTCGCCAACCGCTCCTACCGCCTGTGGTTCGGCGGCAACCCCGACGCCCACGCGCAGCTCACTGGCGGCGAACTGCAGCCCGACTACCAGGGCGAGGCCGACGAAGCCGTCGACAGTTTCGGCGGGCTGCCCGCCCAGGAACTGACGGATGCGGGCAGCGATTCCCGGGAGGTCTTCCTCGACACCGTTCAGAAGTGGTTCGACGTGCGCGCCCGCTACGTGCAGTGGACGGACGGCAATCTGGCGCAGATGCTGATCGCCACCGACATCACCGCGCGCAAGCAGGCCGACGAGGCGGCCGCGCGCCAGGCTGAAAAGTCCCAGTTCACCAGCCGCCTGATCACGATGGGCGAAATGGCCTCGACCGTTGCGCATGAGCTGAATCAGCCGCTGGCCGCCATCTCCAACTACTGCAGCGGCATGATGAGCCGGGTCCGCTCGGGCAACATCGACAACGAACAGCTCATCAGCGCACTCGACAAGACCTCCCGCCAGGCGCAGCGCGCCGGCCAGATCATCCACCGCATCCGCCAGTTCGTGAAGCGCAGCGAGCCGCAACGCCAGCCGGCCCGCGTGCGCGACATCACCGACGCGGTGATGGAGCTGGCCATGTTCGAGATGAAGCGCCGCCGGGTGACGCTCAACGCCCAGATCGCCCCGCGGCTGCCCACGCTGATGGCCGACCCGATCCTGATCGAACAGGTGCTGCTGAACCTCCTGAAGAACGCCGCCGAGGCCATCGACGGCGCGCAGATGCCCCAGTCTCGCCGCCACATCGACCTCCGGGTCCAGCAACGTGTCCTGGAAGACCAGGGCAAGGTCGTGGAGTTCGCGGTGCTCGACAGCGGCCCCGGCATGAAGGAAGAGATGCTGGCGCGCCTGTTCGAAGCCTTCCATTCCACCAAGGCGGAGGGCCTCGGGATCGGCCTGAGCCTGTGCCGCTCCATCATCGAGTCGCACCAGGGCCGGATCAAGGCCGAGAACATCTACAATGATTCGACGGTCATCGGGTGCAGCTTCACCTTCACCCTGCCCGTCGATGCGGGTGGCACTGCTGATTTCCAGGACTCCCTGCCGCCCCCTTCCAACGACTTGCTTGCCGATAACCCATGAGCTTGATCCCGAAAAAAGGCACCGTGTATGTGGTTGACGACGACGAGGCCGTGCGCGACTCGCTGCAGTGGCTGCTCGAAGGCAAGGACTACCGTGTGCGGTGTTTCGACTCCGCCGAATCGTTCCTGGCGCGATTCGACCCGCGCGAAGTGGCCTGTCTGATCGCCGACATTCGCATGGATGGCATGAGCGGCCTGGAACTCCAGGACAAGCTGCTGGAGCGCAAGTCCCCGTTGCCCATCGTGTTCATCACCGGCCACGGTGACGTGCCCATGGCCGTGAACACCATGAAAAAGGGCGCGATGGACTTCATCGAGAAGCCCTTCAAGGAAGACGCCCTGGTGGCCCTCGTCGAGCGCATGCTGGACCAGGCCCGGGCCGCCTTCTCTCAGTCGCAGGAAGCTGCCAGCCGCGAAGCCCTGCTGTCGCGCCTCACCACCCGCGAAGCCCAGGTGCTCGAGCGCATCGTGGCCGGCCGCCTGAACAAGCAGATCGCCGACGACCTGGGCATCTCCATCAAGACGGTGGAAGCCCACCGTGCCAACGTGATGGAAAAGCTCAATGCCAACACGGTGGCCGACCTGCTGAAGATCGCGCTGGGCGCCAACGCCCCGGCCGCCACCAAGTAAGCACACGAACCGGAGGCCGGCCCCACACTTGCCGTGTCTCTTGCAGAAAGGCCGCCACCCGCGGCCTTTTTCCTTTCCGATTTCTGATCTTTCTGCCCCGGAGTTCCCCATGACCGCCCAACTGATCGACGGCAACGCCCTGTCCAAGCAACTGCGCAGCGAGGTGGCCGAACGCGCCGCCGCCCTGACCGCCAAGGGCCTGAAGCCCGGTCTGGCCGTCGTACTGGTGGGCGACAACCCGGCCAGCCAGGTGTACGTGCGCAACAAGGTCAAGGCCTGCGAGGACGTCGGCTTTCACTCCGTGCTGGAAAAGTACGACGCCAGCATGACCGAGGCCGAACTGCTGGCCCGCGTCGAGGCGCTCAACAACGACCCCAGCATCCACGGCATCCTGGTGCAGCTGCCCCTGCCCAAGCACATCGACGACCACAAGGTCATCGAGGCCATCTCGCCGCTGAAGGACGTCGACGGCTTCCACGTCGCCAGCGCGGGCGCCCTGATGGTGGGTGAAGTCGGCTTTAAGGCCTGCACGCCCTATGGCTGCATGAAGATGCTCGAGTCCATCGGCATGAAGGACCTGCGCGGCAAGCACGCCGTGGTGATCGGCCGCTCGAACATCGTTGGCAAGCCCATGGCCATGATGCTGTTGCAGGCCAATGCCACCGTCACCGTCACGCACAGCGGCACGGCCGCCCTGGCCCACCACACGCGCCAGGCCGACATCGTCGTGGCCGCCGTGGGCAAGCGCAACGTGCTGACCGCCGACATGATCAAGCCCGGCGCGGTGGTGATCGACGTGGGCATGAACCGCGACGACGCCGGCAAGCTGTGCGGTGACGTCGACTTTGCCGGCCTGAAAGAGGTGGCGGGCTACATCACCCCCGTGCCCGGCGGGGTTGGCCCGATGACGATTACCATGTTGCTGGTCAACACGATGGAAGCGGCCGAACGGGCCGCCGCCCAGCGCGCCTGACCTGCGACCCACTCAGCGACAACGGGGGGCTGCCTACCCGTGGCCCCCGAAGGACACCATGAGCACCAACCCCTTGCTTGACACCACCGGCCTGCCGCTTTTCGACCAGATCCAGCCCGAGCACGTCACGCCCGCGATGGACGTGCTGCTCGCGCAGGCCGAAGAGGCCCTGGCCAAGGTGACCGGCCCCGACGTGCCGGCCGACTACGACGCGCTGTCGCTGCTGCTGGACGTGGCCACGGAAAAGCTGGGGCGAGCCTGGGGTGCTGTGGGCCACCTCAACAGCGTGGCCGA
>NZ_CANBCC010000028.1 GCF_947366995.1 uncultured Aquabacterium sp. | reverse complement strand
GTTATCCGGTGACTGGAGTTCAGACGTGTGCTCTTCCGATCCGTGATGATGATCGGCACCAAGCGTCAGGCCCGTGACACCGTCGCCGAAGAAGCAAGCCGCGCTGGCGTGCCCTTCGTGAACCAGCGTTGGCTGGGCGGCATGCTGACCAACTTCAAGACGGTCAAGGGCTCGCTGAAGAAGCTGAAGGACATGCAAGTTCAGGTCGAAGCCGGCCTGGACAACCTGAAGAAGAAGGAAGGCCTGCTGTTCCAGCGCGACCTGGCCAAGCTCGAAAAGGACATCGGCGGCATCCAGGACATGACCGCGCTGCCGGACGCCCTGTTCGTGATCGACGTTGGCTATCACAAGATTGCCATCGCCGAAGCCAAGAAGCTGGGCATTCCCGTCATCGGCGTGGTGGACACCAACCACTCGCCCGAAGGCATCGACTACGTCATCCCGGGTAACGACGACTCGTCCAAGGCTGTGGCCCTGTACGCCCGCGCCGTGGCCGACGCCATCCTCGAAGGCAAGGCCAACGCCGTGAACGAAGTCGTGGCCGCTGCCGCTGGCGACGACGAATTCGTGGAAGTCAACGAAGCCGCCTGAGTCCCCGTGATTCGGCAAGAAGGGGCTGTTGTTCAGCCCCTTTTTTTCAACAGATTCTGATGTGACGCGGCCGTGACGCCGCGCCCCAACTCAACGGAGAACAATATGCCCGCAATCACCGCCAGCATGGTCGCCGAACTGCGCGCCAAGACCGATGCCCCGATGATGGAGTGCAAGAAGGCGCTGACCGAAGCCGACGGCGACATGGCCAAGGCAGAAGAAATCCTGCGCGTCAAGCTTGGCAGCAAGGCTTCGAAGGCCGCTTCGCGCGTGACCGCCGAAGGCGTTGTCGCCGCCGCCGTGAACGGCACCACCGGCGCCCTGGTCGAAATCAACTGCGAAACCGATTTCGTGTCGAAGAATGACTCGTTCCTGGCGTTCGCCAAGTCGGTCGCAGAGTTGATTGCGCAACACAACCCGGCCGACGTGGCTGCCCTGGGCGAGCTGCCGCTGTCGCAAGACGGCTTCGGCCCGACCGTGGAAGAAGTGCGCAAGGGCCTCATCGGCAAGATCGGCGAGAACATGTCGATCCGCCGCTTCAAGCGCTACGCTGACGGTGGCAAGCTGGCCGCCTACCTGCACGGCGCCCGCATCGGTGTGGTCGTCGAGTTCGACGGCGAAGACGTGGCTGCCAAGGACGTCGCGATGCACATCGCCGCCATGAAGCCGGTGTCCTTGTCGGCTGCCGATGTGCCCGCCAACCTGATCGAGACCGAGCGCAATGTCGCCACCGCCAAGGCTGCCGAGTCCGGCAAGCCCGCCGACATTGCTGCCAAGATGATCGAAGGCGCTGTGCAGAAGTACCTGAAGGAAGTCTCGCTGTTCAACCAGGTCTTCGTGAAGGCCGCCGACGGCAAGCAGACCGTGGAAGCCTACCTCAAGGGTGCCAACACCACCGTCAAGGGCTTCACGATGTTCGTCGTGGGCGAAGGCATCGAGAAGAAGCAAGACGACTTTGCCGCCGAAGTTGCTGCGACGATGGCCGCAGCCAAGGGCCAGTAAGCCGGCTCGACACACAGGGGGCTTCGGCCCCCTTGTGCTATCTCTGATCAACAGAACAAGATCTCGGGTGCCGGAGAGGTTTCCAAGGGGAACCTGATCCGCTTACCCCTTCTCCAAGCCTTCGGGCACGTCCGGGCGGGTTGCTGGTGCAACAGGCAGGTTGTGCGCCCTGGCACAGAACACAAGGACGACTGCATGGCCGCCTACAAGCGTATCCTCCTGAAACTTTCCGGTGAAGCCCTGATGGGCGACGATGCCTATGGCATTAACCGCGCGACCATCGTGCGCATGGTCAAGGAAATCCAGGATGTGACTGCGCTGGGTACGCAGGTGGCGGTCGTCATCGGCGGAGGCAACATCTTCCGCGGCGTGGCCGGCGGTTCGGTGGGCATGGACCGCGCCACCGCCGACTACATGGGCATGCTGGCCACGGTGATGAACTCGCTGGCCCTCGCCGACACGATGCGTCAGGAAGGCATGACGGCCCGCGTGATGTCTGCCATCAGCATCGACCAGGTCGTCGAGCCGTATGTGCGTCCCAAGGCACTGCAATACCTCGAAGAGGGCAAGGTTGTGGTGTTCGCTGCAGGAACCGGCAACCCCTTCTTCACGACCGACACGGCCGCTGCCCTGCGTGGCGCCGAGATCGGTGCCGAGGTGATGCTGAAGGCCACGAAGGTCGATGGCGTCTACACGGCCGATCCGAAAAAGGATCCGTCTGCCACCCGCTACAGCACGATCACGTTCGACGAGGCGCTGATCAAGAATCTGCAGGTGCTGGACGCGACGGCGTTTGCGCTGTGCCGCGACCAGAATCTGCCGCTCAAGGTGTTCTCGATCTTCAAACCCGGCGCACTCAAGCGCGTGGTGCTGGGCGAGGACGAGGGCACGCTGGTCCACGTCTGATCGTTCGCTGTCGTCCCATTTTCATCCTCACGCGTTTGTCACTCTTCAGGCCGTCGGCCGCACATCCGCACGGAGTCTCTCCATGAGCATTGCAGACATCAAGAAAAACGCCGAACAGAAGATGGCCCGCTCCATCGAGGCCTTCAAGAACGAACTGGCCAAGATCCGCACGGGCCGCGCCCACCCCGGCATCCTCGACCAGGTTCAGGTGGACTATTACGGCTCGCTCGTGCCGATCAGCCAGGTCGCCAACGTGGCGCTGCTTGACGCGCGCACCATCAGCGTGCAACCGTGGGAAAAGGGCATGGGCGCGAAGATCGAGAAGGCCATCCGCGAATCCGACCTGGGCTTGAACCCTTCGGCGCAGGGTGACCTGATCCGTGTGCCGATGCCTCCGCTGACCGAAGAGCGCCGCAAGGAGCTGACCAAAGTCGTGAAGGGCGCCGGCGAAGACGCAAAGGTTGCCATTCGCAATCTGCGCCGCGACGCCAATGAACAGGCCAAGCGCCTGCTGAAGGACAAGGCGATCACCGAGGACGAGGATCGCCGCTCGCAGGACGACATCCAGAAGCTGACCGACAAGGTGATCGCCGAGGTCGACAAGCTGGTCCAAGCCAAGGAAGCCGAGATCATGGCGGTCTGAGGCCGCGGGCTTTGTCATAATCCAGCGCATCGCGAGGCGGCCCGTCCGCCTCGTCGCGTTTCTGACCGTGCCGCATGTGGCGGCGCACGCTTCCCCTCCATCCACGTTTCATGGCCTCATCTTCCACCGCCGCCTTGGTTCCCCGCCACGTCGCCATCGTCATGGACGGTAACGGCCGCTGGGCCCGCAAACGCCTCATGCCGCGCGGCGTCGGGCACAAGGCGGGAGTGGATGCGCTGGTGAAGGTGGTTCAGGCCGCAGCGGACCGCGGCATCGGCTACCTCACGGTGTTTGCGTTCTCGTCCGAGAACTGGAAAAGGCCGGAAGAAGAGGTGTCGGGTCTGATGAGCCTGTTGCTCGTCGCCCTGTCCAAGCATCTGGTGAAGCTGAAGTCGGACGGCGTGCGCATCCGCATCGCGGGCGACCTCGAGAGCGTTTCGCCCCGGATCCGCGATGCGCTGCGCGGCGCCGAGGCCGACACGGTCGAGAACAGCCGACTGGTCCTGACCGTGGCCTTCAATTACGGGGGGCGCTGGGATGTGGTCCAGGCCTGCCGTGCCGCCATGGCCGAAGGTGTGCGTCCTGAGGAATTGACGGAGGCAGTGCTCTCCCGCCACATGGCGATGTCGTACGCGCCGGATCCCGACCTGTTCATCCGCACGGGTGGCGAAGTGAGGCTGTCGAATTTCCTGCTCTGGCAGAGCGCCTATGCGGAACTGGTGTTCACCGACTGCCTCTGGCCCGACTTCGATGGTGGCGAGCTCGACAAGGCGATTGCCACCTTCGCGCGGCGTGAGCGGCGTTTCGGTGACGTCGGGGCATCCGGGCAGGGTGAAGGCGCGCTGGGCGGGGCGGCCGAGCCGCAACCGCCTTCTTACTCCGAGGAGCGCTGATCATGTTGCGTCAACGGGTCATCACGGCGCTCGTCCTGGTCGCCATCCTGCTGCCCACGCTGGTGGTCGATGCGGTCTGGCCTTTCTCGCTGTTGTCGCTGGTCTTCATCTCGGCCGCCGGCTGGGAGTGGTCCCGCCTGAACGGCGCTCCGGGCGCGCGCGCCTGGCTGATGGCTGCGGCAGTGGCCGGTGGCTGTGTGTATGCGGCCCAGGTGTTCGGTCTGCCTGTCTGGCAAGCGGCTGACAGCCTGCCGGCGGCCGCGCTGACGCACGTCCACGGCGTCGCGCACCCGCTGGTCGGTTTCTTCACGCCGACCTGGGTGTGGCTCGCCGCGTTGCCCATCTGGGTGGTGGGTGGCGCGCTCGCGCTGCGCTACGGCCCGCTCTACTGGGGGCAATGGCCGGATTGGCCGCGCCGCCTGCTGGGCCTGTTGATTCTGGTGGCGGCCTGGCTGGCCCTGGCCGACATCAAGGCGCAGGGCGGCAACTTCATGCTTTCCGTGTTCTGTCTTGTGTGGGCGGCTGACATTGGTGCCTACTTTGGCGGGCGGACCTTCGGGCGCCGCAAGCTCGCCCCGGCCATCAGCCCGGGCAAGAGCTGGGAAGGGGTGTGGTCAGGCATGCTGGCCGTGCTGCTGCTGGCCGTGCTGTGGATCGCAATCGACCGCCAGGTGGGCGTCGATTCACCCAGCCTGTACAGCCGCCTCCTGCTCGGTGTGGGGCCTTTCGGCATGGTGCTCGCGCTGGCCTTTCTGGCTGCCATGAGCGTCGTCGGCGATCTGTTCGAGTCGATGATCAAGCGGCAGGCCGGCGCCAAGGACAGCAGCCAGCTGCTGCCAGGGCATGGCGGCGTGCTCGACCGTGTGGACGCCTTGCTGCCCGTCCTGCCTCTGTCGCTTGCCTTGATGGCCCTTTGTCATGCCTGATCGTCGTCACGCTGCCCCTCAACGCGTCACCGTGCTCGGGGCCACGGGCTCCATTGGCACCAACACGCTGGATGTGATTGCGCGCCACCCGGGGCGGTTCGAGGTGTTCGCGCTCACCGGTGCTCAGCGCGTCGAGGAGCTTGCCGCCTTGTGCGCCAGGTGGCAGCCGCGCTTTGCCGTGATGCCGGACGAGGCGGCCGCGGCGCGTTTGCGCACGCTGGGGCGCGAGCAAGGCTGGCGAACCGAGGTGCTCTCCGGTGCCCAAGCACTGTCCGACGTGGCGGCCCATCCGGCGGTCGACATCGTGATGGGTGCCATCGTCGGCGCAGCCGGGCTCGCGCCCTGTCTGGCGGCGGCCAAGGCAGGCAAGCGCCTGCTGCTCGCGAACAAGGAAGCCCTGGTGGTGGGCGGCGGCCTTTTCATGTCGGCCGTGCACGAAGGGGGCGCCACGCTGCTGCCCATCGACAGTGAGCATTCAGCCATCTTCCAATGCCTGCCGGAAGACCCGTCCAACTGGCCGTCCCGCATCGACCACATCGTGCTGACCGCCTCGGGTGGGCCTTTCCGCCAACGTGATCCTTCGACGTTTGCCGGCATCACGCCCGAACAGGCCTGCGCCCACCCCAATTGGGTCATGGGCCGAAAGATTTCGGTGGATTCGGCGACCATGATGAACAAGGCGCTGGAAGTGATCGAAGCGCGTTGGCTTTTCGGCCTCGCGCCCGAGCAGATCCGCGTGGTGCTGCATCCGCAGAGCATCATTCACTCGATGGTTGTGTGCCGCGACCGCTCGGTGCTGGCCCAGCTCGGTACGCCGGACATGCGTGTGCCGATTGCCTATGGGCTCTCGTGGCCCGAGCGCATCGAGTCGGGCGCCGAGATGTTGGATTTTCTCGCCCTCAAGGCCCTCACTTTCGAGGAAGCCGACGCCGCGCGTTACCCTGGTCTGCAACTGGCCTGGGAAACGCTGCGTGGTCCTGCTGGCAGCACGTGCGTGCTCAACGCGGCCAACGAAGTGGCGGTGGAGGCGTTCCTGGCGCGGCGGATCCGGTTCGACCAGATCCACCAAGTGAACACGGAGTCGCTTGCCGCCGGCCTCATCGAGGATGGCATGAGCGAATCGGTCGACGGATTGCTGGCTCTGGATGCACGGGTGCGGCGTCATGCGGGCGAGCAGGTCGTGGCCCTTGCCCGGTGAAATCCACGGTGTCCGCCGTCTGATGATCGAAGAGGTGTCGCGATGCTGATGACTGTGCTGTCCTTCCTGCTGACCATCGGCGTGCTCGTGGTGATCCATGAGTATGGTCACTACCGCGCGGCGGTCGCCTGCGACGTCAAGGTCTTGCGCTTTTCAGTGGGCTTCGGGCGCGTGCTGTGGCGCCGGCAGCGGGGGGAGACCGAGTTTGTCGTGTCGGCGCTGCCGTTCGGTGGCTACGTGCGGATGCTGGACGAGCGGGAGAGCCCGGTGCCGGCGCAGGAGCGAGACCGCGCCTTCAACCGAAAGCCGCTTCGGCAGCGGGTGTTCATCGTCGCGGCGGGGCCGGCGGCCAACCTCCTGCTTGCGATCGCGTTGTACGCGGCGGTGAACTGGTCGGGCGTGCAGGAACTCCGCCCGTGGCTGTCTGCTCCCCAGCCGGGCAGCCTGGCGGAGCACGCGGGACTGCAGTCCGGCGATGAAGTGCTGGCGGCGCGCATCGCCGGCGCTGCGCCGGAGGACGGTGAGTGGCAGGCCGTGCGCTCCCTGACCGACCTGCAGTGGCGCTTCACCCGGGCGGCCCTCCGTGGCGAGGATCTGCAGCTGCAGGTTCACGCGCGCTTGCGTGAGGACGATCCCGGCCGCGGTGTGCGCCAGCTGGCACTGCCCCTGTCGCGCATTCCGGCCTCCGAAGTGGACGGGAAACTGCTTGATCGCGTCGGCCTGACGGGCCCTTATGCAGAGCCCCTGGTCGACGATGTGGTGGCGGCAGGGCCGGCCGCGCGCGCGGGCCTGATGAAGGGCGACCGCGTCCTGCGTATCAATGGGCAGGTGCCGCGTGATGCGGCCGAGCTGCGTCGCCTGATCCGCAGCAGCCTCAAGGGCGGGCAGGCACAGCCGCTGGCGCTCGACGTGGAGCGGGCAGGGCGCACGGTCAACGTGGTCGTTCAGCCCGTCATCAAGGACGTGCAGGGGCAGAAAGTGGCGCGCATCGAGGCTGCCCTCGGCGCCATGCCGTCCATTGTCGAGGTGCGTTACGGTTTGGTCGAAGGCCTGGGCATGGCGCTCGAGAAAACCTGGGACACGGCCGTCCTCAGCCTCAACATGCTGGGCAAGATGCTGATCGGCGAGGCGTCGATCAAGAACCTCAGCGGCCCTCTGACCATCGCCGACTACGCAGGCAAATCGGCCTCGCTCGGCTGGGTGCATTACCTCGGGTTCCTCGCGCTGGTGAGCGTGAGCCTGGGCGTGCTGAACCTGCTGCCGCTGCCCGTCCTCGATGGCGGGCACCTCATGTATTATCTTTTTGAAGGCGTCACGGGGCGTCCGGTCTCGGACCTGTGGCTGGAGCGCCTCCAACGTGGTGGCGTGGCCATCATGCTGGCGATGATGTCGCTGGCGCTTTACAACGACCTGGCCCGCCTGATCGGCGCGCACTGAGTTTCACTGCATGCACATCCCCTCCATGACGTCCGCTCGGCTGAAGCCGACCCTGCTGGCTGCCTTGTTGGCTTCCTCGCTGTTCCAGTCTGCATGGGCCGTCGAGCCCTTCGTGCTCAAGGACATCCGCGTCGAGGGCCTCCAGCGCGCCGATGCCGGCACCGTGTTTGCCGCACTGCCGTTCCGTGTGGGTGACACCTACACCGACGACAAGGGCGCGACAGGCCTGCGTGCCCTGTTCGCCACCGGTTTGTTCAAGGACGTTCGCATCCAGATCGACGGCAACGTCGCTGTGGTGGTGGTGGAGGAGCGTCCGGTGATCTCGCGCGTCGAGTTCGTCGGGACCAAGGAGTTCGACAAGAACAACCTTGTGAAGGCGCTCAAGGACATCGGCATCGGCGAGGGCCAGCCGTTCGACCGCGCGCTGGCCGACCGCGCCGAGCAGGAGCTCAAGCGCCAGTACCTGTCGCGCAGCCTATACGGCGTCGAGGTCGTCACGACGATCACGCCGGCCGAGCGCAACCGCGTCAACGTGACCTTCACCGTCACGGAAGGCGAGGTCACCAAGATCAAGTCCATCCGCATCACCGGCAACAAGGCCTTCTCGGAAAGCACGCTGCTGGGCCAGATGGACCTGACAACCGGCGGCTGGCTCAGCTGGTACACCAAGTCCGACCAGTACGCGCGCGCCAAGCTGAATGCCGACCTGGAAACGATCCGCTCGTACTACCTGAACCGCGGCTACCTTGAGTTCCGCATCGACTCCACCCAGGTGGCGATCTCGCCGGACAAGCAGGACATCTCGATCGCGATCAACGTGACCGAAGGTCCGCGCTACGTCGTCACGGGCGTGCGCCTCGAAGGCGATTTCCTGGGGCAGGACGAAGCGTTCCGCAACTTGGTGACCGTCAAGCCGGGCGAGCCCTATCGCGCCGAAGACGTGGCGTCGACCACGCGCGCTTTCACCGACCGGTTCGCCGCCTTCGGGTATGCGTTTGCCAAGGTCGATTTCCGCCCTCAGCTCGACCGCGAGAAGGGGCAGGTCGAGGTCGTGATGGTGGCGCAGCCACAGCGGCGCGTGTACGTGCGCCGCGTCAACGTGGCCGGCAACTCCCGCACGCGTGACGAAGTCATCCGCCGCGAGTTCCGGCAGTTCGAGTCGGCCTGGTATGACGGCCAGAAGATCAAGTTGTCTCGCGACCGCGTGGACCGCCTGGGTTACTTCAAGCAGGTCAGTATCGACACCGTCGAGGTGCCAGGCACTGCCGACCAGGTGGACCTCACGATCACCGTGGAAGAAAAGCCGACCGGCAACCTGATGCTGGGTGCGGGCTTCTCGAGCGCCGAGAAGTTCACGGTGACGGCCTCGATCCGCCAGGACAACGTATTCGGCTCCGGCAACTACCTGGGCCTGGACGTCAACACCAGCCGGTACAACCGGACGATCGTGGTCAGCGCCACGGACCCGTACTTCACCGACAACGGCATCTCGCGCACCTACGAGGTCGCGCACCGCACCTCCCGCCCGTACAACACCACCTCGGGCGACTACAAGATCGTCACGCAGTCGGGCACGATCCGGTTTGGCGTGCCCTTCACCGAGTTCGACCGTGTGTTCTTCGGGGCCGGCATCGAGCAGAACAAGATCGAAGGCAGCACGGGTCTGCCGGTCCGCTTCACTCTGGCTCGCGAACAGTTCGGCTCGCCGGCCACGTCTTATCCGCTGAGCGTGGGCTGGGCCCGCGATTCCCGCGACAGCGTGATCGCTCCGACGCAAGGCCGCTACCAGCGCCTGAACGTGGACGTCAGTCTGGCCGGCTCGACGCAGTACGTGCGCGGCAACTACCAGGCGCAGCAGTACATCCCGTTCAGCAAGGCCTACACGCTGGGCCTGAACGGTGAAATCTCGTACGGCAAGGGACTGGGTGGCAAGCCTTATCCCGTGTTCAAGAACTACTACGGCGGCGGCCTGGGCACCGTGCGGGGCTTCGAAGTGAGCTCGCTGGGTCCGGTCGACATCGAAGGCTCCTACCTGGGCGGCAACAAGCGCCTGAACCTGAACGCCGAGTTCTATGTCCCCTTCCCGGGCGCCGGCAATGACCGGACCCTGCGGCTGTTCGGTTACGCGGATGCCGGCAACGTCTGGGGCGAAGAGCAGTCCATCCGCGCGCAGGACCTCCGCGCCTCGGTGGGCGTGGGCATCAGCTGGGTCTCTCCGGTGGGACCGCTGAAGTTGAGCTACGCGAAGCCCTTGCGCTATTTCGATCAAGATAAAATCCAGCGTCTCCAGTTCCAGATCGGCACCGCATTCTGACCATGACCTCGTACCTCAAGACCCTGGTGGCCGCAGGCCTCCTGATGGGTGCCCTGGCTGTGCAGGCGCAGGAACTCAAGATCGGTTTCGTGAATCTCGACCGCGTGCTGCGTGATGCGGCACCGGCCAAGTCGGCCCAGGTCAAGCTGGAGTCGGAGTTCGGGCGCCGCGAGAAGGATCTGCTCGACAACGAGAATCGGCTCAAGGCTGCCTCGGACCGTTTCGAGAAGGACGCCCCGACGCTGGCCGAGAACGAGCGTGCGCGCCGTCAGCGGGAACTGATCGAGCAGGACCGTGAGCTCCAGCGCAAGCGCCGGGAGTTCCAGGAAGACCTGAACCAGCGCAAGAACGAAGAGCTGTCGTCGGTGCTGGACCGCGCCAACCGTGTGGTGCGTCAGATCTTCGATCAGGAAAAGTACGACCTCATCGTTCAGGAAGCCGTGTTTGCCAGCCCCCGCGTGGACATCACCGACAAGGTCATCCGGGCCTTGAACGGCGGATCGAGCAAGTGAACGGGCCGGCTTCCGATGACCGTGCACCTGTAGCCGACAGCCAGCCCACCGGGATGGCTGTTCGCCTCGGTGAGCTGGTGGCCGCCCTGGGCGGTGAGCTCCACGGCTCTGCCGAGCAGCTGGTTCACCGCATCGCGCCTTTGGAATCGGGCGACGCAGGCAGCATTGCGTTCCTCTCCAACCCCAAGTACCGAGCACAGTTGACCACCACCCAGGCGGGTTGCGTGATCGTCAGCCCGGCGGTGCAGGAAGAGGCAGTCGCTCGCGGTGCGGCCATCGTCACGGCCGATCCTTACCTCTACTTTGCGCGTCTGACCCAATGGTGGGCCGAGCGCGTTCGCCCCCGCCCCGCGGCCGGCATTCACCCGAGCGCCGTGGTCGATGGCACGGCGGTCATCGGCCAGAACGTGCACATCGGACCCCTGGCTGTGGTCGAGGCGGGTGCCATTCTGGAGGACGGCGTCGTCATCGGACCGCATTGCACGGTGGGTGCACGCGCGCGCATCGGTGCCGACACGCGCCTGGCGCCCCGCGTCACCATCGGGTTCGACTGCGTGGTGGGTGCACGCTGTCTCTTTCACAGTGGCGTGGTCATCGGTGCCGATGGCTTCGGCTTCGCGCCCCACCAGGGCACGTGGGAGAAGATCGAGCAGTTGGGCGCCGTCCGCATCGGTGACGACGTGGAGTTGGGAGCCAACACCTGCATCGACCGCGGTGCGCTGGAAGACACGGTCATCGGCAACGGCGTCAAGCTCGACAACCTCGTGCAGATCGCCCACAACGTCCACATCGGCGACCACTCTGCGATGGCCGGCTGCGTCGGCGTGGCCGGCAGTGCCCGCATCGGCAAGCACTGCACGGTGGGCGGCGCGGGCATGATCCTCGGACACCTCACGCTCGCCGACCACGTTCACGTGTCGTCGGGCACCCTCATTTCCCGCTCGGTGCTCAAACCGGGCCTCTACAGCGGCGCCTTCCCGTTTGACGAGAACGCGAACTGGGAGAAGAACGCGGCGACCCTGCGTCAACTCCACGCGCTCCGCGACCGCATCCGTACCCTAGAAAAGCAAGTGAAAAGCTGATGGACATCCACAAGATCCTTCAAAAGCTCCCCCATCGTTACCCCTTCCTGATGGTGGACCGTGTGCTCGAAGTCGAGAAGAACGTGCGCATCCGCGCGCTGAAGAACGTCACGATCAACGAGCCGTTTTTCCAGGGTCACTTCCCGAACCGTCCGGTGATGCCCGGCGTGATGATGCTCGAAGCCCTGGCCCAGGCGGCCGCGCTGCTGGCGTTCGAGACGCAGGGCAGTGGGGTGGACGACAACTCGGTGTACTACTTCGTCGGCATCGACGGCGCGCGTTTCAAGCGCCCGGTCGAGCCGGGTGACCAGCTGTTCCTCGACGTGGCCATGGACCGCAACAAGGGCGGCATCTACAAGTTCAAGGCGCGTGCGCTGGTGGGCGAAGAGCTGGCGGTCGAAGCCGACCTGATGTGCACTGTGCGCAAGGTGTCCTGAGCGCCATGGCGAGCATCCATCCGACCGCCATCGTCGACCCGAAGGCCGAGCTGGCCGATTCGGTCACCGTGGGGGCGCACACGCTGATCGGCCCCAACGTGCGGATCGGCGAGGGCACCACCGTCGGGCCGCACTGCGTGATCGAAGGGCACACCACGATCGGCTGCGACAACCGCATCTACCAGTTTGCCTCGCTGGGTGCCGACCCGCAGGACAAGAAGTACAAGGGCGAGCCCACCCGGCTCGTCATCGGGGACCGCAACACCATCCGCGAATTCACCACGTTCAACACGGGCACGGTGCAGGACAAGGGGCTGACCGAGATCGGCCACGACAACTGGATCATGGCCTATGTGCACGTGGCGCACGACTGTGTCATTGGTGACCACAATGTGATCGCCAATGCGGTGCAGTTCGCAGGCCATGTGCTGGTGGGCAACCACACGCTGATCGGCGGCATGAGCGGCATCCACCAGTTCGTGCGCATCGGTGACTTCGCCATGTTGGGCTTCCAGACCCGTCTGTCGCAGGACCTGCCGCCGTTCACGGTGGCCGCCGGCAACCCGGCCGAAGTGCAGAACGTGCATCAGGAAGGGCCGCGTCGCAAGGGCTACTCGCCCGATCGGCTCAGCATGCTCAAGCAGGTGCACAAGGTGCTGTTCCGTCGTGGCCTGACGCTCGAGGCCGCCAAGGCCGAGATCGCCGCGCTGCGTGGGCAGCAGCCCGATGCCGACGCGGACATCGACAACATGCTGTCCTTCCTGGCGCTGGCCAGCCGGGGCATCGTGCGTTGATGATGGCGCAGGCAGGAGCGGGCGCATGACCCGCATCGCGATGGTGGCCGGCGAGGCGTCCGGCGACCTGCTGGCTGCGCTGATGCTGGGCGGCCTGAAAGGACGCTGGCCCGATTTGCAGGCCGCAGGCATTGGCGGCCCCCGCATGGCGGCCGAAGGGTTCGAGGCCTGGTGGCCAAGTGACAAGCTGGCCGTGCATGGTTTCAACCTCGAACTGGTGCGCCGCTTCCGGGAGATCTGGACCATCCGCGAGCGCCTGGGCGACCGGCTGCTGGCCGACCGCCCGGACGTGTTCGTGGGTGTGGACGCGCCGGACTTCAACCTGGGCCTGGAAGCCCGCCTGAAGGCCGCGGGGGTCCGGACGGTGCACTTCGTGAGCCCGTCGATCTGGGCCTGGCGTGGCGGGCGCATCAACAAAATCCACCGCTCGGTGGACCACATGCTGTGCCTGTTCCCGTTCGAGCCAGAGCTTTACCATGCCAAGGGCATTGGCGCGACCTTCGTGGGACACCCGCTTGCCGACACGATCCCAATGACGCCGCCGCGCGAAGCGGCGCGGGCTCGCCTCGCTGTGGCTGAGGGCACGCCACTGGTGGCCGTGCTGCCCGGCAGCCGGCGTGGCGAGATCCGCTACATCGCACCCGCGTTCCTGGACGCTGTGGCCCTGCTGGCCCGGCAGCGGCCCGACCTGCGCTTCGTGCTCCCCATGGCGCCCGGGCTGCGCGGGATGATCGAGCCGCTGGTGCAGGTTCATTGCCCGGACGCACCCCTGACGCTGCTCGACGGCCAGTCGCACGATGCGTTGGCCGCCTGCGATGTGACGCTGATCGCATCCGGCACAGCCACGCTCGAAGCGGCCCTGTTCAAGCGTCCGATGGTAATCGGCTACCGCATCAGCACCCTGAGCTGGCACATCATGCGGCACATGGGCTACCTGCCGTGGGTGGGGCTGCCCAACATCCTGGCGCGCGATTTCGTGGTGCCGGAACGGCTTCAGGATGCCGCCGAGCCCGCGCAGCTCGCGCGCGATGTGCTGGACTGGCTGGACAACCCGGCCCGGGGCGAAGCCGTTCAGCAGCGTTTCATCGAACTTCACCACAGCCTGCGCCGCGACACGGCCCGGGCTGCCACCGATGCGATCGCCCAGGTCATCGGCGCGCGCTGACCCCCAGGCGCCTCCCGAGCAGTTGGATCTGCTGTGGACGCCGCCCGTGATCGGTCTGCTGGCCGGGGTCGACGAGGCGGGGCGCGGGCCGCTCGCCGGGCCGGTGGTGGCCGCCGCGGTGATCCTCGATGACCTTCAGCCTATTGCTGGGCTGAACGATTCGAAGAGGCTGACGGCCCGTGCCCGCGAGCGTCTGTTCGACGAGATCCGGGCGAAGGCGCTGTGCTGCTGCATCGCCGAAGCGAGCGTCGAGGAGATCGACCGGCTGAACATCCTGCACGCGACCATGCTTGCGATGAAGCGGGCGGTGGACGGCCTGCGCCTCAAGCCGGCCCTGGTGCAGGTGGATGGCAACCGGGTGCCACCGCACCTCGGTGTGGCCGCCCAGGCCATCGTCAAGGGCGATGCGAAGGTGCAGGCCATCTCGGCGGCATCCATCCTGGCCAAGGTCCATCGCGACCGCCTGTGCGATGCACTGCATGCTCGCTATCCTCACCATGGTTTCGAGTCGCACAAGGGGTATCCAACGCCAGAACACCTGGCGGCCTTGGGTGAGCACGGCGTGACGCCGGCCCATCGGCGCAGCTTCGCCCCGGTGCGCCTCGCACTCGCCGAGGGCCGCGTCGCGGTACCGGTCGAGCTCGCCACTTCGCCGGACGTGCTGTCCACTGCCGCCGCGGCCGACGGTCTGTCGTTGGCGTGATTGTTTGATTTGTCTGCCATGAGCCACACTGACCGCGCCACCCCGCGCCCGCCGCAGTTCGTCACTTCGCGCGACAACGCCCTCGTGCAGCGCTTGCGCAAGCTCGGGCAGGACCCGACCGCCTACCGCAAGCTCGGTGAGGTCTGGCTGGAGGGCGACCACCTGTGTGCTGCCGCCGTTCAGCGCGGTGTGCCGGCAGACACCGCCGTGGTGGCCGACACGGCGTGGCTGGGCGAACACGGCTGCGCGAGTGGCCAGGATGCGCAGGCGGCCGCCCTGAGCCAGTTGGCCCGCCATGCGGCCCGTGTGGTGGTGGTGCCCGAAGCGCTGTGGCGGCATTTCACGGGCTTGGAGTCGCCTGCGCGCATTGGCTTCCTGCTGTCGCGAGCGGATGCCAGCGAGGCGTTGCGCCCCGGTCTGGCGACCGTGGTGCTCGACCGACTGCAGGACGCTGGCAATGTCGGCTCCATCCTGCGGAGTGCCTCGGCGCTGGGTGTGCAACAGGTGGCCGCCATCAAGGGCACCGCAGCACTGTGGTCGCCCAAGGTGCTGCGCGCCGCCATGGGGGCCCATTTCGGCCTCCATCTGGTGGAGCAGGTGGAGGTGGCCGAGCTGGACGCCCTGGCCGTGCCCCTGGTGGCCACCAGCTCTCATGCCGAGCACCTGCTGCCGGCGGCGCCGCTGCCGGATCCTTGTGCCTGGGTTCTGGGGCATGAGGGGCAGGGCGTGGCTCCGGCGCTGATGACGCGGTGCGCCATGACGGTGTCCATCCCGCAGCCCGGGGGCGAGGAGTCGCTCAATGTGGCCTCGGCTGCGGCAATCTGTCTGTACGAGTCGCTCCGACGTCGCCATTGATCGCTTTGTCTCTTGTAGTGCGAATTATTCGCATTTAGAATGATGGCATGCAAGAACTTCCATGCGACTCCGAGTCGGCGGCTGGCCGACCGGTGCCCGGTGCTCCCGTCCAATCGGCCAACCCGGATGGCGTTGCCGAGGCGGCACTGCAGACCGTGGACAGCGAGCAGCTGTTTCGCGGTGGTCGAGTGCTGCACATCCAGCACGAAGGTGCGCTCTACCAGCTTCGCCTGACCAAGCTCGGCAAGCTCATCCTCACAAAGTGACGTTGCGGGCAGGGCCTGCGAACCCACCCGTACAATGCGCTCATGTCAGAATCGCGCGCCGCGCGGTCTGTAGCTGTCTTGCTGGAGGATGAACATGGATCGCTCGCTCAAACCCCTTGACGTCGTGTATGGCGGCCAGGCCGTCGGTGCACAGCGTCGCGTGTTGCGCAACACCTATGCCTTGCTGGCCCTGTCGATGGTGCCGACCGTCATCGGTGCCTGGTTGGGCGTCTCGATGGGTTTCAGCTTCTTCAGCGGCAGCCCGCTGATCGGCTTTGGCATTTTCATGGCCGTCGCGTTCGGCTTCTTCTTCGCGATCGAGAAGTTCAAGCACTCGGGCGTCGGGGTGCTGCTGCTGCTGGGCTTCACTTTCTTCATGGGCCTGATGCTCTCACGGCTCATCGGGGCGGTGCTGGGCCTCTCCAATGGCGCCCAATTGATCGGCTTTGCCTTCGGCGGCACCGCGGTGGTGTTCGGCGCCATGGCCACGCTGGCATCGACCATCAAGCGCGACCTGTCCGGCATGGGCAAGTGGCTGTTCGTGGGTGTGTTGGTCGTGCTGGTGGCCGCTGTGGCCAACATCTGGCTGCAGATGCCGGCGCTGATGCTCGCCGTGTCGGCGCTGATGGTCGGCATCTTCTCGGCCTACATCCTGTACGACCTGAAGCGCGTGATGGACGGCGGCGAGACGAACTACATCACGGCCACCCTGGCCATCTACCTGGACATCTACAACGTGTTCACCGCACTGCTGCAGTTGCTGGGTATCCTCGGCGGCAGCGACGACTGATCCGCATCCCGGTGCGTGCGCGCACTTGGAACAAGGGCCGCACGCCTGGCGCGTTGCGGCCCTTTTTTTGTTCGCAGGAACGTAAGCGCCCCCGGCAACGCCCTTGAGGGCGACACCTGGGTCAGTATTCGTCGCCGCCGATGTAGGTCCCTGGGGCCAGGTTCTCGAAGCGCGTGTTTGCCTTCAGGAAGGCCAGGTGCACCGCACCCACCGGGCCATTACGCTGCTTGCCGATGATGATCTCGGCCATGCCCTGCAGCTTCGATTCGCGGTTGTAGTACTCATCGCGGTAGATGAACATGATCACGTCGGCGTCCTGCTCGATGGCGCCGGATTCCCGCAGGTCGGACATCATGGGGCGCTTGTCGGGTCGGGTTTCGACCGAGCGGTTTAACTGCGACAACGCGATCACCGGGCACTGCAGTTCCTTGGCCAGTGCTTTCAGGCCCCGGGAAATTTCGCCGATCACGGTGGCGCGGTTTTCCTCGTTGCCGCCCGAGCCGCTCATCAGCTGCAGGTAGTCGATGATGATGAGGCCCAGCGTGCCGCCGAACTGACGCGCCAGCCGGCGGGCGCGTGCCCGCAGTTCATTGGGCGAGAGGCCCGGTGTCTCGTCGATGAAGACGTTGGCCGTACGCAGCTTCTCGACGGTTTCGCTCAGGCGGCTCCATTCGTCGTCGGTCAGGCGGCCGGTACGCAGGTTCTGCTGGTTGATGCGCCCGATCGAGCCCACCATACGCAGGGCGAGCTGCGAGGCGCCCATTTCCATCGAGAACACGGCCACTGGCAGGCCTTCGTTGACCGCCACGTTCTCGCCGATGTTCAGCGCGAACGCCGTCTTGCCCATGGACGGGCGGGCCGCCAGGATGATGAGGTCACCCTTCTGCAGACCGGCCGTCATCTTGTCCATCTCGATGAAGCCAGTGCGCACGCCGGTCACGTCCTCGGAGCCGTTGTCGGCCAGTTCGGTCACGCGGTCCAGCAGGTCGACCACCAGACCATCCATCGAGTGGAAGCCCTGTTTGCTCTTGTTGCCTTCTTCCCCGATCTTCATGATCTTGGCCTCGGCTTCGTCCAGGATGTCCGAGACGTTGCGGCCGGCAGGATTGAAGGCGTTGGTCGCAATCTCGTCGCTGACGGTGACAAGCTTGCGCAGCACCGCGCGCTCGCGAACGATTTCGGCGTAGCGGCGCATGTTGGCCGCGCTGGGCACGGACTGGGCGAGGGCGTTCAGGTAGGCCAGGCCGCCCACCTCGGCGCCTTTGCCAGCCATCTGCAGTTGCTCGTAGACCGTGATCACGTCTGCCGGCTTCGATGCGTTCACCAGCTGCTGGATGGCGGTGAAGATCAGCTGGTGCTCATGGCGGTAAAAATCGCTTTCGCTCAGCAGGTCGGAGGCGCGGTCCCAGGCGCTGTTGTCGAGCAGCAGGCCGCCCAGGACGCTCTGTTCGGCCTCGATGGAGTGGGGCGGCACACGCAGCTTGGCGATCTCGTCGCTCGGGATGCGGGTGTCGTTCGAGGCGTTGGAGGAGGGGAACACAGCGGCCATGACGCAATGATAAGTGGGGCAGGGCCCGTGCGGCATCGCCGTTTCGGGGCGCCTGTGGACAAGGCTGTGGGCAAGCCTGTGAACGGGCGTGGGACAGCCTGGGGGCGACCTGTGCAATGCGGTGGACAAGTCGACGCCCAAAATGAACAAGGCCGGCAAAAGCCGGCCCTGCAGGGTCGAGCCGGAACGAGCCCGGCTCAGTGTGTGCGTGACGCGATCAGACGGTTTCGCCGACCACAGCCACGGTCACGTCGACCACCACATCGGTGTGCAGGGCGACGGAAACCGGGTGCTCGCCCACGGTCTTCAGCGGGCCGTTCGGCAGACGGATCTGCTGCTTGGCCACGTCGAAACCAGCGGCCTTCAGGCCGTCGGCGATGTCGTGGTTGGTGACCGAGCCGAACAGACGGCCGTCCACGCCAGCCTTCTGGCTGAGGGTGACGGTCTTGCCGGTCAGCTTTTCGCCGA
This sequence comes from uncultured Aquabacterium sp., assembly GCF_947366995.1. Taxonomy (GTDB): domain Bacteria; phylum Pseudomonadota; class Gammaproteobacteria; order Burkholderiales; family Burkholderiaceae_C; genus Aquabacterium. Next base: position 26,290 of record NZ_CANBCC010000028.1, on the reverse strand, counting down.
CGGCCTGAGCGGCGGCCAGCTTCTCGGCCTGAGCCTTTTCCAGCTCGGCGCGGCGGGCTTCGAACTCGGCCACAGCCTTTTCGGTGGCGCGACGGGCCTGCTTGGTCGGGATCAGGAAGTTACGGGCGTAGCCGTCCTTGACCTTGACCACATCACCCAGGTTGCCCAGGTTGGCGACTTTTTCGAGGAGGATGATTTGCATGACGAGGACTCCTTAGACGCGGTGCTGATCGCTGTAGGGCAGCAGGGCCAGGAAGCGAGCGCGCTTGATGGCGGTGGTCAGCTGACGCTGGTAGATCGCGCGGGTGCCGGTCAGGCGAGCGGGGATGATCTTGCCGTTTTCAGCGATGAAGTCGCGCAGGGTGTCGACGTCCTTGTAGTCGATCTGTTCGACGCCAGCGACGGTGAAGCGGCAGAAGCGCTTGCGGCGGAACAGCAGGGATTGCGTGTTGCGCTTGCCCTTGCGGTCTTTGGAGAACTTGCCGTTCTTGGAGCGGGGAGCAGCCATGATGACCTCTCAGTATCCGAATGGATGTTTAAACGATGTCGTTGAGTTCGGTGATGTGAAGCAGCACACCTCGTCCGTTGCGCGGAGCCCCGAGGAAGCCGGTGATGCCGATGGGCACGCCGGTGTCCTGCCGGTTCAGGCGATTGGCGATGTCGCCAAGCGCCAGGGCCTTGAGTTCCAGCTTCACCTTGCGGGTCTGCTGGGCTTCCGTCACCTCGGATTCGTGTTCAAGCACGAGGTCGAGGGCGGGGAGGCCGGCGGGGGTGTATCTCAACGCCTTGCGCTCGATGATCTTGGCGGACAGCAGGACGTGGTTCATGTCGTGCAGTGCCCGCGCAGACCCCGATCGCGGGGACGCGGTGCCTGGATGCCTTGCGGCATCAATCAGGCGGCGGCTTGCTCCTGAGCGGCCTTGCGGGCCTCTTCACGCTCAACTTGCTTCATCATCACGGAAGGAGCGGTCTCGGCCTTGTCCTTCTGCACGGTCAGGTGACGCAGCACGGCGTCGTTGAACTTGAAGCCGGTTTCGATTTCAGCCAGGGTTTCCTTGCTGATTTCGACGTTCAGGCACAGGTAGTGCGCCTTGGCCAGCTTGTTGATCTGGTAAGCCAGCTGACGGCGGCCCCAGTCTTCAACGCGGTGCACCTGGCCACCGTTCGTGGTGATCAGGGTCTTGTAGCGCTCCAGCATGGCCGGAACCTGTTCGCTTTGATCCGGGTGGATCAGCACGATGATTTCGTAGTGACGCATGGAAACTCCTTGTGGATTCCAGTTGATGGAAGCCGTCGCGAAGCGTCAAACCCGCTGACGGCAAGGGCTGTGTGCCGCGCACTAAGAAAGCGCACGACACCCAACATTCGGGAAAGCCTGCGAGTCTAGCACCGATTCAACCCTGCCGCCAACCGTCGTGCACCGCGCGTGACCAGGCACGCAGGAAATCGGACTGCGTCAGGATGCCGACGAGCCGCCTGTCGTCGCTCACGATCGGAATGTGGTGGTGTCCGCCCTCGGTGAACAGGGGCAACAGGTCGATGAGGGGCCGGTCGGCGCTGGCCACGCGCACCTGGCGCGTCATGATCTGGCCCACAACCTCGGCCTTGTCGGAGTCGGTGCCCGGGGTGGGGCGCAGCAGGGTGCGGAGTCGCTCAGCCAGGGCCCGCACCTCGCCGGCGGGTTGTCCGGCGACGCGGTCGGCGTGGCGCATGAAGTCGGCGCGTGTGACGATGCCCACGAGGTGCTGGTAGCGGTCAACCACGGGCAGTGCCTTGATGTCATGCCGGGTGAGGAGGTTCCACGCTTCCTGCAGTGGGGTGCCGAACTGCACCGTGATGGGTGGCGAGGACATGATGTTGCTGCAGCGCAGGGCGCTCAGCCGCTCGCGGTAGGCCAGCCGCTCCGTTTCGTGGAGCAGCGCTTCGAGGTCGTCGCGGCTGATGTCGAGGACCTGGTTGTAGCGTTGCAGGACCTCGCTCAAGGCATCGGGTTCGGCGGGCCCGGGGCGCCCATCGGAGGGGCCGGGCGATGGGGCGCCTTGCGGGTGCGGGTAAGGGCGTCCGGTCATGCTGTTGTAGACGGCGCCCACGCACACCAGCAGGAGCGTGTTCACGAACACGGGAAACAGCGGATAGGTCCACTGGGTGGTGTGGGTGAGCACGGCCGTGAGGGCCACGGCGCCACCCGGCGGGTGGAGGCAGCGCAGGGCCAGCATGCAGAGCATGGCCGCACACACGGCGATGGGGCCGGCCCATTCGGCATCCAGCCCGGTGAAGGCAAAACCGAGCCCGATGAGCGAGGACAGGGTATTGCCACCGAGCGCCGCCCATGGTTGCGCCATGGGGCCCGCCGGGACGGCGAACACCAGTACCGCCGAGGCGCCGAGCGGTGCCATCAGCCACAGGTTGGCCGGTCCGGATGGGCCCAGTCCGTGGCACACGAGGGCCGTGATCAACAGGCCGATGCCGGCTCCGACTGCAGCGCGGATGCGCTCTTTGCGGCTGGGCCGTGTCGGGGAAGGCCAGAGCAGGATTCTGGCGCGCCGCAGCCACGCCGGACTGGGTGTGCGCTGCAGTGAATTGAGGGGGGTGGTCATCGGGCCATGAAAAAAGGGGCCGAAGCCCCTTTCCTGAGTCGCGTCCCGACGGAGATCAGGACTTGGCGGCCAGGCGCTGCCAGGTCTCGACCACGGTGTCGGGGTTGAGGGAGATCGACACAATGCCTTCTGCGGCCAGCCATTCGGCAAAGTCCGGATGATCGCTGGGGCCTTGTCCGCAGATGCCAACGTACTTGCCATGGGCGCGGCACGCCGCGATGGCGCGCGAAATCATGGCCTTCACAGCTGGGTCGCGTTCGTCGAAGTCGGCGGCCAGCAGTTCGAGGCCGGAGTCGCGGTCCAGGCCCAGGGTGAGCTGGGTCAGGTCGTTCGAGCCGATGGACATGCCGTCGAAGTACTCGAGGAACTGCTCGGCCAGGATGGCGTTCGAGGGCACTTCGCACATCATGATGACGCGCAGGCCGTCGGTGCCACCCTTGGCGGCGCGCACCAGACCGTGGTCGGCCAGCATGCCGGTCACGCGCTCGGCCTGCTTCAGGGTGCGCACGAAGGGCACCATGATCTCGACGTTGGTCAGGCCCATGTCGTTGCGCACGCGCTTGAGCGCTTCGCATTCCATGGCGAAGGCTTCGCCGAACTCGGCCGAGATGTAGCGCGAGGCGCCACGGAAGCCCAGCATCGGGTTTTCTTCTTCCGGCTCGTAGCGCGAACCGCCGATCAGCTTCTTGTACTCATTGGACTTGAAGTCCGACAGTCGCACGATGACGGGCTTGGGCCAGAAGGCGGCAGCGATCGTGGCCACGCCTTCAGCCAGCTTGTCGACGTAGAAGGCGCGGGGCGACGCGTGGCCGCGGGCCACCGATTCGACTGCCTTCTTCAGGTCGCTGTCGACGTTCGGGTAGTCGAGGATGGCCTTGGGGTGGACGCCGATGTTGTTGTTGATGATGAACTCGAGGCGGGCCAGGCCCACGCCGTTGTTCGGCATCTGCGCGAAGTCGAAGGCCAGCTGCGGGTTGCCCACGTTCATCATGACCTTCAGGCCGATGTGGGGCATCTCGCCGCGGGTCACTTCGGTGACTTCGGTTTCGAGCAGGCCTTCGTAGATGTAGCCGGTGTCGCCTTCCGAGCAGGCCACGGTCACCAGGGTGCCGTCCTTGAGTCGCTCTGTGGCGTTGCCGCAGCCCACCACGGCGGGGATGCCCAGTTCACGCGCGATGATGGCGGCGTGGCAGGTGCGGCCGCCGCGGTTGGTCACGATGGCGCTGGCGCGCTTCATCACCGGCTCCCAGTTGGGGTCGGTCATGTCGGTGACCAGCACGTCGCCGGGCTGCACGCGGTCCATCTCGGTGATGGAGTGCACCAGGCGCACGGGGCCGGTGCCGATCTTCTGACCGATGGCGCGGCCTTCGGCCAGCACGGTGCCGGTGCCCTTGAGCTTGTAGCGCTGCTCGGCCTTGCCTTGCTGCTGGCTCTTCACGGTTTCCGGACGGGCCTGCAGGATGTAGAGTTTGCCGTCGGTGCCGTCCTTGCCCCATTCGATGTCCATCGGGCGGCCATAGTGCTGCTCGATGATCAGGGCGTAGCGGGCCAGTTCGGTGACGTCTTCGTTGCTCAGCGAGTAGCGGTTGCGGGCCTCGACCGTGGTGTCGACGGTCTTGACCAGCTTGCCGGTGGCGGCCTTTTCCTCGGGCGTGCTGAACTCCATCTTGATCAGCTTGGAGCCCAGGTTGCGGCGGATGACGGCCTGCTTGCCGGCCTTCAGTGCGGGCTTGTGGACGTAGAACTCGTCGGGGTTGACGGCACCTTGCACCACGGTTTCGCCCAGGCCGTAGCTGGAGGTGATGAAGACGACGTCGGAGAAGCCGGATTCGGTGTCGATGGTGAACATCACACCGGCGGCGCCGAGGTCGGAGCGCACCATGCGCTGCACGCCGGCCGACAGGGCGACCACGTCGTGGGCAAAGCCCTTGTGCACGCGGTAGGAGATCGCACGGTCGTTGTACAGCGAGGCGAAGACTTCCTTCATCTTGTGCAGGATGTCTTCGATGCCGACCACGTTCAGGAAGGTTTCCTGCTGGCCGGCGAACGAGGCGTCGGGCAGGTCTTCGGCGGTGGCCGACGAGCGCACGGCGAACGAGGCCTGGAGGTTGTCACCAGCGAGCACCACGAATGCGTCGCGGATGGCCTTTTCCAGGTCGGCGGGGAAGGGCTGGGCTTCGACCCAGCCACGGATTTCGGCACCGGCGGCGGCGAGGGCGCGCACGTCTTCGGTGTCGAGCGTGGCGAGGCGCTGGCTGATGCGGTCGGCCAGACCGTCGTGCTTCAGGAACTCGCGGAATGCGTGGGCGGTGGTCGCGAAGCCGGTGGGCACGCGCACGCCGTCAGGCAGCTGCGAGATCATCTCGCCGAGGCTGGCGTTCTTGCCGCCGACGACTTCCACGTCGGACATGCGAAGTTGTTCGAAAGGCACGACCAGGGCGGTCGGCTCGAATCGTTGGGTCATGACAAAGCTCCGGATGGTAAAAAAATGGGTCGGTACACCGCCGGAGCGAGGCCTGTAATGGGGCTCACGTTGTGCGTAAGCCTTTGATTCTTGTGGGCCTTCACCGGTGTTGTGCACCAGATGGGCGAGATTGTAGGGGGCTGGCACGCCTGGCGGAGGCAGAATGTGGGTTTTTGGGCCCTTTGTCCGTGGGGCCGCAGCCCCACGGCGCGTTCTGTCATGAGTGATCGCAGCGTTTTCTTCGTGTCCGATGGCACCGGCATCACGGCCGAAACCATGGGCAACTCCATCCTGGCGCAGTTCGCGATCAAGCCGCGCCATGTGCGGAGACCGTTCATCGACACGGTGGACAAGGCGCATCAGGTGGTGCGCGAGATCAACACCGCCTGCATCCGCGAAGGCAAGCGGGCCATCGTGTTCACGACGCTCGCCAACGACGAGGTGCTCGACATCCTCAAGGGATGTCAGGGTAAGGTCTTCGATGTGATCAAGACCTTCGTGGAGCCGCTCGAGCACGAGTTCAACATGAAGTCGAACCACCGCGTGGGGCGCTTCAGCGATGCCAGCCAGGATCGTGAGTACAACGACCGCATCGATGCGATCAACTTCGCGCTGGAGCACGACGATGGCCAGTCGTCGCGGAACCTGGAGACGGCCGATGTGGTGCTGGTTGGGGTGAGCCGTTGCGGCAAGACGCCGACGTCGCTGTACCTGGCGATGCAACACGGCATCAAGGCGGCCAACGTGCCGCTGATTCCGGAAGACTTCGACCGCGGCTTTCTGCCGAGCATGCTCAAGCCGTACAAGAAGAAGTGCTTCGGGCTCACCATCGACCCCGAGCGCCTCAGCCAGATTCGCAATGAGCGCCGCCCTGGCAGCCGCTACGCGGCGCTGCAGAACTGCCGGATCGAGGTGCAGGCCGCCGAGTCGATGATGCGGCGTGAGGGCATTTCCTGGCTGTCGTCCACGCACAAGTCGATCGAAGAGATCGCCACGACCATCCTGCGCGACCTGCGGCCTGATCGGTTGATCTACTGATCCGCCCGCGGTGTTTCGGCGGCATGCAGTTGCTGCAGTGCCGCCATCAGGCTCTTCAGTGAGCCAATCAATTCGCGCGCCGTGTCCCACATGTCGGGCACTTGTGAGCGCGCCTGGGTGAGCCCGGTGATGGCCTGCGCCGTGAGCATCGGGGCGTGAAGGTTCAGGCCGGTGCCCTTGACGTTGTGCAGGACCCTGCCGAGGGCCTCGGGATCCTGGGAGGCGAGCGCGGCTTCAAGCTGGTTGATCAGTTCGGGGACGGTGTGGCTGAGCGCTTCCACCAGCCGGGTGCGCAGTGCGGGCTGGGGCGCGTAGTGGCTCCAGAAGGCGGCGGCGTTGGCGTCCACATTGGCCGGTCGGGCGGGCCGCGATGGTGTGTCCATGATGGCTGGCGCGTCGACGGCTGTGGGGGTCGGCTTGCGTCGCGCATGCCTCAGCACGGCCTCCACCAGCGGGGTCATCAGGTAGGGTTTGGTGACGTAGTCGACCATGCCAGCCTGAAGCGCACGTTCGCGCGCCGCCTGGAAGGCATGTGCCGTCAGGCCGACCACCGGCAGGCCGGGGGCGAGGCGCGCGAGCGCCTGCGTGGTTTCGTAGCCGTCCATCAAAGGCATCTGGATGTCGCACAGGACGAGGTCGAAGTGCTCGGCGCCATGGGCGCGAACCAGCTCGAGCGCCTGCAGGCCGTCGCCGGCAAAGTGAACCGATGCACCTTCCTGAATGAGCATCTGCTCCAGCACGAGCCGGTTCACCGCGTTGTCTTCAGCGGCCAGGATCTGCAGGCCCTCGAGCCGAGGGCGCCCGGCCTGTGGCGGCGGCGCAATGTCGGCCTGCTGCAGCGCGCGCAGCACCCGAAGCGGGCTCAGCGGGGGAGCGATCACGCGGGTGGCGCCCGCGGTGTGCGGCGGCAGGGAAGGGGGCGTGCTGGAGGTGCCGACGACGAGCAGCTTGCAGCCTTGACGGGCCAGCGACTCGAGCGCGGCAGGCGGTGCGCGCAGGAGCTGGTCGACTTCGAGCAGCAGGGCCTGGGGCGCTTGCGTTGCAGGTGGGAGGTCGCTGACCAGCAGCATCTGCGGCTCGCGTGCCTGAAGCAAGTGGTGCAGACGCTGCAGCGCAATCCGGTCGTGCCGCCAGACCACCAGATTGCGCAAGGGGCGCCAGTCGACCGGTTGGGGGGAGCGCAAGGGCAGCGAGAAGGTGAACGTGCTGCCCTGGCCGGAGCCGGAGGAGAGCGTGATGTTGCCACCCATCAGCTGCGCCAGCCGCTGACTGATCGCCAGACCCAGGCCTGTGCTGCTTTCCCGACGGCTTTCGTCGATGTGGATCTGTTCGAAGGGCTGGAAGAGCCTGTCCTGTGCTTCAGGCGGGATGCCGATGCCGGTGTCGCGCACCGTGAGGCGCAGGGTGGCGTTGCTGGCATCGACGTCCACGTGGACCATGCCCTGGTCTGTGAACTTGATGGCGTTGCTGACGAGGTTCAGCAGGATCTGGGCGCAGCGGGTGAAGTCGCCTCGGAAGTGGCCCGGCACATCGGGCGCATCGCTGAGCAGCATCGCCAGGCCCTTGGCTTCGGCCTGGGTGGTGCACATGGATAGCACGTGGTCCAGCAATTGCGCCAGGTCGATGTCGCCGTCATGAATGGACATCTTGCCGGCTTCGATCCGGGAAAAATCGAGCACGTCGTTGATGAGCGCGAGCAGATGCTTGCCTGTGGCCAGAATCTGCTCGAAGGTGCCGCGGGCGGCGTCGGAGCCCGGCTGGCGGGCGCCCATCTGCGCCAGTCCGAAGATGGCGTTCAGCGGTGTACGCAACTCGTGGCTGATGTTGGCGAGAAACACGCTCTTGGCCTGATTGGCTGACTCTGCGGACTGCCGGGCCGCCTTCGCGTCGCTGATGTCGAACACCATGACGACGAAACCTTGGACCTCGCCCTCGCGCCAATCGGGCAGGTAGTGCGCCTGGCAGTGGCGGAGTTCGCCGCGGCGCGTGCGCATGTCCCGCTCGAAACACTGCGCTTCGCCGCGCAGTGCCGCCTCCATGAAGGGGCGATTGCGCTCGAAGAGCTCGTCCCCGAGCAGGTCGCGGATGTGCAGTCCGACAAGCTCCTGCGGCGTCTTGCCAAACCACTCCAGGTACGCATGGTTCGCGAAGCGATTGCAGAAATCCCGCCCCCAGTAACCCACCATGCCCGGGATGCCGTCGAGGATGTGCTGCAGGCGGTGCTGGTGGTCCGACAGCGCGGCGGTCCGTTCGGCGACGCGTTGCTCCAGCGTGGCGTTCAGTGCCTGCAGTGCGATCTCCGCCTCGCGCCGCTCAGTGATGTCGAGCACGACTCCGGTGTAGAGCAGGGCACCGAGGCGATCAGCGGGCTGGCCCCTCGCGAGCAGCCAGCGCACCGGGCCGTGTGCAGGGTTTGTGCGCCAGGTGAGCTCGAAGGCCTGTCGTCGGGCAGAGGCTTGCCGCACGGCCGCGCATGCGTCATCCCGGTCGTCGGGGTGCAGGCTGATGAGCCAGCTGTCAAAGCATGGCGGGTAGGTGTCGATGTCGAGGCCGTACAGTCGCCAGACGGCGTCCGACCAGATGTTGACGTTGCTTTCGGTGTCCCACTGCCAGATGCCGGTGACGGCCTGGTTCAGCGCATAAAGCAGGGCGTCCTGATCGAAGGCCGGCTCGGCGCGGGCCACTGGCACGGTGGGCCGGAGGCCATGAAGACCAACGGCAGGCGGTACGGCTCCCGACATCAGGCCCTCCCGGCACGCCCTTCGAGGGGCGGCGCGCTGCTGATCGGGCTCGCATGCCAGGGGCGCCAGTGAGCCCGGGGCCGACGCCTGTTGAACGCCACTGTCGCCGCACACCGGCGTAGTGGCAATTCAATTCCGGGTCAACACCTCGGGCTTTTGGTCAGGCGTAATCGCCGACCGGCACGCAGGAGCAGAACAGGTTGCGGTCGCCGTAGACGTTGTCCACACGGCCCACCGGCGACCAGTACTTCTGCAGGCGCAGGCTGCTGACCGGGTACGCGGCGGTTTCGCGGCTGTAGGGGCGGGCCCACTCGCCTTGCAGCAGGCTGGCGGCCGTGTGCGGGGCGTTCTTCAGCGGGTTGTCGTCCTGCGGCCACTGGCCTTGCTCGACCTGGCGGATCTCTTCGCGGATCGCGATCATGGCGTCGCAGAAGCGATCCAGTTCGGCCTGCGATTCGCTTTCGGTCGGCTCGACCATCAGCGTGCCAGCGACCGGGAAGCTCAGCGTCGGAGCATGGAAGCCGTAGTCGATCAGGCGCTTGGCCACGTCTTCTGCGCTGACGCCGCTGGTGTCCTTCAGCGGGCGCAGGTCGAGGATGCACTCGTGCGCCACGCCGCCACCCTTCACCTCGGCCTTGCCGCTGCTGAAGTGGATGTCGTAGTGGTCGGCCAGGCGGGCGGCCACGTAGTTGGCGTTCAGGATGGCCACTTCGGTGGCCGCCTTCAGGCCGTCTGCGCCCATCATGCGGATGTACATCCAGCTGATCGGCAGCACGGCGGCGTTGCCCAGCGGCGCGGCCGAAACAGCGCCCACCTGCACGTCGGTGCCCAGGCCGGCCGAGCGGTGTGCCGGCAGGTAGGGCACGAGGTCTTCGACCACGCAGACGGGGCCGACGCCGGGGCCGCCACCGCCGTGCGGGATGCAGAAGGTCTTGTGCAGGTTCAGGTGGCTGACGTCGCCGCCGAACTCACCGGGACCGGCCAGACCGACCAGCGCGTTCATGTTGGCGCCGTCCACGTACACGCGGCCGCCGTGCTGGTGCACGAGCTTGCACAGCTCGGTCACACGGGTTTCGAACACGCCGTAGGTGGAGGGGTAGGTGATCATCACGGCGGCCAGGTTGGCGCTGTGCTGTTCGCACTTGGCCTTCAGGTCGTCGAGGTTGACGTTGCCGTCGGCGTCGCACTTCACGACCACGACCTTCATGCCGACCATCTGGGCGCTGGCCGGGTTGGTGCCGTGGGCGCTTTCGGGGATCAGGCAGATGTCGCGGTGGCCCTCACCGCGGGCGTCGTGGTAGGCCTTGATGACCAGCAGACCGGCGTATTCGCCCTGCGAGCCGGCGTTGGGCTGCAGGCTGATGCCGGCGTAGCCGGTGGCCTGCGACAGCCAGGCGCACAGTTGCTCGTCGAGCAGTTCGTAGCCCTTGAGCTGGTGGCGCGGGGCGAACGGGTGGATGTGCGCGAACTCCGGCCAGGTGATGGGAATCATCTCGCTGGTGGCGTTGAGCTTCATGGTGCACGAGCCCAGCGGAATCATGGTGCGGTCCAGTGCCAGGTCCTTGTCGGACAGGGCGCGGATGTAGCGCAGCATCTCGGTTTCGCTGTGGTGCGTGTTGAACACCGGGTGCGTCATGAAGTCGCTGGTGCGGCGCAGGGCTTCGGGCAGGCGCAGCGTCAGGCCCTGGGCCAGCGTGTCGATGGCCGGCACGGCCTGACCGTTGGCGAACAGCGCCAGCAGGTCGCTCAGGTCCTGGCGGGTGGTGGTTTCGTCCAGCGTGATGCCCACGGTGTCGGCGCTGGCCGCACGCAGGTTGATGCCCTGGGCTTCGGCCGCGGCCAGGATGGCGTCGCGGTCGGCAGCCAGCACCTGCACGGTGTCGAAGCCGGTGTCATGGATCAGCTGGCGACCCAGATGCTGCAGGCCCTTGGCCAGGATGGCGGTGTAGCTGGCCACGCGCAGCGCGATGCGCTTGAGGCCTTCGGGGCCGTGGTAGACCGCGTACATGCTGGCCACGACGGCCGGCAGCACCTGTGCGGTGCAGATGTTGGAGGTGGCCTTTTCGCGGCGGATGTGCTGTTCGCGGGTCTGCAGGGCCAGGCGGTAGGCGGTGTTGCCATGGCTGTCCACGCTCACGCCGACCAGGCGACCGGGCAGGGAGCGCTTGAACTCGTCCTTTGTGGCCAGGTAGGCGGCGTGCGGGCCGCCGTTGCCCATGGGCATGCCGAAGCGCTGGGTGGTGCCGCAGGCGATGTCGGCACCCAGCTCGCCGGGGGAGGCGAGCAGCGTCAGGGCCAGCAGGTCGGCGGCCACGATGGCCAGCGCGCCCTTGGCGTGCAGGGCATCGATCAGCGGGCGCAGGTCGCGGACCTGGCCGTTGACGCCGGGGTACTGCAGCAGCGCGGCAAAACAGTCGTGGCTCTGCAGGTGCTCGGCCAGTTGCGCCGCGTGCACCACGTCGACGGTGATGCCCAGCGGCCTGGCGCGGGTCTGGATCACCTCCAGCGTCTGCGGCAGCACGTCGTGGCAGACGACGAAGCGGGTGCTCTTGCTCTTGCCGCCGCGGGCAGCCAGCGTCATCGCTTCGGCAGCCGCGGTGGCCTCGTCCAGCATCGACGCGTTGCCGATGGCCATGCCGGTCAGATCGGTGACCATGGTCTGGAAGTTGACCAGGGCCTCCATGCGGCCTTGCGAAATCTCGGCCTGGTAAGGCGTGTAGGCGGTGTACCAGGCGGGATTCTCGAGGATGTTGCGCAGGATGACACCGGGCGTCAGCGTGCCGTGGTAGCCCTGGCCGATGAAGTTGCGCATCAGCTTGTTCTGCCCGGCGATGGCCTTGAGTTCAGCCAGCGCCTGGGCTTCAGTCAGCGGCGCAGGCAGGTCCATCGGACGGCTGCGGCGGATGGACTCGGGCACGATGGCGTCGATCAGGGCCTGGCGCGAGGCCACGCCGACCACGCTCAGCATGTGGGCTTGTTCGGCATCCCAGGGACCGAGGTGGCGGGCCTGGAATTCGGAGGCGTTTTCGAGTTCGGCGAGCGAGGGCAGGGCGGTGTTCGGCATGGCGTTCGGCGGCGGTGGCCCGGCAGCCAGCCGGGCGGGGATCAGGTCGGTCTGCCGCGCGAGGCACAGCGGGCAGACCGGTTCAAGCAGCAGCGCGGGGTGTTCGGCCCCGCGGCGTGCCTCAGGCGTTCTTCAGCAGAGCGTCGTAGGCGGTTTCGTCCATCAGGGCGTCGGCTTCGGCCGGGTTGGCCAGCTTGACCTTGAAGAACCAGCCGGCGCCCAGCGGATCGGTGTTGGCCAGGGCGGGGTCGTCTCGCAGGCCTTCGTTGACTTCGACGATTTCGCCGGTCAGCGGCATGTAGACGTCGGCAGCGGCCTTGACGGACTCGACCACACCGGCGACGTCCTTGGCGTTGCAGGTGGTGCCCACGGCGGGCAGGTCGACGAAGACCACGTCACCCAGGGCGTCCTGGGCGTGGTGGGTGATGCCGACGATGGCGGTGCCGTCGGCTTCGATCTTCAGCCACTCGTGGTCGGGGGTGTACTTGAGGGACATGGTGTGGTCCTTTGAATGCAGAAAAATGAGGAATGGGCAGAGCCCGGGTGTGCCGAACGGGCGTCAGTATCTCAGGCCTGACGGGCGCGCGGGCGCATCGCCCGGGTGGCTCAACCGCGGTGGTAGCGGTGCGGCGCGAAGGGCAGCGGGCTGACGGTCATGGCGACGCGCTTGTCGCGCACCACGGCGTAAACGGCGGTGCCGACGGCGGCGTGCGGGGTGGCCAGGTAGGCCAGTGCCACGGGCTGGTTCACGGTCGGGCCGATGGAGCCGCTGGTGACCACGCCGATGTCGGTGCCGTCTTCGGTGACGACGCGGGCGCCTTCACGCACGGGCATGCGCTCGGTGCTGATCAGGCCCACGCGCTTGCGCTGGGTGCCCTGGGCGAAGTGGGTGTCGATCACGGCAGCGCCGGGGTAGCCGCCAGCACGGTCGCCACCGGCACGGCGCACCTTCTGGATGGCCCAGGTCAGCGAGGCCTCCACCGGCGTGGTGGTGGTGTCGATGTCGTGGCCGTACAGGCACAGGCCTGCTTCCAGGCGCAGCGTGTCGCGGGCGCCCAGGCCGATGGGCTTGACTTCAGGCTGGGCAAGCAGCGCACGCGCCAGTTGCTCGGCCTTGTCGGCGGGCACGGAGATCTCGAAACCGTCTTCGCCGGTGTAGCCCGAGCGCGTTGCGAAGCAGTCGATGCCGTCCAGCACAACGTGGGCGCCGGTCATGAAGACCAGTTGCTGCACGGCGGGGTTCAGGCGGGCCAGGGCCGTGGCGGCCTGCGGGCCTTGCAGCGCCAGCAGGGCCTGGTCGGGCAGGGGGGTGACGGTGCAGCGCTGGCCGATGCGGGCCTGCAGGTGGGCGATGTCCTGCGCCTTGCAAGCGGCGTTCACGACAAGGAACAGGTCGTTTTCGCGGCGCGTGACCATCAGGTCGTCGAGGATGCCGCCCTGGTCGTTGGTGAACAGGGCGTAGCGCTGTTTGAACGGGGCGAGGCCGACGATGTCGACAGGCACCAGCGTTTCCAAAGCCACATCGGCTTCTGCGCCAGCGAGGGTGACCTGACCCATGTGCGAGACGTCGAACAGGCCGGCGGCGGTGCGCACGTGGCGGTGTTCGGCAAGGATGCCGGTGGCGTACTGCACAGGCATGTCATAGCCGCCGAACGGGACCATCTTGGCGCCGAATTCGACATGCAGGGCATGCAGCGGGGTCTTGAGCAGCGGGGCGGCGGTGTCTGCGGACATGGCAAGAGCCGGCTTGCGAGGCCGGTAGAGGGCAATCCAATCGTCCCGACGCGCGCTTTCTGGCCACATGGCCGGCTGGCGTGTGCCGGGTGCTGCCCTCCCTGTCCGCTTTACCTGAGAGATTGACCCATCGCGCCGGCTGGCCGGTGCGGTTCGGGCTTGCCCCTTCGGTGGCCTGGCTGCGCACGTCATATGGGATGACGACGGCCCGACTCTCTCCAGTGAGGATCATGGTCAGGGCGCCATGCCATGACCATGCTTGCCAGTCCTTTTGCCTGAGCGTTCGGGCGACCAAAACCGCCCTGCGCCTTCGGCGACCCCTCAAGGGGGTTCTCTCCTGGCTGTTGCGGATTGTAAGGTGAAACCCGCTCGAGGCGACGAAAAAAAGCCCCCAGGCCGGTGAGGCGAGGGGGCTGAGGACGATCCGCGGACCGTCAGTCGCTTACTTCATAAGCAGATTTGGCAGCCACAACGACAGCGGCGGGTAGTAGGTGACCAGAACCAGGAAGCCCAACATGGTCAACAGCCACGGCCAGACGGCCACAGTCAGTTCGGTGATGCCCATCTTCGTGATGCCGGAGGCGACATACAGGTTCAGACCCACCGGCGGATGGCACATGCCCACTTCCATGTTCACGACGATCAGGATGCCGAAGTGCACAGGGTCGATGCCCAGCTTGACGGCGACCGGGAACAGGATCGGCGCCATGATCAGCACGATCGACGACGGCTCCATGAAGTTGCCGGCCACCAGCAGCAGGATGTTGACCACCAGCAGGAAGGCGATCGGGCCCAGGCCCATGCCCACCAGCCAGTCGGCCAGTTGCTGCGGGATGTTCTCGTTGGCGAGCACGAAGCTGAACAGCACCGCGTTGGTGATGATGTACAGCAGCATCGCGCTCATGTTGGCCGAGTTCAACAGCACGCGCGGGATGTCCTTCAGGCTCAGGTCCTTGTAGACGAACACGGCGATGATGAAGGCGTACACGGCGCTCATGGCTGCGGCTTCGGTCGGCGTGAACATGCCGGTGTAGATGCCGCCCATCACGATGACGATCAGCATCAGACCCCAGAAGGATTCACGCAGGGCCTTCATGCGCTGGGCAAAGGTGGCCTTCGCCATGCGGGGGTAGTTGAACTTGCGTGCGCGCCACCAGGTCGTGAAACCCAGCAGGCCGGCCAGCATCAGGCCAGGGATCACGCCTGCCATGAACAGGGCGCCCACCGAGGTGTTCGTCGACACCGAATACATCACCATCACGATGGACGGAGGGATCAGGATGCCCAGTGCGCCGGAGGTGGTGATGACGCCCGCACCGAACTTGTTCGGGAAGCCTGCCTTGACCATGGCCGGCAGCAGGATGGAGCCGATGGCCACCACCGTGGCGGGCGAGGAGCCCGACACCGCGGCGAACAGCGCACAGGCCAGCACGCCAGCCAGACCCAGGCCGCCATACCAGTGACCCACCATGCTGGTGGCAAAGTTGATCATGCGCTTGGCCACGCCGCCGTGCGTCAGGAAGTTGCCCGCCAGGATGAAGAACGGGATCGCCATGATCTCGAACTTTTCGATGCCGGTGAACAACTTCAGCGCCACGGACGCCACGGGCACTTCCGTGAACCCGAAGATGAAGGTCAGGACCGTGAGGCCCAGGGAGATGGAGATGGGCATGCCGGTCAGCATGAGAACCAGCAGGAGCCCGAAGATGATGATGCCGCTCACGTTGATACTCCTCAGGCGCTTGCGTTGGCGGGGTCTTCATCGTCCAGGCCATCGACGTGGCCATGGTCGTGATGCGGCAATTCACCGGTCTTGGTGAAGTTCCAGGCAACCTGAAGGAAGCGGAAGCACATCAGCGAAGAACCCAGGGGGATGGCGGAATAGATGATCCAGGTGGGCCACTCCAGGTCGGGCGTGGTCGGGCCTTCGATCAGGTCGGTCATGTCGAGGCCGAACGCGTTGTGGAACGCCCAATTGGCGCCGTTGTGCCACACGAAGCCGGCGCCCATCGTGGCGACCAGACCCGTGAAGAGCGCACCGGCCAGCAGACCGAACAGCACGAACTTCTTGCGGTTGTTCGGCGCAAGCTGGTTGATCAGCACGTCGACCCCCACGTGGATCCCGGTGCGCACGCCGTAAGCGGCGCCGAACTTGGCCATCCAGACGAAGAGATAGATGGTCGCTTCCTGCGCCCACGCGAAGTTCAGGCTCAGCAGCCAGTCCTGCAGGGGGGTGTGGAAGCCCGCCGCGTATCGGTGGACGACGGAAACGAAGATGATGAGGGTGGCAAGACCCATCAGGGTCGCAATCAGCCACTCCTCCAGGTGATCGAGCCATTTCATGCGGGCTCTCCTTGGATGAGTCAGTGACAGTTCAAAAAAATGGCCCACGTCGACAACGTGGGCCAGCAGCGATCAGCCCGGCTGGATCACATCTTCGACGGGTCGAAGTTGGTGGTCTTGTAGATCTCGCTGATCGTTTCCTGGCCGATGCGCGAAGACATCTGCTGATGCACCGGGAACATCGCCTTCTTCAGCAGGAAGCGTTCGGCCATCGTCGGCTGGTGGATCGTCGTCTTGCCCGATGCCTTGACCTTTGCCAGCGCGTCCTGGTTGTCCTGGAAGGCGGTGTCGTTGGCCACCTTGGTGGCGTCGGCCATGGCTTTGGTCAGGGCGGCGCGGATGTCGGCAGGCAGCCCATCCCAGAACTTCTTGTTCACGACGACGGCGTAACCCAGGTAGCCGTGGTTCGTGACGCTCAGGTGCTTTTGCACCTCATGCATCTTCTGGGTGTAGAGGTTCGAGGGCGGGTTCTCGGTGCCGTCCACCACGCCGGTCTGCAGGGCCTGGTAGGTTTCCGAGAAGGCCAGCACCTGGGGCACTGCGCCGACAGCGCGCATCTGAGCGTCCAGCACCTTGGACGACTGGATGCGCATCTTCACACCCTTGTAGTCCTCGACGCTCTTGAGCGGCTTGTTGGCCGACATGACCTTGAAGCCGTTGTCCCAGTAGGCCAGGCCGGTGATGCCGCGCGACTCGAGCTTCTTCAGCAGCTTCTGGCCGACCGGGCCGTTGGTGACGGCATGCAGGTCGGCGTAGTCGTCGAAGATGAAGGGCAGGTCGAAGGCTTCAAATTCCTTCACGCCGAGCGGTGCGAACTTCGACAGCGACGGGGCCAGCATCTGGACGGAGCCCAGTTGCAGCGCTTCCATCTCTTCCTTGTCCTTGTAAAGCTGGCTGTTCGGGTAGACCTCCACCTTCACACGGCCCTTGGTCAGCTCCGCGGCGCGCTTGGCGAAGAACTCGGCACCCTTGCCCTTGGGCGTGTCTTGAGCCACCACGTGGCTGAACTTGATGACGATGGGCGCCTGGGCGAACGCGGCGGGCACGAGGGCCGCCGTGGCTGCCAGGGTAACGAGGCTGCGGCGCAGCAGGCTGGTTGCAGAGCGGGGGATCATGTGGATGGTCTCCGTATCGGTGTGGTGAAACGAATTGTTCCTTCTGCACCCCTGCCCAGAGAATTGTGGACATCCACATTTGGACCGCATCGTGGCCCGATGTGAGGGTAAACGATAGGGTTCTGCGCCTAGACTGCGGGGCCATGCTTGCGCTCCATGAGGCTTTGTCGATGAGTCCGTCTGTCAGCGTGCCCCCGCGGCCCGCTGTCGCCTTGCCCCCCGTGCCGCGTTTGCGTCTGTTCGGGGTTGCGGTGCGTCTGGTGCCGGGGCTCTGGGCATGGCCGCTGGTACTCACGCTGGTGTTCGTGGTGGGGGTGATGGCCTGGCTGCGGGCGGTCGAGCATGCCGATCGCGAGGCACAGGTGGCGGCCATGATTTCCGATGCGCTCTCGCTGGAGGCGCAGATCAACGGCAGGCTCGACAGCGAGCTGACGCGCATGAAGGTGCTGGCCGACGGCATCAGCGGCCGGCGGCTCGGGCCGGACGCCTTTGCGCGACACCCGATGGTGCTGGACGGCCTGCGCCGCTTCTGGGTCAGCGTGACGTGGATAGGCAACGAGGGACGCATCATGGCCACCGTGCCCGAGGAGACGCCGGCGCAGCGCTCGGCGGCCCAGGCGACGCTGGACGACGTTGGCCTGACCGGGCATCTGCACCTGCCGCTGACGGATGGCAAGGGCCGGGTGGCCGGGGCGCTGGTGGTGCGCTACTCCACCAGCGAACTGCTGCGCCAGAAGGTGCCCTGGTGGCTGGCCAGCAGGTATGACGTGCGGCTGGTGGACGACCTGGGTGGCGTGTACGCGTCGACGCAGCCCGGCCCGCGGACGCCCGAGCAGGCGTGGTACCGCGTCTCGATGGGCCCGACCCTGCCTCAAGCCTGGCTGGAGCTGAGTGCGCGCGACCGCATCCCCCCCTGGTGGCGAACCTTGCCGGTGGCCTTGATGGGCGGCTTCGTGCTGCTGCTGTTCGCAACCAGCGCCATGTTGCGGCGGCAGATGCGCAGCGTGTCGCGCGCCGAAGAGGCGTGGCGCACCGAGGCCGCCTGGCGAACGGCCATGGAGGATTCGCTGGCGGTGGGGCTCCGGGCGCGTGACCTGGACGGGCGACTGGTGTACGTCAACAAGACAATGGCCGACATGGTGGGCTACCAGCCGGAGGAGCTGGTCGGCCTGTTGCCGCCCATGCCGTACTGGCTGCCCGACGAAATCGGTCAGAGCATGACGCGGCACCTGCGCAACATGGCAGGCAAGGCGCCTCGCATGGGCTACGAGTCGCGATGGCAGCACCGCGATGGGCGTGTGGTGGATGTGATGATCTTTGAGGCCCCGCTGGTGGACGCCAAGGGGCAGCAGATCGGCTGGATGGCCTCGGTGCTGAACATCACCGAGCGCAAGCAGATGGAAGAGCGCGAACGCCGGCAGATGGAGGCAATGGCGCACCAGGCACGCCTGACGATGCTGGGCGAGGTGGCGTCGACGCTGGCTCACGAATTGAACCAGCCACTGACGGTGATCGCCAGCTACAACGCCGGGGTGATCAACGCGCTGTCACGCCAGCCGGAGGCCGACCCCCAACTGCTCAAGGCCCTTCAGCGTATGGGCGAGCAGGCGGCGCACGCGGGCCGCATTGTCAAGCGCATCCGGGAGTTCCTGACCCGGCGAGAGCCGCAGCTGGAGCCCTGCGGGCTGCCCGCGGTGATCGAGTCGGGGATGGCGCTGTTACGCAAGGACATTGCCCGGCTCAACGTTGAGCTTGCCATGGATTGCCCGGCCAACCTGCCCCAGGTGGTGGCCGACCCGGTGTTGCTTGAGCAAGTGGTGGTCAACCTTGTTCGCAATGCTTGTGACGCCGTGGGCGCGCAGGACGGCCCACGACGGGTGAGCGTGCGGGTGGCGTGCCTGCCGGCTGATGACGGCGAACGCGCCCGGGTGCGCGTGTGTGTCGAGGACAATGGCCCCGGTCTGGGCGGGCGGACCACGGAGCAGATCTGTGCCCCGTTCTTCTCGACCAAGGCAGAAGGCATGGGGATGGGGCTGGCGATCTGCCGCTCGATCATCGAACTGCACTACGGCACGATGGAGGCGGCGGAGCGGCCCGGGGGCGGTGCCAGCTTGTGCTTCACGCTGCCCGTGGCCGACGGGGTCGCAGAGGTTGAAAGCGAGCGCGAGATTGCGGGTCGAAAGGCACAGGAGGCATGACGAGCATGGTGGCGAACGAACCAGGCGTGGTTTACCTGGTGGATGACGAGGCCGTGGTGCGTGATGCCCTGGTGTTTCTGCTGGGCTCACGGGGTTTGCTGGTGCACGCGTTCGACAGCGGGCCCGCGTTGCTCGATTTTCTCGAGCAGGCGACATCGCCGGTGCGTGGGGTGTTCCTGCTCGACGTGCGCATGGAGCCAATGTCCGGCCTGCGGCTGCATGAAGAGCTCGTGGCCCGTGGACACCGCAATCCGTTGCTGTTTCTCAGCGGCCATGGCGACATCCCGATGGTGGTCGAGGCGCTGAAGAAGGGCGCCTTCGATTTTCTCGAGAAGCCGTACAGCGACAACACGCTGGTCGATCGCGTGGAGCAGGCGCTGGCGGTCGAGGCGGCTTCGTATGCGCAGGATGCGCTGGCCGTGGAACGCCAGGCCCGCCTGGCCAGCCTGAGCGACCGCGAGCGCGAGGTGATGCACCGGGTGGCCGCGGGCAAGCTCAACAAGGTGATTGCCGACGAACTGCACATTGCGGTGCGAACCGTCGAGGTGCACCGGGCTCGCGTGTTCTCGAAGCTGGGCGTCCGGTCGGCTGCAGAGCTGGCCGGCTGGTTGGCCGCGCAGGGCCCCACCGGCAGCTGACCCACCGAACGGCCGAGGACCCTGCTCACGGCGCCGCGTTACACTTTTTTGCCTTCTGGCCGAAAACCTTTTCGGGCGCAGGCAGGTGGGCAAGCGCGCAGAAAACGCAGTTCGAGGAGGTCTGAGTGCAAGTGTCGCGGGATCGACGCCGCCTGGTGCTGGGATGCAGCGCCGTCACGGCGATGTGGCTGTCAGGGTGCGGGGCGCGGGGCATCATCCGCCATGATCTGGCGGGCTCTGGGCAGACCGGGCCAAGGCGGGTGCTGGTGGTGCCCGCCGACTTCGTGATCACCGAGATCACCTTCGGGAAAACCGAGGAGCGGGTGGTGGCGGCCGAGCGGCGTGCCGCCAGAACGCTGGTGGAACAGGTTCGCGAACTGGGCGATAAGGACAAGTCCTTCAAGGTGGTCACGCTGGAATCGCTGGAGGCCGACGAGCGCGAGACCATGCTGCAGCACCGCGCGCTGTTTGCCACCATGGTGAGCCAGATGCTGCAGGTCAAGGAAGGGGCGGTCGATGTGTGGTCCGACAAGGCGCGCTACTTCGACTACACCCTCGGCGCTGGCATGGCGGACATTGCCCGCGAGCGCCAGATCGACACCGCGATCTTCGTGGTTGGGCGAGACAAGGTGCGCAGCATGTCGCGGAAGGTGCTCGACACGCTGAATGCCGTGCTGCCCCTGGGTGAGTCGCTCAGCTCGCAGCCCGCGGCCGTGGTGACGGGCGTGGTCGACCTGCGCAGTGGCGATGTCCTGATGTTCGATGCCGACACCGCCACGCGCAAGTCGCTCACGAACGACGACGACGTGCGGGCGATGAGCGAAACGGTACTCAGCGACTTCCGCCGGGCGCTCAAGGCCCGGAAGGGGTGACGATGCATCATCCCTTGCGCAAGTCCGCCGCGCTGCTGGCTGTGCTGGCTGGCCTGGTGGCTGGTGGTCCGGCCCACGCGCTGTTCTACGACCCGTTCCCCGACGCCGGAGCGGTCAGGCCGAGCGACGAACTCGAGGAGCGCATCTGGCACGAAGCGGAAGTCTTCCGAACGCAGTTCGTGCGTGGCCAGACACCCGAGCGCCTGCGGCCGCTGCAGCGCAGCGTGCGCGCGGTGCTGGCCCGGCACTGGCCCGATCTGGCCCCGAAGCTGGACCTGGTCGTGATCGACAATGCCGACGTGGTGGCGGTGTCCAGTGCGAACGGCGACATCGTCGTGAGCACCGGCATGTTGATGCGGCTCGACAACGAGGAGGAGCTGGTGGCGGTGCTGGCCCGGGAAGTGGCGCACGTGCTGCAGCGTCATGCCGTGCGCACGGTGTATGCCGCCCGGCTGGGCGCGGGGGCCAACGTGGTGTTCCAGACGGTGGTGAAAGCGAATTCACTGATCTCCACTGCAGGCCTCATCACGGCGTTCCAGGTCACCCCTGAAATGTTGCTGGTCGATGGCGGCAAGGCGTTCATCCAGGCGCAGCTGGGACGGCTCAAGGAAACCATGGCGGACAACTTCGTGCGCCGCATGTCGGCCACGGGATTCGACGCCATGGTGAAGACCTCGCTGTTCGGCTATTCCGAGGCGCTTGAAACCGAGGCCGACGAGTACAGCCTGTCGGTGCTGAGCAAACGTTTTGGCCGCACCGAGGCGTTCCCGCGCGTCATGCAGCGCTTGCTGGACGAGGCGAGGGTCGACGAGAAGAAATTCTCGGCGTTCTACGCCAACGAAGAGCGGCTCGCCCAGCGGGTGGAGGTGGCGCGCCGGGCTGCTGCGGCCACCGAGGCGTCGGTCGCTCCGTCTGCGGCGACCAGTGGGCCTGTGGCATCCGATGTGCAGGCTGCGGTCGCCCTGCCGGCCGGTGCACTCGAGTTGCCTTCCCAGGTGGCCGTGGCCATGGTGGTGGTGGGCGATGAGCCCGCTGGTGACGAGGCCGCTGTCTCGCCCACCGCCATCCGCGCCGCGGCCATCACCACGTCGGTGGCCGAAGCGGAGGCACTGCCGTATGGCGACTTGCTCGCGCCCTGGGCGCTGCCCGTCTTCGAGACCGAGCTGGAGGCGGGGCGCCTGAACCGCCTCATGCGCAACATCGAGCGCCCGCGTGCCCATGTCGTGCTGCCGTCCGGCGCGCGCGTGCTGCTGGCCGAGGCGTGGGCCGCGCACCCCGACACCACGCACGCCCCTCGGGTGGCTGCCGAACTGAAGGCCCATGTCGAGGCGCACCCCGATGACGCCCGCGCGCTCAAGTTGCTGGGCGTGATGGCGTTGCGACAAGGCGACCTCGAGGCTGCGCGCACGCACCTCACCCGCGCCCGCGAACTGGCCCGCACCGACGAGGAGCGTGGCTTCATCGACCAATACCTCGGCCTGGCCAACAAGAAGCCGGGAAGTACATCGTGATGCTCCAACGATTGACCTGTGGTGCCCTGTTTGCAGTGGCGGCTTTGCTGGCGGGCTGTGCGCCCACCTGGCAGCACGTGCAGAAGCAGGAAACCGTGAAAGGCCCGACGCGCGCCTACATCGCCGTCATTCCCGAGGGCTGGAAGCGCGCGCCCACCGACAGCGACGTGCTGCTCATCACCCGGGACGGGCTGTTCCTGCAGCAGATCAGCATCACCCGACGCTCGGTGGACGAAGCGTTCGCGGGCCGCAAGGTGAACGCCAGCATCCCCACGCAGGACCTGGCGCTGTGGCAGTACCAGCGCATGCGCGACGACGAGCCCGATCTGGCCCGCACCGACCGCGACGAACTGAAGGGCGTGATGGGCCTCTTCCCTGTGGGGCATGCCAAGCCGCTGGCGGGCACGACGGAGCGGGTGTCAATCAAGCCGTTCGCGCAGGACGGCGTGCCGGCCTTCCGGATGGACACGCGCAGCCAGAACGGCTGGGGGCTGGAATACTTGAGCCAGAGCGTTGGTTTCGTCCACCAGGGCGATTTCTGGGTGGTGCGCTACCTGGCCCCGCGCCTGCACTACGCCAGCCGCGATCAGGCCACCTTCGAGGCGTTTCTCGCGAACCTGAAGCTCAAGGAGAAATGCCGGCTGTTCTGCTCGGACTGAGGCGTGGGGCGCCCTTGGCCATCGCAGGGGCCTGCGATTTCCGGGACAATCACGCCCCATGA
This sequence comes from uncultured Aquabacterium sp., assembly GCF_947366995.1. GTDB lineage: Bacteria > Pseudomonadota > Gammaproteobacteria > Burkholderiales > Burkholderiaceae_C > Aquabacterium. Next base: position 3,254 of record NZ_CANBCC010000028.1, on the reverse strand, counting down.
GTTCCGAACAGACCCCCACCGTCACCCCTGCCAGCGCGCCCAAGATCGGCTTCGTCAGCCTCGGCTGCCCCAAGGCGTTGACCGATTCCGAGTTGATCCTTACGCAGTTGCGCGCAGAGGGCTATGAAACCAGCAAGACCTTCGCCGGCGCCGACCTGGTGATCGTCAACACCTGCGGCTTCATCGACGATGCGGTCAAGGAAAGCCTGGACACCATCGGCGAGGCGCTGGCCGAGAACGGCAAGGTCATCGTGACCGGCTGCCTGGGCGCCAAGGCCGGTGCAGGCGAGGGCACCAACCTCGTCAAGGACGTGCACCCCAGCGTGCTGGCCGTGACGGGCCCCCATGCCACGCAAGAGGTGATGGATGCCGTGCACCTGCACGTGCCCAAGCCGCATGACCCGTTCATCGACCTCGTGCCCGAGGCGCGCGGCGTGGCCGGCATCAAGCTCACGCCCAAGCACTACGCCTACCTGAAGATCTCGGAAGGCTGCAACCACCGTTGCAGCTTCTGCATCATCCCCAGCATGCGAGGTGATCTGGTGTCGCGCCCGATCGGCGATGTGCTGAGCGAGGCCAAGGCGCTGTTCGAGTCCGGTGTCAAGGAACTGCTCGTCATCAGTCAGGACACCAGTGCCTATGGCGTGGACGTGAAGTACCGCACCGGCTTCTGGGACGGCAAGCCCGTCAAGACCCGCATGTACGACCTGGCCGCCCGCCTGGGTGAGATGGCCCGCGAGCACGGCGCCTGGGTGCGCATGCACTACGTCTACCCCTATCCGCATGTGGACGAGGTGGTGCCGCTGATGGCGGAAGGCCTGATCCTGCCTTATCTCGACGTGCCGTTCCAGCACGCTCACCCCGACGTGCTGAAGCGCATGAAGCGCCCGGCCAACGGCGAGAAGAACCTCGACCGCCTGCGCCGCTGGCGCGAGATCTGCCCCGAGATCGTCGTGCGCTCGACGTTCATCGCCGGCTTCCCGGGCGAGACCGAAGAAGAGTTCGAGTACCTGCTCAACTTCCTGAAGGAAGCCGAGATCGACCGCGCCGGCTGCTTTGCCTATTCGCCGATCGACGGAGCACCGGCCAACGAACTGCCAGGCGCCTTGCCCGATGAGGTGCGCGAGGCGCGCCGCGCCCGCTTCATGGCGGTGGCCGAAGAGGTCTCAATTGCCAAGCTGCAGCGCCGCGTGGGCGCCACCATGCAGGTGCTGGTCGACAGCGCCCCTGCACTGGGCCGCAAGGGCGGTGTAGGCCGCAGCTACGCCGACGCACCCGAGATCGACGGCACCGTGCGCCTGCTGCCGCCGGAGAAGGCCAGCAAGACGCTGAAGGTGGGTGAGTTCACCCGCGCGCGCATCGTGGCGGTGGAAGGCCACGATCTGATCGCGCTGCCGATCTGATCGCGCTCAGGCTTCGAGCTTCAGGAACAGTTCGCGGTCCGGCGCAAAGTTTGCGTAAAGCGGCATCAGCGCGCCACCCAGCGCGCGGGCATCCGACCCGATCATGCCGCCCATGACCTGGGGCTCGAAGATCCCTTCCCAGTTGTACTCGGCCAGCGCACTTTGCACGGCGGCCAGCAGCGAGGCCAGCAGGCCGCGGCTGAACGAGCCGTCGACGATGACACCTTCCAGGTCGAGCACGCACGCCGTCGTGTTCACCGCCATCGCGATGCCGCGCGCGGTCTGGTCGACCCACACGGCGGTGTGCGGGAGCCAGGGCGACTGCATCGCGCGCTCATCGTAGGCCGCCATGGGGTCGAGGCCGTGCGCTTCGAACGCCTGCTCAAGCTTGACGAGCGAAGCCACGCTCAGCAGCTGAGCCGGCAGCGAGGCCTGCCCGGCCCGCGCGGGCGACAGCGGCAGCGAGCCCACGGCGCCGGCATTGCCGTGGATGCCGCCGCGCAGGTGGCTGTCGATGACGAGGCCGCCGCCGATGAAGGTGTCGACAAACACGTAGAGGAAGGTGGGCACGCTGCGGCCGCGACCTGCCACCAGTTCGGCCACGCAGGCGGCCGATGTGTCTTTCACGAAGTGCACCGGCAGCCGGGTGGTGTGCTGCATGCGCGATGGAATGTCGATGGCCTGCCACGTGCGCGCCTTGGACTCCGGCATGCCGAGCAAGGTCTGCCAGCCACCCAGCGAGAAGGGCGCTGCCACACCGACACCCAGCAGGCGATCGGCCTTGCCGGCGCCCAGCGTGTCGTGCAGGTGCGCTTGCAGCAAAGCGACGTGCCGAGCGATGTCATCGAACAGCGTATCCGGATCCGGCCAGGGGTAGGGAAAGGTGTGCCGCTGCCGCACGCGACCGGTGAAGTCGACAAGCAGGGCGTCCATGTTGCGCCGCCCCACCTTGATGCCCACCGAGAACGCACCGTCCGGATTCAGTGAAATGGGCACCGAAGGCTGACCCACCTTGCCTCGCACCCGGGCCTGCTTGATGACCAGATCGTCTTCCTGCAGGCGCTCGATGATGATGGACACCGTCTGGGGGCTGAGGTGCGTCAGGCGGGCTAGGTCGGCCTTCGGCAGGGCGCCGTGCAGTCGGATGGTCTGCAGTACCACGCGCTCGTTGTACTGCCGCACGCCTTCCTGGTTCGAGCCGCGCGGGCGCAGGCGAGGGTGGGTGTCGACAGAGGCGGCGGGGGGCGTCATGGGCTTGTGAGGAGGAGGCGGCGTGCGATCAGGTGCGCAGGGGCTCGCCGATGACCCCTTTCTTCAGCAGCACGTTGCCGTAGGGCTGAAGATCGCTGGTCAGCACGATCGCGTGGGCGCGCCGCACCGCATCATAAAAGGCGAAGCGCTCGATGGTCTCGCAGTCATCGGGCCCGGCCAACCCGCGGGCGCTCAGCATCCCGATCACCTCGCGTTGCAGGCCACTGAGGTAGCCCTTCGGCGTGTTGCACACCTTCATGAAGGCCACCGGCTTTTCGTCGGGGGTACCCAGGGGCAGCAATGACAAGATGGCCTCGCACGCCCGCTGCACTGAAGCCCCGGGCAGGTGGATCAAGGGTTTGTGGCCCCCACCCGGTATCCGGGCCAGCGTGGCGGCCGTGAAGTTGGCATCGGCCACCACGACCGCATCGCCGTGGCCCATCTCGGCCAGCACCTTCAGCAGGTCGGGCGTCAGCAGCGGGTCGATGCCTTTCAGCACAGGGCCTCCGCGGGCAACTGATCGGCTGTCATGGCGCCGGTCATCACCGCCACGGTGTCGGACATGCTGACCACCTTGGGGTTCAGGATCGCGGCGCGCCG
>NZ_CANBCC010000027.1 GCF_947366995.1 uncultured Aquabacterium sp. | reverse complement strand
GCCCCAGGCCCGGCAAAGCTTGACACGCGTCAAGCCGGATCCGAAAGCAAAGAACGGCGGAGGATGGATCGTGATACCCTTTGGGGTATCCGGCCTCCCCGCCGTCAGTCATTTCCGCAAGCCATGTCAGAGCCAGCCAGTCCCTCCGCCGACACCAAGCGCGTCATTCCCATCCAGCCTGCGGCGTCTCAGCAGCGGCGCGAAGAAACGGTGTCGCTGTACAAGAAGACCGAGAAGATCTACGCGCGCGAGGTGTCCGGCTGGTTCAGCCGCTGGCGCTGGGTGCTCGTGTGGGTGACGCAGATCGTTTTCTACGGCACGCCCTGGTTGATGTGGAATGATCGCCAGGCTGTGCTGTTCGACCTGGGCACGCGGCGCTTCTACCTCTTCAATCTGGTCCTCTACCCGCAGGACCTGATCTACCTGACAGCCCTGCTGATGATCTCGGCATACGGGCTGTTTCTGTTCACGGCGGTGGCCGGTCGGCTGTGGTGCGGTTACGCATGCCCGCAATCGGTCTACACCGAGATCTTCATGTGGATCGAGCGCAAGATCGAAGGCGATCGCACGCGCCGCATGAAGCTCGACAAGGCGCCCTGGTCCATCCAGAAGGCCTCGCGCAAGACGGCGAAGCAGGCAGCCTGGATCGCGGTCTCGCTCTGGACGGGCTACACGTTCGTCGGCTACTTCACGCCTGTCCGCGAACTCGCGCAGGCCGTGATCAGCTTCGGCCTCGGCCCATGGGAAACCTTCTGGATCCTGTTCTACGGCTTTGCGACGTATGGCAATGCCGGCTACATGCGCGAGCAGGTCTGCAAGTACATGTGCCCGTATGCTCGGTTCCAGAGCGCGATGTTCGACCGCGATACGCTGATCATCAGCTACGACGAGAAGCGCGGCGAGCCGCGCGGTTCGCGCTCCCGCAAGACCGACGCCAAGGCGGCGGGGAAGGGCGATTGTATTGACTGCACCCTGTGCGTTCAGGTATGCCCCACTGGCATCGACATCCGCAAGGGCCTGCAATACGAGTGCATCGGTTGCGCCGCCTGCATCGACGTGTGCGACTCGGTCATGGACAAGATGGGCACGCCGCGGGGCCTGATCCGCTACGCCACCGAAAACTCCATGGACAACGGGTGGGGTCGGGCGCAGATGTGGGCGCGTGTGGCGCGTCCCCGTGTGCTGATCTACACCGGCATCCTTGTCGCGGTGATCGCGGCGTTCATGTACAGCATCTATAGCCGACCTCTCTTCAGGGTTGACATCGTGCGTGACCGCGGCGCTCTGGCCCGGGTGGTGGATGATGGCTATGTGGAAAACGTCTACCGCGTGCAGTTGATGAACGCCAGCGAGCAGGTGCAGCGTTACCGCATCGGTGTGGAGCAGCTGACCGCTGCCCGGGTCGAGGGGGGCGAGAACATCGTCCTCGGCCCTGCAGAGGCCCGCTGGGTGCCCGTCGCTGTGCGCGTGCCGCCCGAAGTGGCCGCCCGGATGGGCACTGGCGCAAACAGCATGACCTTGCTGGTCGAGCAATTGCGTCACGGTGACCGCCCGCAGGTCGACATCCGCGAGCGAACCACTTTCATGGTCCCGCGCTGAGCGGGCCTTCACGGAGAACCCTCATGTCAGAACAAGCCCTTGCTTCCGAGCAGCCTTCGGCGCCGGTGTCCCAGCCGCCCTGGTGGAAGCTCCCGATCGTGTGGATGGTGATCGGCGGGCCGTTGGCCGTCGTCGTGGCCTCCTTGTTCACGGTCGGTATCGCCGTCAAGAACGTGGACCCCGTGCTGGACACGTCCAAAGGCCAGGTGTCTTCCGCGAACGAGTTGCCCGCCGTCAAGGCCCGCAACCATGCGGCTGAAGGCAGCACTCAACCGGCCGAGCGCTGAGTGCGCCGACGCCTGCGGGTAAATCCCGCAGGCAAGCCTGCCCGACTGGCGGAACATCAGGTTGTGTCCCTATTCCTGTGAAAGGAGTGCCGCATGACACAGCGAAGCTTGCACGCCGCCCAGATCCTCTGGCCCGCGTTCTTGTTTGCCGGGCTGCTGGAGATGCTGGTGTTTGCCTGGGTGGATCCGGGCGTGCTGCAGATTGGCAGCTGGCATCCGGATGCCGACACCGTCTACAGCCTGACGTTTCTCGCCTTCTGGGCCCTGATTGCCCTGGCCACGGCGGCGTCGCACTGGCTGATGCGCCATGACGACGCAGGGGCCAGACGGAGCGAGCGCCGCGTTCGGCGGTCTCGCCATGGGCACGCTGCAGCGCGTCCCTGACTTCCGCTGCTTCGCCAGCACGAAGTAAAAAACCCGCCAGCGGCGGGTTTTCTCAAAGGCACATCAGGGCGCTGATTCAGCAGCGCACGCTGTTGACCAGTGCCCGCAGGCCCGCTTCATCGGTGATGCGGATGTCCCGCTGCTTGACCTCGAGCAGGCCTTCGTCCTGGAACTTCGAGAAGGTGCGGCTCACGGTTTCGAGCTTGAGGCCCAGGTAGCTGCCGATCTCTTCCCGCGTCATGCGTAGCACCAACGCCGACGCCGAAAAACCACGCGCATGCAGGCGCTGCGTCAGGTTGAGCAGGAAGGCGGCAAGCCGTTCTTCGGCGCGCATGCTGCCCAGCAGCAGCATCACGCCGTGGTCGCGCACGATCTCGCGGCTCATGATCTTGTGGAACTGGTGTTGCAGGTCCGAGAACTCGCGCGACAGATCTTCCAGCTGCGCATACGGAATCACGCAGACCTGAGAGTCTTCCAGTGCAATGGCGTCGCAGGCATGGCGGTCAGTGCTGATGCCGTCCAGGCCCAGCAGTTCGCCAGCCATCTGGAAGCCGGTGACCTGGTCGCGCCCGTCCTCGGAGGAAATGCGCGTCTTGAAAAAGCCGGTGCGCACCGCATAGACCGAGCGGAAGGCATCGCCCGTGTGGAACAACGCATCGCCCCGTTTCACGGTCTTGCGCGTGGCCACGAGCGAGTCCAGATGACTCAGCTGCGGCTGGCTGAGGCCCACAGGGAGACACAGCTCACGCAGATTGCAGCTGGAGCAGGCAACTTTGAATGCTTCGTATTTCATTGCACACGACGAACCGTTGGTGGAGCCCTTGCTCGAAGAGCGGCATGCGTCGGTGTTGCTCTGGTCCAGAACGGGGATGGTGTTATTCAACATGAGGAACCTCAAGGTCTTCCTGATTGTTGCCCGATCCCCGGACTCGAGGTTGAGACAGATCAACCCGCAGCACTGCCAGTTTGGCACAGACTCCGTATATGAGCGACCAGGCCATGATAACCATTCAACCCGCCCCCATCATCTCGAGCGAGGTGCTGACTCGACTTGACGTGTCCGGGCCACGTTACACCTCGTATCCGACGGCCGACCGTTTCGTGGAGGCGTTCGGACCGGCTCAGCATCGCCAGGCGCTCGTGCAGCGCAGCGAAGGCGCTGGAGCCATGGCGGGCGGCGCCGTGCCGCTGTCGCTCTACGTCCACATCCCGTTCTGCGAGTCGGTCTGCTATTACTGCGCCTGCAACAAGGTGATCACGCGCCATCATGGCCGGGCTACCGAGTACCTGGAAGCGCTTCGCACCGAGGTCCAGTTGGTGGTCGACCAGATCGGCCGCGGTCAGGCCGTATCGCAGTTGCACCTGGGCGGCGGCAGCCCCACCTTCCTCAGCGACGACGAGCTTGAAGGCCTGCTCACCATGCTGCAGGATGCCTTCCGTTTCGTGCCGGGCGGCGAGTACGCCATCGAAGTCGACCCTCGCACCGTGGATGCCGCGCGACTCAAGCGCCTGGCGGCCATGGGGTTCAACCGCTTGAGCCTGGGCGTGCAGGATTTCGATCCGCTGGTTCAGCAGGCCATTCACCGGGTCCAGCCCTATGAGATGGTGGCCGAGTTGATGACCGCGGCCCGCGCCGAAGGATTCGATTCCATCAACATGGATCTGATCTACGGTCTGCCAAAGCAGACGCCCGAGCGCTTTGCACACACGCTGGACCAGGTGATCGGCCTTCGTCCCGACCGCGTGGCGGTCTACGCTTACGCCCACCTGCCGCAACGCTTCAAGCCGCAGCGTCGCATCGACGCGGCCGCGCTGCCAGCGGGCGCCGACAAGGTCGGGATGCTCGCTTCGGCCATCGATCGTTTTGGCGCGGCGGGTTACGACTACATCGGCATGGACCATTTCGCCCTGCACGATGACAGTCTGGCCGTGGCGCGTCGCCAGGGCCGGCTGCACCGCAACTTCCAGGGGTACAGCACCCACCCCGACTGCGACGTGATCGGCCTGGGTGTTTCCGCCATTGGCCGGGTCGGACCGCACTACATGCAGAACGCCAAGTCGTTGCCCGAGTACTACGACGCACTGCGCCGAGGCGAGCTGCCCACCGTGAGGGGCCTCACGCTCTCGCGCGATGACCTGGTGCGACGTGCGGTCATCATGGCGATCATGTGTCAGGGCCGCGTGGACTTCGAATCCATCGAACTCGCCTACCTGGTCGATTTCCGGCAATACTTCGAGGCTGAGATGCGCCTGCTGGAACCGCTCGTGGAGTCGGGGCTGGTGCAAGTGGAGTCCGACGGTGTCCGTGTCACGGCGCTCGGCTGGTATTTCGTGCGAGCGATCGCGATGGTGTTTGACCGCCATCTGCAGATGGACAAGGCGGTTGAGCGATTCTCCCGAATCATCTGACCCGTCCTGTTTGAAGGGGCCGACATGCTGTCCGGCCTCTTGATCTCCGCCTTTCTGATGGGACTGGGCGGGCTACCCCATTGTGCCGTGATGTGCGGCGCACCGTGTGCTGCCGCGTTCCCGAAGGGGCTGCCCGGCCTGGCGCTGGTCGGACGTGCCTTGGGTTATGCGTTGCTGGGCGGCGTGGCTGCCGCCTCCGCGGGGCTTGTGGCGTCCTGGGGGCGCGAAATTGCGGTCCTTCAGCCGTTCTGGGTCATGGCCCAGTTCGGCGCGGTGCTGTTCGGCCTCTGGCTGCTCTGGAAGGGGCGTGTGCCAGCGTGGCTCGACCGGTTCGGCATTGACCTCTATCACCGTGTGCGCAGGCGGTTTGCATCGTCTGCTGCTGTCGGCGACGGCCGGTCGAGCACACAGCGCGCGGCCGTGCTGTTGGCCGGAATGCTGTGGGCGCTGATGCCCTGCGGCCTGCTGTACGGCGCACTGATGGTGGCGGTTCTGGCGCCGTCCGCCTGGGGTGGCGCGCTGGTGATGCTGTCGTTCGCGGTGGCGAGTTCTGCGGGCGTCTGGTTTGCACCAGCATTGCTCGCGTGGATGCGTCGACGCATTGCGGGGGGGGCGCAGAGCGCGCAGGCCCCGAGCGATGTGGGGGGGCTCACGCCGGCCGGTGCCGCGCCGGTGCTCTGGTTGCAGCGAGATGACATGGCGGTCGCGGGTACGGCCAACGCGGGTGCTGACGGTGCACCGATCGATTCACGGTGGGCGCTCCGGGCATCGGGCTTGCTGCTCGCGGCCATGGCGACGTGGGGGTTGTCGCATCATCTGGTGGCGCAATGGCGCGCCTGGTGCGCCTGACACGTCATTCCAACACCAGGGCAGGCCGCTGTCCATCTGGTCAGTCCTATATAAGATTTGACTGTCCGGTGGCGTAGAATCGTTCCGCCTTGCCGACATCCATGGCAATGTTTTTCTCGGACACGCCAAACGCGGAGACCACGACATGTACCAGCACATCAAGGTGCCCGAAGGTGGGCAGAAGATCACGGTCAACCCGGACTTCTCGCTCAATGTTCCCAACAACCCGATCATTCCCTACATCGAGGGCGATGGCACCGGTTTCGACATCACGCCGGTGATGATCAAGGTGGTCGATGCCGCAGTCGCGAAAGCCTACGGCGGTCAGCGTCAGATCCACTGGATGGAGATCTACGCCGGCGAAAAGTCGACCCGCGTGTATGGTCCTGACGTGTGGTTGCCGGAAGAGACCCTGCAAGTCCTGAAGGACTATGTCGTGTCGATCAAGGGCCCGCTGACCACCCCGGTGGGCGGTGGCATCCGCTCGCTGAACGTGGCGCTGCGCCAGGAACTGGACCTGTACGTCTGCCTGCGCCCGGTGACCTACTTCAAGGGCGTGCCTTCGCCCGTGAAGGAGCCGGAAAAGATCGACATGGTGATCTTCCGTGAAAACTCGGAAGACATCTACGCCGGCATCGAGTTCGAAGCCCAGAGCGACAAGGCCAAGAAGCTGATCAACTTCCTGCAGACCGAGTTCGGCGTCAAGAAGATCCGCTTCCCGGAAACCTCGGGCATCGGCATCAAGCCCGTGTCGAAGGAAGGCACCGAGCGCCTGATGCGCAAGGCCATTCAGTACGCGATCGACAACGACAAGCCCAGTGTGACGATCGTGCACAAGGGCAACATCATGAAGTTCACCGAAGGTGGCTTCCGTGACTGGTCGTACGCGCTGGCGCAGAGCGAGTTCGGCGCCGAGTTGATCGACGGCGGCCCGTGGTGCAAGTTCAAGAACCCGCGCACGGGCAAGGACATCGTCATCAAGGACGCCATCGCCGACGCCTTCCTGCAGCAGATCCTGCTGCGCCCGGCTGAGTACAGCGTGATCGCCACGCTGAACCTGAACGGCGACTACATCTCTGACGCCCTGGCAGCCCAGGTTGGCGGCATTGGCATCGCTCCGGGAGCGAACCTCTCCGACAGCGTGGCGATGTTCGAGGCCACCCACGGCACCGCACCGAAGTACGCCGGCAAGGACTACGTGAACCCCGGTTCCGAGATTCTGTCCGCAGAAATGATGCTGCGCCACATGGGCTGGTTCGAAGCTGCCGACCTGATCATCAGCTCGATGAACAAGGCCATCCAGAGCAAGAAAGTCACCTATGACTTTGCCCGCCTGATGGACGGCGCCACGCAGGTCTCCTGCTCGGGTTTCGGTCAGGTGATGATCGAGTCGATGTAAGCGTGGTTCGGCACCGTCGGGTGCCGTTCACCCAGGCGCCGGCTGGCGCCTTGAAACAAGAAAGCCCGCTTGCGCGGGCTTTCTTCATGGTGGCCTGGACCACCGCGTGTTCAGGGTCAGTGCGGCAGGCTCCTGCCCGCTGGCGCGTGGTCGCGGAAATGCAGGTCATTCAAGGCATCGGCCGTGATGTCGCCCGCGGTCGCGCCATCCATGGGCTGGATGTTCTGCGCCATCATCCCCTTCGGACCGGCCACCAAGTCGTACCTGACCTTGGAGCCCTGCTTGAGGGTGCGAAAACCGTCCATCTGGATGGACGAAAAATGGGCGAACACGTCGCCGCCCCCTTGATCCGGTTCGATGAAGCCGAAACCTTTGGCGTCATTGAACCACTTGACAGTGCCTGTGGCCATACTGCCCCTCCTGTTAATTTGTTCTCATTTTCTGGGGGTGTCAGCGCCCGTGTCAAGCGCCACAAAGGGGTACTGTCTGATTTGACGATCGGCATGTTTCCTGAATCCCCATCACGTAACTGGTTGAAACGTATGCACTTTATGAAGGGCGCGATGTCGCGCGGCTCAAGCCGCTGCAGATGGCCGCGGTGATTGATGGGGTATTCCAGTGGCCACGGCCACGGCTTGTGCGGGAAAGAATAAAAAGCACCGTGAGGGCTGCGAATTTCCTGCCCTTGAACCCGGGTCGGACACCCCAAGATGACATGGCATGAGGTGAGGGGCTCCCGTAGAATCTTTTCATGACCAATCCGTTACACCCGCTCCTGATGGCCAAGCCGGAAGGGCCCGCAGAGGACGGGCACGGTGCGGCTGTGGCCGAGAAGGAAGAACTCGCGCTCGAACCGCCCCGACTGTTTCAGGTCGTCATGCTGAATGACGATTTCACCCCCATGGAGTTTGTTGTCTTCGTGTTGCAGGAACACTTCCGTCACGACATTGAGACTGCGACCCAGATCATGCTCAAAATCCACCACGAGGGTCGTGGTGTGTGCGGCGTCTACACCAAGGATGTCGCGGCCACCAAGGTCGAACTCGTTCTTGCCGCCGCCCGTCAAGCCGGGCATCCCTTGCAGTGCATCCTGGAGACCGCATGATTGCGCAAGAGTTGGAAGTGAGTCTGCACATGGCCTTCGTCGAGGCTCGTCAGCAGCGCCACGAGTTCATCACCGTGGAGCACCTGCTGCTCGCCTTGATCGACAACCCCTCTGCTTCCGAGGTGTTGAAAGCCTGCGCCGCCAATCTGGATGAGCTGCGCAAGAACCTGGACCAGTTCGTCCGGGACAACACGCCGACCGTGGGGGGCACCGACGAGGTCGACACCCAACCCACGCTCGGGTTCCAGCGTGTCATCCAGCGCGCGATCATGCACGTCCAGTCTTCTGGCAGCGGCAAGAAGGAAGTCACCGGGGCGAACGTGCTGGTGGCCATCTTCGGCGAGAAGGACAGTCACGCGGTGTATTACCTGCACCAGCAGGGCGTCACCCGCCTGGACGTCGTGAACTTCATCGCGCACGGCATCCGCAAGGCAGATCCGCCCGAGGCGGCCAAGTCGAGCGGTGCCGAGCCGTCCCAGGTCGACGCCGAGAAGGACGAGGGTGAGGGCAAGGCTTCTCCGTTGGAGCAGTACACGCAGAACCTCAATCAGCTGGCCCGCGAAGGCAAGATCGATCCGCTCATCGGGCGTGAGTCCGAGGTCGAGCGCGTGATCCAGGTCCTGTGCCGTCGCCGCAAGAACAACCCGCTGCTGGTGGGTGAGGCCGGTGTGGGCAAGACCGCGATCGCGGAAGGCCTCGCCTGGCGCATCACCCAGAACGATGTGCCCGAAGTGCTGGCCGATGCCGAGGTGTTCGCGCTGGACATGGGCGCATTGCTGGCGGGCACGAAGTACCGCGGTGATTTCGAGCAGCGGCTCAAGGCCGTGATCAAGCAGCTCAAGGAGCAGCCGGGCGCCATTCTGTTCATCGACGAGATCCATACCCTGATCGGCGCCGGCGCAGCGTCGGGTGGCACGCTGGACGCGAGCAATCTGCTGAAGCCGGCACTGAGTTCCGGGCAGCTGAAGTGCATCGGCGCCACGACCTTCACAGAATTCCGCGGGATCTTCGAGAAGGATGCGGCCCTGTCGCGTCGTTTCCAGAAAGTAGAGGTGGTGGAGCCATCGGTCGAGCAGACCATCGAGATCCTGAAGGGGCTGAAGTCACGCTTCGAGGAGCACCACAGTGTGAAGTACGCGCTGGGGGCCCTCCAGGCTGCCGCCGAGCTGTCTGCCAAGTTCATCAACGACCGCCATCTGCCTGACAAGGCGATCGACGTCATTGACGAGGCGGGGGCTGCGCAACGCGTGCTGCCCAAGAGCCGTCAGAAGAAGACGATCACCCGTGCCGAGGTGGAAGAGATCGTGGCGAAGATCGCCCGCATCCCGAGCACCAGCGTGTCGAACGACGACCGCTCGAAGCTCAAGACGCTTGACCGCGATCTGAAGAGCGTGGTGTTCGGTCAGGATGCGGCCATCGATGCCCTGTCGGCGGCCATCAAGATGGCGCGTTCGGGGCTCGGCAAGCCCGACAAGCCGATTGGCGCCTTCCTGTTCAGCGGCCCCACCGGCGTCGGCAAGACCGAAGTGGCCAAGCAGCTGGCCTACATCCTGGGCATCGAGCTCATGCGGTTCGACATGTCCGAGTACATGGAGCGCCATGCCGTGAGCCGTCTGATCGGCGCGCCTCCGGGCTACGTGGGCTTCGACCAGGGCGGTCTGCTGACCGAGGCTGTGTCGAAGAAGCCGCATGCGGTGCTGCTGCTTGATGAGATCGAGAAGGCGCACCCGGACGTCTTCAACATCCTCCTGCAGGTGATGGACCACGGCACGCTGACGGACAACAACGGTCGCAAGGCCGACTTCCGTAACGTGCTGATCATCATGACGACCAACGCCGGCGCGGAGACGCTGCAGAAGTCGACCATTGGCTTCACCACGCAGCGTGAGATGGGCGACGAGATGGGCGACATCAAGCGCACCTTCACGCCGGAATTCCGCAACCGCCTGGACGCCATCGTCGGCTTCAAGCCGCTGGACGAGGAAGTCATCCTTCGGGTTGTCGACAAGTTCCTGCTGCAACTGGAAGGTCAGCTGGCCGAGAAGAAGGTCGAGGTCACGTTCACCGATGCGCTGCGTCGCCACCTGGCCAAGCGCGGTTTCGACCCGCTGATGGGCGCGCGTCCGATGCAGCGTCTGATCCAGGACACGATCCGACGTGCGCTGGCCGACGAGCTGCTGTTCGGCAGCCTCGTTGATGGCGGTCGTCTGACCGTGGACGTGGTGGACAACGACAAGGGCGAGCCAGAGGTCAAGCTCGACATCCAGCCGAACAAGAAGAGCGACAAGACCAAGCCGGAAGCGGCCACGGCCGAGTGATCTTGGTTCGGCGCTGAAAGCACAACGCGGCCTCCGGGCCGCGTTGTTGTTTGCGCCGCTCGCGAGCGAGAGGGTCAGGCTGTCACGGGCAGCCGGGAGAAGCCCTCGGCAGTGAGGCGCAGCACCTCGGCACGGGGGGATCCGTGGTCGAGGTCCCAGTCCATCGTGACGTGTCGCCAGCGAGCGGTGCCGTCTTGCTGCCCGCCGAAGCGGGTGCTGCCGGGCCGGTGTGTGTGGCCATGGACCAGGGTTTGGGCGCCTGCGGCGTCGAGCCAGGCCTCTGCGGCGGCTTCGTCGACATCGGCCCATTCTTCTGGTGCCTGCTGTTGCTGGTGCGCCTGACTGGCTTCCCGCATGCGGCGTGCCTGATCCAGTCGTGCGCTGAGCGGCGCGGCCAGGAAGGCCTGCTGCCACGCTGGCTGGCGAACTTGCGCCCGGAACTGCAGGTACGACGTGTCAGCCAGGCACAGGCTGTCGCCGTGGATGAGCAGATGGCGCTGTCCGAAGGCCTCCAGCACGGTCGGGTCGCCCAGCCGGTGAGCAGCGCAGGCGTGGAGCATGTCCCCGCCCAGCAGGAAGTCGCGGTTGCCGACCATGATGGCGAGGTGGCGTCGCTCACCGAAGGCGCGCAATGCCCGAACGCAGCCGGCTTCAAAAGGCTGGCAGCGCATGTCGTCGCCCACCCAGGCTTCGAATAGGTCGCCCAGAATGAGCACGGCATCGGCTGGCGTGTCCTGCAGGTAACGTGCAAACGCATCGCGCGTGCGAAGCAGGCCCTCATGCAGGTGCAGGTCGGACACAAAATCAATGCACCGCCACGAGGGCGGTGCAGTGAGGATGTCCGGGGCGGGGAAGGGGGGCTTCCCCATCGCGTCAGACTTCGGTGGCCTTCGTGATCACCACGTCGTCCAGCGGCACGTCGTCATGGAAGCCCTTGCGACCCGTGCGGACCTTCTCGATCGCGTCGACCACTTCGGTGCCGGCCACGACCTTGCCGAACACCGCATAGCCCCAACCCTGGGCCGATTCCGACTTGAAGTTCAGGAAGTCGTTGTTGGCGGCGTTGATGAAGAACTGGGCGCTGGCCGAGTGCGGTGCGCTGGTACGGGCCATGGCAATGGTGTACTTGTCGTTCTTCAGGCCGTTGTTGGCCTCGTTCTGGATTTCGCCGCGCGTGGCCTTCTGCTTCATGCCGGCCTCGAAGCCACCGCCCTGGACCATGAAGCCCTTGATGACGCGGTGAAACACGGTGCCGTCGTAGTGGCCGGCGTTCACGTATTCCAGGAAGTTGGCAACGGTGATGGGGGCCTTGGCCTCATCGAGTTCCAGGCGAATCACGCCAGCGGTGGTCTGAAGTTCAACGGTCTTGGTCATGGCTTATTTCTCGATGACGGCTTGTTTGATGATCACGGGTTCGGCGGGCACGTCGGCGTACATGCCGAGCTGGGTCGTGCGGACCTTGCGGATACGGTCGACCACGTCCATGCCTTGCGTCACCTTGCCGAAGACGGCGTAGCCGTGGCCGTCCGGCGAACGTGCGGCGTCCAGGAAGGCATTGTCCTTCACATTGATGAAGAACTGCGCGGTGGCAGAGTGCGGGTCGCGGGTACGTGCCATGGCGACCGTGCCGCGCTGGTTGCTGAGGCCATTCTGGCTCTCGAGCTGAATGGGGGGGCGGGTCGGCTTCTCCTTGAGGTCGGGCGTCATGCCGCCGCCCTGAATCATGAAGCCGTCGATGACGCGGTGGAAGACCGTGCCGTTGTAGTGGCCCGCCTTGACGTACTGCACGAAGTTGTCCACGGTGCGTGGGGCCTTGGCAGCGTCCAGTTGCAGCACGATGTCGCCTTGCGTGGTGACCAGCTTCACGGTCTGGGCCTGTGCCACGAATGCGGCGGTCACGCAGGTGACGGCCAGAGCGAGGCGCGCAAGACGCCGCAGGGTGTGGTGCATCATCCGATCACTCCTTCATAGAAGATTTTCCAGAGGCCGCCTTCCTTGCCCCAGTACTGGCGCTTGATGGCGCCGGTGCGCTGACCTTCGACGATCTCGCCAAAGGTCACGACGAGCACGTCGCCCTTGTCGCGCCAGCCGAGGATAGCAAGGTCTTTCAACTGCACGCCCCGCCCGCGTTGTTGCACGACATCGCGTTCGAGCAACTGACGCCACTGCGTGATGTCCCTGTTGCCGGCCGAGAACTGGCTCGAGTAGAAGGACATCAGACGGTTCAGGTCACCGTTGGTGCGCGCGACGCGCCAGCCCTCGATGAGGTTGTTGAGCGCGCGGCGTTCCGGCTCGCGCTGGTCCGGCTTGATCCACTGCAGCTGCTGGGCGATCACGACGGGCGTCGTGCGGGGCTGAACCCTCTGCAGAATCGTCTGAAGCTCGGGGTTCGCAAGCGCCACGCAGCCGTCGGTGCTGTTGGGGCTGCGGGCGTAGCTTTCGCTGGGCACCCCATGCAGCCAGATGCCACTGCCGGTGCGGCCGAGGCGGCGGTCATACTCGTTCGGGTAGTTCAGAGGCAGGGCGCCCACGCCGTAGAAATCCGTCAGCTGGCTCGACTCAAGTCGGCTGGTGATGTAGTACACCCCGAGCGGCGTGCGTTGGTCGCCCTCGGCGCGCTTGTCTGTGCCGAGTCGCCCCACCGATGCGTAATGGTCGGCCACCAGCGTCAGACCCTTGGGGCCGTTCTCGAACAGGTAGAGACGCGAGCGGCTCGCGTCCACCGCGATGGCGTGTCGGGTGGTGGAGGGAACCTCGATGAACTGAGCGGGCAGGGCGCCGGCCGGGGGGCGCTCGGTGAGTGCCGCCATGCGGCGGCTGGCCTCGGTGCGCAGTTGCTCCAGGCGCTGCGGCGCCCGCTCGACGAGGGGCGCTGGGGCGTGTCCCATGCTCGGCAGGGCCTGGGTACGGGCGAGCAGCAGGTCGCCATACACCAGCTGTGCCAGCTGAAAGTTGGGGAAGTCCTGCACGAGCGCCTGGGCCTTGTCGAGTGCCTGCCTGGCCTGCCCTTGTCCGATCAGGCGGTAGACCTCGAGCAGGCGTGCCTCGGCCGGCGCGGTCTGCCGGGGCAGCGGCGGGATGGCCGGTGTGGCGGGCGGCACGTTGGCGCGCACGGCCCTGGCCGGTTCGACCGCCTTCTGCCGAGGCGATGAGGCGTCGGACGCCACAGGCAGCAGCATTGCGAACCAGGTCGCCGCAAGCAGCCCTCCCCGGGTGACACGCCCAGGCCATCCCGCTGCCCGACTGGCTGGCGGGTGGCGCCACTCACGCATCGTCACGAGCCCGTGCTTTCCTTCACGATGACCCAGCTGTTGCCGCGCTGCACCAGATCCAGGCGCTTGCCGCTGCTCACGCTCAGGCTGTCGGCCTTGTAGTCCTGGCGGAAGCGGGCCACGGCCTTGTTGCCGTCGACCTCGATGCGCAGGTTGCTGATGCGCACCGAGATGCTGCGTTTGCCATTGATGCGGTCACGACGCTCCTCTTCCCAGGCCTTGCGGCTCTTGCCGCCGTCGAAGTCGCGGGCGTAGGCAGCAAAGTAGTCCTTGAGGTCCTTGCGGCCCCAGGCGTCGGCCCATGCGCGCACGGCCGCCTCGACGTCCTTGGCGCGGTGATCGGCCTTCGGTTCAGTCGGCGCAGACTTGGGTTCGGGCGCTGGCGCCGGAGCCGGCTTGGCGGCAGGTGGTGCAGGCGGCGGCTTGACGGCGGGCGGCGGGGTGACCGGAGCTGGCGTGGCCGATGGCGGCGTCACGGGGGACGGGGCCGGCGCGGGCGACGGAGTCTGGCCGGCGGCGGCCACCATGCTGTTGCGTTCCTTGGGGAACAGGTCGCGGATCATCGCGAGCTTGGGCGCCACAGCCGAACGGGTGTCGATCTGCAGCGCTTTGGAGTAGGCCTGGCTGGCCAGCTTCGCGTAGACATCGCCGAGGTTTTCGTAGGCGGTGGCGTAGCTGGGGTTGGTGCGGATCGCCATCTCGAGCGCCGTACGAGCCTTGTCGTACTGGCCCTGCTGCGCATACAGCACAGCGAGGTTGTTGAACGGCTCGGGCAGCTCGGGAAAGTCTTCGGTCAGCTTGGTGAAGGCCGTGATGGCTTCGGCACTGCGGCCCGCCTGCGACAGGCTGATGCCCCGCAGGAAGCGCATCATCGGGTCCCGCGGCTTGCTGGACAGGAACTGGTCCGCCTTCTGCAGTGCTTCGGCATTCTTGCCTGCCGACAGCAGGCGCTGGACATCGGCCACATCGTCGGCGCGGGCACCGAAGGCCGCAACGGACAGGGACGCGACAAGCAGAACCTTCGCTGCCAGGGAGGTCAGGCGAAGGCCGACATGGGGCACTGCAACTTGCATGGGATCGTGTACCGGTTGAAGGGGACTGCGGGCGGCCTCGAACGGGCGCCTTGCGCGCGGCTGACCGTCGTTCAAGACCGGTCGAGGATAGCAGCGCCATGAAGCCGTCGGGCTCGACGATCTCCCTGATCCGCGGGCCTCCCGCTATACTTCGGCGATTGTATCTGAGCGGTGGCGAGCGCCTTCCCGGCGCGCACTGGGCTGAGGCGCGTCTGTCGCCCAGGATTCCGGTGCCTGTGTGTTCCGAGGTTCAAGCCCTGTACCTGTCTGCCGCCCGCCACGAATTCCTCATGAGTCTGCGCTTATTCAACAGCCTGTCGCGTCAGGTCGAGCCCTTTGTACCGATGACGCCGGGTCAGGTCCGCATGTATGTGTGCGGCATGACGATCTACGACCTGTGCCACGTGGGCCACGCCCGCATGATGATGGCGTTCGACGTGGTGCAGCGCTGGCTGCGCGCGAGCGGTCTTCAGGTCACCTATGTCCGCAACATCACCGACATCGATGACAAGATCATTCGACGTGCGGTGGAACGCGGCATCACCATCCGCCAGCTGACGGAAGAGATGGCGGCCGCCATGCATGAGGACATCGCCGCGCTGGGCATCGAGCCGCCGACGCATGAGCCGCGTGCCACCGAGTACGTGCCGCAGATGCTGAGCCTGATCAGCCGACTGGAAGCGCGTGGCCTGGCCTACCGGGCACCGAGTGGCGACGTGAACTACGCCGTGCGCAAGTTCGAGGGCTACGGCAAGCTGTCCGGCAAGTCGCTCGACCAGCTGCGCGCCGGCGAGCGCGTCGCGGTGGACGACGGCAAGCAGGATCCGATGGACTTCGTGCTGTGGAAGGCGGCCAAGCCAGAAGAGCCGGCTGACGCCAAGTACGACTCGGAGTACGGTGCGGGTCGGCCCGGCTGGCACATCGAGTGCTCGGCCATGAGTTGCAGCCTGCTGGGCGAACAGTTCGACATCCACGGCGGCGGCCTGGATCTCCAGTTCCCGCACCACGAGAACGAGATCGCGCAGAGCGAAGGGGCGACGGGCAAGCGCTTTGTCAATTACTGGTTGCACAACGGCTTCGTCAACGTCGACAACGAGAAGATGTCGAAAAGCCTGGGCAACTTCTTCACCATCCGCGAGGTGCTGAAGCAGTACGACGGCGAGACCATCCGCTTCTTCATGCTGCGCACGCACTACCGCAGCCCGTTCAACTACAGCGACGCCGGTCTGGATGATGCGCGCAGCGGGCTGCGTCGCCTGTACACGGCACTGGATGCGGCTGGCGAGGTGGCGGCGGTCGAGGTGGACTGGAACGAGCCCCAGGCGGCCCGTTTCAAGGCCGCGATGGATGAGGACTTCAACACGCCGATCGCCCTGTCGGTGCTGTTCGACCTGGCTGCGGAACTGAACCGTTCCAGCTCGCCCGCGGTGGCCCAGCAGCTGAAGGCGCTGGGCGGTGTGCTCGGCCTGCTGCAGCAGCAGCCCAAGGCCTACCTGCAGGGCGGCGCCATGGCCGCTGGCCTGGATGCGGCCACCATCGAGGGGCTGATTGCCCGGCGTGCCGAAGCCAAGAAGGCGCGCGATTTTGCGGGCGCCGATCGCATTCGGGACGAGCTGGCCGCGCAGGGCGTGGTGTTGAAGGACGGTCCGCAAGGCACGACCTGGGTGAAAGCCTGATGCCGAACGCCCCTCTCTCGACGATGGGTGTAGCCCAGACGAGCACCAGCCTGGTGACGCCCACTTACTGGGACGATGCCTGCCGCCATCTGGCCAAGCGCGATCGCGTGATGCGCAAGCTGGTGGCCGATCACGGTCATGCGCGCCTGTACACACGCGGCGACGCCTTCACCACGCTGGCGCGCTCGATCGTGGGCCAGCAGGTGTCGGTGGCCTCGGCGCAGGCCGTGTGGAACCGTCTGCTTGGCCTGTTCGAGGTCGAGTCGGAAGATGCGCGTGGCCCGCTGAAGGTGCGGGACCTGCTGCGTGTCGAGCCCGACGTGCTGCGCAAGGTGGGCCTGTCGGCGCGCAAGGTGGATTACCTGCGCGACCTGGCCGGCCACTTCGACAACGGCCAGGTGCATGTGGGCGACTGGCAGAAGATGGACGACGAGGCCATCATCGAAGAACTGACCGACATCCGCGGCATCGGTCGCTGGACAGCCGAGATGTTCCTGATCTTCCACCTGCTGCGCCCGAACGTGCTGCCCCTTGACGACGTGGGGCTCATCAAGGGCATCAGCCAGAACTATTTCAGCGGTGAACCCGTGTCGCGCGCCGAGGCCCGCGACGTGGCCGAGGCCTGGGCACCGTACCGTACCGTGGGCACCTGGTATCTTTGGCGCAGCCTTGATCCGCTGCCCTCCGATGCCTGATCGCGTGCCAGCCTGAGAGAAGAAGGATCCGCCATGAGCAAAAGACACTTCCTGGAGTTCGAGCAACCGATCGCCGAACTGGAATCCAAGATCGAAGAGCTGCGTTATGTGCAGAGTGAGTCGGCCGTTGACATCTCTGAAGAGATCGACCGCCTGAGCAAGAAGAGCCAACTGCTCACCAAGGACATCTACGCGAGCCTGACGCCGTGGCAGGTGACACAGATCGCCCGTCATCCGCAGCGTCCGTACACGCTGGATTACGTCAACGAGTTGTTCACCGACTTCCAGGAAATGCACGGTGACCGCCACTACGCAGACGACCTGTCGATCGTGGGCGGGCTGGCGCGGTTCAATGGCCAGGCGTGCATGGTGCTGGGGCATCAGAAAGGCCGCGACACCAAAGAGCGCGCGGCGCGCAACTTCGGCATGTCGCGCCCCGAGGGCTATCGCAAGGCACTGCGCCTGATGCAGACGGCCGAGAAGTTTGGCCTGCCGGTGTTCACGTTCGTGGACACGCCGGGCGCCTACCCGGGCATTGGCGCGGAAGAGCGCAACCAGTCCGAGGCCATCGGCCGCAACATCTTCGAGATGGCCAAGCTGGAAGTGCCCATCATCACCACGATCATCGGTGAAGGTGGCTCGGGCGGCGCGCTGGCCATCAGCGTGGCCGACCAGGTGCTGATGATGCAGTACTCGGTGTACTCGGTGATTTCGCCCGAGGGCTGCGCGTCCATTCTGTGGAAGACGGCCGAGAAGGCGTCGGACGCGGCTGAAGCGCTGGGCATCACGGCTCACCGCCTGAAGGCCCTGGGCCTGGTCGACAAGATCGTGAGCGAGCCGGTGGGCGGCGCGCATCGCGATCACAAGCAGGCCGCCGCCAACCTGAAGCGCGGCCTGAACGACGCGCTGCGCCAGGTCAGCGACCTGAAGGTGAAGGACCTGCTGCAGACGCGCTACGACCGTCTGCAGAGCTACGGCCGGTTCACCGACACCAAGGAGCGTTGAGCACGACCGTGCTTGAAGGCCTGGCCGTGGTGGCCGTGGCCTGCAGCGGGGGGCGAGACTCCCTGGCGCTGCTCCATGCGACCGCCAGTGCCGCACGCGATGTGCCGGGGCTGGCGGTCGTTGCACTTCATGTGCACCACGGCCTGAGCGTGCATGCCGACGCATGGCAGGCGCACGTCGAGCACTGCTGTGCGGCCTGGGCCAAGCGGGGCCTGCCGGTGCGCTGCATGGTGCGTCGCGTTCAGTGCGCGGACGATGGGCGAGGCGTGGAAGCTGCGGCCCGAGCCGCGCGGTATGACGCCCTGCGCGAAATGGCGCAGGAAGCCGGTTCCGAACGCGTGCTGCTGGCGCACCACCGCCGGGATCAGGCCGAGACCGTGTTGCTGCAAGCCTTGCGCGGTGGCAGTGCAGCCGGCCTCGCGGCCATGCCGCGTGAGGCCTGGCGAGATGGCATCTGCTGGATCCGGCCGTGGCTGGGCCACCCGCGGCAGGCGATCGACGCATACATCGCCGCGCACGGCTTGGGGCCCGTGGAGGATGACAGCAACGACAGTCCAGCCTTTGCGCGCAACCGCCTGCGCCTGGCGGTGTGGCCGGCGCTGACGCAGGCGTTTCCGGAGGCCGAGGCTGCGCTCGCGGCATCAGCCCGACGGCTGGCCGATGCGCAGGCCGTGGTTGACCAGGTGGTGACGGGTGCATTGAGCGGCCTGACGGATGACCGCGGTTCGCTGGATGCAGCGGGTTGGGCGCGCCTCGATGCCCCGATGCGCCGGCTGATGCTGGTGAAGTGGTCGCAGCGCGCCGGCGGAGCAGGGTGGTCGTCGAGCTGGGTGGAGCGCCTGGCCGATGAGGTGCCGGCTTTGCTGGCGCGGCAGCAGCCTGCCCGCTGGGCCGCGCTTGGTGTGTCGCTTTACCGGGGGCGCTTGCAGTTCAATGCGCCCGGCGGGGGGCAACCAGCCCCCGCTGTGCCCCTTCCGTTGGCGTGTCCCGCCGAGGTCGTGACGCTCAGCATGCCGCCGGACGGGACGCTGCGCCTGCCCGCCTGGCGCGGGGCTCTGCGTGCCGAACCGGTGTCCGCGCAAGGTGTGCCGTGGTCTGCCTTGCAGGGGATGCGGGTGGGCGCGCGCGCAGGCGGCGAGCAGTTTCAGGCAGGGCCCGGCAGGCCGGCGCGGTCGCTGAAGAAGCAATACCAGCAGGCTGGTGTGCCGGCGTGGAGGCGAGCAGGCCCGTTGTGCTGGCAGGCTGACACCTTGCTGTTTGCCCCGGGCCTGGGCATGGATGCCCGGCACTGGGCCGCCGAAGGAGTGCCTCAGTGGGGCCTGCATTGGGTGCCCGACGGGCCAGAGTACGGCACGGACACCGGATTGCCGCCTGTTTTGGTGCCCCGTTAAGCGTTTCCGCCGCGGAAGCGCGGTTGC
Source organism: uncultured Aquabacterium sp. (assembly GCF_947366995.1). GTDB lineage: Bacteria > Pseudomonadota > Gammaproteobacteria > Burkholderiales > Burkholderiaceae_C > Aquabacterium. The sequence continues at coordinate 26,191 of NZ_CANBCC010000027.1, read as the reverse complement.
GACGGGCTAAAATCGAAGGTTGATCGCGCAAGGTCATCTTCGTGGCCGATTCAATCTGCGGCGCGGTCTTTTCAACCACATCTGACATGGCACTGATCGTTCACAAATACGGCGGCACGTCGATGGGCTCCACCGAGCGCATCCGCAACGTGGCCAAGCGCGTGGCCAAGTGGGTGCGGGCGGGACATCAACTCGTGGTCGTTCCCTCGGCCATGAGCGGTGAGACCAACCGCCTGCTGGGCCTGGCCAAAGAACTCTCCGAGCGTCCCAGCCCGCGCGAGCTCGACATGATCGCCTCCACGGGCGAGCAGGTGTCCGTGGGTCTGCTCGCGATTGCGCTGCAGGCTGAAGGCGTCGAAGCCGTCAGCTACGCAGGCTGGCAGGTGCCGGTCAAGACCGACTCGTCGTTCACCAAGGCCCGCATCGAGAGCATCGATGACGCCCGTGTGCGCGCCGACCTGGCTGCCGGCAAGGTGGTGGTCATCACCGGTTTCCAGGGTGTGGATCCGAACGGCCACATCACGACCTTGGGTCGAGGTGGCTCGGACACTTCCGCCGTGGCAATCGCCGCGGCCATGAAGGCCGACGAGTGCCTGATCTACACCGACGTGGACGGCGTGTACACGACCGATCCTCGCGTGGTGCCGGAAGCCCGCCGCATGAAGGCCATCAGCTTCGAAGAGATGCTGGAAATGGCCTCGCTGGGCTCGAAGGTGCTGCAGATCCGCTCGGTGGAATTCGCCGGCAAGTACCGTGTGCCGACCCGCGTGCTCTCCAGCTTCACCCCCTGGGACATCGACGTGGAAGAAGAAGCCAAGTCGGGCACGCTCATCAGTTTTGAGGAAGACGAGAACATGGAACAAGCCGTTGTTTCCGGCATCGCGTTCAGCCGCGACGAAGCCAAGATCACCGTGGTCGGCGTGCCCGACACCCCCGGCATCGCCTACCAGATCCTGGGCAAGGTGGCCGAGGCCAACATCGACGTCGACGTGATCATCCAGAACGTCTCGCACGACGGCAAGACGGACTTCTCGTTCACCGTGCCGCGCGGCGACTACGCCAAGACCATCGAACTGCTGCAGAGCAAGGTCCAGCCTGCTCTGGGCGCGCGCGAGATCGTGGGCGACCCGAAGATCTGCAAGGTGTCGATCGTCGGCATCGGCATGCGCAGCCACGTGGGCATCGCCTCGACGATGTTCAAGACGTTGTCGGACGAGGGCATCAACATCCAGATGATCACCACCTCGGAAATCAAGACCTCGGTCGTGATCGACGAGAAGTACATGGAACTGGCCGTGCGCGCCCTCCACAAGGCTTTTGGCCTGGATGCAGCCAAGGCCTGATCGCCGAGCGTTGTTTTGAGCGCAACAGGCAGACGGCCAGAATTTCTGGGCTAGAATGCCTGCTGTTGCTGGAGACGTGACCGAGAGGCCGAAGGTGCTCCCCTGCTAAGGGAGTATGTGGGCAAAACCTGCATCAAGGGTTCGAATCCCTTCGTCTCCGCCAAAACATGAACCCCGAGTGATCCGTCACTCGGGGTTTCTTGTTTCTGGGCTTTGATTTGCTGCGAAGGAAGGACGTACTGCCATGTTCAAGAACCTGACGGTCTATCGCATCGGCTCGGAGTGGGGCACCACCGCGGCCGAGATCGAAACCGAGCTGGAAAAGTCGCGCTTTGCGCCGTGCGGCGCGTCGCAGGAAAAGTCGGTGGGCTGGCTGGAGCCGCGTGGTGTCGACCACGGCCCCTTGGTCGAGGTGGTCGATGGCCAGATCCTGCTCAAGCTCATGGTCGAGCAGAAGATGGTGCCGGGCTCGGTCGTGAAGCGCCGCTGTGACGAGATTGCGGCGCAGATCGAGAAGCAGACAGGCCGCAAGCCGGGCAAGAAGCAGATCAAGGAGCTCAAGGAGCAGGCCTTGCACGAACTGCTCCCCATGGCCTTCACCAAGCAGTCGGTGACCCGGGTGTGGATTGCACCAAAGGAGCGCCTGCTGGTGCTGGACACGGGCAGCCAGGCCCGAGCCGAGGAGGTCGTGACGCTGCTGGTGCAGGCGATGCCCGGTTTTGCCGTGAGCCTCATCCAGACCGAGATGTCGCCTCAGGTCGCAATGGCGCACTGGCTGGGCACGGGCGAGGCCCCTTACGCCTTCACCATCGACCGCGAGTGCGAACTCAAGTCGACGGACGAGATGAAGTCGGTCGTGCGCTATGCGCGTCACCCGCTGGACACCGACGAGGTCCGCCAGCACATCGTGAGCGGCAAGGTGCCCACCAAGGTGGCCATGACCTGGCGCGACCGCGTCTCGTTCATGCTGACCGAGTCGCTGCAGATCCGCAAGCTCGCGTTTCTTGACGTCGTCTTCGAAGGCACCTCGGCCGCGGCCGCCAAGCAGGACAAGGCGGAGTCCTTCGATGCGGACGCTGCCATTGCCACCGGCGAGCTGATCGAGCTGATTCCCGAGTTGCTGGACGCGCTGGGTGGCGAGCTGGAACCGGGCAGCATGCCGAAGGAGGCGCCGGTGGTTCCGGCAGCCCGTCCGTCCGCGGTGCAGGACACGCCAGCGCCGGCCGAATCGGTCGACGCACCGCCCTGGGCGTGATCAGAAGGGGGCGCTGACGGCAGCGTCCATCGCCACCGTGGTCAACGCGGTTGGCTGGGGGCAGGCGGTGTCGTGGGCCAGCCATTCGGCCACTTGTCGAGCCACCCAGGCGCCATCGTCGACCGGGAGGTCATGTCCGGCTGTGGGGTGGGTGTGCAATCGCAGCCCCCAAGCGGCCGCGAGACGCGCCGAGCAGCTGGGGTGAACCAGCTCGTCGCCGGCGCTGTTGAGCAGCAGAAGCGGCACGTCAGGCGCGGTGTCGGCGCGGTAGCGCGCGGCCGCCCACAGCTGTCGCAGCCCATTCAGTCGGCTCACGGGGTGACTGGATCGCAGGCTGAGCCAGGCGGCCAGCAGGGCCTGACGCGGGCCAGGGTGCCGGGTTGTCATCCGCATGATGCCGTCCTCCCATTCCAGCGCGGTGCCGCTCAGAATCAGCCGCGCGATGCGGCGGTACTGCCGTGGCTGCAGCCTGTGCCAGAAGGGGCTGTGAGGGCGCAAGCTCGTGTTGATGAGCACACAGCGACTCAACTCCTCCGGGTGCGTTCGCGCCCATTCCGTGGCGACCATTGCGCCCAGCGACATTGCGAGAACGTGGCAGGGACGGTTCAGTCCACGCGCACGAAGGTCGCTTCGCACGGCTTCCACCATGTCGGCCACGCGCGTGGGGCTGGGTTCACGCCAGCGTGCCCCATTGCCTGGCAGGTCAGGTGTGATGATGAGGCTGCCGGGTGGCAGCGCGGCGTGCAGGGTCTGCACGAACCCGCCCCAGTGGCCGCTTTCCCGCAGCAGGCCGCGCAGCAGGACCCAGATGGGCGGCGAAGTGTCTTGCATGGAGCGGCTCCTATCGCAATTCCGGTCTGTGGGCGTACCAGCGGCGTAGGGCGTCCAGCCGCAGGGCTTCACGGGCGTCGGCCGCAGGAAGCCAGCGCCGGTGTCCGATGGCGGCCCGCGCCAGGAAGTCCATCAGGCCCAGATGCCGGCGCAGCACGCGCTGCTGCCGATGGTCGATGAGGGGATTGAAAATCCCGTGACGGTTGAACAGCTGTCGGGGGTTTTTCTTGACCCACAGCCAGGAGCCCATCTCCAGCGTCAGCGGCAGAAAGAGGTGGCCGGGATGGCCGGTCAGGGCGCGCAGGTAGAGGTGGTCCCACAGGTCGCCGTGGGTGAGGTACTGCTGGCTCTGCGGCTCGAACACGTAGGGGTGATGCGCATACCCCTCGTCGAGGATGCAGCGCAGCGCGTGCAGTTCGGCCAGATGCGGCAAGGGACGCGTTGTGTGCGCGTACGGAAACCACAGCCGGTCTTGTGCGCCGAAGCCGGAATGGCAGTCGAGCGCGATGCTGAAAGGGCGGGACAGCAGTTCGCGCTCGATGGTGTCGCACAGCGCCTGGCTTTCAGGCTGCATGGGCTGCCCGGCCGGGCCGCGGTACCACGGCAGGAGGGCGCTCAGCCGCTGCCCCCCGATCAGGAAGGGGACGGGTTCTTCGGCCTCCAGCGGCGCATTGCGCATGAGGTCGACCCCCTGCGCGTTGGCCCGGGTGCCGCGCCAGAGGCCGCCCGGGTTCACGAGCGGCATGAACACCATGCGAAGGCTGTCCAGTTGCCGGTGCAGCAGCGTGTCCCATTTGAGGCGTTCGATCACGGTGCGCAGAAAGGTCATCACCACCTGTGAGCCGATTCGCTCCAGCCCGTGAACCCCGCCGACAAAGGCCACAGCCGGGTGGGTGACGTCGTGGCTGCCCAGGCTGATGACGGGCACATCGAACTGCACCGGGCCGCAGTCCACCTTGCACGCCATCCGCGCCTGGACGTGCCGGCCCCCGGCATCGATCAGCCGAAGAAGGTCGTCGAGTTCAGGAAGGTGCGCGAGCAAGCTGGGGGCTGGGCCCCTTGATTGGCGCCCCGTGGTCGGATCGGTCGATGGTGCCCGTTCACCATGTCAGTTTGAAGACAGGGTCGACTGTCATGGATCCGTCACACGCCCCGGGTACCGTGCGCGGCGGAGGATCACCCATGCTTCACACCGTCATCCGTTCGCGCCGCCTGTATCGCTCGATGGCCCTCGGGCTTGCCTTGCTCGCGGGCTTGTGGGAGTGCGGGGCGCTGATGCGGTCGCGTCTCAGTGGGTGGGACGCCCACCGCTGAGCGGTACTTGCCACCCGGGAAGCTCGGCCAGAAAGCGATCGACGGTGTCGGTGTAGGTGCCCGGCTCTCCCAGCGTGGCGTTGATCTCGCTGTGGGAAAGGTCCACCGGAAGTACCTGGACTTGAGGTGCGCCGGCCGGCACCCGCGCAGAAAAGTCGCGCGCCTGCTGACATGATTCGGCGCGGCGTGCGCTGCACACCGCCAGAATGGGTGCGACGGGACGCGTCAGTTGGTGCGCGGGTGAGGCTGCCAGCCAGTCAGCGCGATCCGGTCCGAACGCCCGGTCATACAGGCTGGGGTGCCGCACCTCCATGATGCGCACGACATCGAAGGCGGCGCTGTCCAGGCACACGGTGCCCAGCCACGGCCGGGCCCCTTCCGCCTGGGCGCGCTCCGGGCGTGCGGAGAGCAGCGCGACCAGGTGGGCACCGGCCGAGTGGCCCATGAGCACCACGCGCGCCGGGTCGGCACCCCAGGATGCGGCGCGACCCTGCACCGCGGTCAGGGCGCGGGCCACTTCACGGGCCTGTTGATCGGGCGCGGTGTCGGGCCGCATCGGGTAGTTCACGGAGACCAGCGCGACGCCGTGCGGCACCCAGTGGCGGACTTTGTTTTCCACCACGGGCGCGCGCGCCTTGTCGCCTCGGGCCCACCCGCCGCCGTGCACCATGAAGAGGATGGGCATGGGGTGCGTGCCAGCAGGCCGTTGCGGCAGGTAAACGTCGTACCGATGCGCGGCGGTCGGCCCGTAAGACTGGTCTGCCAGACGCTTCACACCCGCGGGCAAGCCGCGGAGGGCGCGGTCTGTGCCAGGCGCTTCTTCGATGTCCTGCTCGACCGCATCCTGACGGGCTTCCCGGCGCGCCTGCAGCAGGTCGCGCAGCGGGCCCGCCAACGCCGGATCGGGCAGCGCCTGCAGGCCGATCCAACAGGAGAGCGACAAGGCAAGCCATCGGTGACGTGGCGGCGTGGCAAGGCGGTGTGATGGCATGGAAGGCCCTGGATGTGGTGGTTCCGGTGGACTCAATGGTTTGCAGCCCCGCGGCGTTGACACACCTTACGCGACAATGCGTGCATGAGTAACGCCCGCAATGACCTCGTCCTTTTCAGTCCCTCCGGCATCGTGGCCAAGGCCGCACCCGTGCGCAAGGCTGCACGCCGGCTCAAGGCCATGGGCTTCGATGTGCGCATCGACGAGGCCGCGTTGCTCAAGCAACAGCGTTTCGCCGGCGACGACGACACCCGGTTGGCCGCCCTGCACCGCATTGCCGGCGAGGCCCCGGCAGTGGCCCTGGCCACCCGCGGAGGGTATGGCCTGAGCCGCCTGCTTGATCGGGTGGACTGGAAGGCGATGCAGCACAGCGTGGAGCAGGGAACGGCCTGGGTCGGTTACAGCGACATGACGGCCTTGCACCTCGCTGCGCTGGCCCAAGGCGCAGCAGGCGCGGCACAGCCTGGCGAGGGTGTGCGTGCGGGCCTGTGGGCAGGGCCCATGGCGTGCGACGATTTTGGCCGCGAGGACAGTGATCTGGGTGGAGACGACGTCACGCAAGACACGTTCTCGGAGGCGATGTCGGGCGAGCTGGAGGCCGTGGGCTTCCGCACCGAAGCCGGCTTCGACGGCCTGGAGACCAGCGGGCGGCTGTGGGGGGGCAACCTCGCGATCGTGCAGGCGCTGCTCGGCACGCCGCATTTCCCCAAGGTGCGAGGCGGCGTTCTGTTCCTGGAGGACGTCAACGAGCACCCCTATCGCATCGAGCGCGCCTTGCTGCAACTGCACCAGGCTGGTGTGCTGGCCCAGCAGAAAGCCATCGTGCTGGGTGCGTTCACCGAGTACCGCAAGTCGCCGCTGGACCGGGGCTACAACCTCAAGGCCGTCATCGCCCATCTGCGCAGCGTCTGCCCCGTGCCCATCCTGACCGGGCTGCCTTTTGGCCATGTGCCGGTGAAGGTGTGCCTGCCGGTGGGGCGCAAGGTGAACCTCATGGTGCAAGGACGCGACGCGTTCATCCTCTGGTGACAAGCCCTGGGTGAAGCCGGTGCCGGGCGGGCCCACAATAGCCCCATGCGCAAACTGAGGGACTTGTTTCGCCGCGGTGTGACCCTGACGCGGATCGCCATGACGGGCGGTCTGCTGCTGGCACTGGCTGCCTGCCACAACAACCCGTATCCGGCGGGCGCGGAGCGCGACAACACGCTCTACACCGCCTTCAACGAGCGCTCGCCTCGCTACCTCGATCCGACCTCTTCCTACAGCAGCAACGAAACGCCGTTCACCTACCAGGTCTACGAGCCGCTGTACGGGTATCACTACCTGAAGCGGCCGTACGAGCTGGTGCCCAAGGCTGCTGCCGCGGTGGTGCAGCCGCGGTATGTCGACAAGGCCGGCAAGCCGCTGCCGAACGACGCCCCGGCCGACCAGATTGCCGAAAGCATCTACGAGATTCCGCTCAAGCGCGGCATCCTGTACGCGCCGCACCCGGCCTTTGCCAAGGACGAGCAGGGCCATTACCGCTATCACCGCCTGCAACCCGGTGAGGTGGGTGACAAGCGCAGCCCCTGGGCTTTCAAGCACACGGGCACGCGCGAACTCGTGGCAGACGACTACGTCTACGCGATCAAGCGCCACGCCACCACGCGCACGGCCGCGCCGGTGTTCGGCATCTTCTCCGAATACGTGGTGGGGCTGGCCGAGTACGGCAAGCTCATCCGTGAGGAAGACAAGAAGCTGCGTGCCGGCCTGCCGCCCACGTCGCGCGACAAGCCCTTTCTCGATTTCCGCCGCTGGCCGCTGGCTGGCGCGCAGGCCATCGACAGTCACACGCTGCGCATCCGCATCATCGGCAAGTACCCGCAGTGGAAGTACTGGATGGCCATGACCTTTCTGGCGCCGGTACCCTGGGAGGCCGATGCCTTCTATGCGCAGCCCGGCATGGCAGCCAACGGCCTGTCGCTCAACACCTGGCCTGTCGGCACGGGCCCATACATGATGGCCGAGTTCATTCAGGACCGCCGTCACGTACTGAAGCGCAACCCCAACTACCGCGGTGTGCCTTACCCGTGCGAAGGCCAGCCGCAGGACGAGGCACTGGGTTTTCTGACCGATTGCGGCAAGCCCACGCCCTTCGTGGACACCGTGGTGTTCAACCTCGAGAAGGAATCCGTGCCGCAGGACGCCAAGTTCCGGCAGGGGTATCTGGACGTGCCCGAGTTCGACCAGATGAGCTATGGCAACGCCTACAAGATCCAGATGGAGGACTCCGACCGCTTCAACAAGGAGTTCACCGACAAGGGCATCGTGATCCGCCGCACGGTGGACCTCTCGTCTCGCTACATGGGCTTCAACTGGCTGGATCCGGTGGTGGGGCAGGGTGACACGCCCGAGCAGCGCGTGCGCAATCGCAAACTGCGGCAGGCGCTGTCCATCGCCATCGACTGGGACGAGTACAACCGCATCTTCCCCAAGGCGGCCGGTGAAGTGGCCCAGGGGCCGCTGCCGGGCGGAGTGTTCGGCTCACGGCACGGCACGCGCGAGGGCCTGAACCCGGTCACCCACCGCTGGGTGGACGGGCTGGCCGTGCGCCGCCCGATTGAAGACGCCCGCAAGCTGCTGGCCGAAGCCGGCTACCCGGATGGCCGCGATGCGCGCACCGGCAGGCCGCTGGTGCTGAACTACGATTTTGGCTCGCCCGCCACGCCGGAAGCCAAGGCCACGCTCGACTGGACCAGCAAGCAGTTCGCCAGGCTGGGCATCCAGCTTGAAGTGCGGGCCACCGACTACAACCAGTTCCAGGACAAGGTGCGCCGTGGCAAGCACCAGATCTTCACCTGGGGCTGGCTGGCCGACTACCCTGACGCCGAGAACTTCCTCTTCCTGCTGTATGGCCCCGGTGCCAAGTCGGTACACGATGGCGAGAACGCCGCCAACTACCAGAACCCCGAGTACGACCGCCTGTACAGCCGCCTGCGCCTGATGGACGACGGCCCGGCCAAGCAGGCCGTCATTGACCAGATGGTGCGCATCCTCCAGGAGGACGCGCCCTGGTCCTGGGGCTACTTCCCGTATGCGTCCGGGGCCTATCACCGCTGGCTGCACAACGGCAAGCCCAGCATCGTGGTACGCGACCAGGCGCAGTACTACCGTCTGGACACGGCCGAGCGCACCCGCAGCCTGGCCGAGTGGAACCGCCCGGTGTACTGGCCGATTGCCGCGCTGGTGCTGGTTTTCATCGCCATGGCGTGGTGGGCGGTGCGGACCTTCCGCAGCCGCGAGGCGCAGACGGCGCTGCCGCTGCCCGCCGGGCTTCTGAGCAAGCGGGGTCGCTGATGCTGAACTACATCCTTCGCCGCCTGGGCTACGGTCTGGTCATCCTGATCGGGGTGAACCTGATCACCTTCGTGCTGTTTTTCACCGTCAACACGCCCGACGACATGGCGCGGCTGAACATCGGTGGCAAGCGCGTCACGCCCGAGCAGATCGAGAAGTGGAAGGCGGAGCGGGGTTACGACAAGCCCATGCTTTACAACGATGCGGCCCAGGGCAGCGATCGTTTCACCGAAACGGTGTTCTGGGATCGTTCCGTGTCTCTCTTCCTGTTCGACTTCGGCCGGGCCGACAACGACAGCGCTGGCGATATCGGCTACCAGGTCCGCAAGCGCATGGGCGTGAGCCTGCAACTCACGGTGCCGCTGTTCCTCCTCGGTCTGATGGCCAGCGTGATCTTCGCGTTGTGGCTGGTCATGTTCCGCGGCACACCGGTCGATTTCTGGGGCGTGGTGGTGTGCGTCGTGATGATGTCCATTTCCAGCCTGTTCTACATCATCGTCGGACAGTACCTGTTCTCGCGCCTGGCGCGTCTGGCGCCCATCTCCGGTTACGCCAACGGGCTTGAGGCCATCCGCTTTCTCGTGCTGCCCATCGGGCTGATGCTGGTGGCCAGCCTGGCGGGGCAGGCGCGCTTCTATCGAACCCTGTTCCTCGAAGAGTCGGGCAAGGACTACGTGCGCACGGCCCGCGCCAAGGGGCTGAAGGAATCCACCGTGCTGACCCGGCATGTGCTGCGCAACGCCATGCTGCCCATCATCACGAGCGCGGGGGGCTCGCTGCCCTACCTGTTCATGGGCGGTCTGGTCACCGAAAGCTTCTTCGGCATTCCCGGGCTGGGCGCCTACACGATCGACGCGATCGCCAGTCAGGACTTCGCCATCGTGCGCACCATGGTCTTCCTCGGCTCGGTGCTCTATATCCTGTCGAACATCCTGATCGACGTGGCCTACACCTGGGCCGACCCGCGCGTGCGGATGCAGTGAGGCAGCAGGCATGGGATTCAAACTGGTCATCCTCTGGACGGACGTGGTGCTGTGGCTGATGCTGGGCGGGCTGGCGGCCTACATCGTCCATGTCCGTCGCGACCCTTCGCTGCGTGCGACGTGGAGCAAGGTCTTTGCCAGCGGGCCGGCGATGGCCTCCTGTGTGGTGCTGCTCGCCATGCTGGCGCTCACGCTGGTGGACAGCGTGCACTTCCGGCGTGCGTTGGCCAGTCAGCCGGGCGCCTCTGCTGCGTATGACACACGCACCGAGTCGTTGCTGGATGTGATGCTGAGCAAGCTGGTTCAGGGGCGAGAGAAGAGCTATTCCGCACCGCTCGCCACGCACGGCTTCGTGAAGGAAACCGTGCCCCCGAAGGCCGGCGAACCGCCCAGGCTGGACGAGCATGGCGTGCCCTTGCCGCCGCCTCGAGCCTATCCCCGGCTCAAGCATGGCGGTGCGGGGCTGAGCGACCCGGAGGCGGAGCACCTGCAGGATCTGGTGCTGCGCCTGCTGACCGGCGCGGCTTGTGGCGCCGCGGTGGCGCTGGCTTTGCGGCGGCTGATGCGGCGCCGCCTCGAGCCCGAAGTGCCGCAGGCGTGGCACGCGGCCTGGTTGGCTGCTGCAATGCTGTTGGTGCTGGTGTCGTGCACCGTCGCCTTGAGTTGGGGGCAGGGCTACCACGTGCTGGGTACCGACCGCACCGGCAATGACGTGCTGTACCAGGCGCTCAAGAGCGTCCGGACCGCCTTCGTGATCGGCTCGCTGGCCACCATCGCCACGCTGCCGCTGGCGCTGGCCTTCGGCATTGCCGCGGGCTACTTCAAGGGCTGGGTCGACGACGTCATCCAGTATTTCTACACGGTGCTGTCGTCGGTGCCGAACATCCTGCTCATTGCGGCGTGCGTGCTGATGGTGCAGGTGTTCCTCGACAAGCACCCGGAGCTTTTCGAGACCGGGCTGGAGCGGGCCGACCTCAAGATCTTCCTGTTGTGTGTGATTCTGGGGGTGACCGGCTGGGCGGGCCTGTGCCGTCTGTTGCGTGCCGAGACCCTGAAGCTGCGCGAACTGGAATACGTGCAGGCCGCCGTGGCCTTCGGTGCCGGGCCGTGGCGCATCATGCGCCGGCACATCCTGCCCAACGTCATGCACCTGGTGCTCATCACCACCGTGCTCGAGTTCTCCAGCCTGATCCTGTACGAAGCCGTGCTGTCCTACGTGGGCGTCGGAGTCGACCCCTCGATGAACAGCTTCGGCGGCATGATCAACCAGGCGCGCGTCGAGATGTCGCGCGACCCCATAGTGTGGTGGTCCTTTGCTGCAGCCTTCGTGTTCATGGTGGGCATCGTGCTGGCTGCCAACCTGTTTGCCGACGCCGTGCGTGACGCGTTCGACCCGCGTGCCCGTGTGGCCCGTCCCGTGAAGATGGCGCGCGCCGTCGCCCCCCGCTGAAGGAGCCCCCATGCTGCAACTCGATGACCTGCAGGTGGTGCTCGAAGCCGACGCCGGCCTGGTGCGCGCCCTGGACGGCCTGAGCCTGACGCTGTCGCGGGGCGAAACCTACGCGCTCGTGGGCGAATCCGGCTGCGGCAAGAGCATGACGGCCCTGGCCATGATGCGCCTGTTGCCGGACAACGGCCGTGTGGCGCGTGGGCGCGTGGCCCTCAGCGCCGATGCCCCCGACGCCAAGCCCACCGAGCTGCTGGCGCTCCCCGAATCACTGATGCGCAAGGTGCGTGGCGGTCGCGTCGGCATCATCTTCCAGGAGCCGGCCACGAGCCTCAACCCGGTGATGCGCGTGGGGGATCAGATCGTCGAGGCCATTGAAACCCACACGCCGTTGCGCGGTGAGGCGGCACGGGCGAAAGCCGTCGAATGGCTGCGGCGTGTCGGCATTCCTGAGCCCGAGCGCCGCATCGACAGCTACCCGTTCGAGATGAGTGGCGGTCAGAAGCAGCGGGTCATGATTGCCATGACGCTGGCGGCCGAGCCGGCCTACCTGATTGCCGACGAGCCGACCACGGCGCTCGACGTCACCATCCAGAAGCAGGTGCTCGACCTGCTGAAAGACCTGCAGCGCGAACGCCAGCTGGGGCTCTTGCTCATCACGCACGACCTCGCGGTGGTGGCCGACATGGCGCACCGCGTGGCCCTGATGTACGCCGGCCAGATCGTGGAAGAGGCGCCTGCCGCACGCTTTTTCAGCCAGCCGCGGCATCCGTATGCCCGGCTTCTGTTACAGGCACTCCCCGATGCCACCCGGCGCGGCCAGCCCCTGGTCGCCATTGCGGGCTCCGTGCCGCCGTTGTGGCAGCGCTTCGAGGGGTGCCGCTTCGCGCCGCGCTGCGAGCGGGCAGAAGCCCGCTGCCACGCTGAGGCGCCACGGCTCGAGCGCCTGGGGGAAGGGCGCGTGCGTTGCTGGTTCCCGTTGGGCGACGCCGGATCGGGCACCTTCGTGTCCACCGACGGCTTTCGCGAGGGCGAGGTTCCCCCACCGCCCGACGCCATTCGGCTCGGCCCGCCCATCGACGTGCGATTGGGCCCGCTGCCACCTGCGCCCGTTCCGCTTGACTTCTCTGTGCCCCCGCCGACCCCAGCCAGTCCTGAGCCGTTGACCCACCGCGAAGCGGGCGCAGCGCGGACCGACGCGCAGGCCTTGCTCGAAGTCCGTGATCTCTCGGTCGGTTTCCGCTCTGGTGGCGGGCTGCTGAGGCGCGCGCACGAGGTGCAGGCGGTGTCCGGTGTGGCTTTCCGCATCCTGCCCGGGCAGACGCTGGCACTGGTGGGAGAGTCGGGGTGCGGCAAGACGACCACCGGTCGCGCCGTCGTCCAGCTGCTGCGTGCGCAGCCCGGCATCCGCGTGGCTGGCGAGGCCTGGCTGGCGGACGCGGGCGTGCGCCAGGACCTGTTCGCCCTCCAGGGCGCGGCCTTGCAAGCTGCCCGGAGGCAGGTGCAGATGGTGTTCCAGGACCCGTTTGCCTCGCTCAACCCGCGCATGCGCGTCAGCGAGATCCTGGAAGAAGGCTTGCTGACGCTGCGGCCCGATCTGTCGGGCTCCGAGCGCCGTGACCGCGTGGCGGACCTGGTGGGCCGGGTCGGGCTGCGCACCGATGCGCTGCCACGCTTCCCGCACGAGTTCTCGGGCGGGCAGCGACAACGGCTGGCCATTGCGCGTGCGCTCGCGGTGTCGCCCCGGGTGCTCGTGTGTGACGAGCCGACCTCTGCGCTCGACGTGTCCGTTCAGGCTCAGATTCTCAACCTGCTGCGCGAACTGCAGGCCGAGTTGGGTCTGGGCCTGCTCTTCATCACGCACAACATGGGGGTCGTCAGCTACCTGGCCGATCAGGTGGCCGTGATGCAGCGCGGCCAATTGGTCGAGCAGGGGCCTGCCGCGCAGGTGCTGGAGCAGCCCGCCCACGCCTACACCCGTACTTTGCTTACTGCCGTGCCGCGCCGCCCGGTCTAAGGGGCAGCGCGCCTGATCAGATCCCCATCTTGCCCAGCGTGTCCAGCACGTCGCGCAGCGTGCTGGCCAGATAAGGGTGATCCGTGGAGAAGCGGGCCTCGATCGCCTGCGCCCGCGCATTCAGGGAAGCCTCGTCCTCGGACGGGGCTTTTTCGCTTCCGGCAGGCAGAGGCTGGGCCTCGAGGGCCTGCTGGATGTCGCGATCGAGGTCCTGCAACAGGGCCTTGAGTTCCGGGGCCACGGGTTGTCCGCTTTCGAGCTCGTTCTTCAGGCGCTGCAGCAGGGTCTTGAGTTCGGTGGCGTCCATGGCTACTCCGTGAGGTCAGTAAGGTGCTGCCTCATTGTGCGACGGCGCTGCGAGCCTTCCAAGACAGGGCGAGCCCGACGTTGCCAGGGGCTGACGGTCATCAAGCGGGCATGAAAAAGGCCGACACAGGGTCGGCCTGGGTTCATGGCGCGGTCCGGTGGGGCCTCAGGCCTCCGTCACGCCGCCCATGACCTGGCTGAAGCCAGCGTCCACATAGGTGATCTCGGCAGTCACGCCCGCAGCCAGATCGGACAGCATGAACGCGGCCACGTTGCCGACGTCTTCGATGGTCACATTGCGGCGCAGCGGGGCGTTCTGCTCCACCACGTCGAGGATCTTGCCGAAGCCCTTGATGCCCGAGGCGGCCAGGGTCTTGATCGGGCCGGCCGAAATGCCGTTGACGCGAATGCCCTTCGGGCCGAGGCTGGAGGCGGTGTAACGCACGCTGGCCTCGAGCGAGGCCTTGGCCAGGCCCATGGTGTTGTATGCCGGCACGATGCGCTCGGCGCCCAGGTAGGACAGCGTCAGCAGCGCGGCGTTCGGGTTCAGGTAGGGCAGGGCCGCCTTGGCCATCGCCGGGAAGCTGTAGGCCGAGATGTCGTGCGCGATGCGGAACGCCTCGCGCGACAGACCTTCCAGAAAGTCCCCGGCAATCGCTTCACGCGGTGCGAAACCGATCGAGTGCACGAAGCCGTCGAATGTCGGCCAGGTCTTGGCCAGATCCGCGAACAGCGCGGCGATCTGCTCGTCGTTCGCCACGTCGCAGTCGAACACCAGCTCCGAGTCGAATTCCTTGGCGAATTCGGTGATGCGGTCCTTGAAGCGCTCGCCCACGTAGCTGAATGCGAGCTCGGCGCCTTCGCGCTTGCAGGCCTTGGCAATGCCATAGGCGATGGAACGATTGGACAGCAGTCCGGTGATCAGCAGGCGCTTGCCGGCGAGAAAGCCCATATGGTCTCCATGAAAAAAACAAGGGGTGAACAACTGCCCACCCGCTCAACGATGAACGGATTTTCGCATGCATCGTGGCGCACAACAGGAAATTCACCGCGCAGCCTTGCTCGAGCCGTTTCCTCGGAGTAAAATGCGGGATTGGCTGCCTGATGTGGCCTGCTTGCACTTCAAGAGCGCGGCAGGTGTGCGGGCTGTGATGCCGAAGTGCCGGAGTCGCAAGGCTGGCGCCTTTGATCACAACGGTGGTCTGGGCGGGCTGTGGTGGCTTGCGGGCAGTTCGTCTCGTGGATGTTCACGAATGGGCGGATCTTTCCAGCCCATTTTTTTTGCTCGACATTTTTTACTGGGTGCGATCGTCGCTGGGTTTGCTGGATGAGTTGGCTGAAAGTCGTTGAAGACACCGTGACCGGTCTGGGTTACGAACTGGTGGACTGCGAACGCAGTACGCATGGATTGCTGCGTGTCTACATCGACCGGCTGCCCGATCAGCCCTACGATCTGCCCGGTGACCTGGTCACGGTGGACGACTGCGAGAAGGTCACGCGTCAGCTGCAGTATGCGCTCGAGACGATCGACGCCGACTATGCCCGCCTCGAGGTGTCCTCGCCCGGCGTGGATCGGCCGCTCAAGACCCCGGCGCACTTCGCGCGCTTCGTGGGTGAGCAGATCGAAATCGCGTTGAAGCACCCCTTCCAGGGGCGGAAGCGTTTCAGCGGCGAGCTGTGCCTTGCACAGAACGGCGATCCCGCCCAGATCGAGGCGGGGCAGGCCTGGGGCCTGGTGCTGAAATCTGCCGATGCGGACAAGCCACTGTCGAACACGGCCGCCAAGAAGCTCGCCAAGGCCCAGGCCAGAGGCGAGGCCCCGCCCGCAGAGGCGGATCAGGTTTTGGATTTCACGCTCGACGAGATTCGCGAGGCCCGCCTGGTGCCGGAAGTGAGTTTCAAGGGGCGTAGCCGTCGGGCGGCAACCCCGGCGGACGGTACTGTTGCCGTCGATGAGGCGCAAGATCTCGGAGGTCAGAAGAAATGAATCGTGAATTGCTGATGCTGGTGGACGCCATCTCGCGTGAGAAGAGCGTTGACCGTGAAGTGGTGTTCGGTGCGGTCGAATCCGCCCTGGCCTCTGCCACCAAGAAGCTGTATCAGGGCGAGGTCGACATCCGTGTCGCCATCGACCGTGAAACCGGCGTCTACGAGACATTCCGCCGCTGGCATGTCGTGCCCAATGAGGCCGGCCTGCAACTGCCCGACGCCGAAATCCTGCTGTTCGAAGCCCAGGAGCAGATCCCGGACATCGAGGTCGACGACTACATTGAAGAGCCCATCGAATCGCTGCCCATCGGTCGCATTGGTGCCCAGGCTGCCAAGCAGGTCATCCTGCAGAAGATCCGCGACGCCGAGCGCGAGCAGCTGCTCAACGACTTCCTGTCGCGCGGCGAAAAGATCTTTGTCGGTACTGTCAAGCGTCTGGACAAGGGCGACATCATCGTCGAGTCGGGTCGTGTCGAAGGCCGCCTGAAGCGAAGCGAGATGATCCCGAAGGAAAACCTGCGTACGGGCGACCGCGTTCGCGCCTACATGCTGGGGGTCGACACCCTGGCCCGTGGCCCGCAGATCATGCTATCGCGCTCGTCGCCCGACTTCATGATCGAACTGTTCGCCCAGGAAGTGCCCGAGATCGAGCAAGGCCTGCTGGAAATCAAGAGCTGCGCCCGTGACGCGGGTTCGCGCGCCAAGATCGCTGTGCTGTCGCACGACAAGCGGGTCGATCCGATCGGCACCTGCGTCGGCGTGCGCGGCTCGCGCGTCACCGCCGTGACCAATGAACTGGCCGGCGAACGCGTCGACATCGTGCTGTGGTCTGAAGACCCCGCCCAGTTCGTGATCGGTGCGCTGGCTCCGGCCAACGTGCAGTCGATCTTCGTGGACGAAGAAAAGCACGCCATGGACGTGGTGGTGGACGAGGAAAACCTCGCCATTGCCATCGGCCGTGGTGGACAGAACGTGCGCCTGGCCTCGGACCTGACCGGCTGGCGCATCAACATCATGACGGCCGAGGAATCGGCCCAGAAACAGGCCGTCGAAAGCGACTCCATCCGCAAGCTCTTCGTCGAAAAGCTCGACGTGGACGAGGAAGTCGCCGACATCCTGATCGCCGAAGGTTTCTCCAGCCTGGAAGAAGTGGCGTATGTGCCGCTGCAGGAAATGCTGGAAATGGAATCGTTCGACGAAGACACGGTCAACGAGCTGCGCACCCGTGCGAAAGACGCTTTGCTGACCATGGAAATCGCCAAGGAAGAAGAAGTCGAGGCTTTGTCGGAAAATCTCAAGGGTCTGGAAGGTCTGACCCCCGAGCTGATTGCGAAGCTGGCCGAAGCGGGCATTCACACCCGTGACGATCTCGCCGATCTGGCTGTGGACGAACTCACCGAGATCACCGGTGTGTCCGAAGAACAGGCGCGTGCCCTGATCCTCAAGGCGCGCGAACACTGGTTCGCCTGATCGCCCACGCTTCAGCCACCTGAGACGACCCACTCGACCTATTTACGCAAAAGCTCATCGCAAGGATCAACACAATGGCCGTGACCACCGTCGCACAATTCGCCGCGGAACTGAATCGCCCGGCTGCGACACTGCTGGAGCAGCTTCAGTCTGCGGGCGTGCCCAAGGCCGCCCCTGAAGACGTGCTCACGGAGGCCGACAAAGAGCGTCTGCTCGACCACCTGCGCACCGCCCACGGTTCTACCGGCGGCGACCGCAAGAAGATCACGCTGACCCGCAAGTCGACCACCGAAATCAAGCAGGCTGACGCATCTGGCAAAGCCCGCACCATTCAGGTCGAAGTCAAGAAGAAGCGCGTGTTCGTGAAACGCGATGACGGCGTGGACGAGGCGACCGCCAAGGCGCAGGAAGAGGCCGAACTGGCCCGCCGCGAAGAAGAGGCCCGCGCCCAGGCAGAGGCCTTGCGTGAGCAGGAAGAGCAACTGGCCGAGGCCCGTCGCCAGCGCGAGGAGGCCGAGCGCCGCGAGCGTGAAGAGGCGGAAGCCCGCGCCCGTGCTGCAGCCGAGCAGGCTGCCCGCGAGCAGGCCGAACGCGAGGCCGCTGCTGCAGCCAAGGCTTCGGCCGTGCCAGCCGGCGGTGCCTCCGATGAAGCCGCCGAGCGCGAAGCCGCCGTGGCCAAGCGCGCTGCAGCCCAGGAAGCCGCCCGTGCCGAAGCCGCCGCCCTGACCGCCGCCGCCCAGCGCGCCGCGCGGGGCGGTACGCTGCGTGCCGCTGCCGACAAGCCCGCCGCTCCCGAGCCGAAGGCTGCCGAGCCGGCACCGGCCGCTGCTGTCACGCCGGCCGCTGCCGCACCGGCTGCGCCCGCGGCCACCCCGGGCGTGCCCGTGCAGGCCGATGCGCCGAAGCCCGGCGCAGGTGTCCGCGTGGTGAAGGCCGCTGACCGCGAAGCGGAAGAAAAGCAACGCCTGGCCGATCTGGCGAACCGCCGCAAGGCCGCTGAAGCCGAGGCTGCTGCGATCCGCGCGATGATGAACGCACCGAAGAAGGTGCTGACGGCCAAGAAGCCCGAAGAAGCCAAGCCTGCCGAAGCCGGCAAGGAAGGCATCAAGGGCACGATCCACAAGCCCAAGGGCGCACCGGGCGCCACGCCGGGTGCCACCACGGGTGCCGGAGCCAAGCCAGGCGACAAGAAGTCGGTCAAGTCCGAGAAGCTGTCGTCGAGCTGGGCCGATGACGCCAAGAAGCGCGGCGCGCCCTCCAAGGGCCGCGGCGGTGACACGGGTGGCTCTGGCCGCAACAGCTGGAAGGCCCCGGGCGGCAAGGGTGGTCGCCGTGGCGACCGCGGCGACAGTGCATCGAATTTCGTGCCGCCGAGCGAGCCGCAGATCATCGAGGTCCACATTCCCGAAACCATCTCGGTGTCCGATCTGGCTCACAAGATGTCGGTGAAGGCGACCGAGGTCATCAAGCAGATGATGAAGCTCGGCCAGATGGTCACCATCAACCAGCACCTGGACCAGGAAACCGCCATGATCGTGGTGGAAGAAATGGGCCACAAGGCGCTGGCTGCCAAGCTGGACGATCCGGATGCCTTCCTGGCGGAGGAGCACGCCGACCAGGCCGCCGAGGCCTTCCCGCGTGCGCCTGTCGTGACCGTCATGGGCCACGTCGACCACGGCAAGACCTCGCTGCTGGACTACATCCGCACCTCCCGCGTGGCCGCAGGTGAAGCCGGCGGCATCACGCAGCACATTGGTGCTTATCACGTGAACACGCCGCGCGGCATGATCACCTTCCTGGATACCCCGGGTCACGAGGCGTTCACAGCCATGCGTGCCCGCGGTGCCAAGGCGACCGACATCGTCATCCTGGTGGTGGCGGCGGACGACGGCGTGATGCCGCAGACCAAGGAAGCCATCCACCACGCCAAGGCGGCAGGTGTGCCCATCGTTGTGGCGATCAACAAGATCGACAAGCCGGGCAACAACCTCGACCGCGTGACGCAGGAACTGGTGGCCGAGTCGGTGGTGCCGGAAGCCTACGGTGGTGAGTCGCCGTTCGTCCCGGTGTCGGCCAAGACCGGCCAGGGCATCGACGACCTGCTCGAGAACGTGCTGCTGCAGGCCGAAGTGTTGGAACTGACCGCTCCGGTCGATTCCGCTGCCAAGGGCCTGGTGATTGAAGCGCGTCTGGACAAGGGCCGTGGTCCTGTGGCCACCGTGCTGGTGCAGTCGGGTACGCTCAAGCGCGGTGATGTCGTGCTGGCGGGGGCTTCGTATGGCCGCGTGCGCGCCATGCTGGACGAAGACGGCAAGGCCGCAACCGAAGCCGGTCCGTCCATCCCGGTCGAAATCCAGGGCCTCACCGAAGTGCCGGCAGCGGGCGACGAGTTCATGGTGCTGTCGGACGAGCGCCGCGCCCGTGAAATCGCCACCTTCCGCCAGGGCAAGTACCGCGACGTGAAGCTGGCCAAGCAGCAGGCCGCCAAGCTCGAGAGCATGTTCGAACAAATGGGTTCGGGTGCCGACGTGCAGACGCTGCCGCTCATCATCAAGGCCGACGTGCAGGGTTCGCAAGAGGCTCTGGCTGCATCGCTGCTCAAGCTGTCGACCGAGGAAGTGCGTGTGCAGATCGTGCACGCTGCCGTGGGTGGCATCTCCGAGTCGGACGTCAACCTGGCGATTGCTTCGAAGGCCGTCATCATCGGGTTCAACACCCGTGCCGACGCCAACGCCCGCAAGCTGGCCGAGCACAACGGTGTCGACCTGCGCTACTACAACATCATCTACGACGCTGTGGATGAGGTGAAGGCGGCGATGGGCGGCATGCTGGCCCCCGAGCAGCGCGAGGAAGTCATCGGCACGGCCGAGATCCGCCAGGTGTTCATCGCCTCGAAGATCGGCACGATCGCGGGCTGTATGGTCACCGACGGCGTGGTGCGTCGCAGCGCCAAGCTGCGCCTGCTGCGCGAGAACGTGGTCATCTACACCGGCGAACTCGAAGGCCTCAAGCGCTTCAAGGACGATGTCAAGGAAGTCCGCGAGGGCTTCGAATGCGGCCTCAACATCAAGGGCTACAACGACATCAAGGAAGGCGACGTCCTGGAGTTCTTCGAAATCAAGGAAGTGGCCCGTACGCTGTAAGACACCGCGCAGGCCCTTTCACTTGCAACCCCGCCTGAGCCCAGGCGGGGTTTGTGCTTGATGGGCCGCTGCCGTTTCCCAGCAGGAATGCACCATGCGCCATAAACGCTCCACCCCCAACCGCAGCAACCGTATTGCCGACCAGATCCAGCGTGATGTGGCCGAGCTGATCCGCGACCTCAAGGACCCGCGCATCGGCATGGTCACGATCAGCCATGTCGACGTGACGCCCGATTACGCCCACGCCAAGGTGTTCTTCTCGCTGCTGATCGGCAACCCGGAAGACACCGAAGCGGGGCTGAACGAGGCCGCCGGTTTCCTGCGCAACAGCCTCTTCAAGCGGCTGCAGATCCACACCGTGCCGACGCTGCATTTCCACTTCGACCGCACGACCGAACGCGCGGCCGAGCTCAACGCCCTGATCAACCGCGCGGTGGCCGACAAGGCCAAGGACGCGGATGAGCCCGCCAGCGGGGAGGGCGGTCAGCCGTGAGCGAGATGCAAGCCGGTCAACGTTCGCCTCGCCCGCCGCGCAAGCCGCGCCGGGCGCTGCACGGCGTGGTGTTGCTCGACAAGCCGCTGGGCCTGTCGAGCAACGACGCCTTGCAGAAGGTGAAGTGGCTGTTCCGTGCCGAAAAGGCCGGCCATACCGGCACGCTCGATCCGCTGGCCACCGGCCTGTTGCCGCTCTGTTTCGGCGCTGCCACGAAGTTTTCGCAGGTGTCGCTGGACGCGGACAAGCGCTACACCGCCCGGGTGAAGCTCGGTGTGGTCACGACGACCGGCGATGCCGAAGGCGAGGTGGTGTCCACCCGCGAGGTGACACCGGAGATGACGGCCCCCGAGCGGGTGGCCGCGGCCTGTGCCGCCTTCACCGGCGAGATCGACCAGGTGCCGCCCATGCACTCTGCCCTCAAGCACGAGGGACGTGCGCTGTACGAGTACGCCCGGGAAGGCATCGAGATCGAACGGGCCCCGCGCCGCGTGACGATTCACGGCATCGACATCCTCAACTGTCAGGATGACGTGCTGGAGATCGACGTGCGTTGCAGCAAAGGCACTTATATCCGCACCCTGGCGCAGGACATCGGTGAGCACCTCGGCTGTGGTGCGCACCTGATCGGCCTGCGTCGCACGGGCAGTGGCGGCGTGACGCTGGACGGCGCGGTGACGCTCGACGCCTTGCTGGCGATGGACGAATCCGACCGTGATGCGCTGCTGCAGCCTGCCGACGTGCTGCTGGCCGACTGGCCCGATGTGCTGCTCGGTGAGCAGGACGCCACCCGTTTCCTCACCGGCTTGCGCCGGAGAACGAAGTTGCCCGATGCGCCGCAGGTGCGTGTGTACGGGCCCCATCCTGCGGCGCCAGCAGACGCCGCCCGCCGTGTGTTGCTGGGCAGTGCCCACATCCAGGGCGGTGAACTGATCCCCACCCGTCTGTTGAGTCCGGCCGAGGTCCAGGGCATGGTGCTGATGCACGGTGCCTCCCAACCGGTCGAGCTGGTGGCCGCCTCCTGAATCCGACCTTTGTGAGCTTTCTATGAGCACTCCTATTCGCAACATCGCGATCATCGCCCACGTTGACCATGGCAAGACCACGATGGTCGACCAGCTGCTGCGCCAGTCCGGTACCTTCGCCGAGCACGAGAAGATCGTCGACACGGTGATGGACAACAACGCCATCGAACGTGAGCGTGGCATCACCATCCTGGCCAAGAACTGCGCCGTGAGCTGGGAAGGCACGCACATCAACATCGTTGACACCCCGGGCCACGCGGACTTCGGCGGTGAAGTCGAGCGCGCGCTGTCCATGGTCGACGGCGTGGTGCTGCTGATCGACGCGCAGGAAGGCCCGATGCCGCAGACGCGCTTCGTGACCAAGAAGGCGCTGGCCCTGGGTCTGAAGCCCATCGTGGTGGTCAACAAGGTCGACAAGCCGGGCGCCAAGCCGGACGCCGTCATCAACGCCGCCTTCGACCTGTTCGACAAGCTGGGCGCGACCGACGAGCAGCTGGACTTCCCCGTGGTGTACGCCTCGGGCATCAACGGCTGGACCTCGCTGGAAGAGGGCGAGCCGGGCGCCCAGTGGGGCCCCGACATGTCGGCGCTGTTCAACACCATCCTGAAGCACGTGCCGCCGCAGAAGGGCGACCCGGCTGCCCCGCTGCAGCTGCAGATCTCGGCGCTGGACTACTCGTCGTTCGTGGGGCGCATCGGCGTGGGCCGCATCAGCCAGGGCACGGCCAAGCCGGGCCAGGACGTGGTCGTGATGGAAGGCCCCGGCGGCAAGACCATCAAGGGCCGCATCAACCAGGTGCTGACCTTCCAGGGTCTGGACCGCGTGCAGGTGACGGAAGCCGGCCCGGGCAACATCGTGCTGATCAACGGCATCGAGGACATCGGCATCGGCGTGACCGTGACCGACCCGGCCAACCCGCAGCCGCTGCCGATGCTGAAGGTCGACGAGCCCACACTGACGATGAACTTCTGCGTGAACACGTCGCCGCTGGCCGGCCGTGAAGGCAAGTTCGTGACCAGCCGCCAGATCTGGGATCGCCTGCAGAAGGAACTGCAGCACAACGTGGCCCTGCGCGTGAAGGAAACCGACGAAGACGGCGTCTTCGAGGTCTGTGGCCGCGGTGAACTGCACCTGACCATCCTGCTGGAAAACATGCGCCGTGAAGGCTACGAGCTGGCCGTGTCCAAGCCCCGTGTGATGTTCAAGGACATCGACGGCGTGAAGTCGGAGCCGATGGAGCTGGTGACTGCCGACGTGGAAGAAGTCCACCAGGGCGGCGTGATGCAGGCGCTGGGCCTGCGCAAGGGCGAGATGCTGAACATGGAGCCGGACGGCCGTGGCCGCGTGCGCCTCGAGTACCGCATCCCGGCGCGTGGCCTGATCGGCTTCAGCAACGAATTCCTGAACCTGACCCGCGGCTCGGGCCTGATCTCGTCGATCTTCGACGGTTATGAAGCCCACAAGGGTGAAATCGGCGGCCGCAAGAACGGCGTGCTGATCTCGATGGACGACGGTGAAATCTTCACCTACGCCCTGGGCAAGCTGGACGACCGTGGCCGCATGTTCGTGAAGGCGAACGACCCGGTCTACGAAGGCATGATCGTCGGCATCCACAGCCGCGAGAACGACCTGGTGGTGAACGCCACCCGCACCAAGCAGCTGACCAACTTCCGTGTTTCTGGCAAGGAAGACGCGATCAAGATCACGCCGCCGATCGACCTGACGCTGGAATACGGCGTCGACTTCATCGACGACGACGAGCTGGTCGAGATCACGCCCAAGTCGATCCGCCTGCGCAAGCGCCACCTCAAGGAACACGATCGCAAGCGCGCCTCGCGCGAAGCGAACGCCTGATCCGTTCTTGCCGAAGGCGCCCTGCGGGGCGCTTTTTTCCTTTCAGAGGCGAAAGCCGCCGAGGAGCCCGTAAGACATGCCAGCAGACAGCCTGATCCGCACCGACGTGGTGGGGGGCCTTGGGGTCATCACCCTGCATCGCCCCAGGGCCTTGAACGCGCTCACGCTGGAGATGGTGCGCGAGCTGACCGTGGTGTTGCGCGGCTGGGCCACCGATCCGGCCGTGCTCGCGGTGCTGCTGCGGGGCTCGGCCCGGCCGCCTGTGGAGGGCAAGCCGGTGGCCACGCACTTCTGTGCGGGGGGCGACATCCGCTTCATGCACGACGCGGCGCTGGCGGGCGATCCGGCAATCGAAGACTTCTTCACCGAAGAGTACGCCCTCGACCACCTGATCCACGTCTATCCCAAGCCGACGGTGGCCTGGATGGACGGGATCACGATGGGGGGCGGAATGGGCCTGGCGCAAGGCTGCCGTCTGCGTGTGGCGACGGCTTCACTGCGTATGGCCATGCCCGAAACCCGCATCGGCCTGTTTCCGGACGTGGGCGGGGGCTACTTCCTGTCGCGGCTGGCCGGCCACGCAGGCGAATACCTGGGTGTGGTGGGCCCGCATCTGGACGTGACCGACGCGCTGGCGCTCGGCCTGGCCGATGTGCATGCCGAAAGCGCTTGCCTGGCCTTGCTCCTGGACGGCCTGCGCGCCGGCCCGGCGCAGGATGCCGATGAGCTGATGGCCCGCGTGAGGGATCACGTGGCGCAGCACCCGCTGAATGCCTTGCCGGAAGCCACCACCACCGCGCGTTTTGCCGACATTGACCGCCACTTCAGCGGGCACACACTGCAGGACATCGTGGCCTCGCTCGAGACCGCCCGGGCGGCGGGGGACGCCTGGGCTGCCGAGACCCTGCAGCACATGGCCGGGCATTCACCGCTGATGATGGGGGTGACGCTGGAGCAGATCCGCCGGGCGCGCAGCATGCCGCTGGCCGAGGTCTTCCGCATGGAGCGGACGATGGTGCGGCACTGCTTCCAGCTGCGCAAGGGCCGCGACAGCGAGACGGTGGAGGGTGTGCGCGCGCTGGTGGTCGACAAAGACCACGCGCCCCGCTGGCGCCCGTCGACGGTGGCCGAGGTGCAGCCCGAAATGGTCGAGGCCTTCTTCGAAGCGGTGTGGCCGCCGCATGCTCACCCGCTGCGCGAGCTGCACGACCCCCGCTGATTCCGTTCCCGTTTCCCCTCGTTCCCCTCCCATGTCCGCTCAACGCATTCCCAAGATCGACCCCGCCACCGGCCTGAGCCCGTGGCGCGCCTGCGTGGCCCCCATGCTGGACTGGACCGATCGCCATTGCCGCTACTTCCATCGCCTGCTGAGCCCGCATTCGCGGCTGTACACGGAGATGATCACCACGGGTGCCCTGGTCTACGGGCAGCTGCACCGCTTCCTGGAGTACAACGAGGGCGAGCACCCGGTGGCGCTGCAGCTCGGCGGCAGCGAGCCGGAAGACCTGGCCCACTGCGTGAAGCTGGCCGCGCAGTTCGGCTACGACGAAGTCAACCTGAACTGTGGCTGCCCGAGCGAGCGCGTGCAGCGGGGCGCTTTCGGGGCCTGCCTGATGAACGAAGCCGGGCTGGTGGCCGACTCCGTGCGCGCGATGCTTGATGCCAGTGGTGGTGACCCGGCCATGCCGATCACGGTGAAGCACCGCATCGGCATCGACCAGAACGAGTCCTATGCCTTCGTGCGGGATTTCGTCGGCACCGTGGCCGATGCGGGCTGCGAGGTGTTCATCGTGCACGCCCGCAACGCCTGGCTCAAGGGCCTGAGCCCGAAAGAGAACCGCGAGATTCCGCCGCTGCGCTACGAGGTGGTGCACCAGCTCAAGCGCGATTTCCCGGAGCTGGTCATCGTCCTCAATGGCGGCCTGGCCGACAACGACGCCTGTGTCGCGCAGCTGCAGCCCGGCGTCGTGCACGATGGGGTGGCGCTCGACGGGGTGATGGTGGGCCGCGCGGCGTACCACACCCCATGGATGATGGCCGAGTGGGACGAGCGCCTGTTCGGCCGCGGTCCGCGCACCGACGGGCTCACGCGCGAGCAGGTCGAGGCCGAGATGGTGGCCTATGCGCAGCGCGAGATGGATCGCACTGCGGGCTGGCCGCACGGTGAAGTGCGCTGGCCGCAGGTCATGCGGCACGTGCTGGGGCTGTACAACGGCCTGCCCGGTGCCCGGCGCTGGCGTCAGGTGTGGTCTGACCACCACCTGAAGAACGTGCCGCCGGCCGAGGTGATGAAGCAGGCCCACGTCCGCCCACCCCGGCGCGAGGACGGCGTCGCGGCCGGGGCCGGCTAAGGGCCCCCGCCCCCCGACTAGGGCCCCAGGCGGGCCGCGTGG
>NZ_CANBCC010000026.1 GCF_947366995.1 uncultured Aquabacterium sp. | reverse complement strand
TCCGAGGGGCCCGCTGCAGCCCCTCCGCGCCCTGAGCACGGGCAGATCGGCTACAGTCCCGGCTGGCCACGTCACCCATGTGGCCACTGTTGGCCGCAGGGCGCCTATCCGGCGTCCTGGCGGTCGCTCCGGCAGCCCCGCCACCCAGACCCCGCGCCATGACCACTGAACGCACCCCGTCCGCCCCGGCTTCCGACACCCCCGCAGCCGGCCAGCCCGCCTACGACCCCACGGCCAAGCAGAAGGCCCAGGCCAAAACGGCCCGCATCCCCATCAAAGTGGTGCCCGCCGGCGAGGTGCTGAAGAAGCCGGACTGGATCCGCGTGAAGGCGGGTTCGCCCACCACGCGCTTCTACGAGATCAAGGACATCCTGCGCGAGCACAAGCTGCACACGGTGTGTGAAGAGGCCTCGTGCCCCAACATCGGTGAATGCTTCGGGCACGGTACGGCCACGTTCATGATCATGGGCGACAAGTGCACGCGCCGCTGCCCGTTCTGCGACGTGGGCCACGGCCGCCCCGATCCGCTCGACGTGAACGAGCCGGCCAACCTGGCCAAGACCATCGCGGCGCTCAAGCTCAAGTACGTGGTGATCACCAGCGTGGACCGCGATGACCTGCGTGATGGCGGCGCCGGTCATTTCGTCGAGTGCATCAAGCAGGTCCGCGAGCAGTCGCCGGCCACACGCATCGAGATCCTCGTGCCCGACTTCCGCGGCCGCGACGACCGCGCGCTCGAGATCCTCAAGGCCGCGCCGCCCGACGTGATGAACCACAACCTCGAGACCGCGCCACGCCTGTACAAGGAAGCGCGCCCGGGTTCTGACTACCAGTTCAGCCTGAACCTGCTCAAGAAGTTCAAGGCGCTGCACCCCGATGTGCCAACCAAGAGCGGCATCATGGTGGGCCTGGGCGAGACCGATGAAGAGGTGTATCAGGTGATGCGCGACATGCGCGCGCATGACATCGACATGATCACCATCGGCCAGTACCTGGCGCCGTCGGGCCACCATCTGCCGGTGCGTCGCTACGTGCACCCGGACACCTTCAAGGCCTACGAGCAGGCCGCCCGCGAGATGGGCTTCACCCACGCCGCGGTGGGCGCCATGGTGCGCTCAAGCTACCATGCCGACCAGCAGGCAGCGCAGGCCGGGGTGACGGTCGACGGCGCCTGAGTTGGCGCCCCGTCTCAGGTGTAGTGCGACAAGGGCACGGTGGGGCGGCGGCCCAGGTGGGCAAAGTTGTCCTGTAGCCAGGCGTCTGCCGCAACGCGACCGACGCCGTGCAGCCGCAGCAGGTGCGGCCATCCCGCCTGCAGCTTGCTGCTGGCGTCCAGGCTGACCCGGTCCTTCTCGGTGTCGATGCGGTGCAGGCGCAGTGCGCCGATGCGCTGGAACAGCGTCGCCCGTCGGGGTGGGCCTGCGCCGTCATTCTTTTCCTCCTGCAGCGCGGCCTGAACCAGGGCCAGCGTGCGCAGGTCCTTGAGCAGTGCGCTGTTGAAGGTGATCTCGTTGGTGCGGTCCATGATCTGCTGCTGGGTCACCGGCAGCGCCTGGCGGTTCGACGGGTTGATCTGCACCAGCATCAGGTCGTCGCTGCCGCCCTCTGCCACCAGCGGCAGCAGCGGCGGGTTACCCACGAAGCCGCCGTCCCAGTAGGCCTCTCCGTCGACATCCACCGAGCCGAACAGCTGGGGCAGGCACGCCGAGGCCAGCAGGACGTCGACGCTGAGTTCGTGCTGCCGGAAGAGCTTGAGTTCGCCCGTGCGCACATGGGTGGCCGACACGTACACCTGCACCTTGTTGCAGGCCCGAACCCGGTCGAAGTCGACGCTGGCGCGGACGATCTCGCCCAGGGTGTGAGTGCCCGGCAGGTACTGGCGGGGCGACCAGAGCGACATCCAGCCCGCCATCCACTGGATGGGCAAGGGGGTGCCCTGGTCGCCGGTGAAGGCGTGAACCCATCCACCGGGGGCCGCCCGGCCCACCGCGGTCCAGAACCGGCGCAGGGCTTCGCGGGCGCCGGCGCGGCCTCCCGCGTGCAAGCCATCGGCCAGAACCGCAGCGTTCATGGCGCCGGCGCTGGCCCCGCTGACGGCTTCGATCTCCAGGCGCTCGTCTTCCAGCAGGCGGTCGAGCACGCCCCAGGTGAAGGCGCCGTGGGCACCCCCTCCCTGAAGCGCCAGTTTGATCTGCTTGCGGTGGCGTGTGGTGCTGGCCATGTGGCGTGGTGGTCTGTCCTGCGCCCATTCTGACGGGAGGGGACGGCCGATCGCCTTATCCCTTCGGCGTGACAGGGCCCTCGAAAGGGGGGAAGAGGCGTCCGGAATCCTTTATTGTCAACGTGCCGACAGTTATCATGCTGTTATCGCACTGCTAGTTTCCGGGTGCGCCATGACGACAAACCAGAATCGGGATCAGGGGTGGCCATGCCAGCCAGTTCGAACCAACTTGGGGTGCCCGGCGGCGCGGGCGCGGGCGCGGCCCTGACTCCCCGCCAGTTCGCGGTGGGGGCCCTGGTGGCCCAGGGATTGACGAATGCGGAGGTGGCCGAGCGACTCGGGCTGAGCGTCGCCACCGTGAAGGTCTACCGCCGGGAAGCGATGCAGCGGCTGGGGGCGGCCTCGCCGGTTCAACTGGTGCGGCACTTCCTGGGTGTGCCGGCTTCGGCCGCCCCGGGCATGGGCGCTCGGCTGGTACGGCCTCTGCAGGCCCACGTGGTCGACACCGACGCCACCGCGCGGCGCGGGCTGCTACAGGCCCTGCGGCGCCGCGGCATCCCGGCGCAGGAGCACGCGGGGGTGGCGGCGTTGCTGCACGAGGGGGCACCGGCCGCCACCGACGTGGTGCTGATGTCGCTGTGTCCGCCGGCGTTTGCGTGGGATGAGCGCGCATTCGAGCCGGCTGGCGCACTGCGGCGTGCCAGCGACTGCGGGCTCCTGCTGCTGCTGCCCAGCTACCACATGGGGCACTGGACGGCCGCGCGCGAGGCCGGCGCCGACGGCGTCTTCAGCCGCCCGGTGGACTTCCGCGAACTGCACCTGGCGGTGATGAACCTGTATGCGCGGCTCGGCCATGGCGCGTCAGTCGACGTAGACTCGCCTTCATGGCCCGCAAGACCCCCCATGTCAGCGAAACCCCAGCCACTCAATGGCTCAAGGCTCATGGCGTGAGCTACACCGAGCACGCCTACGACTACGTCGACCACGGTGGCACGGCAGAATCGGCACGCCAGTTGGGCTGGCCTGAACACCAGGTCATCAAGACGCTGGTGATGGAAGACGAGCGCGGTGACCCGCTGGTCGTCCTGATGCACGGTGATCGGCAGGTCAGCACCAAGAATCTGGCCCGCGCCATCGGCGTGAAGTCGGTGCAGCCTTGCAAGCCGGAGGTGGCGCAGCGGCACAGCGGCTATCTCGTGGGTGGCACGTCGCCGTTCGGTACGCGCAAGGCGCTGCCGGTCTATGTGGAAGCGAGCGTGCTGGCGCTGGAGCGCATCCTCATCAACGGCGGGCGCCGCGGCTTTCTGGTGGGCCTGGCGCCCGCGGTGCTCGAGACCGTGCTGGGCGCGCGCCCGGTGCAGTGCGCGATCTGACCTGGCCCCCGGCCTGAGCGATTCAGGCGGGCTCGCTCTGGCGGGTCGCCACCGGCGGCAGCCGGGCTTCGACGTCGCGCGCGTACAGGATGGCCGCCTGGAACAGCGAGAACGTGTTGCGCAGCACGTCTTCCAGGGGAGCGCGACAGCGGTCGGCCACCCATTTGGTCGCAATGCGGGTGTTCGAGCCGACCAGACCTTGCGCCAGCATGTGGTGGTTCAGCCCGGCCTCGGGCAGCCGCGGAAACATCTGCGTCATGAAGCCCTGGATGAGCAGCGCGAAGTCCTCTTGCGCCTTGTCGAAGGCCGTCTGCATCTCGCCACCCACGTTCAGCGCGTCGATCAGCGCAACGCGCGCGCGGCGGGGGTCGTCGCGGATGAACTCGAAGAACGCGCGCAGGGCGGCTTCGGCCAGCTTGTCGGGTTCGGGCTCGCTGCGCGCCAGCGCCATCACGGTGGCCTGCATCAGGTCCCGGCTCACCTCTGCGTAGACCGAGCGGAAGAGGTCCTCCATGCCTTCAAAGGACTCATAGAAGTAGCGTGAGGTGAGCTGCGCCTGCTTGCAGACATCGCGCACGGTGGACTGGTGGTAGCCCTGGTCACCGAACACGGCCAGGGCCGCCTCGATCAGCCGGGCGCGCCGCTGGCGCTGGCGCTCTTCGGAATCGACGCCGCCATAACGCCGGCCCGACGTCCCCGCGGTGGAGGGGGGGTCAGGGTTAACCCGATTTCTGGAAACGGCCATTGTCAAATAGTATTTTTGAGATTGATCGTTGTCAAATCCGACGCGACACCGAGGCCGGTGCGCACGCGAGGACTGCGGTACGGTGCCCAAAAGTATGGCACGTCGGGCGACTTCGCTGCCGGCGGTGTGCATACGGATGTGCTCTGACTGCCGTCGGCCGCGCCGGAAAGGCAGCGCTCAGGCTGTTTTCGCTCCACCCTCACATCACCAGGCACACCGTACATGAAGGACTTCCGCAACAAGGTCGCCGCCATCACAGGCGCAGCATCGGGCATGGGGCGCACGCTGGCGCTCGAGCTGGCGCGCCGCGGCTGCCACCTCTCACTGAGCGACGTGAACGAGCGTGGTCTGGCGGAGACGGCGTCGATGGCGGCCGCCCTGGGCGTCAAAGTGACCACGGCCAAAGTCAACGTGGCCGACTTCGAGGCCATGACGGCGTGGGCCGACGACACGGCCCGCACCCACGGCAAGGTCAACCTGGTCTTCAACAACGCAGGCGTGGCGCTGGGCGCCTTCTGTGAGAGTGTGAGCCGCAAGGACTTCGAGTGGATCATGGGCATCAATTTCTGGGGTGTGGTCAACGGCACCCAGGCCTTCCTGCCGCACCTCAAGCGCGCGGGTGAGGGCCACATCGTCAACACCTCCAGCCTCTTCGGCCTGCTGGCCACGCCCACGCAGGGCACCTACAACGCCAGCAAGTTTGCCGTGCGGGGCTACACCGAGGCGCTGCGCCAGGAGCTCGACATGATGAAGTGCGGCGTGAGCGCCACCTGCGTGCACCCGGGCGGCATCCGGACCAACATCGCCCGCGATGCCAAGATGGACGCCAGCATCGACAAGGCGACCGGTGGCAAGTCGGAGGTGGCCCGTGCCAAGTTCGACAAGCTGCTCAATGCCACGAGCGCCGAAAGCGCTGCCTTGCAGATCCTGAGGGCGGTCGAGGGCAACCAGCGACGCGTGCTGGTCGGGATGGACGCCAAGTTCCTCGACAAGCTGGTGCGCGTGCTGGGCAGCGCCTACCAGCCCCTCACCACCTTCTTCGCCAAGAAGAGCATGCTGGGCTGAGCCCGTGCCCGCCCCCGGAGTGCACCCCATGTCTGCTGTCATGAAGACCCCTCACGCCCCCACCCGTCCAGACGGCCCGATCCAGCGCACCTATGCGCCGGTGCCCGGTGCCCGCGAGCGCATCGTCGCCGCCATGATGCGCACCAGCCTGCGCACCTTCTTCAAGCCGGTGATCAAGCCGCCGATGCCGGTCGGCCTGCAGCGGGCCGTGCTGCACACGCTGTCGGTGATGATGCCGCCGGGTGGCGGGGTGCGCGTCGAGCACGTGAAGCTGGGCGCCATGGCCGCCGAGCGCATCACGCCCAAGGCCAACCCCAAGCCGCGGCACGCGCTGCTGTACCTGCACGGTGGCGCCTTCTGTGCCGGCAGCCCGCGCAGCCACCGCAGCATCACCTCACGCCTGAGCCGCATGGCCGACTGCGAGGTGCTGGCCATCCATTACCGCCGCGTGCCCGAGTACCCGTTTCCGGCGCAGATCGAAGACGCCGTGACGGGCTTCAAGGACCTGCTGCAGCGCGGCTACCGGCCGGAGCACATCGCGGTGGCGGGCGACTCGGCAGGCGGCACGCTGACGCTGCTGGTGTTCAAGGCGCTGGAGCGCGAGGGGCTGCCCACGCCCAAGTGCCTGGTGATGATGTCGCCGGCGTTCGACGCACGGCTCAACAGCGACAGCGTCAAGAAGTACAAGAAGCTCGATCCGATGATCAACATCGAGTGGGGCATGCAGGGCTTTGCCTGGTATCGCCCGCAGCACGACCACCCGCTGGCCTTTCCGAAGCGACAGGACCTGAGCACACTGCCGCCCACGCTGGTGCAGGTCGGCGAAATCGAGGTGCTGCACGACGACTCGGTGTGGCTGCTGCACGCAGCCAAGCGCTTCGACCGCCACGTGGAGCTCGAGATCTACCAGGACCGCTGGCACGTGTTCCAGATCCACGCCGGCATGATGCCCAGTGCCACGCAGGCGCTGGCGCGCCAGGCGGCGTTCCTGAAGCAGCACTGGGGTGCCTGAAAGCGCTCGGCGCGCATCGCCATGAAAAAGGCCACCCTGGGGTGGCCTTTTGCGTTCCGGGTGGGGCGAGCGTTGCTCAGGCCACCTTCTTGCGCCGCGCCATCGCAGCCAGCTCTTCGTCGCGCAGGTCCTTGCGCAGGATCTTGCCCACGTTGCTCATTGGCAGGTCTTCGCGGAACTCGATGTACTTTGGCCGCTTGTAGCCCGTGAGCTGGTCCTTGCAGTAGGCGGCGACGTCCTCTTCCGACAGGCTGTAGTCCTTGCGCACCACGAACAGCTTGACGGCCTCGCCAGAGCGTTCGTCCGGCACGCCGATGGCGCAGCACTCGGTCACGCCGGGGTGCAGGCTCACCACCTGCTCGATCTCGTTCGGGTACACGTTGAAGCCGGACACCAGGATCATGTCCTTCTTGCGGTCGACGATCTTGATGAGGCCGTCTGCCGCCATCACGCCGATGTCGCCGGTGCGGAAGAAGCCGTCGGGGGTCATCACCTTCGCCGTCTCTTCCGGGCGCTTCCAGTAACCTGCCATCACTTGCGGGCCGCGCACGGCGATCTCGCCGGCTTCGCCCTGGGCCACGGGCTGACCCTGTTCATCGAGCAGCGCCACCTCGGTGGAGGGCAGCGGGTAGCCGATCGCACCGTTGTACTGGCGGTTGTCGAGCCGGTTGACCGTCACCACCGGTGAGGTCTCCGACAGGCCATAGCCTTCGACGATGGGCACGCCCGTGATGCGTTGCCACGCCTCGGCCGTGGCCTGCTGCACCGCCATGCCGCCGCCGTTGCACACCTTCAGGCGCGAGAAGTCGAGCTCGGCGAATTCCGGCTCTTCGACCAACGCGTTGTACAGCGTGTTGACCGCCGGGAACTGCGTGATCTGGAACTTCTTGAGCGTCTCGATCAGCTTGCCGACATTGCGGGCGTTGTCGATCATCACGTTCAGCGTGCCCATGCGTGCGCTCAGGAAGTAGCACACCGTCAGCGCAAACACGTGGTACAGCGGCAGGGCCACCACGTTGACCAACTGGCCTTGCACCTTGTCAAGCTCGGGCTTGAACCATGCCTCGCATTGCAGGATGTTGGCGACCAGGTTGCGGTGCGTGAGCGTGGCGCCCTTCGACACGCCGGTGGTGCCGCCGGTGTACTGCAGGAAGGCCACGTCGCTGCCCTTCAGCGCGGGGCGGCCATATGGCAGACGCTTGCCTTCGGCAAGGGCGCGCTTCATCGGGGTCAGCTGCCGGCGGCCGTCATTCGGCAGTTGGAAGTCGATCACGTGCTTGTCGACATTGCGCGACCTGTACGTCATCCACGGGCCCTTGATGGCGCCGAACACATCGCCCAGCGAGGCCAGCACGATGTGCCGGACGGGCGTGCGGTCGATCACCTCCTGCACGGTTGGGCCGAAGTACTCGAGCACGATGATCGCCTCGGCGCCCGCGTCGTTCAACTGGTGCTCCAGCTCGCGCGGGGTGTACATGGGGTTCACGTTGACGACCACGTAGCCGGCGCGGAGGATGCCGGCGATGGCAACGGCATAGTGCGGCACATTGGGCATCATCACAGCCACACGGGCTCCGGGGCTCAGGCGTTGAGCCTGGAGCCAGGCGGCCAGCTGCCGGGACTGGGCGTCGATGTCGGCAAACGTCCAGCGCGACCCCATGTAGGCCATCATGTCCTTGCGGGCATGGGTTCGGAACGCATCCTCCAGCAGATCGACCAGCGAGGGGTGGGCGTCGGGGTCGATCGTGGCGGGCACGCCGGGCCCGTATTGCGTCAACCAGGGTTTGTCCATCATCTCTTGCCTCAGTAAAGCGGAATCATCTGAAAACGATGGATGTCATTTTGGCTGACGAAGATCAAGGTGTCACCCCTGGTTCGTGTGCGAAAGCGATGTCCGGCGTGGTCACATCGGGTTAATCCTGATGGGGCGTGTGCGCCGGCCATGAAAAAGCCCGGCGTGCGCTGGGCAGGCCGGGCCGTGAGCGCGCCGCCGGTGGGCCGCGCATCAAAGGGGGCGTCAGACGAAGCTGAAGTGCTCGTTGTCCATCTGCATGATGGAGCGGGTCGGCGACAGCATGGTCTTCTTGTGGGCGTTGGCGCGCGGAGCGAGGCGCTCGAAGAAGAACTCGGCCGTCTGGAGCTTGGCGGTGTAGAACTCCTTCGACTCCTTGCCACCCCGGGCCAGTTTTTCCTTCGCCACGATGGCCTGCTTGAGCCAGAAGTGGCCCATCATCGCGAAGCCGGCGTACATCAGGAAGTCATAGCAGGCGGCGCTGACGACATCACGGTCCTTGTTGGCGCGCAGCATGATCTTGACGGTGATCCACTTCCACTCGAGCGCGCGCTTGAACGAGGCGCGCGCCATCGTGCCGACGGCGTCACCGTCCAGCAGGTGCGGCTTGGCCAGCGCAATCATCTCGTTGGTGAAGTTGAAGATGCACTTGCCGCGCGACTGCAGCAGCGTCTTGCGGCCCAGCAGGTCCAGCGCCTGGATGCCGGTCGTGCCTTCGTACAGCGTGGAGATGCGCGCGTCGCGGGCGATCTGCTCCATGCCGTGCTCCTTGATGTAGCCATGTCCGCCGAAGACCTGCATGCCGAGGTTGGCGCACTCCAGGCCCATCTCGGTGATGAAGCCCTTCAGGATGGGCGTGTAGAAGCCCAGCTTGTCGTCGTAGGCCTCGTACTTGGCCTGGTCGCCTGTGGCCACGCCGGCCACCATGTGGTCGGCCAGCTTGGCGGCTACGTAGATCATGGCGCGGGCGCCTTCGGCAACGGCGCGCTGCGTCAGCAACATGCGGCGCACGTCGGCGTGCCAGATCAGGGCGTCGTTCGGGTGGTCGGCGTCCTTCTTGCCCGACAGCGCCCGCATCGAGCGCCGCTCCTTGGCATAGGGCAGCGAGCCCTGGTAGGACAGCTCGGCGTGGGCCAGGCCCTGCACGGCTGTGCCGATGCGGGCGGTGTTCATGAAGGTGAACATGGCCTCCAGACCCTTGTTGGGCTCGGCAATCATGTAGCCGGTCGCGCCATCGAAGTTCATCACGCAGGTGGCTGAGGCGCGGATGCCCATCTTGTGTTCGAGCGCACCGGCGCGCACGGCGTTGCGCTCACCCACGCTGCCGTCCTTGTTGACGAGGAACTTCGGCACGATGAACAGCGAGATGCCCCGGGTGCCCTTGGGCGCATCGGGCAGGCGGGCCAGCACGATGTGGATGATGTTCTCGGCCAGATCGTGTTCGCCCGACGAGATGAAGATCTTCGTGCCGGTGAGCTTGAAGGTGCCGTCGGGCTGGGGTTCGGCCTTGGTCTTGACCTGACCCAGGTCGGTGCCGCACTGCGGTTCGGTCAGGCACATCGTGCCTGTCCATTCGCCGCTGACCAGCGGGGGCATGTAGGTGGCCTTCTGCTCGGTCGAGCCGAACTGGAACACCGTGTTCATGCAGCCGAGGCTCAGACCGGGGTACATGGTGAACGACCAGTTGGCCGTGCCCATCATCTCGGCCTTCAGCAGGTTGAGCGACATCGGCAGCTCCTGCCCGCCGTATTCCTTGGGGTGCGACAGACCCTGCCAGCCGCCCGCCACATACTCGGCGTAAGCTTCCTTGAAGCCCTTGGGCGTGGTGACTTCACCGTCCTTCAGCGTGCAGCCCTCCAAGTCGCCCGGCAGGTTCAGCGGAGCCAGCACCTCTTCGCAGAACGTGGCACAGCCCTCCAGGATGGCGTCCACCATGTCAGGCGACGCCTCTTCGCCATTGGGCAGGCTCTTGAAGTGGCCCTCGAAATCAAAGACTTCGTTGAGCAGGAAGCGCATGTCGCGCAAAGGCGCCTTGTACTGCGGCATAGGTCGTCACCTCGGTCAGGGTCATGGGAGGGTGTCGAACGGTCTTTTGAAACGGTCGTTCGAATTCAGGCGCATTTATAGCGCATGGTGCCCGGTCTGTGTCAAGGCGGCCCCGTCGCCCCAGGGGCCTCCCCCCGAAAGCGAGGGGCAGGATTTCCCGCGGCACGCGGTGGTGACGCGGGACTGAAGCGGATCAGGGGTGTGCTGCCGGGCCTCCGGTACGGTGAGGGCGGAATTGGCTTTGACCCTTCCGAGGGATGGTGATGTGACGCAGGGCATGCCAGCATGGCTGTTGAGCCGAATCCGGCTTTCTCCCTTTCACCCTCTCCCCATGACGCTGGCCGTTCCGTCCCTGCCCACGCCGCCTGTCGCCCTGTCTGCCGGCACGCTCGCCGAGCGCGTGTACGCCCAGATCAAGCAGCTCATCTTCGATTTCGTGCTCTTGCCGGGCGACCGGTTCTCGGAGAGCGACCTGGCCAACCGCGTGCAGGTCAGCCGCACGCCCCTGCGCCAGGCGTTGCAGCGCCTGCAGCGCGAGGGGTTTCTGCTCGTGTTTCCCAAGAGCGGCTGGCAGGTCGCCCCGCTGGATTTCGATGCCTTCGGCCAGCTCTACGACCTGCGCATGCTGCTCGAGACGCACGCGGTCGCACGCCTGTGCGAGGCCGATCCGCGCCCTTCCCTCGACGAACTCAACCGTGTGTGGCTGGTGCCCGAGGCAGAGCGTCAGCACACCGTGTTGACGATCGACCGGCTGGACGAGGCGTTTCACGCCGCCCTGGTGGAAGCCGCGGGCAACACCGAGATGGCGCGCGTGCACGCCGATGTGACCGACCGCATCCGCATCATCCGCCGGCTGGACTTCACCAAGCCGCAGCGCGTGGAGGCAACGTACGACGAGCACGCGCTGATCCTGCGCGCCATCACCCGGCGTCGCGCCGACGAGGCCCAGCGGCTGCTGCGCGCCCACATCGAGCACAGCAAGGTCGAAGTGCGGCGGATCACGATCGAGACCCTTCAGAACGCCCGGCTTCGCATGGCGGAGGCGCACACTCCGCCGGGCTGAGTCGTCGGGGTCAGTCGCCCAGCTGCAGGTCGGGGATGCGGCGCAACATCAGCACATCACGGGGGTCGACCGGCTGGGTGTCGCCGTGTCCGACGAAGCGGTAGTGCTGACCGGAGGTGCTGGAGCGCACGCTCAAGCGGCCTTGTCCCGTGAAGCGGGCGAACCGCGTGGGGGCCTGGGCGGCGGGCACCGGAGGCAGGGCGTTGCCCAATGACACGGTGACTGGCGAACGTCGAGGCAGCAGCGCCGTGGCGACCACGGGCGCTGCAGCGGGCGACGGGGCCGGGCCGAGGCCGGGCGCCGAAAACGGAATGGGAACGCGTTGTGCGGACGGACGGGCGATCATGGTGGCTCCTGGGTGGGCTCAGCCATGCTCGAACGGGCCATGGCGCGCAGCGGTCTGCATGCAGTGTCCGGCGCGGCCCGATGCCGGGGAATCCCCCTTGGGGTGGTGTCTGGGGGCTGAGCCACCCAGATAGGGGGGGTCAGCAGCCGAAGACCGTCAGCACGCCCGTGTAGCCGTAGAGATGCCGGCGCGCGATCTCACCGCCCGCGAAAAAACCGACCAGCGGCACATCGCCCAGCGCGTGCCGCACGATCTCCATTTCAGCGTGCGGCCCACCGAAGTGCGGCCCGCCGCGGCCCGAACAGCTGATGTAGACCGCGCCGGCCATCTGGCGGCCGGGCGACTCCAGGGGGTCGAACTCCTCGCGCACCTCGGCGCAGGCCCGCACCAGATCCTGCCTGGCGGCCTGCACGTGGCGCTGGCAGAACGCCAGCTGCATGCCTTCCTCGACCCAGTCGCTCACCGCCACGCCCTGACGAGCGGGATCCAGCCCCACCAGGTGCCGCACGCGGGTGTCAGCGCCGAAATGCTGGCCGTGCTGCATCAGGTCCGATCCAGCGTCGGTCAGGCCGACCAGCGTGGCGCGCATGCGGGGCAGGGCCTCCCGCTGCCAGTCCGTGCCGCCCACCCGGGCGGTGACGCCCAGATCGCGCAGCAGGCAGGTGAGTGCGGGCTCGCCATCGAGTTCATAGACCAGATTGCGGTCGGCAGAAGTGACCTCGCGGCGCGGGCCGATCGGCTCGCAGCCCTGCGTCACGCGCGAGACCACGTCGACATGGGCATCGAAGGCGACGCCCGACACCCCGCCCTCCCACACGCCGACCTCGTCCTCGCCATCGTGCGGGTCAAAGGCCAGGTGTAGCGCGTGCTGGCGGCCGGTGCTCAGGCCGCCGAAGAGGTAGCCCGTGTCGGTCCGTTCCGCCAGTTCGGCGAGCAGCTCGGGCATGTCGGCCGTGCGGGCATCGGCGTGCACCTGCGCGGTGTGGGCGCGCCACACGCCGTCCTGCGCCATCACCCGTTCGGCCGGGCCGGGCAGCGGGTGCCGCCCATGAAAGATGCGGAACGTGGCCGGCGGCAGGTTGCACAACATCACCACCAGCGCGGGTTCGTCGATGTACTCCACCCCGGTGGCCAGCACACCGATGCCCACGCCCCCGACCCAGGCGACGCCCGGCAGGCGCGCGCGCAGGCTGTCGAGCACGGCTTCGGCGTGATCTGAATAGGCTTCGGTGAGGTAGCACCAGCCGAGGCTGGCTTCCATCGTGGTGGCGCCCTGTGATGCCAGTTGCGCCCAGACGATCTCGAGGGCCAGCTCGGGATGCGGGTGGGTGGCGTGGGCGTGCAGGAAGCGCAGCGGGGCAGATCGCATGGCCGTGCCTGTGAGGGGTCAGTCCGCCTGCGGATCGCCGCGACGGCGGGCAGCGGGGCGCGAGGGGCTGCGCGGCGTGCCGGCCGCGGCTGTCTTGCGGGTCGGCGTCTTGTCGGCGGCGGGGCGGCTGCTGTCGCGGGCCGGGGTGCCGCCGGCGGCCTGGGGGCGGTCCTTGGGGGCCGCGGAGGCAGGCGACGGCATGGCCGATGCGGCGGCGGCCTGGTTGGCCAGGTGCGTGAACTGCTGCGTGAGGGTGTCCCACCACCGCATCGG
Source organism: uncultured Aquabacterium sp. (assembly GCF_947366995.1). Taxonomy (GTDB): domain Bacteria; phylum Pseudomonadota; class Gammaproteobacteria; order Burkholderiales; family Burkholderiaceae_C; genus Aquabacterium. The sequence continues at coordinate 33,929 of NZ_CANBCC010000026.1, read as the reverse complement.
GTTGATGAGTTCCGGCGAGGCCTCGGCCGACGGGCCAGCCTCGGCCCCGGCTGTGCTCGATTCGGATGCAGACTCGGCGGGGGCGGCTTCCGACGGACGGTCTGCCGACGCGGCCGAGGCCCGGGCCCGGGCCATCCAGTCCGGTGCGGCGGGGGGCTCCGCGCCCGTGGCCGGCGAGTCCGGGCGCACCTTCAGCGCATCGCGCACGGCGTCCATCGAGACGTTCATGCCCTTGAGCGTGGCCAGCGTCATGCGCTGCACCTCCATCCCCTGGATGGTCATGGCGATCATGCGGGCGTTCTGCTCCAGCCAGAACTGCACCGTCTTGAGATCCCGGATGCGCTTGTCCAGTTCTTCGGGGTCGAGCGTCGGCAGCGACCACGCGGGCAGGCCCGCAGGTGCGGCGCCGGCTGCTGCCTGCAGATTGGGCATGGCGCTGCCGGCGGCCTTCATCCAGTCCTGGAAGAAGTCCAGACCGGCGCCAAGGCCCGCAAACGGATTCAGGCGGTCGGTGGGGTTCGGCGTGCCGTCGTCGGCAGGGCTGGAGGGGCGGGTCGACATGCGGGTCTCCTCTTGGGCTTTAGGTCATTGTGCCCGGCCTGTGCGGCGCACGCGAGGGCTGGGGAAAACCCCGCCGCATAATCGGCGGCTTCATGCAACGCCGACAACTGTTTCTCCACGCCAGCCGCATGGCCGCCGCCCTGGCCTGGCAGCAGCTTTTTGGGCCCGGTGCCCGGGCGCAGCCCCTGCAGGCGCCGGACTGGACCGCCCCGGGCGAGGTGTTCTCGCTGGGGGTGGCAAGCGGTGAGGTGCAGCCCGAGTCGGTGGTGATCTGGACGCGGCTCGCTCCCGAGCCCCTGAAGCCGGACGGGGGCATGCCGGCCGCGGCGGTGCCCGTGCGCTGGCTGGTGGCTCGCGACGCCCGGTTCGAACACGTGGTGGCGTCCGGCCAGGCGCTGGCTGCGCCAGAGGCCGCGCACAGCGTGCATGTCGACGTGACGGGGCTGCAGCCGGGCCGCAGCTACCACTACCGCTTCGAGGCTGGCGGCCAGACCAGTCCGGTGGGGCGCACCCGCACTGCGCCCGCGCCCGAGGCCCGGCCGACGCGCATGCGCGTGGCGCTGGCGTCGTGCCAGCACTATGAGGCGGGCCACTTCACGGTCCACCGCGAAATCGCCGCGGCCGATGTGGACCTGGTCGTGTTCGTGGGCGACTACATCTACACCTCATCGGTGCCGTCGTTCAACCGGGTGCGCCGGCACCCGCACCGCTTCCCCCGGGATCATGCCGACTTCACGCTGGCGCATTACCGCGTGCACCACGCGAGCTACAAGCTGGACGCCGACCTGCGCGCCTGCCATGCGGCGCACCCCTGGCTGCTGGCCTGGGACGACAACGAGGTGGTCAACGACTACACCGGCGACCGCGATGCCGAGATCGACGATGTCGACACCTTTCTTGCAGTGCGGACGGCCGCCTACCGGGCCTATTTCGAGCACCTGCCGATCTCGCCCACGCGGGCCCCGACCGGGCCGCGGATGCGCATGCACGCCCGCTATGACTGGGGGCGGCTGGCCACGTTCTGGACGGTGGACACGCGGCAGCACCGCGATCCGTCGCCCTGCACCGGCCGCACGCAGAGCCTGTTCAATGGCAAGCTGGTGCGCAACTGTCCCGAACTGGCCGTGCCCGGGCGCGATCTGATGGGCCGCGCGCAAGCCGACTGGCTGAGTTGGGAGCTGGCATCCAGCGCGGTCGACTGGAAGTTCATCGTGCAGTCAACCCAGGTTGCGCCGGGCACGATCCGGGCCCCGTTCGGGCGCGTGGTCTATGGCGACGGCTGGGATGCGTTCCCGGCCGCACGCGAACGCCTGATGCAGGCCATCGCGCAGCCCCGCGTGCCCGATGTGGTGTGCCTGGGCGGCGATGTCCACCGCCATGTGGCGGCCCAGCTGCGACTGCATCCCGAGGACCTGAACTCGCCCGTAATCGCCAGCGAGGTGGTGACCACCTCGGTGTCCAGCAAGGGCCTCAGCGAAGTGGTCACCGCCTGGCTCAAGGGCGGCAACCCCGACATGCTGCACGCCCGCGCCGACCAGCGCGGCTACGTGGTGCTGGACGTCACACCGCGTCAGATCGACATCGAATTCCGCGGCACGCCGCACCCCGTCCGCCCCGACTCGCGGCTGCGCACGCAGGCCCGCTACCGCATCGATCGGGGGATCCCCGGCCCGCGGCGCGTCTGAGCAGCCTGCCTACAATCACACCATGGCCCGTCTTCCCTTCAGTCAGCAGGTACGCCAGGCGCGCGAAGACGCCATCGTGGATGCCGTCAACCGCCTTCTGGCGGGCAAGGGCTTCGACCTCATGACGATGGACGAGGTGGCCGCCGAGGTCGGCATCGCGAAGGCCAGCCTCTACAAACACTTCGACTCGAAGGAGGCGCTGGCGGCCGCGGCGATGAAGCGCCTCTTGAGCCGCGCCCGTGTCGAACTGGACCGCGTCGAGGCGACGACCGGGCTCGACCCCCTGGCCCGCCTGCAGGCCGTGGTGCGCTGGACCATGGGCGTGCAGCTGGCGGGCGAGATGCCCTCGCTGCCTTCGCAGAACTCGTCATTGCGCACGGCCCTGATGGCCGACATGGACTACATGACGCTGCTGCTCGGGGTCAGCGAGCGCCTCAGCGGCTGGATCCTGCAGGCGCAGGCGGCCGGGCAGCTCGGTGCCACGGTGCCGCCCGAGGTCGTGCTCTACACGCTGTTTGCACGCGCCTGTGATCCGGTGCTGGCGGTGCTCAAGGCGGGCGGCCACCCCGATGAACGCATCATCGACTGGGTGATGGCCACGACGTTCGACGGCCTGCGCGCCCGTTGAGCGGCTGGGGCGTGGCGGCGACGCCACCGACGCCGTTCTGACTCAGTTCTGGCGCAAGCGGCTGTGGGCTGGCACGCTGGCCAGCAGGAACTCCATCTGGTCGGCCAGAATGCGGCGCCCGCGCAGGATCATGTCCTCATGCAGGCTGGGCACATAGGGCAGGTAATACAGAGACCAACCCAGCTCGTGCAGCGTGCGGTTGCCCTTGCGCCCGTTGCAGCCGCGGCACGCGGTGATGCAGTTCATCCAGGTGTCGTGGCCCCCGCGCGAGGTCGGCACGATGTGCTCACGCGTGAGGTGATCCAGCGCGAAGTGCCCGCCGCAGTAAGCGCACATCTGCCGATCGCGCGCGAAGAGCTTGGGATTGCTGAGTGCGGGCTGCTGTCGCCAGGCCCGGCTGGGCACGGCACCGTGCACCGCCACGATCGGATGCAGGGCCAGCCGCGATTGCTGACCCGTGAGCCGCTGGATGCCACCGCGCAGCACCATGAAGGGCTCGCCCAGCGTCCACGCGACACCGTCGCTCGCATACACCACCGCCGCGTCCTTGGCCGACAGCCAAGCCTGCGGACGGCCTGACACGTCAAGTTGCAGCACGTCCATGCAGCCTCCAGTAAGGCATTGGTGCGCTACAGCATAGAGACCTTGCGTGACATTCTCAAGCACGCCGGGCCCTGCAGATGGCGGGGCCCCTGTGGAGAACCCTGAGGTCGCGCGACCGCACCGCGAGCAAGGCGATGCACCCCGGCACGACAAATCCCCAAAAAAATTTGGGGCGGACTCACACAGCCGTCATCATTTTCTGCAAAATAGCACGGTCGTTCGATTTAGCACGACCGTTCGTATTTTTTTGAAGGAGCCCGCCTGTGTCCGTCCCGCCGCCCATCGACACCAAACACGCCGCCGAGTCTGGGCGCGAGCGTGGGCGTGGTGCCGCCAAGGGGCAGCAGACGCGCGCAGCCATCCTCGACGCGGCCCTGAACCTGGCCTCGCAGATGGGCATCGAAGGCCTGTCGATCGGCGCGCTCGCTGAAGTCACCGGCATGAGCAAGTCCGGCGTGTTCGCCCACTTCGGCTCACGCGAAGAATTGCAGATTTCGGTGATCCGCGAGTACCACGCCCGCTTCGAGGAAGAGGTCTTCAAGACGGCCATCCAGCAGGCGCGTGGCCTGCCGCGCCTGCGTGCCCTGTTCGAGAACTGGGTGGCCAAGGTCGCCACCGAAATCGATTCCGGCTGCATCTACATCAGCGGTGCCGTCGAGTTCGACGACCGCCCCGGCCCTGTGCGCGACGCGCTGGCCGGCATGGTCGTCACCTGGCACACGTCGCTGGTGCGCGCCATCCGCATGGCCATCGAGATGGGCCACCTGCGTGCCGACACGGATCCGATGCAGATGCAGTTCGAGATCCACGGCCTCATCCTCTCCTTGCACCACGACGCCCGCTTCCTGCGGTCGACGGGGGCCATCGAGCGCGCCCGGGTCGCTTTCGACCGTGTGGTGCAGTACTACGCACAGGGTGCACCCAACCCCTTGCCATACCAACCATCCACCGCGGCGGCGTCATCCGCACCGGTGTCCCGCTGAACCCATCGCCTGGCCAGATCAGGTTTATTCAAGTGTCTTTCTGACCGAGGAGCTTCACGATGCCTTCCTACACCCCCCCTCTGCGCGACATGCAATTCGTGATCCACGAGCTGCTGGGTGCCGTTGACGAGCTGAAAAAGATCCCTGCCTATGGCGATCTGGACACCGACACCGTCAACGCGGTGCTGGAAGAAGGCGGCAAGTTCGCTTCGGAAGTGCTGGCTCCGCTGAACCTGGTCGGCGACGTCGAAGGCTGCACGCTGAACAAGGAAACCCACGAGGTCACGACCCCGAAGGGCTTCAAGGAAGCCTACAAGCAGTACACCGAAAACGGCTGGTCGGCGCTGTCGGCCGATCCGGAGTGGGGCGGCCAGGGCCTGCCCCTGCTGGTCAACCAGGCCATCTACGAGATGCTGAACTCGGCCAACCAGGCCTGGACCATGTACCCTGGCCTGAGCCACGGTGCCCACGCCTGTCTGGAAGCCCACGGCTCCGACGAGCAGAAGAAGATGTACCTGCCCAAGCTGACCTCGGGCGAGTGGACGGGCACGATGTGCCTGACCGAGCCGCACTGCGGCACCGACCTGGGCCTGCTGCGCACCAAGGCTGAACCTCAGGCTGACGGCACTTACAAGCTGACCGGCCAGAAGATCTTCATCTCGGCCGGCGAGCACGACATGGCCGACAACATTGTCCACCTGGTGCTGGCCCGCCTGCCGGACGCGCCTGCCGGTTCGAAGGGCATCTCGCTGTTCGCCGTGCCGAAGTTCCTGGTGAACGCCGACGGCTCGCTGGGTGCGCGCAATGGCATCTACTGCGGCGGCCTCGAGCACAAGATGGGCATCCACGGCAACGCCACGGCCCAGATGGTGCTGGACGGTGCCGTCGGCACGCTGGTCGGCCAGCCGCACCGCGGCCTGCCCGCCATGTTCGTGATGATGAACGGCGCCCGTCTGGGCGTGGGCAACCAGTCGCTGGGCCTGACGCAAGTCGCCTACGAGAACGCCGTCAACTATGCCAAGGACCGCGTGCAGATGCGTGCGCTGTCGGGCCCGAAGCGCCCTGACCTGGCTGCCGACCCGATCATCGTGCACCCTGACGTGCGCAAGATGCTGCTGACCGCCCGTGCCTACGCCGAAGGCGCCCGCGCCCTGGTGTACTACGTGGCCATCGAGCTGGACAAGGCCCACAACCATCCGGACGAAGCCGTGCGCAAGGAGTCGGACGACATCGTCGCGCTGCTGACCCCGATCGTGAAGGCCTTCATCACCGACAACGCCTGGATCTCGACGGTGCACTGCCAGCAGGTCTACGGCGGCCACGGCTTCATCCACGAGTGGGGCATGGAGCAGTTCGTCCGTGATGCGCGCATCAACATGATCTACGAAGGCACCAACACCATCCAGTCGCTGGACCTGCTGGGCCGCAAGGTGCTGGGCGATGCTGGCGCCAAGCTGACCAAGTTCGGCAAGGTGGTGGGCCGCTTCGTCAAGGAAAACGCCGACAACGAAGCCATGCAGGAGTTCACCAAGCCGCTGGCCGATCTGGGCCAGAAGGTGCAGGCCTTCACGATGGAAATCGGCATGAAGGGCATGCAGAACCCCGACGAGGTGGGCGCTGCCGCCGTCGACTACCTGCGCGTGGTCGGCCACATGGTCTATGCCTATTTCTTCGCCCGCATGGCCAAGATCGCCCTGGAGAAGCAGGCTTCCGGTGACGCCTTCTACAAGGCGAAGCTGGCCACCGCCCGCTTCTACTTCGCCAAGCTGATGCCTGAAGTCGAAACGCTGATGATCACGGCCAAGGCCGGTCTGAAGCCGCTGACCGAAATGGAAGAAGCCCTGTTCTGACCGACAGGCACCCGATGAAGGGCGTGCTCCGCACGGGGTGCGCCCTTCAGCCTCTCTCCTCCTTTCCAAAATCTCTGCCAGGAGAAAACATGAGTCGATTCAATGTCCGCAAGGTGGCCGTGCTCGGCGCCGGCGTGATGGGTGCCCAGATCGCGGCCCATCTGGTCAACTGCAAGGTGCCGGTCGTGCTGTTCGATCTGCCTGCCAAGGAAGGTCCGAAGAACGGCATCGTCACCAAGGCCGTTGAAAACCTCAAGAAGCTCAAGCCGGCTCCGCTGGGCGTGGCCGAAGACGCCGCGCTGATCCAGCAGGCCAACTACGAAGAGCACCTGGAAGTCCTGCGCGGCTGCAACCTCATCATCGAGGCCATCGCCGAGCGTCTGGACTGGAAGGAAGACCTCTACAAGAAGATCGCCCCGTTCGTGAACGACAACGCGATCCTCGCCACCAACACGTCCGGCCTGTCGATCACCGCCATGGCCAACGTGCTGCCCGAGCAGCTGCGTTCGCGCTTCCTGGGCATCCACTTCTTCAACCCGCCGCGCTACATGGCGCTGCTGGAACTGATCCCCACCGAATACACCAAGCCGGAAGTTGTCGACCAGCTCGAAGCCTTCTCGACCTCGGCCGTGGGCAAGAGCGTCATCCGCGCCTACGACACCCCGAACTTCATCGCCAACCGCGTGGGCGTGGCCGGCATGCTGCTGACCTTCCGCGAAGTCGAGCGCTCGGGCCTGGGCTATGACGTCGTCGACGACCTGACCGGCAAGAAGCTGGGCCGCGCCTCGTCGGCCACCTTCCGCACCGCCGACGTGGTGGGCCTGGACACGATGGCCCATGTCATCAAGACGCTGCAGAACGGCGCCAAGGACGACCCGTTCAACGGCGCGTTCGAAACCCCCGCTGCCCTGACCATCCTGATCGAGAAGGGCTTCCTGGGTCAGAAGACCAAGCAGGGCTTCTTCAAGAAGGAAGGCAAGACCATCCTGCAGTTCAACGCTGCCACGGGTGAGTACGGTGCCGCCGGCGGCAAGGCCGACGAAGAAGTCAGCAAGATCCTGAAGAAGCCGGCCGCCGAGCGTCTGAAAGCGCTGCGCGAGTCGAGCCACCCGCACGCCCAGTTCGTGTGGGCCATCCTGCGCAACGCCTTCCACTACGCTGCCGTCACGCTGGAATCGATCGCCGAGACCGCCCGCGACGTGGACTTCGCCATGCGCTGGGGCTTCGGTGCCAAGCAGGGCCCGTTCGAGCTGTGGCAGGAAGCCGGCTGGAAGCAGGTCGCTGAATGGGTGAAGGCCGACATCGACGAGGGCAAGGCCCTGTCGAAGGCGCCCCTGCCCGCCTGGGTGTTCGACGGCCGCGACGGTGTGCACACCGCCGAAGGTTCGTGGGCGCCGAAGCTGGGCAAGTACGTGCCGGTGCGCAACCTGCCCGTCTACGAGCGTCAGTACTTCCGCGAGAACGTGCTGGGCTCGAACGCCCCGTCGGCCGCCACCGCTGGCAAGACGCTGTTCGAAGACGCCGCCATCCGCCTGTGGACCCTGGACGACGAAGTCGTCATCGCCTCGATCAAGTCGAAGATGCACACCATCTCGGCCGAGGTCACCTCGGGCCTGACCAAGGGTCTGGAGCTGGCCGAAGCCGGCTACAAGGGCCTGGTGATCTGGTCGCAGGACGGCCCGTTCTCGGCCGGTGCCGACCTGCAGTCGATGATGCCTGCCTTCATGCAGGGCGGCGGCAAGGCCATCGCTCCGTTCGAGAAGCAGCTGCAGGACTTCATGCTGTCGCTGCGCTACTCCAACGTCCCGACCGTGGCTGCGATGCACGGTCTGGCCCTGGGTGGCGGCTGTGAGCTGGCCGTGCACGCTGCCAAGCGTGTGGCCGCGATGGAAACCTACGTCGGCCTGGTCGAAGTGGGCGTGGGCCTGATCCCTGGCGGTGGTGGCCTGGCCTACCTGGCCCGCCGCGCAGCCGAGCTGCTCGAGCCGTCGAAGGGCGTGTCGGGGCAGGTCGGTGGCGAACTGATGGGCTTCCTGAAGGAAGGCTTCCAGGCTGCGGCCATGGCCAAGGTCGGCACCTCGGCGATCGAGTCGCGCAAGTTCGGTTATCTGATCGACGGCGACATCATCGTGCCGCACAAGGACGAAGTCCTGCACGTGGCCATCGCCCAGGCCAAGGCCATGTACGAGTCGGGCTACCGCGCCCCGGCCAAGAAGCTGATCCCCGTGGCGGGCCGCAGCGTCAAGGCCACGCTGCAGTCCTCGCTGATCAACATGCGTGATGGCGGCTTCATCAGCCAGCACGACTACTACATCAGCTCGTGCATCGCCGATGTGCTGACCGGCGGCGACGTCGATGCCGGCACCCTGGTGAGCGAGGAATACCTGCACGCCCTGGAGCGCAAGCACTTCTGCACGCTGCTGGACAACCCCAAGACGCAAGAACGCATCATGGGCATGCTGTCGACCGGCAAGCCTGTCCGCAACTGATCGATCGGAGACACACACATGTCCAAGCAACTCCGCGACGTCTACGTCGTTGCCGCCACCCGCACCCCGATCGGCAAGTCGGGCCGTGGCGTGTTCAAGAACACCCGTCCTGACGACCTGCTGGTCGCCACCATCAAGAACGCCCTGAAGCAGGTTCCCTCGCTGGATCCGGCCGCCATCGAAGACGCCATCATCGGCTGCGCGATGCCCGAAGGCGAACAGGGCATGAACGTGGCGAAGATCGCCGCGCTGCTGTCGGGTCTGCCCAAGACCGTGGCCGGTGCCACCGTGAACCGCTTCTGCGCGGCCGGCATCACCGCCGTGTCGATGGCCGCCGACCGCATCCGCGTCGGTGAAGCCGAAGTCATGATCGCCGGTGGCGTGGAATCGATGTCCATGGTGCCCATGGGCGGCTCCAAGCCCTCGTTCAACCCGGCCGTGGTCAACGTCGACGAGAACGTCGGCATCGCCTATGGCATGGGCATGACCGCCGAGAAGGTGGCCGAGAAGTGGCAAGTCACCCGTGAAGAGCAGGACGCCTTCTCGGTGGAATCGCACCGCCGCGCCATCGCCGCCCAGCAGGCTGGCTGGTTCGACGCCGAGACCACCCCGATCGAAGTGGAAGTGCGCACGCCCAACCTCGAGACCGGCGAGGTGACCGTCACCAAGAAGGTCATCACCCGTGACGAAGGCGCGCGCCCCGACACCTCGATGGAAGGCCTGGCCAAGCTGCGCCCGGTGTTCGCGGCCAAGGGTTCGGTCACGGCCGGCAACTCGTCGCAGACCTCGGACGGCGCTGGCTGCCTGATCCTGGCTTCGAAGGAAGCCTGCGAGAAGTACGGTCTGCAGCCGCTGGCCAAGTTCGTGGCCTTCGCGGTCAAGGGCGTGCCGCCCGAGATCATGGGCATCGGCCCGATCGAAGCCATCCCCAAGGCTCTGGAATATGCCGGCCTGAAGGCCTCGGACATGGACTGGGTCGAGCTGAACGAAGCCTTCGCCGCCCAGTCGCTGGCCGTGCTGAAGGATCTGGACAGCAAGGGCTACGTGCTGGACCGCGCCAAGGTGAACCCCATGGGCGGCGCCATCGCTCTGGGCCACCCGCTGGGTGCCACCGGCGCCATCCGTGCCGCCACCGTGGTGCACGGCCTGCGTCGCACTGGCGGCAAGTACGGCATGGTGACGATGTGCATCGGCACCGGCCAGGGCGCTGCCGGCATCTTCGAGCGCGTGGACAGCCTGTAATCGGCCCCATCGCGCTGGACGCCTGAGAAAGCCCGCCGCCGTGCGGGCTTTTTCTTGAACGCCTCGCCACCATGGAACACCTCGAACACCTCCACCTGCACACCGACGATGGCCACACGCTGGCGGCCCGGGCCTTCCGGCCGCTGGAGGGGGCGACGGTGCAGCGCGCCGTCATCGTGGCGCCGGCGCTGGGTGTGCCGCAGTCGTTCTATGACCGCTATGCACGCTGGCTGGCCGGCCATGGTTGCGTGGTCTACACGCTCGACTGGCGCGGCATGGGCGAGTCGGCCCCGGCCGACCTGAAGCGTTATCGCGCCCGCCTGACCGACTGGGCGCGGCACGATGCGCCGGCCATCATGGCGCTGGTGAGCGAACGCCACCCGGGGCTGCCCATCAGCTGGTTCGGCCACAGCATGGGCGGCATCCTGTTCGGGATGATGCCGCAGCACCCGCAGATCGACCACGTCGTGACGCTGGGCAGCGGCAGCGGCTTCACGCGTCACCTGGCGCCGCGGCTGCGGCCGTGGATGGGGCTGTTCTGGCATGTGGTGGTGCCGCTCAGCGTGGCGCGTCACGGCTATTTCGCCGGGCGGCGGATCAACGCGGTGGGTGACCTGCCGCGGGGCATCGTCGCGCAGTGGAAGCGCTGGTGTGCCAGCTCCGACTTCCTGTTCAGCGAAGGGGCCGAAGTAGTGGCCGCGTACGCCGCGGTGCGCAAGCCGATCACGGCCGTGCTCTTCACCGACGACACGATGGCCAGCGCGCGCGGGATCCGCGCCGTGCACGCGGGCTACACCGGCACCACCGTGCGCCACCTCCACCTGCGTCCGCAGGACATCGGGGCGGCGCGCGTGGGCCACTTCGATTTCTTTCACGCTCGCACGGGCCCGCGCGGCTGGGCACACAGCCTGGCCTGGCTGGGCGTGACACCGCAGGCCGACACGGCTGAACCCTCCCGGCAGGCCGCCTGACGCCCTAACATGGCGCCTTGATTCCGGCCCCTGCCTCTCGAACCGCATCCTTCAGGAGACCTCTCATGTCCGATCCCATCCTCGCCCACGTCGAAGGCGCGGTGCTGACCCTCACCTTCAACCGCATCGAGAAGAAGAACGCGATCACGACCGCGATGTACTCGGCGCTGGCCGACGCCCTGACCGAGGCAGCCCAGGACGACGCCGTGCGCGTGGTGGTGTTCCAGGGGGCGGTCGAGGTCTTCACCGCGGGCAACGACCTGGCCGACTTCCTGAGCAAGCCGGCCGACCTGTCGCCGGGCGCCGAGCCGGCCCCGGTGGTGCGCTTCCTGGAAGCGCTGCGCACCTTCCCCAAGCCCGTGGTGGCGGCCGTGTGCGGCCCGGCCGTGGGCATCGGCACGACGCTGCTGCTGCACTGCGACCTGGTCTACGCGGGTGACAACGCGGCCTTCAGCCTGCCGTTCGTCAACCTGGGCGTGTGCGCCGAGGGCGGCTCGAGCCTGCTGTTGCCGCAGCTGCTGGGCTACCAGCGCGCGGCCGAAAAGCTGCTGCTGGGCGAGGCCTTCTACGCCGACGAGGCGCTGGAGATGGGCCTGGTCAACCGCATCCTGCCGCCCAACGAAGTGAACGGATACGCCCAGGCGCAGGCCGCCAAGCTGGCCGCCAAGCCGGCCACCTCGCTGCGCGCCACGAAGGCGCTGATGAAGAAGCCGATGACCGGTCTGGCCCAGGCCATGATCGACGAGTTCCAGTCCTTCGGTGAGCTGCTGCGCGGCCCGGCCGCCCGCGAGGCCATCAGCGCGGTGATGGAAAAGCGCAAGCCCGATTTTTCGAAGTGCTGAAACGGACGGGCCTGTTAAAGGCCTGTCCATGAACTGTCGCGCCTTACGGGCGATGCGGGTCGGCAGAATGCGAAGTAAGTCTCGCCAGGGTGGTGTCAAAGGCAGGGGCGGCGCGCATAATGGGCCCCTTCCGGTCTTCTACGTGGTGGCGCCGTGCGCTGCCGTCCTGACCCGCCTTGTTCGACATCCGTCTGCCTTCCACCCTGGTCCAGTCCGTGCTGGACGCGCTGCCCACGCCGGTCTTCTTCAAGGACCGCGCCGGCCGCTACCAAGGGTGCAACCGCGCCTTCACCGAGCTGATGGGCAAGCGGCCAGAGGAGCTGCTCGGGATGTCGGTGTTCGACCTGTCTCCGCCCGAGCTCGCCCGTGTCTACCAGGCGGCCGATGAGGCCTTGATGCAGGCCGGAGGCGAGCAGCGCTACGAAGCGGAAGTGCAGCGCCCCAATGGCGAACGGCTGCACGTGCTGTTCTACAAGGCGGCGGTGCGAGATGAGCAGGGCGTTGTGTGCGGTCTGGTGGGCACCATCCTCGACATCACCGAGCGCAAGGCGCTGGAGCACCGTTTGGCCGATCTGGCTGACCGTGATGCGCTGACGGGCTTGCTCAACCGGCGCGCCATCCTCGCCCACCTGGAAGGACTGCACGCCGACCGGCGTCAGACCCGGCAGCCGCTGTGCCTGCTCATGGTCGATGTCGACCATTTCAAATCCATCAACGACCGCTTCGGTCACGCCATCGGCGACGAAGCGCTGACCCGCGTGGCCGACTGCCTGCGCGGTAACCTGCGCGACGGTGACCGGGTGGGCCGCATCGGTGGCGAGGAGTTCCTGGTGGTGCTAAGCAGCACCGATCTGGACGACGCGCGCGGCGTGGCCGAGCGGCTGCGCCAGGTCGTGTCTCAGATCATGATCGACACGCTGGGCGGGATGCTGCAGCTGACCGTCAGCATCGGCCTGGCGCGCAGCCTGCCTGATGAAGACTGGGCCCACGTGCTGGGCCGTGCCGACGAAGGGTTGTACGCCGCCAAGCGCACCGGGCGCGATCGCGTCGTGGTGGCACAGAACGAGGGCCGCCACCTGTTGAACAAGGACTGGCGGCGCACCTGACGCCGCCTCGGGTCGTCGCGCTTACGGCCCCTGGAAGCCGCCCTGGCGGAAGGTGAGCACCAGCGTGTCGCGCCAGCCGTGGTCGCCCAGGGGCTGGATCGGCGTCGATTCGTGGATCACGCGCTCGTCGTCGATCAGCATGGTGCTCCAGGGCTCGGTCAGCGTGAAGCGCACGCCGCGCGGGCCGTCGGCTTCGAAGACCCGGGTCTCGCCGCCCTTGATGGCATGGCGCTCGAGCATCAGCACGGCCACGAAGTCGACGCCATCGCGGTGAGCGCCCTCCGGCGTCGGCCGACCGATGCCACCGGTGGTGTCGACCCGGAACTGGTGGGCCTCGATGTACCAGCGGTCCACGGGCTTGACGCGCGCCAGCAGCTGACCGATCTGCGTGAGCAGCCCCTGCCACAGCGGGTGAGCACAGATAGCCGGTGCGACGGGTTCGAACCAGCGCTCGAAGCCGCCGTGCAGTGCGTTGTAGGTGACCGGTTGCCAGTGCGCGCGGTGCTGCACCTGGGTCAGTGTGCCGTCGGCGATGTCGAGCGTGAAGCAGCTGTGACGGCGGAAGCGGTAGTGCCCGCCGTCGCGCAGGTGCTGGTCGGGCGGCAGGTCGTTCCAGCTGGCGTGCAGGGCGTCGGCCGTGGCGGCGTCGCTGTGAAGCCAGTCCAGCAGCACGGCCGGGCGAAGCAGGGCCCAGCCTTGCTGGTGAAGGGCATCGGGAACCTGATCGAGGGAGGTCGAGGTGAGCGCGTCCATAAGGCCGACATGGTCGCACAGACCGCGGTGGGCGCCCGGCGACAGGGTGGCGTCGCGCGCGGTGCGCTGCCGGCTCGCTTGACCTGCCGCAACCCGCGGGTAAGGACCGAGGGGCGGATCAGGCCGCAGGCACGGGCCGGGGCTTGCCTTCAAGGTCGATGGCGACGTACGTGATGTGCGCCTCGGTGACCTTCACGAGGATCGGGTCGGTGGGCTGGCGCTCGGCCCAGACCTCGACATGCACCTTCATCGACGTGCGGCCCACCGATTCGATGCGGGCGTAGAACGACAGCAGGTCGCCCACCGACACCGCATTGCGGAAAACGAACTCGTTGACGGCGACGGTCGCCACGCGCCCGCGCGAGATGCGGCCGGGCAGCACGCAGCCAGCCAGATCGACCTGGGCCATGATCCAGCCGCCGAAGATGTCGCCATTGCCGTTGGCGTCCTTGGGCATGGGCATGACCCGCATGACGAGCTCCATGTCGGGATGCAGATCGGCGGGGGTCAGAAGGGTGTTGGGGCGGGGAACGACGGTCATGGGCAATCAGGCAGACAATCTGCGTCTTCGGTCTGACCCGTGATTGTTCCAGAATGCGCCGCTACGCACACGTTCCTGCCGCCGAGACCCCAGCCGGCTCCCCCTCCGCCGCCCCACAGCACAGCGAACGCCAGACCCTGGCTCGCCTGTGGCCCTATTTGTGGGCCTACAAGGGCCGGGTGATGCTGGCGCTGGCCTTCATGGTGGGCGCCAAGCTGGCCAACGTGAGCGTGCCGCTCGTCCTCAAGAACCTGGTGGACCGCCTGGCGCCCGATGCGGGCAGCCCGCAGGCGCTGCTGGCCGTGCCCGCCGGGCTGCTGCTGGGCTACGGGTTGCTGCGCCTGTCGACCTCGGTGTTCACCGAGCTGCGCGAGCTGGTGTTCGCCAAGGCCACCGAGGGCGCGGCGCGGCGCATCTCGCTGGAGGTGTTCTCGCACCTGCATGCGCTGAGCCTGCGCTTTCACCTCGAGCGCCAGACGGGCGGCATGACCCGCGACATCGAGCGCGGCACGCGCGCGGTGCACTCGCTGATTTCGTACTCGCTTTACAGCATCGTTCCCACGGTGATCGAGGTGGCGCTGGTGCTGACGCTGCTGGGCAGCAAGTTCGACATGGTGTTCGTGTGGATCACGGTGGCAGCGCTGGTGCTGTACGTGAGCTTCACCGTGGGCGTGACCACGTGGCGCACCCGTTTTCGGCGCGAGATGAACGAGCTCGATTCCAAGGCGCACACGCGCGCGGTCGATTCGCTGCTGAACTACGAGACCGTCAAGTACTTCAACAACGAGGCCTTCGAGGGCCGGCGTTATGACGAGGCGCTGGAGCGTCTGCGCAAGGTGGCCGTGCGCACGCAGCAGACGCTGTCACTGCTCAACGCCGGGCAGCAGACCATCATCGCCACGGCCCTGATCGCCATGCTGTGGCGAGCCACGCAGGGCGTGGTTGACGGGCGCATGACGGTGGGCGACTTGGTCATGGTCAATGCCTTCATGATCCAGCTCTACATCCCGCTGAACTTCCTGGGCGTGATCTACCGCGAGATCAAGCAGTCGCTCACCGACCTCGACAAGATGTTCACGCTGATGGCGCGCGAGCGCGAGGTGGCCGACGCCGCCGACGCCCGTCCGCTGCTGATCAAGGACCACCTGGCTCCGGCCGTGCGGTTCGACCATGTGCAGTTCGCGTACGACCCGTCCCGTCCCATCCTGCACGACGTGAGCTTCGAGATTCCGGGCGGGCAGACGGTGGCCGTGGTGGGCCCGTCGGGCTCGGGCAAGTCGACGCTGGCGCGGCTGCTGTACCGCTTCTACGACGTGCAGGGCGGCCGCATCACCGTGAATGGCCACGATGTCCGCAGCCTCACGCAGGACAGCCTGCGCCGGCACATCGGCATCGTGCCGCAGGACACCGTGCTGTTCAACGACACCGTGGCCTACAACATCGCCTACGGCCGCCCCGACGCCACGCGCGAGCAGGTGGAGCAGGCGGCCAGGGCGGCGCACATCCACGATTTCATCGAGGCCACACCGGCGGGCTACGACACCATGGTGGGCGAGCGCGGCCTGAAGCTGTCGGGCGGCGAGAAGCAGCGCGTGGCCATTGCCCGCACGCTGCTGAAGAACCCACCCATCCTCGTGTTCGACGAGGCGACCTCGGCGCTCGATTCGGCGAACGAGCGCGCCATCCAGGCCGAGCTGGCGGCCGTCGGCCAGGGCAAGACGGTGCTGGTGATCGCGCACCGGTTGTCGACCATCGTGCACGCGCACGAGATCCTGGTGATGGATCAGGGCCGCATCATCGAGCGCGGCACGCACCCGCAGCTGCTGGCCGCGAACGGCCGGTATGCGCAGATGTGGCGCCTGCAGCAGCACGAGGCCTGAGCCAGCCCCGCGCTGGCCGGATCAGGGCTCGATGGCCAGGCCCCGCAGCACCACACCCTGGCCCACGCCGCCGATGAAGCGGGCCTGGCCCGATTTCAGATCGACCTCGTACAGCCGCGTGGCCCGGTCGGTGCCGCGGCGGGTGGCGAGGTAGGCCCGGTTGTTGGTGTCGGCGATGTCGAAGGCGGCGTCGTCGAACCCGTCGATGGCCAGTGGCCCCACCGAGCGCATCAAGCCCGTGTTCGGCGAGACCTCGGGCCGCGTGCCCTCCAGCGAGCCCATGATGGACAGGTGGCGCGTCTGCGCGTCGATCGCGTAGTTCGTGGTGATCTTGTCGTTGTCGGCGTTGTAGGTGTAGCCCACGGCCACGATGCGGGCAGGGCGTCCCTCGAGCAGGTCGCCCGGCGCGTAACGCAGCGTGCCATCGGGCTGGACGCCCGGCTGCTGCGGGTTGCCATCTACGGCGGCGCCGGTGTCGGGGTGCAGGCGCAGGTTGGCGCCGGCGTCGGTCACCACGCGGATGCGGTCGACCGTCGGGTTGAAGTCGAAGCCAACGTGGGCGCCGGCCGGCATCGTCACCGGCTCGCCCACGGGCGTGGCCTGGCCCGTGGTACGGTCGATGCGCAGCAGTCGGCCCTGGGTGGACAGCCCGTACAGCAGGCCTCTCGCGACCCGGTAGTCGATGCCCACCAGCGCCTCGCCCGCTGCCAGCCCTTGCAGTGGCTGACGGCTGAGGATCTGCTCGGGCGCGCTGCCGTTGAACGTGACCAGCACGTTGTCGTCGGTCACGCCGACGATCAGCTCCTTGCGCTCGATTCGCGGGGCCGGCGTTTCGAGGTAGGAGGCCCGCGCGGCCGCGTCGGGCGCCGGGGCACTGACGCACCCGGTCAGCACCGACAGGGCGAGGCTGGCCGCAAGGGCCATGTGGCGAGAAGACGGGTGGCGAGGGATGGCCATGGGCGGTACTCCTGGGCGGGCAGCCCGCGGCCGCCAGCCATGTTCAATCGGGCTTGACCTGGATGAACGGCACGGTGCCGCCCGTCACGTTGGGCAGTTTGCCATCCCACTTGCGGATGGCCTCCCGCTCGTTTTCCACCTTGCGCAGCTCCAGCAGTTCGCGCGTCACCTGCTGGCGTTGCAGGGCCAGCGCGTCGGCTTCGGCCCTGGCCGAGGCGACCTTCTGCTTGGCCTCCACCTCGATGCGCTGCAGGTCGCGTTCGGCCTTGAGCTTCTCCTGTTCGGCCTTGACCTTGGCCTCGATGGCCTCGGCGAACGAGCGCGAAAACGCGAAGTTCACGATGGCGAATTCGTCGAGGATCAGGCCGTGGCGTTCCATCTTCTGCTTGAGCAGGCCGCCGATGGCATCGCGCACCTCGGTGCGGCGTGTGACCAGCTCTTCGGCCGTGAAGCGCGCTGTGACGGCCTTCACGGCCTCCTGCGCAGCCGGGATGATGATGCGGTCGGCCGCGATGTCGGTGCTTGGTCCGATCGAGCGGAACACGTCCACCACCCGGCGTGGATCGAGGTGGTAGTTGATGGCAATGCGCGTGTGCACCGACTGCAGGTCGCGCGAGGCGGCGTCGCCTTCACCTTCGCCCTTCTGGATGCGCACGTCCATCAGGTGCATGGACTGCGCCAGCGGCACCTTGAAGTGAATGCCCGGCTCGTAGACCGCGTCATCTGGCTTGCCGAAGGTGGTCTTGACGCCGCGCTCGCCGGCGGTGATGACGACCACGGGGTTGATGAGAGACAGCGCGAAGAGCGCACCCACGACGAGCAGGACGCCCTTGAACACCGCGCCGAAGCGCGAGGGAGAAGAAGAAAGCGAATTCATGGTCCTTCCTGATGCAGCCGCTCGGATGGCGACCTTGCCGTGATCCTACCGGCCCTGCAGGCAGGCGGCGGTGCGAAAATGGCGACTGATTCCACACCGAACCCGCTCTGCCATGACCGACACCGCGCCCGCCACGCTGACCCTGACCCGCCCCGACGACTGGCATCTGCACGTGCGCGATGGCGCGGCCATGGCTTCGGTCGTGCCGGCCACGGCGGCTCAGTTCGCCCGCGCCATCATCATGCCCAACCTGCGTCCGCCGATCACGACGGCCGAGCAGGCCGTGGCCTACCGCGACCGCATCCGCGCGGCGGTGCCGGTCGGTGTGGCCTTCGAGCCGCTGATGGTGCTCTACCTGACGGACAACACCCCGGCCGAAGAGGCGGCCCGCGCCAAGGCCATGGGCGCCGTGGCCTTCAAGCTCTACCCGGCCGGCGCCACCACCAACAGCGACGCTGGCGTGACCGACCTGCGCAAGACCTACAAGGTGCTCGAAGCCATGCAGCGCGAGGGCCTGGTGCTCTGCGTGCACGGCGAGGTGACCGACAGCGAGGTCGACGTGTTCGACCGCGAGAAGGCCTTCATCGACGACAAGCTGATCCCGCTGCGCCGCGACTTCCCCGAACTGAAGATCGTGTTCGAGCACATCACGACCAAGGAGGCCGCGCAGTACGTCACCGAGGCCGACCGCTTCGTGGGCGCCACGATCACGCCCCAGCACCTGCTGTACAACCGCAACGCCATCTTCATGGGCGGCGTGCGCCCGCACTACTACTGCCTGCCCATCCTGAAGCGCGAAGAGCACCGCCTGGCGCTGGTGCAGGCCGCCACGAGCGGCAGCACGAAGTTCTTCCTGGGCACCGACAGCGCGCCGCACGCCTCGCACCTGAAGGAGAACAGCTCCGGCTGCGCCGGCTGCTACACCGCGCCGTGCGCCATCGAGCTGTATGCCGAAGCCTTCGAGGCCGCCGGTGCGCTCGACAAGCTGGAAGGCTTTGCCAGCTTCCACGGCCCGGACTACTACGGTCTGCCGCGCAACACCGACCGCATCACGCTGGCGCGCGAAGACTGGGTGGTGCCGGAAAGCCTGCCCTTCGGCGAGGCCGTGATCAAGCCGCTGCGTGGCGGCGAGACGCTGCGCTGGCGTCTGCGCTGAGCCCGGGCGGGCTCAAGGCCCGCTGGGAGGATCGGATGAGGCGGGTGACTCCGCCCGCAACGCGCGGATTTCTTCCCGCAGACCGGTGATTTCCTGTCGCAGCGAGCGGATCTGCGCGTGCATGTCACGGAGGATGTCGCGCTCGACCTTGCGCTCCTGCGTGCCGACGAACATGGCCGCAATGCTGGCCGTGACCAGCGACAGCAGGCCGTAGCCCAGCAGCACCACAAAGACCGAGAACACGCGCGAAGCGGTGCTGCTTGGCACAACGTCGCCATAGCCGACGGTTGCGGCGGTGGAGAACGCCAGCCACAGGCCCTCGTGCAGCGAAGTCACCCCCGGGTCGAGCCAGTAGAAGCCGATGCCGCACAGGCCGATGACGGTGGCGCCCATGCCCAGCAGCCGGGCCAGACCGGTCTCGGTGAACAGCGGCTTGCTGATCTTCAGCAGCCGGTAGAGCATCAGCACCGCGATCGCCAGGCGCCAGATCAGCGCCGGCTCGGATTCATTGCTTTGCGGCAGCACCGCGTTGAGCAGCAGGGCCGCACCCAGAAACCAGTCCAGCCGCAACTCCATGGGGTGATGGCCCCAGGTGTGACTCTGGTCGTCGGGCGCGGGCCCCAGCTTCCGGAGCGCCTGCCGCACCCGCCAGGCGGACACCAACACCACCGTGCCGCTGAGCAGGTACATCCACGTCGCCCACGTGGCGGGGGTGGGCATCATGGAGTCGTAGAAGGCCGGCACGCTGGCGGTCAGCGCGATCAGCATCGGCCACGGGGAGTGGGCCGCGTCGAAGCGGCCGAAACGTCTGGGCATGGCAGGGCGGGGCCACGCGGCCCGTAAGGCGAGAGAAGGCGTCAGGCGGGCAGGAAGCCTTCCACCGACAGATAGCGTTCGCCCGTGTCGTAGCAGAAGCCGAGCACGCGGGCGCCCTCGGGCAATTCGGCCAGTTGCTGGGCGATGGCGGACAGCGTGGCGCCCGACGAGATGCCGACCAGCATGCCTTCCTCGCGGGCGGCGCGGCGGGCGTATTCGCGGGCGTCTTCGGCTTCCACCTGGATCACGCCATCGAGCAGGTCGGTGTGCAGGTTGGCCGGCACGAAGCCGGCGCCGATGCCCTGGATGGGGTGCGGCGCCGGGCTGCCGCCCGAGATCACCGGCGAGGCCTTGGGCTCGACCGCGAAGACCTTCAGCTTCGGCCAGGCCGCCTTCAGCACCTTCGCGCAGCCCGTCAGGTGGCCGCCGGTGCCCACGCCCGTGATCAGGGCGTCGAGGCCCTCGGGGAAGTCAGCCAGAATCTCCTGGGCGGTGGTGCGCTCGTGCACGGCGATGTTGGCCGGGTTCTCGAACTGCTGCGGCATCCAGGCGCCGGGCGTGGTGGCCACGATCTCTTTGGCGCGCTCGATCGCACCCTTCATGCCCTTCTCGCGCGGCGTGAGGTCGAACTGGGCGCCATAGGCGAGCATCAGGCGGCGGCGTTCGATCGACATGCTGTCGGGCATGACCAGGACGAGGCGGTAGCCCTTCACCGCGGCCACCATGGCCAGGCCGATGCCGGTGTTGCCCGAGGTGGGCTCGACGATGGTGCCGCCGGGCTGGAGGGCGCCGCTGCGTTCGGCGTCTTCCACCATGGCCAGGGCGATGCGGTCCTTGATCGAGCCGCCGGGGTTGGCGCGTTCGGCCTTGATCCAGACCTCGGGCGCCGCGCCGAACAGGCGGTTCATGCGGACGTGAGGGGTGCGGCCAATGGTGTCGAGGATGGATGAGGCTTTCATGGTGGTTCTCTCCGCGGTCATAAAGACCTTATGCACAAAGCGCCTGAGAGCATACGACGCGGGCCGGGCAGAATGCGGGCCATGCTGCAAACACCGATTCTGATGCGCGGCGGCCGCCTTGTGGAGCAGGGCGTCGCGGTTGTGCTGCTCTGTCTGACCTTCATCATGGTGGCGCTGTGGCCGCAGGGTGCGCGCGCCGAGGATTTCCTGCCCGCCGACCAGGCTTTCCGGCCGAGCGTGGGCGTGGCCGGCAAGCACGCCGTGCGCGTCGACATCGCGCAAGTGCCCGGGGTGTACCTCTACCGGGAGCGGTTCGAAGCCCGCCTGCAGACGGGCGAGCGCGCGGCCCCCGAGGCGCTGAGCTGGCGCCTGCCGCCCGGCGAATCCAAGCACGATGCCACGTTCGACAAGGTGATGGAGGTCTACCACGGGCCGGTTTCGGGCGAGGTGGTGCTGCCGGCCGGGCTGCGCGGCGAGCCCCTGCTCACCATCGTCTACCAGGGCTGTGCGGATGCCGGTCTGTGTTACCCGCCGCAGACCCGGCGTTACGAACTCCAGATCGGGCCGGATGGTGCCTTGCAGGGCGTGCGCCCGGCCGGGGGCTCGGTGGCGCTGGCCGCGCCGGGGGGCGGGCGCCTGCTGGGCAGTGCGACGGTGCCCGCTGTGCCGCAGCCTGCCGCGGCCCCGGCGGCGCCCGCCGATGCCGATGGCGACCGCGTGAGCCAGGCGCTCGCCTCCGGACGGCTGTTGGTGGTCTTGCCGGTGTTCCTGCTGGCGGGCCTGCTGCTGTCGCTCACGCCGTGCGTGCTGCCCATGGTGCCCATTCTGTCGTCCATCATCGTGGGGCAGCAGGGGCGCGTCAGCCGGGGGCGCGGCTTTGCGCTGGCCCTGAGTTATTCGCAGGGCATGGCGCTGGTCTACACCGGCCTCGGCGTGGCCGCCGGCCTGCTGGGCCAGGGCCTGGCCGCCTACCTGCAGCACCCCTGGGTGGTGCTCGGCTTTGGCGCGCTGATGGTGCTGCTGGCGCTGTCGATGTTCGGGCTGTACGAGCTGCGCCTGCCGGCGGCGGTGCAGAGCTGGCTGGGCGAGGGCACGCAGCACCTGCCCGGCGGGCGTTTCCTCAGCGTATTTGCCATGGGCGTGGTGTCGGCGCTGATCGTCAGCCCGTGTGTGTCGGCGCCGCTGGCCGGCGCGCTGCTCTACATCAGCCAGACGCGGGACGTGTGGCTGGGCGGCGGCGCGCTGTACGCCATGGCCTGGGGCATGAGCGTGCCGCTGCTGCTCGTGGGCCTTTCGGCCGGCACGCTGCTGCCGCGCACGGGGCCGTGGATGAAGGCGGTCAAGGCGCTGTTCGGCGTGCTGATGCTCGTGATGGCGGCCTGGGTGACCCGGCCGGCCTGGCCGGTGCTGGTGGCCCAGGTGACGGGCCAGCAGGCTGCCGTGGGTGCCCACCGCAGCGTGCTGCCGTTCGAGCGCGTGCGCAACGTGGCCGAGCTGGATGCGGCCCTGGCCCGGGCCGCGGCCGAAGGCCGGCCCGTGATGCTGGACTTCTACGCCGACTGGTGTGTCTCGTGCGTCGAGATGGAGCAGCTGACCTTCCGCGATGAAGCTGTCAGACAGCGTGTTCAGCGCGCGGTGCTGCTGCAGGCCGACGTGACGGCAAACAACGACGACGACCGGGCGCTGCTGGCGCGCTTCCAGCTGTTCGGGCCACCCGGCATCCTGTTCTGGAACGCGCAGGGGCAACCGGTGCCGCAAGCCCGTGTGGTCGGCTTCCAGAGGCCCGAGGTGTTCGTGCAGGCGCTGCAGCAGGCGGGCTTGTGAGCATGCACCCTGACGCCCGGGCGCTGTGGCGCGCGCCGATGTGGCTGCTGTCGGTGCTGCTGGCGGCGCTCGGCATGCTGGGCCCGTTCGCGGTCGACACTTACTTGCCGGCGTTTTCAGGCATCGCGGCCGACCTGCAGGCCACGCCCGTGCAGATCCAGCAGACACTGTCGGCCTACCTGTTTGCCTTTGCCTTCATGAGCCTGTTCCACGGCTCGCTGTCCGACAGCCTGGGCCGCCGGCCGGTGGTGCTCACGGGCATTGCGGTGTTCACGCTCGCTTCGGCCGGCTGTGCGATGTCGACGAGCATCGGGCAGCTGGTGTTCTTCCGGGCGCTGCAAGGGCTGTCCACCGGTGCGGGCATCGTCGTGTCGCGCGCGGTCATCCGCGACCTGTTTCCCCCGGCCGATGCCCAGCGGGTGATGTCGCAGGTCACGCTGTTCTTCGGCATTGCGCCAGCCATCGCGCCCATCATCGGCGGCTTCCTCTTCGCCCATCTCGGCTGGCATGCGGTGTTCTGGTTCCTCACCGGCGTGGGCGCGGTGCTGTGGCTGGCCAACTGGCGCTTGCTGCCTGAATCCCTGCATGTGGGGCACCGGCAGCCCTTCGTGCTGCGCAACCTGATGCGCGGCTATGTGGCCATCGGCACCAGCCCGCGTTTTCTGCTGCTGGCGCTGGCCAGTGGCGTGCCGTTCAACGGCATGTTCCTCTACGTGCTGGCGGCGCCGGCGTTCCTGGGCGAGCACCTGCATCTGGCGCCCACCGAGTTCTTCTGGTTCTTTCTGTGCACGATCAGCGGCATCATGGGCGGCGCCTGGATCAGCGGGCGGCTGGCCGGGCGCATCGAACGCGACCGCCAGATCCGCATCGGCCTGGGCGTGATGCTGGCCGTGTCGGTGCTGAACCTGGTCGCCAACGTGCTGATGCCGGCGCACGTGAGCTGGTCGCTCATCCCGATCGGCCTGTATGCGCTGGGCTGGGCCATGATGACGCCCGTCGTCACGCTGATGGTGCTCGATCTGTATCCCGACCGGCGCGGCATGGCGGCGTCGATGCAGGCCTTCGTCGGGGCGCTGTCCAACGGCGTGGTGGCCGGTGTGGTGGTGCCCATGGTGATGCACGACACCGTGGCGCTGGCCGTGGCCTCGCTGTTGCTGATGTTGGTGGGCCTGTTCGCGTGGATCACGCTGCAGCGGCGATAATGCGTGGGTGAAGTTGGCCAGACCGCCGCTGGTGCAAGGCCCGAAAGGGCGCACTGGAGGAAGGTCCGGACTGCACAGGGCAGCGTAGGAGGTAACACCTCTCCACCGCGAGGTGAGGATCAGAGCAACAGAGACGAGCCGATTCAGTTCGGGTGAAACGGGCAATCTCTACGCGCAGCAACACCAAATAGGCACACGATGACCTGGCCCGGGGAGTGTGCGGGTAGGTGGCACCGAGCCGCTCTGGCGACAGGCGGCCCAGAGGAATGGCGGTCACGGTCTGGCGTTGCAAGACGCCGGGCTGCACAGAATCCGGCCTATCGGCCGACTTCACACTTTTTTCACGATGAGGCATCGCCCGCGGCCGCCTCATTCAAGTTCGGGGCGGCGGCGTCCGACAACCCGGGGAGTGACCCTTTTCACATCCCCACCATGTCCGACCTCGACCTCCGCCACGCCAGCCAGCGCCTGAAGTACTACGCCAGCCTTGTCATGCTGTCGATCGGCCTGTCTTACGCGGCGGATGCCCACACGGCCGAGGCCCACGGTGAGGGGCATGCGGCAAAGGCGGCGGCCAAGCCGATTCCCGCGGCATCCGGCGCGGCCAGCAACGTCTCCATGACCGAGCTGCGCGACATGATCGACCAGAAGATCAACGAGGTGCGCGCGCGGCGCGAAGGGCCGGCCGTGGTGCGCGTGCCCGTGCGCGGCGCCCGTGCCACGGTCAGCAAGGCCGCACCCACCCGGGCTGGCGCGGGCGGTGGCAGCGTGGTCGACCCGCACGGCCACGAGGTGCACTGGGCCTATGGCGGCGCCACGGGCCCGGAGAGCTGGGGTCAGCTCAAGCCCGAGTACCGCCAGTGCATGCTGGGCAAGCGCCAGAGCCCCATCGACATCCGCGACGGCATCCCGGTCGAGCTCGACCCGATCGCGTTCGACTACCGGCCCAGCGCCTTCCGGGTGACGGACAACGGCCACACGGTGCAGGTCAACGTGGACGCGGGCAACGGCATCACGGTCAGTGGCCGCCGCTACGAACTGCTGCAGTTCCATTTCCACCGGCCCAGCGAGGAGCGCATCAACGGTCGGCAGTTCGAGATGGTGGCCCACCTCGTGCACAAGGATCCGGAAGGGCGCCTGGCCGTGGTGGCCGTGCTGCTGGATGCCGGCCCGGCCAACCCCGTCGTGCAGCAGGTGTGGAACAACCTGCCGCTGGAAAAGCACCTGGAACAGGCCGCCCAGCAGCCGGTAGATCTGAACCGCCTGCTGCCCGAGGCCCGGCAGTACTACACCTACATGGGCTCGCTCACCACGCCGCCGTGCAGCGAAGGGGTGCTGTGGCTGGTGATGAAACAGCCCGCAGGCATCTCGCGTGAGCAGATCGGCGTGTTCAGCCGCCTGTATCCCATGAACGCGCGGCCGGTGCAGCCCGCATCGGGGCGGCTGATCAAGGACGGCCAGTGAGCCTCAGTACACGCGCCCGCCCTTGATCTGGGCGTGCGTGCGGCGGCTGAGGTCCGTCATGCGGGCCATCTGCGCCATGGCGTGGCCGGCGTGCGCGTGGCAGATGGCCAGCCCCAGCGCGTCGGCCGCGTCGTTGTGCGGCTCGCGCGGCAGTTCCAGCAGCCGCATCACCATGTGCCGGATCTGGGCCTTGGCCGCGTGCCCGTGGCCCACCACGGCCTTCTTCATCTGCAGGGCGGTGTATTCAGACACCTTGGGTGAGGTGGCCGACGACAGCAGCCCGGCAATGGCGGCGCCACGGGCCTGACCGAGCAGCAGGGTCGACTGCGGGTTCACGTTCACGAACACGATCTCCACCGAGGCATCGGTCGGTTCATAGCGCGCCACCACCTCGCGCACGCCCTCGAAGATCAGGCGCAAGCGGTTGGGGAGGTCGCCCTGGGCCGCCTCCTTGGTCCGGATGGTGCCGCTGGCCAGGTAACGCAGCCGCGGCCCATCGGTCTCGACCACACCGAAGCCGGTTGTCTGAAGACCGGGGTCGATGCCGAGGATGCGCCGGCTCATCGGGCCTCCGCCCGGGGTCGTTCGGCCCGGCGTGCGGCGGACGCGGTCGCTGCGCCTAAACAACAAGAAGAGTCTTGGATTCCGGTCTTTTGCACTTCTCGGCTCGTGAAATCGTTCCTTACACTCTGGCGAAGTCTTGCAGTGTTGAGGATGGTGATGCGGGTGGACAAGGCGCGAAGCCGGGCGGGCAGGCGCGCATGCGGCGGGCCGACGGCGTGCCGTGGGTTCACGGTCATCGAA
This sequence comes from uncultured Aquabacterium sp., assembly GCF_947366995.1. Classification (GTDB taxonomy): domain Bacteria; phylum Pseudomonadota; class Gammaproteobacteria; order Burkholderiales; family Burkholderiaceae_C; genus Aquabacterium. The sequence goes on along the minus strand of NZ_CANBCC010000026.1, from coordinate 7,736 downwards.
CTGATGGTGGTGCTGACCGTGTCCGTCATTCTGATGGCCGTGGCGGCGCCTGCGTTCCAGCCGATCGTACAGGCCAATCGCACGCTCACTGAAATGAACACGCTCACTGCCTCGATGCGCGTGGCGCGGGCCGAGGCCTTGCGCCAGGGCCTGCCCGTCACGCTGTGCGCGTCCACGAACGGCACGTCGTGCTCGGGGGCCAACACCTGGCAGGGCGGCTGGATCCTCTTTGTCGACCAGGATGCCAACCGCGCGGTGGACGCCGGGGACCGCATCGTGCGCGTGCAATCCGGTTTTTCGGGTGGCGATGTCGTCACCGCGAGCAACACCACCTCCGGGATCACCTTCAGCCGTGACGGCTTTGCGTTCAACCTCGGCGCCGCCGTGACCTGGACGATCCACACCACCCCCGTGAGCAACGCGGCGACACGCTGTGTCGTTCTCAACCGCGTGGGGCGCGTGCAGGAACGTGCGTATGACGGGAGTGCGTGCACATGAATGCCGCGCGCCGTGTCGGGCCCGTGCGTCGCAGGCAGGCGGGTTATGCGCTGCTCGAGGCCGCGGTGGCCCTGCTGGTGCTGGGCCTGGGCCTGCTGGGTGTGGCCAAGACGCAGGCCCTGGTGCTCAAGAGCACGTATTCGTCCGGGCAGCGCTCGCTGGTGTCGCTCTCTGCGGCCAGCCTGGCGGCGGCCATGGAGGGCAACCCGGCCTACTGGCGTGGGCTGGCTCGGGGCCGCACCACCGCGCTGACCGTGAGCGTCACGCCGGCGAGCGACGGCGGGGTGACGTTGTCGCAGAACGACCTGACCACCGCGACCCGGGACTGTTCGGCGGGCACCTGCTCGACCACCGAACTTGCAGCCTACGATCTCAAGGCCTGGGCGGCGAATCTCCAGTCGCAACTGGGGGATGCCCTCATCGGGGCCAGCCTGGTGTTGCAGCCGCCCGATGGCGCGGGCGCGGTCAACGCCGCGCTCACCATCCAGTGGCGCGAGAACCTGCCTGCCATCCACGGCAGCACCGGCGGCACGTCCAATCAGAGCCTGACCCATTACGTCCAGCCATGACGCGCCGCTGCCCTTCTGCTCGCCCGAGGCAGACCGGCTTCACGCTGGTGGAGCTGATGGTGGCCGTGGCCATCGGGCTGCTGGTCGTGGCCAGCGCCATCGGCGTCTTCATCAACATGAAGGCCACCTACCTGGCGCAGGACACGCAGTCGCAGCTGCAGGACGCGCAGCGCATGGCGGTGCAGATGATCCGCACCACCGTGCAGGCGGCGGGCTACCACGTGAACCCGGCACGCAACGCCCGGGCCGACGCCTTGCCGGCCCGGGCAGCCACGGCCAGCGTGCCGAAGTTCTCGGCGGGCCAGGCGGTGGCGGCCAAGGCGGGCACCGGCGCCACGGGCGACACGCTGTATGTGCGCTTTCAGACGCTGTCGGGTGACGGCATCTTCAACTGCAAGGGCGACACCAACCAGGGCACGGCAGGCACGGCCCGGCTCTACCTCAATGCGCTGAGCGTCAACGCGAGCAACGAGCTGGTGTGCGAGGTCGATGACGGCGAGGCGGCTCAGCCCATCCTGGCCAACGTCAGCCGGCTGGCGGTGTCGTTCGGGGTGCACGAGACGGCCACCACCTTCGACACCGACCGCAATGTCAGTCGCTACAAGACGGCCGCCCAGATGAGCGACGACGAGTGGAGTCGCGTGCTGACGGTGCGCATCCAGCTGACCTTCGTGAATGGGCAGCGCACCTGGCAGCAGGTGATCAACCTGGCCAACTACATATGAGCGAGATCGACAAAGGCAGGCGGGCGCCGTCCGGCCCGGGTGCACAAGGCGGTGCAGCACTGGTGACCGCGCTGCTGTTGCTGCTGGTGATGACCGTGCTGAGCGTGACGCTGTTCCGCAAGGTGGTCGGCGAAGAGCGCATTGCGGGCGACGTGCGCGAGCACCAGCGTGCCTACGCGGCCGCCCAGACCACGCTGCAGTTTGCCGAGAACTGGCTGAGCACGGCCTACACCGGCAACCTGAACACCTGCGCTGCGGGCACGACAGCGGTGACGTCGGTGAGCCTGGCCAAGGTGTGTGATGCGCCTCTGTACGGCAGTGCCAGCACGACCAGCGCGCAGCGCGCCATCGTGACCGAGCCCGCCAACTGGCCGGCCCGCTTCACCTACCAGCCCGCCGGCATGGCGGTGGGCTCGTCGGACACCGGCGTACAGCGCCATGCACAGCTGCCCGGCTTCTACATCACCTCGCTGGGGCTGGGGCCCGACGGCCGCACGCCCTACTATCAGGTCACCAGTTACGGCATCGGCGGCAACGGCACGTCGGTCTCGGTGGTGCAGTCCACCTACGCCCTCACCGCGCAGGTGACGGCGCTCGACAACCCCTGAGGCTTCTCCATGGCAAGGCCTTTCTCCGTGCTTCGACCCGTCGCCTCGAGCATCGCCGCCTTGTGGCCAATGGCAGCCAGCACGCAGCTGGTGATCAGTGACACGTTGACGGGGGCGACCTCGTCGTACGAGTGGCGCAGCTTGGGCGGGGCATGTCTGACTGCTGGCACCTACTCGGCCGCCAGCGCGAGTGCCACCCGCATTCCCGGATGCAATGGCCTGCCGTATTACAGCGGCAAGGTTCAGGTTGGAGGGGTAGCGGGTCGACTGCCCGACCCCGTGGGGCAAGGCGCATTGCGGCTCACCAACGGCGACACCACGCGGGACGGCAGTAATGGGACCAACCAATCCGGCACGGTGGTGTCTGATTTCCCATTTCCGTCCACGCAAGGCTTGCAGGTCACTTTCACAAGCGTGACCTATGGCGGTAACAACTACGACGGCAAAGGGGCAGACGGCCTAGCCTTCTTCTTAATGGACGGCGCACGGCCGACTTCGGATGGCGAGGGGTCGTACGGCGGGTCGCTTGGATACAGCTGTGGCAACGCGAAGGACGCACCGGACGGTGTTCGGGGCGGCTACATCGGCCTAGGCATCGACGAGTTCGGCAACTTTTCGAACAGGGACGACACCACAAACACTGGCCCGGGTTTTTCCCCAGGGTCCATTGTGCTGCGAGGCGGCGGGAGTGTCAGTTGGGGGTGGCTGAATGAGACCTACCCGACCCGCTATCCGGGGACCACCACCGCGGCCGGCCGCGTCAAAGCTGTGCAGGACGTTTGCAGGAGCGGGCGATTGAGCGACGGTACGCGGGTTTTGAACTACCCGTACCTCAACTCGGTGACGCTCCCCTCAACGCAGCCCATCGCCAATCAACAAGCCGTCACATCTCCCCGGCGCGGAAGCGCCATACCGATCACGTATTCACTGCGCATCACGCAGAGCGGGCTGCTGAGTCTTTCGTACAGCTACAACGGCGGGGCCGCCACGCCGGTGCTCACCAATCAATCCATTACTGCATCGAACGGGCCACTGCCCTCCACATTCCGCGTCGGCTTCAGCGCCAGTACCGGCGGCGGCAGCAACGTCCACGAAATCACCTGCTTCAAGGCCGAGCAGATCGCCACCTCCAGCAGCTCTGCCGGGGTGAACGCCCAGCAGGCCTCGCGGGTGCAGGCGGGCACACAGGTCTACCTGGCCTATTACCACGCCACCAACAACTGGGGGCAGCTGACTGCCAACAGCCTGCTGTACGACAGCGCCACGGACAGCATCAGCGTGGCCAGCACGGCAAACTGGGACGCGCACTGTGTGCTCACCGGCGGCACGTGCCAGGCCACGGGCGGCACCACCGTCACGGCGCAAGGGCCGACCAGCCGTGCGCTGCTGACCTGGAATGGCACGCAGGGCATCCCCTTCCAGTGGACGAACCTGACCACGGCCCAGCGTAACGCCCTCACGGCCGGGGATGCCACGGCCACGTCCTCGCGCCTGAGCTACCTGCGCGGGGACCGCAGCCAGGAGATCACCTCATCGGGCACCGGCACCTTCCGCACGCGCACCGGCGTGCTGGGCGACATCCAGAACGCCAGCCCGACCTGGGTGGGGCCGCCGACCACGAACTACCCGGACACCTGGCGTGACCGGCTCACCGGCACCCAGGGGGTGGAGGCCAACTACAGCACCTTCCAGAGCACGTACGCCACCCGCCCGCATGTGGTCTACGCGGGCTCGAACGATGGCTGGCTGCATGGCTTCCGCGCAGGCGCGAACGATGCCGCGGGCAACTTCTCGACCGCCACCACGGCCAACGACGGGCGTGAGGTGTTGGGCTACATGCCGGCCCAGGTGCTCAACACCATCCACTCGACGACCGCGTCCCTCAGCTTCGCGTCACCGAGCTACATCGACAACGCCTACGTCGACGCCACCCCTGGCACGGGCGAGATCTTCTACAAGGGCGCCTGGCGGACCTGGCTGGTGGGCGGCCTCGGCGGCGGCGGCAACGCCACGGGGCAGATCGCCAGCCGCACGGCCACCGGCACCGGCACCGTCTATGCGCTGGACGTGACCAACCCGACGAACTTCTCGGAAGCGAACGCGGCCAGCCTCGTGATCGGGGAGTGGACCTCGGCCAACCTCGCCTGCGCCAACGTGGCCACGGGCTGTGGCAACAACCTGGGCAACACCTACGGCACGCCGATCATCCGCCGTCTGCACAACGGCGAGTGGGCGGTCATCTTCGGCAACGGGCGCAACAGCGCCAACGGCGTGGCCGGCATCTTCGTCGTCACGTTCAACGCCACGTCGGGGGCGCCCACCGTGCGCTTTCTCAGCACCGGTTACGGCCCCTCGCGTGACCCGCTTGGTGCCAGCGGCAAGAACGGCATCGCCTATGTCTCCTCGGCCGACCTCGATGGCGACCGCATCACCGACTACATCTACGCTGGCGACGTGTTCGGCCATGTCTGGCGCTTCGACCTGACCAGCAGCACGGCCTCGGACTGGGCCGTGCGCAGCACCCCCGTCTTCTCCACCGGCGGCCTGCCGATCACCACACGGGTGAACGTGTCGTCCGCACTGTCGACCACCGGTGCGCCGCGCGTGATCCTCAACCTGGGCACGGGCCAGGTCTTCCCGCAGACCGCCACCGCGGGCGCCTCGTACGCCAGCGGCACGCAATACCTGTTTGGCGTGTGGGACGCCGACATGACCCGCTGGAACGAGATCGGCGGGACCACCGCACGGTACGCCGCCATCACAGGCGCGACGGCCTACCCGACGGTGGCGGCCAGCGAGCTGGTCACGCAGACCATCACCGCCGTCAGCGGCACGAACGGCGAGGTGAACGGCTACCGGGCCGTGAGCCGCGCCGCCGTGTGCTGGCGTGGCAGCACCGTGTGCGGCAGCGAGGCCTCGTCCAACAACCACATGGGCTGGCGCATGGCGCTGCCGGGCACCAACGAGCAGGTGGTGTTCAACCCGGTGATGTTCAACAGCCTGATGGTCGTCAACACGCTGATCCCGGCGGTGGATCAGCCCCTGAGCTGCACCACGACGGCGTCGGCCGGCTTCACGATGGCGGTGCAGGCCGACACCGGCGCAGCGCCCACCACGTCGTTCTTCAATGCGCTGGTTCCGAGCAGCGTGGCGGTGCCCACCAACACCGGCATTGGCGGCGTGGGCTTGAATGGCACGGGCTCGCCGAGCTTTGTCACCACCAAGGGCCGCACAGTGCTCGTGCAGCAGAACAACCGCGGTACCGGCACGGCGGTCGAGGTCACGCCCTCCGCCTCGGGCAAGGGCAAACGCGTCAACTGGATCCGCCTGCGCTGAGCATGGCGACCGAGCAGAGGTTTTTCCATGCCCATCCGTCTTTACCGCCCGCGCGGCTTCACCCTGATCGAATTGATGGTGGCAGTGGCCATTGTCGGCATCCTGGCTGCGGTCGCCTACCCGAGCTATACCGACTACGTGCGCAAGTCCCGTCGGGCCGACGCGCGCAGCGCCTTGCTCGACATCGCCGCGCGGCAGGAGCGGCGCTTCAGTCAGATCAACAATTACAGCAGCAGCCTGGCCGACTTCGGCTACACGGCCTCCTCCGTGACCGGCTACACCCTCGCGCTGTCCGGGGTGACGGCCTCGGCCTTCACCGTCACGGCCACGCCGACCGGGGTGCAGACGGGCGATGCCTGTGGCACCTTCGAACTCAACGAAACAGGCCGCACCCGCAACCTCGACGACACCACGGTGATCACCGGCGTGGTCTGCTGGTGAGCCGACCCACCGGGTGGCTTCCCTTGCGCGATCGACGCCCGGTGCGCCGGCCTGGTGTACGCTGGGCGACCACTGACGGCACCTTGGCTTCTCGGTAAAGCGGCGTGCCGTTCGGCTCTTGGAGCAGGGAGACGGCAATGACGTTCATGGGCGATGCCACGGCGGGTGCCCTGCTGGCAGCCAGCGGGTTCCTGGTGGTTCTGGCGGGCAGTTTCGCTGTGGGCGATCGGCTGCGCCCCACCTGGGGCCTGAGGTGGTTTGCACTGGCGATGGTGCTGACCTTGCTGCGTGCCGTCGGGTCTGCGTCGTCGCTGGTCGCCCGACCGGAGTGGGCCACCGTGGCAGCCTTGCTGGCCGCCCTCAACCTGTCGGCGCTGTACGTCGGGGTCCGCGCCTACATCGAGCAGCCCGTGCGCAGGCCCGGGGTCTGGCTGGTCGGCGGGATGCTGGGCTGGTTCGGTCTGCGGTCCGGCTTCGAGTGGGGGGGCTCGGGGCCATGGCGGGGCCTTGGGCCTCGGGGGTGATCTTCGCCTACCTCGCCTTCCTGTGCGTGCGCCGCATGCGTTCGTTTGCCGGGGGCGCCTACGTGCTGGCGGCGGTCGTCTTCATCCTGCACCCCGTGCTGGTGCTGGGCGTCGGGCCCCTGGTGGTGGCGCCCGACATGAAGGGCTTGCGCGGCTGGGGCGTCATGGGTTCGGCCGTGGTCGGGCTGGGGCTGCTGATGGCCGCCATGGGCCGCCTGCGCATGGAGCTGGAGCGGGAGATCGCGCGGCGCTGCCAGGCCGAAGCCTCGCTGCGCGAAGCCAACGCCTCGCTGGAAGCGCGGGTCAAGGACCGCACCGCCGAACTGGAAGAGCTGGTGAGCGACCTCGAGTCCTTCAATCACATGGTCTCGCATGACCTTCGGGGGCCGTTGGGCGGCATGAAGGGTCTGGCCGAGGTCTGCCAGCAAGGCCTGCAATCCGGTGACCTCGTTCGGGTTGCGCGTTACCTCGACATCATGCAGCAGGAGGCCGACCGCCTGGGGCAACTCGTGAGCCAGTTGCTGGAGTTGGCCAAGGTCACCCATGCGCAGCTCGAACGGCATGAAACCGAGCTCGGCGACGTGCTCGGCCGCGCGCTGGATGTTCTGCGGCTCAGCCACGGCGCCGATGCGGTGGCCTGCGTGAGCGCCACACCGCTGCCGCGCGCCACCGTCGATCCGGTGCTGCTACAGCAGGTATTCGTGAACCTGATCGGCAATGCCATCAAGTTCTCCGGCCTCATGGCCCATCCGGAAGTGCGCGTGCGTTCGGACACGGCCTCCGCGCAGATCGTGATCGAGGTGCGCGACAACGGGCCGGGTTTTACGCCAGAGCAGGCCAGAAGTCTGTTCCAGCCGTTCGTGCGCCTGCATGGCAAGGCAGTCGAGGGCAACGGCATCGGCCTGACCATCGTGCGCCGTATCGTCGAACGACACGGTGGCACGGTGTGGGCCGAAGGCGAGGCCGGGGCAGGGGCCCGCTTCTTCTTCAGCCTGCCGGTGTGAGCGCGGCCCGGCCGAGCCGCCCATGAAAAAG
>NZ_CANBCC010000025.1 GCF_947366995.1 uncultured Aquabacterium sp. | reverse complement strand
TTCTTGGCCAGTAGTTTGAGGCTCACAAGCGTCTAGAGATTCCGGGGCGATTCAGGCGGGCATCGAACCAGAGAGAAGAGGCGACGAGCAGCTCTGGCTATTTGTTGTGTGTCGCCGGTCGAGCGGCCGCTGCTGCAGTGCTCGACGATTAGGGCTTTGATGAAGTCCTGCACGTCTTCACCGAGCACCGCGCCTTCCGGCAATTGGCTGGGGTGCCATCCAGTTGAGGCCGCCATCGCGGTCAGGTCGCGCGACACCGCAAAGCCACAACTTCCAGGGACGTGGAGGTCATGGCTTTTGTTCAACTTGCGTAAGTCCCAGTCCGTGTTAGACGTGGCGGCGCCGTTGCTGTCGAGTTCGATGTGCCAGTCAAGTCCGTGCGATGAAGCGACACGACGCATCCGGTCGATGAAGCTCAGATAGGCCTGCGGCGGTGGCGTCAGTTGAGGCGAGAGGATGTGGATGGTCATCCGTGGTTCTTGGGTCGGTCATCAATCAGGGTTAACGCCTGCTGCGCCCCCGCCAGCGCGCGCGTGAGTTGCCGGTAGGCCGGCGTCTCATCGGAGATTCCCTGCTTTAGGTACAGGCGGACTTGGTCGCGCATCCCTTCGATAGCTTCGACGTGGGATTCCCGGTCTAGGGATGGCATGAACTTCGGACAGCCATAGCAAGACGTCACCGGGTTGTAGGCGCAGCTGCTCTGACCCGCTTTGCACAGTCCCACGCCAGCAACCAGCCGATACCCCACCACAGCGCCAATCTGCTGGTCCTCAGGAGCCAGCTGTATCTCGTCGGCTGAGACGAAACTGCCGGTCGATATGTCCAAGAGGCTGTTGTAGAGTTTCGACGCACCGAGCGCCGTGTTGATGAGCTCGGCTTGCTTGAAGCTTGCCCGGATGTAGTGCGACGCGGCCTCTGCGCTCTTGTGGCCGAGGAACGCTTGGATGCTAGCCCTATCATGCCCCGCATCGGCGAGCGTTTGCGCCCCGGTGTGACGGAGCGAGCGCGCCGTGCTGTCCAGTTGCACGGAGAACCGCTTACAGAGAACCACTGCCCTGTCCCAGAAGGTAATTGGTCCGGTTGCGTTGAATAGCCGCTGCCGCCCGTGAGCGAGCGCCGTCGCGTGCAGCCTCGCGACGAGCGGAACCCACTCCGGTTTGACTTGGCGTAGCAACTCGAATTCGTTGCCTGGTGTTTGCTTTGCAGCATGGAACGAGAGCACGCAAGCAAGGTCGTCGCTTGCATCACGGAAGAAGCGGACATGCGTCACGTCGAGGCACAGCGCCTGAACTGGTCGCATACCGTGTTGGTAGGTGATAAGCAGTGCGACAGCGCCCTCCACCTGTCTGTCGGTCAAGTCGTCCTCGCTCGCCGCCGCATCCAGAACTCGAACAATAGCTGCCTGGGCGTCAACGGAAGCCACACGCTCTCTCTTGCCTATGCTTCGCTTGTTCTGCCGGAGGCCTTCCTTCACGAAGGTGTCCAAGCTCTTCACGAGAGGCATGTGAACTGCTCGCCAGTGGCCGGCGCCAGCCTTGCAAGCTAGCTTCAACACGGCCTTCGCGACGTTCGTCTCCAGCGGGTGGCTCAGCACAGTGGTCCAGGTCTCTCGCAGCTTTTCCGCAGGGGTAGCGAGCAGTTCCAAGATGGCTGGCCATTTGGCTATGAGGACGTTGGCGAAGGTCCGGAATGGTGCTGGGGAGGACGCCCGTCGTGTCAGCAGAACAAGCGCTCGCTGTAATTCGCCAACTTGACCCTCGGCGAACTCCAGCCGTACCGTGCTGCCAGCTGCAAAGACCTCCCAGTGACGGTCCGCCAACCTCACCACCGACTCCCGTCCGGAATACTTGTCGAAAAGGGTCATCAACGCGGGGGCAGCGGGCCACTTCCAGTCCAAGGGAGATTTCCCACCATGCTCGGACTGAGGTTGCGGGAGGGCGATTTCAATGGCGTGGTTCACGCAGAAATCCCCCGCATAAGACTAGTCTTTTCAGCAAACAGTGTGTTCCATGCTTGCATCAAGTCGTCCTGAATCGCCGCACGTGCGTAGTGCTCAGGCATGGCTGACCTCGCTGACCATCCGAAGAACGCCCGCATCCGTTGGATTGCCAACTCGCGGTCGGGGTTCAGCTCCATAAACATCGTGTATCTGGCCGTGGCGCAGGTGTGTCGCAGGTCGTGAGGCGAAATGTTCGTCTTGCCGCCAGATCTATCGAAGAGGCTTTGGATTGCCTCGGGTGCCAGGGCATCCGTCAGTTTCCTGAAGACCTTACTTAGTGCCTCGGCAGAGAGCGGGGCCCCCGCCTTGGTGGTCAGTAGGAAACCATGTCCGGCATCGGTAGGTCGATGCTCGGCGGCGAAGTGCTGGTAGAGCAGAGCTAAGTCCTCTGACACCGGAATTTGCCTGTGGGATTCCAGAGTTTTGATGCGTGGCGTGGTCGACCTCGGATCGTTCTCGAACACCGTGGTGATGTCAAGCCAACGAACCACCTCTCCTGACTCCGGGTCCACGTCTTCCTTCAAGGAGTCACAGGCCAACAGCAGTGCTTCGCCACGACGGAGCCCAGCCAGCAGCATTAGGTTGACGATGAGCCAGTTCCGCACGCGCGTTTGATACCCCTTGAAAGGATTTCGAGGCGAGCTGGGATGCGCTACCTCAAGGAGGTCCAGCAGCGTTGTTTTCGGCAGCGCACGAATGAAGCGGAAGCCACCGAGACGGGGGGCGCGCATCCTGCCCATGGCTGCCAGCATAGAAGCAGCTGCGGCCCACTCTGGGTTACTAGGCGCTAAGCGTTTGGCCAGCGATTGCACGAATGCTCTGACTACGCCCCACCGCTGAACATCAGTCGTGTTGTAGGCCGGGTCGGAGGTTGTCGTTAGATAGAACGACTCCACCATGAGCATCACGCCCTCAGCGTCCCGAGTGCTCATACCCTCGTCGAAGGCGTCGGCACCGAAGCGTTCGTCACAGTACCGATAAAAGCTGTCCAGATGCTGGAGGTACAGCTTTCGCGTGCTGGTCGCCTGAGAACTACTCGTGAGGCCTAGGGACCACGCCGTGGACCATAGTCTTGGCATGTGTCTCACGGGGTCAACGATGACATGTTCAGGAACTGCTTGAGTACGGACGAGCACTGGAGATAACGGTTGGGGATACCTCTACGTACAGAGCTTTCCCTCTAAGTGAAATGCAACACTAGCCATGGTACCTCTTAATCGACGAAAGCTTCATTGGGCTGGACGGTGTCAGGGGTGACCTGGTGGACCGGGCCTGGAAGATCCGCGCCCGCATTCATCAATGGATCGGCATCCCCTGCGGGATCGGCATCGCGGGCACCAAGACCCTGGCGAAGCTGGCCAATCACATCGCCAAGACGGCAGAGCGCAAGCCAGGCGTGTACCCCGACGAGCTGGCCACGGTGTGCAACCTCGCTGCGCTGAGCGACGAGCAACTGCGCGAGGTGCTCACGGCCACTGAGGTGGGAGAAGTGTGGGGCGTGGGTCGGCAGCTGAGCGCCCAGCTCAAGGCCGTGGGTGTGTACTCCGTGCACGACTTCGTGCAGTTGCCCGGTGACTTGGTGCGAAGCAAATGGGGTGTGGTGCTGGAGCGCACTTGGCGCGAGCTGCGCGGCGAGCCATGCATCGACCTGGACAACGTGCCCGCCCCCAAACAGCAGATCGCCTGCACCCGGAGCTTTGGCCAACCCGTGACCGAGTTGAAGCACCTTCAAGAGGCCATCAGCGAGTTCACCACCCGGGCCGCAGAGAAGCTGCGGCGGCAGCACCACCTGGCAGGCCAGGTGCTGGTGTTTGCCAGGACTTCACCCTTCCGGGATGGGCCGCGCTACTCGCGCAGCATCGTGGTGCCGCTGCGCCGACCCACGGCCGACACGACTGAGCTGACCAACGCCGCGCTCATGGGCTTGAAGGCCATCTATCAGCCCGGCTACAAGCTGGCCAAGGCCGGCGTCATGTTGCTGGACCTGATCCCAGACACCGTGGTTCAGGGCGAGTTGGGCTTTGAAGACGCCGTCGCTGAGCAACGTGACCGCTATCGCTTGATGGTGGCCATGGACCAGGTCAACGATCGCTTTGGCAAGCGGACCTTGCTGCTGGGCAGCTCAGGCATCGAGCAAGGGGCAGACACCTGGGCCATGAAGCAAGTCAGGCGCACGCCCAGGTACACGACCGATTGGCACCAGGTACCCGTGGCGCGGGCTTAGCTTGCGCCGCCTTGTCTGTCGTACCCGAGGCGATAGGCGACAAACACTTGTGACATTTGCCCCGGGGACCCGACTTGACCGTAAGCCGAAGAACCATGGCCAGAAGGTGTCGGTCGATCCTGGTAGGAATGTGACCTGTTGATCCAGCTTCACGGGTGCTTCCGTAATGCAGATCTGTTGGAGTTGTTTACAAGTCTTGAAAAGTAGCTTGTAGCCTGCAGAACACTCCAAGCCCTAAGAACCTCGTCAACAAGAAAAAAGCCCCAAGCGACAAGCACTTAGGGCCTTTTGTTTACCATCTAGGCAAAGGTAAATCCTAGAAGGGAATGTCGTCGTCCATGTCATCGAACCCGGTCGACGACTTGGGGGCCGGTGCGGGTGCCGGACGGGGGGCAGGCGCCGGGCGAGCCGCCGGACGGGCGGGGGGCGCCTGCTCGAAGTCGTCGCCGCCGCCCTGGCCGCCGCCGTAGCCGCTGCCCTGTGCGCCACCGCCATAGCCACCGCCACTGCCGCCCTCACGGCCGCCGAGCAGTTGCATCTGTTCGGCAACGATCTCGGTCGTGTAGTTGTCCTTGCCGTCCTTGTCCTGCCACTTGCGGGTCTTCAGGCGGCCTTCCACGTACACGGGGCGGCCCTTCTTCAGGTACTCGCCGGCGATCTCGGCCAGGCGGTCATAGAACACGACGCGGTGCCATTCCGTTTCCTCCACCTTGTCACCGGAATTCTTGTCCTTCCAGTTGCGCGTGGTCGCCACCGAGACGTTGCACACCGCAGCGCCGTTGGGGGTGTAACGCACTTCGGGGTCGCGACCCAGGTTGCCGATGAGGATGACTTTGTTGATGGAGGCCATGGCCGCTCCTGCAGAGAGATGGTTGGTTAAAAAGGGTGCCGTTTGTTAAGCCTGTGCATTATCGCCGGCCCCTGCGCCCCGCACATCCCCCCGGCATCCCCCGCTGGGGTCACCCGGTGTGGGGAGGGCGCCTACGCGACTTACACTTCCCCGGCGGCCTGCCGGCCGCTACTTCGCAGGAGCCGCCGCATGTGCCAGCTGCTGGGCATGAACTGCAACACGCCCACCGACATCGTTTTCAGTTTTTCCGGCTTCGCCACCCGCTCGACCGAGCACGGTGACGGCTTCGGCATCGCCTTCTACGAAGGGCGGGGCGTGCGCCTGTTCGTCGACCACCAGGCGGCCCGCGTGTCGCCCGTGGCCGACCTGATCAAGCACTATCCGATCAAGAGCCGCCATGCGATCGCCCACATCCGCAAGGCCACGCAGGGCGTCGTGTCGCTTGAGAACTGCCATCCCTTCATGCGTGAGCTGTGGGGCCGGCACTGGGTGTTTGCGCACAACGGCAACCTGGTCGACTACCAGCCGCGCCTGCACGGCAGCTTCCAGCCCGTGGGCGACACCGATAGCGAGCGCGCCTTCTGCTGGCTGATGCAGGAACTGGCCAAGAGCCACGCGTCGATGCCGCCGGTGGCCGAGCTGACGCTGACGTTGAAGGAGCTGGTGCCCCAGATCGCGCGCCACGGCACCTTCAACTTCATGCTGAGCCAGGGCGATGCGCTGTGGACGCATTGCTCGACGCACCTGCACTACCTGGTGCGCCGGCACCCCTTCGGCCTGGCCCAGCTGCAGGACCAGGACATGGCGCTGAACTTTGCCGAGCACACCGAGCCCGGCGACCGCGTGGCCGTGATCGCCACGCAGCCGCTCACGACGAACGAGCCCTGGGTGGCCATGCAGCCTGGCGAGCTGCTGGCGTTCGTGGGTGGCGAGCCGGTGGGCCTGGCCGCGGGCTGAGGGCCCTCAGGCTGTCGCGTCGAACAGCTCCCGCCCGATCAGCGTGCGCCGGATCTCGGACGTGCCCGCACCGATCTCGTAGAGCTTCGCATCGCGCCAGAGTCGACCCATCGGGTAGTCGTGGATGTAGCCGTTGCCGCCAAGCAGCTGGATGCCATCACCCGCCACGCGCGTGGCCTGCTCGGCCGTCCACAGGATGAGCGCGGCGCAGTCCTTGCGGAGGTGACGTGCCCCGCCCGGGCCGGCGGCATCGAGGTTGCGCGCCACGGTGTAGGCCAGGCAGCGTGCGGCCTGCAGCGCGGTGTACATGTCGGCCACCTTGGCCTGCACCAGCTGGAACTGGCCGATGGCCTGGCCGAACTGGTGGCGGTCGTGCACATAGGGCAGCACGTTGTCGAGCACGGCCTGCATGATGCCGATGGGCCCGCCCGAGAGCACGGCGCGTTCGGTGTCCAGGCCGCTCATCAGCACCTTCACGCCGCCGCCCACCTCGCCCAGCACCTGCTCGCGCGGCACGAAGGCCTGCTCGAACACCAACTCGCCCGTGGGCGAGCCGCGCATGCCGAGCTTGTCGAGCCGCTGCGCCACGCGAAAACCCGGCGTGCCTTGCTCGATCAGGAAGGCGGTGATGCCGCGCGGGCCGGCCTCCATGTCGGTCTTGGCGTAGACCACCAGCGTGTCGGCCACGGGGCCGTTGGTGATCCACATCTTGCTGCCGTCGAGCAGAAAGCCATCGACGCCGTCGCGGCGGTGCGGCGTGGCCTTCAGCCGCATGCTGACCACATCGGAGCCGGCCTCGGGCTCGCTCATGGCCAGCGCGCCGACGTGCTGGCCGCTGATGAGCGGTGGCAGGTAGCGGCGCTGTTGCGCCTCGGTGCCGTGGCGGTGGATCTGGTTGACGCACAGGTTGCTGTGTGCGCCGTAGCTCAGCGCCACCGAGGCCGAGGCGCGGCTGATCTCTTCCATGATGACGAGGTGGGCGAGGTAGCCCAGGCCGGCGCCCCCGTGGGCTTCGCTGACCGTGGGGCCGAGCACGCCCAGTTCACCGAGTCGCGGCCACAGGTCGGCCGGGAAGGCGTCGTCGCGGTCGATGCGGGCGGCGTGCGGCGCGATCTCGCGCTGGGCGAAGGCCTGCACGGCGTCGCGCAGCGCGTCGATCTCGTCACCGAGGTGGTGTTGCAGTCCGGGCAGGTCCATGGCGTCTCCTCGTGTTGTCACGGCGGGCGGCGACCATGACGGCGGACAGGCTCAGCACATGAGCCTGTTTCAGCCAGCCGGCGGTCGCTTGGCCAGCAGCGCGTTGGCCACGCGCGAGACCGGCTTGCGGCCCAGCGCGCGGGAAATGAAATCGGCGGTGTCCACCAGGGCGTCCAGGTCGATGCCGGTGGCGATGCCCAGGCCGTGCAGCAGGTAGACCACGTCTTCGGTGGCGACGTTGCCGGTGGCGCCCTTGGCATAGGGGCAGCCACCGAGACCGGCCACGCTGGTGTCGAAGGTGTGGACGCCCAGCTGCAGGCAGGCGTGGATGTTGGTCAGTGCCTGGCCGTAGGTGTCGTGAAAGTGGCCGCTGAGCTCGGCCACCGGCACGCGCTGCAGGGCCCGCTCCATCACGCGCTGCACCTGGCCGGCCGTGCCCACGCCAATGGTGTCGGCGATGCCGATGTGGTCGCAGCCGATGCCGAGCAGGCGTTCGACCACGTCGTCCACATCGTCGACCGCGACCTCGCCCTGGTAGGGGCAGCCCAGCGCACACGACACCGCCGCGCGCACCCGCATGCCATGGGCATGGGCGGCCGCCACCACGGGCTGGAAGCGTGCAATGGATTCGGTGATGCTGCAGTTGATGTTGCGCTGGCTGAAGGCCTCGCTGGCAGCGGCAAACACCACGACCTCATCGGCGTCGGCAGCCAGCGCGCCTTCGAAGCCCTTCATGTTGGGCGTGAGCACGCTGTAGCGCACCCCGGGCTGGCGCTGGATGCCGGCCATGACCTCGGCGGCATCGGCCATCTGCGGCACCCACTTGGGGCTGACGAAGCTGGTGGCTTCGATCTGGCGCAGGCCGGCGGCCTGCAGGCGGTGAACCAGTTCGATCTTGGTGGCGGCAGAAACCGGGGCGGCCTCGTTCTGCAGGCCATCGCGCGGGCCGACATCGACGAGGGTGACGTGGGTGGGCAGCATGTTCAATCCAGACGCAGGAGTTCATCGCCCTCTGCGACCGGGTCGCCCACGGCACAGCGCAGCTGGGCCACGGTGCCATCGCGCGGTGCGCAGAGGGTGTGCTCCATTTTCATCGCTTCCGTGACGGCCAGCGGCGTGCCGGCCTTCACGTGTTGCCCGGCTTCCACCAGCAGGGCCACCACGCGGCCCGGCATGGGGGCCGTGAGCCTCGCGTGGCCGCCGTCTTGTGTCTGGGATGCTGCCGGTGGACGCTCGCGCACGGTCAAGGGATGGACCTGCGGCCAGTCGGCACAGAAGGCATGCCTGGCACCGCCGCGCGCGTACAGGTGCAGGCGGTGTGTGGTGGCCTCGACCGGCGGTGTGGGTGTCGGAGTCGTGCCGTCGGGGTGGGGGCCGAGGTGTGTCGGGGTAAGTGTGCTGCTGACCTGCGTGTCGCTGTGGCGGTGCAGGACGAGGCGGGCGCGGGCTTCGCCCACCTGGAGCGTGTGTTCGCTGCCGCTGCGCGTCCACGCCAGGTCGATCAACCGGTCGCCGCTTTGGAGCGTGTGGCGTGTGGTGCGGGCGCCGTTCATCTGCCAGGCGTCGGAGGCCGACCACGGGTCTCGCCAGCCGGTTCTCGGTGTTACAGAGCCGGCAGGCCGCATGTCGTCTGCCCGTGCCGACGATCCGGGTGCGATGGCCGATGAGGCATGCGCGCCGAGCCATTGCCCTGCCACCCAGGCGGCGGCCACCCACAGATCGCAGATGGGCTCCGGGTGCAGCAGCGCATCGGCTTCCGCGGCGATCAGTCCGGTATCCAGTTCGGCATGCAGCCACCGCCGGTGCCGCGCCAGCCGGCGCAGGAAGGCCAGGTTGTGCGGCAGCCCGGCCACGTGCAGGTGGTCGAGCGCCTGCTGCAGGCGCCGCAGGGCGGTGGCGCGGTCCTCGCCCCACACGATGAGTTTGGCCAGCATGGCGTCGTAGTGCGGGCCGATCGCGTCGCCTTCGCCGATGCCGGCGTCCAACCGTACCGGGGCGATCTGGAAAGCCCCGTGGGGCGGGGGCTGCCACACGGTGATCGGACCGGTGGCCGGCAGAAAGCCCTGCTCGGGTTGCTCGGCGCACAACCGGGCTTCGATGGCGTGGCCACGCAGCGTGATCTGCTCCTGACGCAAGGGCAGGGCTTCACCGGCGGCCACGCGCAGTTGCCACTCCACGAGGTCCAGACCGGTGATGGCCTCCGTGACCGGGTGCTCGACCTGCAGGCGCGTGTTCATTTCCATGAACCAGAAGCGGCTGGTGTCCGCCACGTCGGCTTCGCAGATGAACTCGACCGTGCCGGCGCCCACGTAGCCCACGCTGCGCGCCGCTGCGATGGCCGCCTGGCCCATGCGGGCTCGCACGGCGGCGGGCAGACCGGGGGCGGGGGCTTCTTCCAGCACCTTTTGGTGGCGGCGCTGGATCGAGCAGTCGCGCTCGAACAGGTGTACGCAATGGCCTTGGGTGTCGGCAAAGACCTGCACTTCGATGTGGCGGGGCCGCTCCACCAGCCGCTCGATGAGCACGCGTGCATCGCCAAAGCTGGCTTGCGATTCGCGCTGACACGATGCCAGCGCCGCCGCAAAGTCGGCCGCCTGGTGCACGGCCCGCATGCCGCGCCCACCGCCGCCGGCCGTGGCCTTGATCAGAACAGGGTAGCCGATGCGTTCGGCTTCGGCGGTCAGGGTGGCTTCATCCTGCGCCTCGCCGTGGTAGCCGGGCACGAGCGGCACGCCGGCTTCGGTCATCAAGGCTTTGGCGGCGGCCTTGCTGCCCATGGCGGCGATCGCCTCGGCCGGTGGGCCGATGAACACCAGACCGGCTTCGCCACAGGCCTGGGCGAAAACAGCGTTCTCGCTGAGGAAGCCATAGCCGGGGTGGATCGCTTCGGCCCCACTGCGCCGGGCGATCTCGATCAAAGCCTTACCGTTCAGCCAGGCCGCGCGCGGATCGCCCGCATCGGCGCAGGGCAAGGGCCATGCCTCGTCGGCCGTCTGCACATGGCGGGCCTGCGCTTCATCGGGCGTGTAGACGGCGATGGTGCGCACACCCAGGCGGCGCGCCGTGGCGGCGATGCGGCACGCGATCTCTCCGCGGTTTGCGATCAGGATGGTGCGGAACATCGCTTGCGTTTCCCCTGGCTCAGTCGTTGAGCTCGTCGGCGCCGTCGTCGCGCAGCGAGCTGCGATGCAGGCGATCGGCTTCCAGCCAGTTTGGCGTACGGCGCTGCAGGAAGGCTTGAATGCCTTCGCGCCCTTCCGAGCTTGCGCGGGCATCGGCAATGCGACGGGCCGTCAGGTCGCGCAGCGAGGCGTCGATGGGGCGGCCTGTCACTTCGTCCACCAGCCGCTTGCAGGAGCGAACGGCCTGCGGGCTGTTGCGCGCGATGGTGCCAGCGATCCGGCTCACCGTCGCGTCGAGGGTCGCTTCATCGGATGCGATCTCATGGACCAGTCCATGAGCCTGTGCGCGGCGGGCATCGATGGTCTCTGCCGTGATGAACCAGCGCCGCGCCGTACGCTCGCCCACTGCGCGAACGACGTAAGGGCTGATGGTGGCCGGGATCAGGCCCAGCGCAGCTTCCGACAGCCTGAACGTGGCCGATGTGATGGCCACGGCGATGTCTGCGCAGGCGACCAGGCCGACGCCACCGCCGTAGCAGGCGCCTTGCACGCGGGCAATGACGGGCACGGGGCAACTGGCCACCGCGTGGAACATCGCAGCCAGCGCCTGGGCGTCGGCGTGGTTGGTCGACCAGTCCTGCTCCGCCGCAGCGCGCATGTGCTGCAGGTCGGCGCCAGCGCAGAAACTGGCCCCTTCCGCTTCCAGGACCACCACGCGGACGTGTGGTGCGCTGGCGATTGCCCTGAAAGCGTCTGTGAGGGCGGTGATCAGCGCCGGGTCGAGCGCGTTGTGTTGTGCGGGGCGGCCCAGGCGCACACGCACCAGGCAGGGCTCGGTGGCATCCGGCCACATCATGCTCAGCGGCCCATGGGCGGGTCGATCGGTGTCCGGCGTGAAGCGGTCTGGCGCTTGGCTCATGAGCGGCCTCACATGCGGAACACGCCGAAGCGGGTTTCGGGCATCGGTGCATTGAGGCTGGCGCTCAGGCCCAGTGCCAGCATGCGCCGCGTGTCGGTGGGGCGGATGATGCCGTCGTCCCATAGCCGGGCGGTGGCGTGGTAGGGGTGGCCCTGCGCTTCGTACTGGGCTCGGATCGGCGCCTTGAATGCGGCCTCATCGCCCTCCGACCAGCTCACGCCTTGAGCCTGAAGCGCATCGCGCCGCACGGTGGCCAACACGCTGGCCGCTTGCTCGCCTCCCATCACGCTGATGCGGGCGTTCGGCCACATCCACAGAAAGCGCGGGTTGTAGGCCCGCCCGCACATCCCGTAGTTGCCCGCGCCGAACGAGCCGCCAATCACCACCGTGAACTTGGGCACCTCGGCGCACGCCACGGCCGTGACCAGCTTGGCGCCCGCGCGTGCAATGCCCTGGTGCTCGTACTGCCGGCCCACCATGAAGCCGGTGATGTTCTGCAGGAAGACGAGCGGGATGCGGCGCTGGCAGCACAGCTCGATGAAGTGCGCCCCCTTCTGCGCGCTCTCGGCAAACAGAATGCCCTGGTTGGCCAGGATGCCAACGGGCATGCCTTCGATGTGCGCAAAGCCGGTGACGAGCGTGCTGCCGTAGCGGGCCTTGAACTCGTCGAAGTCGGAGCCGTCCACCAACCGGGCGATCAGCTCGCGCACCTCGAAGGCCTGCCGGCCGGTCTGGCCCTGTTCGTCCAGCGGGATCAGGCCCATCAGCTCGTCGGGGTCGTGACGCGGGGGGCTGGGTGGCTGCAGGGCCAGATCGGGTTGCTTGCGGTGGTTGAGCCGGGCCACGCACTGGCGTGCCAGCATCAAGGCATGGCGGTCGTCGTCGGCCAGGTGGTCGGCCACGCCGGACAACCGCGTGTGCACGTCGCCGCCGCCCAGCTCTTCCGCGCTCACGACCTCGCCGGTGGCCGCGCGCACCAGGGGCGGTCCGCCCAGAAAGATGGTGCCTTGCTCCCGCACGATGATGGTTTCGTCGCACATGGCGGGCACATAGGCACCGCCCGCAGTGCACGATCCCATCACCACGGCGATCTGCGGGATGCCGGCCGCGCTCATGCGGGCCTGGTTGTAGAAAATGCGGCCGAAGTGGTCGCGGTCCGGAAAGACTTCGTCCTGGTGCGGCAGGTGTGCCCCGCCCGAGTCGACCAGGTACACGCAGGGCAGCCGATTGGACTCGGCGATCTCTTGCGCGCGCAGGTGCTTCTTCACCGTCAGCGGAAAGTAGGTGCCGCCCTTGACCGTGGCGTCGTTGGCCACCACCATGCATTCCACGCCATGGATGCGACCGATGCCGGCCACCACCCCGGCGCCCGGCGCTGCGTCGTCGTACACGCCGAGTGCCGCCAGAGGGGCCACTTCAAGGAATGGCGAGCCGCCATCCAGCAGCTGCGCAATGCGGTCGCGCGGCAGCAGCTTGCCGCGTGCCAGGTGCCTGGCGCGGGCCTCGGCACCGCCGCCTTGTGCCACGCGTGCCAGGTGAGCATCAAGATCATCCACCAGCGCCTGCATGGCCCGGGCGTTGGCCTTGAAGCCTTCCGATCGCGGATTGAGCTGCGTGTCGAGCACAGGCATGGCGCGGTCCCTTTGCAGACCATCATGCCGGTGTGCGCCGGTTGTGGGCTCCTGTCTTTCCCTGATGCCCGGCCTCAGTCCAGCCGCTCGATCGCCATGGCCGTGGCTTCACCGCCGCCGATGCACAGCGAGGCCACGCCGCGTCGCTGGTCCCGCTGCCGCAGGGCATGCAGCAGCGTCACCAGGATGCGGGCCCCCGTTGCGCCGATCGGATGGCCGAGCGCACAGGCGCTGCCTCGCACATTGAGGTGTTCTTCCGGGATGCCGAGGGCGCGCTGTACCAGAAGCGGTACCACGGCAAAGGCCTCGTTGACCTCGAACAGATCGACGTCGCTGACCTGCCAGTCGGCGCGTTGCAGCACCTTGCGGATCGCGTACACCGGCGCTTCGGCAAAGCGGCCGGGCTCGCCCGCCACCGTGGCATGGGCCACGATGCGCGCCATCATCGGCCAGCCGGCGGTCGCCGCCCGGCTCGCGGTGGAGACGACCAGCGCGGCCGCGCCGTCCGAGATCGAGGCCGAGCTGGCCGCCGTGATCACGCCATCCGGCGCAAATGCGGGGCGCAGGCGAGGCACCTTCTCCGGCTGACAGGTGGCGGGGGTTTCGTCCTCCTGCAAGGCGAGGTCGGTGGTCGAGCTGCCGGGCAGCAACACGGGCACGATCTCGTCGGCAAACAGGCCGCGCTGCACCGCATCGCGGGCGAGCCGCACCGAACGCAAGGCCACTGCGTCCAGATCGTCGCGGGTCAGACCGGCTTCGCGTGCCATGCGCTCGGCGTGCACGCCCATCAGCTGGCCGTCGTATGCGTCTTCCAGGCCATCGCGCAGCATGTGGTCGAGCGTGACACCATGCCCGAAGCGCTGGCCCCGGCGCGCCGTGGGCAACAGGTGCGGCGCCCGGCTCATCGACTCCATGCCTCCCGCCACGTAGAGCGTGCCGTTGCCTGCGCAAAGGGCATCGTGGGCCAGCATCACGGCCTTCATGCCCGAGCCGCACATCTTGGTCAGCGTGGTGGCCGGCACCGACGCAGGCAGCCCGGCACCCAACAAGGCTTGCCGTGCCGGCGCCTGCCCCAGTCCCGCCATCAGGCAGCAGCCCATCAGCACCTCGTCGACGGCCTCGGCCGGTGCCCGGCTGTCGTCCAGTGCCGCGCGGATGGCCGAGGCGCCGAGTTGCGGGGCCGGCACCTCGGCCAGGCGTCCCATCAGCGCGCCGATCGGGGTGCGCCGTGCGGCGAGGATCACGATGTCGTCCTGCATGCCAGCCTCCTTCTCAACGCGGGCCCATGCGCAGCGCGCCATCCAGCCGGATGACCTCGCCATTGAGATAGTCGTTTGCGACGATGTGGTGCACCAGGGCGGCGTACTCGGCGGGCAGGCCCAGGCGCGCGGGGTGGGGCACGGTAGCCTCCAGGCTGATGCGCGCTTCGTCCGGCAGCCCACGGAGCATGGGGGTGTCGAACACGCCCGGTGCCACCGTCATCACGCGGATGCGGTCGCGCGCTAGGTCGCGCGCAGCGGGCAGGGTCATCGCGGCCACGCCCCCTTTCGATGCGGCATAGGCCACCTGCCCGACCTGCCCGTCGAATGCCGCGATCGATGCGGTGAAGACGATGACCCCCCGGCTGTCGGACTCGGCGCGTGCCGGACGCGGCGGTGAGCGCAGCATCGCGGGCACCGCCAGTCGCATCATGTTGAAGCTGCCCAGCAGGTTGACCTGCAGCATGCGCTGAAAGGTCTCCAGGCGGTGCGTGCCATCGCGGCCGTGTACCCGCTCGGCACACGCGAGGCCGGCCGCGTTGACCAGCACGTCGAGCCGGCCGAAGCGATCTTGCACCGCATCCACCGCGGCCGACCCGGACACCGCATCGGCGACGTCCGTGGCGTGCCAGTGCCAGCGTTCGCACTCCGGATCCAGCGCCTGCAGCGGGTGCGACACAGGCGGCTCGGCCTTGTCGGCCAGCATCACCCGGGCGCCCGCCTGCCAAGCCATGCGGGCCGTGGCCGCGCCCAGCCCCGAGCTGCCACCCGTGATGAGCACCACGCTGTCCTGAAGCTGCATGCAGGCCCCCAAGGCATCGACCGTCGACGCCTTGTTGTAGCACCGCGCCCGGGCCACCGCCATCGGCACCCGCCCGACCCTGACGGCATCGCAGGCAGGGCGAGCCGTAGGCGGCTCAGCCGGGGTTCAGGCCAGCGCGCGCAGCCAGCCGCCGGGGTGTTTCGTGATCGCGACCGACACCATCCAGCTCAGTACCAGCAGGGCCGCCACCCAGGCGCCAGCCCGCACCGCCTGAGGCCGCCCAGGGCGCAGCGCCACCATGCCCAGCCCGATGTAGCCCAGCAGGCCGAGCAGCTTGGCGCCGAGCCAGGACGTTTGCATGGGGTCCAGCCGCAGCATCACCGCGAGCGTGATGCCGGTTGCAAGCAACGCGGTGTCCACGATGTGGGGAAGGACGCGCGCCGGTTTCTGGCGCACCCAGGTTGCACCCATCAGCATGCCGGCACCGCGGGCGATGAAGCCGGTGGCCGACAGTGCCACGGCAGCGTGGTGAAGGGTCTTGATCGTCAGGTAGTCCATGCGGCCCGATTGTGAAGCGTTGCGCCCGGGTGACGCCGACCTAGGGTTCTTCCGGACGTTTATTAATCTTTAATTAATTAAGATTTTGTTAAGAAGACCGCGGCGGGTGTGGAGACGCCCGCGTCGAGCCCCCCGGTTCCGGCAGACGGTCCTCTTCATTGTCCTGTCGCATCACCACCAACCGGGTCGTCCAACAGACCGACCTGCCGAGGAGCACACCATGAACAAAGGCATTCGCCTGACCCTCGTCGCCGCCGCGACCGCCCTGGCCGGCCAGGCCATGGCATTCGAATTCAACGGTTACCTGCGCGCCGGCCCCGTCCTGTCGGGCGCCGAGCCTTCGGGCACCACGCAGACCTACGGCAAGTACAGCCTGGGCGGCGCCGGCCAAATGTACCGTCTGGGCAACGAGGGCGACTTCTATGGCGAGTTCCTGCTGTCGCACGAGCAGAAGGTCGGCAACCAGACGGTGAAGCTCGGCTGGATGCCGGCCCTTTTCTCGGCCAAGCCGAACCCGACCTCGGAGAACAACTACGAGACCAAGCAGGCCTTCATCGAACTGGCCGGCATGGACTTCGCGCCCAACGTGAAGTTCTGGGGCGGCAAGCGCTACCAGCGCGCCGACGTCCACATCGTCGACACCTTCTACATCAACTACGGCAACGACGTGGGCGCGGGTGCCTATGACATCGCCGTGGGCGGCGCCAAGCTGGGCGTGCACGCTTATTCGAGCGATGAATTCACCACCAAGGACGGCACCAAGGCCACGGCCGCCCGTGTGACGGCCGACCTCTACGACATCAAGACCGGCACCGATGGCAAGCTGCGCGCCGTGGTGTCGCTGGTCAATGGCGACTACGTCAATGGCAGCAGCGGATTCTCGGTGTCGCTGAAGCACGATCAGGCCAACTTCGGCATGAAGGGGTTGACCAACACCGTGTGGCTGCAGGCCGCGAACGGCCACGCTGCGCTGACCGGTGGTTTCTCCGACACCAAGAACAAGGGCCTGCGTGCCGTCGACTCGATTCAGTGGCAGTCCGGCCCGTGGGGTGGCCAGGCCCAGGCGGTGTGGGAGCGGTCCAAGAGCTACGCCGACCTGACCAACGCCGAAACCGAAGTGACCCGCACCTCGCTGGGTGGCCGTGTCTCCTACGCCGTCACACAGAACTTCAAGCTGCTGACCGAAATCGGCGTGACCTCGGCCAAGCAGGACGGGGTGGCCGGCACCGGCCGCCTGAACAAGATCACGTTTGCGCCCACGCTGGCGCTCAACGGTGACTTCTGGTCGCGCCCGGAACTGCGTTTCTACGCCACCCACATCACCTGGAACGACGCGGCCTACAGCATTGCCGGCTCGACCCCCGCTGGCCTGACCGACAAGTCGAAGAACTCGGCCACCCTGATCGGCGTGCAGGCCGAACTGTGGTTCTGAGCCACAGCCGGATCACCCTGAGGTGACACGGGGCCCCGCCGTGATGGGTGGATGGGGCCCCGACCTGCCCCCGTGCACGCTGCTGGCGCGCGCGGGGGCTTTTTTTATGGAGGGCCCGCGGCTTGCTGCACCACGCCGCATAACATGTCGGGGCGCTGCGCGCACAACCCCTGTTTTCCATGTCCCCGCCTTCACAAGAGACCCGGCACATGCATTCGACCGACCACGAATCCGCCCCTTCCCAAGACCCTCACCACCCCCTGAGGGAAGACATCCGCCTGCTGGGCCGTGTCCTTGGTGACACCGTGCGCGAACAGCACGGCGAAGCCACCTACGAGCTCGTCGACCAGATCCGCCGACACTCGGTGCGCTTCCGCCGCGCCGACGACCAGGCCGCGCGCCAGGCGCTCGAAGCCACGCTCGACAGCCTCTCGCGCGAGCAGATGCTGCAGGTGATCCGCTCGTTCAGCTACTTTTCGTTGCTGGCCAACATCGCTGAAGACCAGCATCAGATCCGCACCCAGCGGCAGGCGGCCCTGACCGGCAACGCGGCCACCGAAGGCACGCTCGAACATGCGCTAGGGCGCTTTGCGGCCGAAGGGCTCGACGCCGAGCAGGTGCTCGACCTCATCGCTCACGCGCAGATCGCCCCGGTGCTGACGGCCCACCCCACCGAAGTCCGCCGCCACAGCATCCTGCACGAACAGATGCAGCTCGCGCGACTGCTGCGCGAGCGTGACTTGACCCCACAGACGCCGGAAGAGCGCGCCGAATCCGAAGAGGAACTGCGCCGCATCGTGCTGACACTGTGGCAGACCCGCCTGCTGCGCCCCACCAAGCTGTCGGTGCTCGACGAGGTCGCCAACAGCCTGGAAACTCACGAGCGCACCTTTCTGCGCGAAGTGCCGCGCCTGTACAGCCACCTCGAAGACCGCCTGCGCGCCGACCTCAAGCAGGCCCGCGCGCCGCAGGCCGACGAGCTTGAGCTGCCCAACTTCCTGCATGTGGCCAGCTGGATCGGTGGCGACCGCGACGGCAACCCCTTCGTCACCGCGCAGGTGCTGGATTCGGCCCTGCGCATGCAGGCCGAGTGCGTGCTGCGCCACTACCTGGCCGAGCTCAACAACCTCGGGCTCGAGCTGTCGATCTCGGCGCTGCTGGCCAACCCGTCCGAAGCGCTGCTGAACCTGGCCGCCCGCTCGCCCGACCAGTCCCAGCACCGCCAGGACGAACCGTATCGCCGCGCCATCAGCGGCCTGTACGCCCGTCTGGCCGCCACCTACCAGCAGCTGGTCGGCCGCAAGCCGGCGCGCCCGGCCCTGGGCGAGGCGCCGGCCTACGAGACCGCGGCCGAGCTGCTCGCCGACCTCAACGTCATCCACCGTTCGCTCAAGGCCAACGGCTCCGTGTCGCTGACCCGCGGGCGCCTGCGCCAACTGCGCCGCGCCGTGCAGGTCTTCGGCTTCAGCCTGGCCCCGCTCGATCTGCGTCAGAACTCCGACGTGCACGAGCAGGTCATTGCCGACCTGCTCGAAGCCGCCGAGCCGGGCTCGCAGTACCTGTCGCTGCCGGAAGACCAGCGCGTGGCGCGCCTGCTCGACGAGCTGCAGACCGCCCGCCCGCTGTACTCGCCCCACATCGACTACAGCGAGCTGAGCCGGGGCGAAATCGCCATCTTCCAGCAGGCCCAACTGGCGCACCAGCGCTACGGCAGCCAGTCGATCGCGCAGTGCATCATCAGCAAGACCGCCAGCGTGTCCGACCTGCTGGAAGTGGCCGTGCTGCTCAAGGAGTGCGGCCTGCTGAAGCCCGCCCGCGGCGCCGATGCGCCCACGCTCGCCGTCAACATCGTCCCGCTGTTCGAGACCATCGGCGACCTGCGCGCCGCCCCGGACATCATGGACGCGCTGCTGTCGCAGCCCCTGTACCGCGCGCTGCTCAAGAGCCGCGGCGACGTGCAGGAAGTGATGCTCGGCTATTCCGACTCGAACAAGGACGGCGGTTTCCTCACCTCCGGCTGGGAGCTCTACAAGGCCGAGATCGGTCTGGTCGAGGTCTTTGCGCGCCACGGCGTGCGCCTGCGCCTCTTCCATGGCCGTGGGGGCTCCGTCGGCCGCGGCGGCGGCCCCAGCTACCAGGCCATCCTGGCGCAGCCCGCCGGCGCCGTGCAAGGACAGGTTCGCCTGACCGAGCAAGGCGAGGTGATTGCCGCCAAGTACGGCCAGCCCGAAACCGGCCGCCGCAACCTCGAGGTGCTGGTGGCCGCCACGCTGACCGCGAGCCTGCTGCCGCCCAACAAGGATGTCCCGCCCGAGTACCTCGACGTGATGGAGGAACTCTCGGCCACCGCGTTCGCGGCCTACCGCAATCTCGTCTACGAGACCCCGGGCTTCGAGCAGTTCTTCTGGGAATCGACTGTCATTGCCGAGATCGCCCACCTCAATATCGGCAGCCGCCCGGCTTCGCGCAAGAAGTCGACGTCGATCGACGACCTCCGCGCCATCCCCTGGGTGTTCAGCTGGGCCCAGTGCCGCATCATGCTGCCCGGCTGGTACGGCTTCGGCAGCGCGGTCGAGGCCTATGTGCAGAAGCACGGTGAAGCCGGCCAGCAGCGCCTGCAGGCCATGCACGCCAACTGGCCCTACCTGTCGAGCCTGCTGTCCAACATGGACATGGTGCTGGCCAAGTCCGACCTGGCCATCGCCTCACGCTACGCCGGGCTGGTCAGCGACAAGGCCCTGAGCGAGGCCATCTTCGGCCGCATCCAGACTGAGCACGCCCGCACCGTGCGCCACCTGCTGACCGTCACCGGGCAGACCGCGCTGCTGGAGCGCCATCCGGAACTGCAACGCCACATCGCCGACCGCCACCCCTATCTCGATCCGCTGAACCACCTCCAGGTGACGCTGCTGCAGAGCTTCCGCGAGCGCCAGCAGCGCAACGAGGAGCCGGACGAGCGCGTGCAGCGCGGCATCCACCTCACCATCAACGGCCTGGCCCAGGGGCTGCGCAACAGCGGCTGAACGGGTTTCCCCCTCCGCCGCAGGAGGGCGCCCTTCGCGGGGTGCCAGCCGGGCGGGCGCAGGGCCCACAATACGGCCCGTGCCCGCCCATCCCTTTTCCTTGACCGACGAGTCCTCCGCCAAGCCCGCCGGCGCCGGCAGCGCCCAACCGCTGGACATCCTCCACGAGGTGTTCGGCTACAACGCCTTCCGCGGCCAGCAGGCGGCCATCGTCGAACACGTCACCGAAGGGCGGGATGCCCTGGTGCTGATGCCCACCGGTGGCGGCAAGAGCCTGTGCTACCAGGTGCCCGCCATCGCGCGGCATCGCCAGGGGCGGGGGGTCACGGTGGTGGTCTCGCCGCTGATCGCGCTGATGCACGACCAGGTCGGCGCGCTGGAAGAGGTCGGTGTGCACGCCGCCTTCCTCAACAGCACCCTGAGCCTCGAAGACACCCAGCGCATCGAGCGCGAGATGATGTCGGGCCGGCTGGTGATGCTCTATGCCGCCCCCGAGCGCGTCACCAACCTGCGCTTCCAGGCCCAGCTGGCCAGCCTGCACGAACGCGGCCTGCTCAGTTTGTTCGCCATTGACGAAGCTCACTGCGTGAGCCAGTGGGGCCACGATTTCCGCGAAGACTACCTGCAGCTGTCGATGCTG
This sequence comes from uncultured Aquabacterium sp., assembly GCF_947366995.1. Taxonomy (GTDB): domain Bacteria; phylum Pseudomonadota; class Gammaproteobacteria; order Burkholderiales; family Burkholderiaceae_C; genus Aquabacterium. The sequence goes on along the minus strand of NZ_CANBCC010000025.1, from coordinate 27,183 downwards.
CACGAGCGCTTCCCCGATGTGCCGCGCCTGGCGCTGACCGCCACTGCCGACGACCAGACCCGCGCCGACATGATCGAGCGCTTGCAGTTGCAGGATGCGCGCGTCTTCATCAGCAGCTTCGACCGGCCCAACATCCGCTACACGCTGGTCGAGAAGGACAACCCGCGCCAGCAACTGCTGCGCTTCATCCGAGACGAACACCCGGGCGACGCCGGCATCGTCTACTGCCAGAGTCGCCGCAAGGTCGAGGAAACCGCCACCTGGTTGTCCGACCAGGGCGTGCCGGCCTTGCCCTATCACGCCGGCCTGGATGCCGGCGTGCGCCAGCGCCATCAGGACCGCTTCCTGCGTGAAGAGGGGCTCGTCATGGTCGCCACCGTGGCCTTCGGCATGGGTATCGACAAGCCCGACGTGCGTTTCGTAGCCCACCTCGACCTGCCCAAGAACATCGAAGGCTACTACCAGGAGACCGGGCGTGCCGGGCGCGATGGCGGCGAGGCCGATGCGTGGCTGACCTACGGCCTGGCCGATGTGGTCAACCAGCGCCGCATGATCGACGAGAGCCCGGCCACCGACGATTTCAAGCGCATCCAGCGCGGCAAGCTCGACGCGCTGCTGGCCCTGGCCGAGGCCCACGACTGCCGCCGCGTGCGCCTGCTGAGCTACTTTGGCGAAGACAGCGCGCCCTGCGGCAACTGCGACAACTGCCTTCGTCCGCCCGCCACCTGGGACGGCACCGAGGCCGCGCGCAAGATGCTCAGCTGCATCTACCGCTTCTGGCAGCATGGGCAGCAGCGTTTCGGTGCCGGCCACCTGATCGACGTGCTGCGCGGCAAGCAGACCGACAAGGTGCGCCAGTACGGCCACGAGGCGCTGAGCACCTATGGCGTGGGCGCCGACCTGAGCGAAAACCAGTGGCGCGCCGTGCTGCGCCAACTCGTTGCGCTGGGCCACGTGGTGGCCGAAGGCGAGTTCAACACGCTGGCGCTCACCGCCTCGGCGCGGGCCGTGCTGAAGGGTGAGGTGCAACTCACGCTGCGTGAAGCGGCCGATGCACCGCGCCGCAGCAAGACCACCCGGACGGGCAGCAAGCCGGCCGCAGCCGCCGACCTGACCGGCGACGCGCTGGAACGTTTCGACGCCCTCAAGGCCTGGCGCGGCGGCGTGGCGCGCGAACACAACTTGCCGGCCTACATCGTCTTCAACGACGCGACGCTGGCCGACATGGCGCGCGTGGCACCCCAGACCTTGGGCGAGCTGGCCACCATCAGCGGTGTGGGTGCCAAGAAGCTGGAAGCCTACGGCGACCAGATCCTCGCTGTGCTTCGGGCTTGAATCCGCCCCCGAGTGGGGCGTGAGCGCCGCATTTTGGTGCAATGCCCCTTCCATCGACCGGACATTGAGCGCCTTCCGGTGCGCTGTTCGGGGCGGTTCTCGACGTTACCGGCCGCAGGATGGCAAGTTGATGAAAACGTTTGGACTCACTGCGGGATGTCCTAAATTCGTATGCGAAATCGCATGAATGTGGTGTGCACGCCGCAAAAACCGGCTATTTGGCCCTCCGAAAGGTGGCCCGACCTTTGCTTAACACACCCCCCGTGGACATTCCGTCTCACAATGGTTTCGTCGTTGACACGCCTGCCAGCGTGTTTATCCGGATCGAAATTCGTTCATCTCATTGCTAGGAGAACTCGATGTTTGCAAAGAAGACCCTGGTGGCCTTGGCCGCCCTGGCTGCCGCCGCCGGCGCTGCCCAAGCCCAGTCCAGCCTGAAGGTGTACGGCCTGGTCGACATGGGCCTGGGCTCGTTTGAGGGTGCCCACGAGAAGGGCGAGTCGACCCGCACGACGGAAGTCCGCAGCGGCGCGATGACGACCTCCTTCATCGGCTTTGCCGGCGTCGAAGACCTGGGCGGCGGTCTGAAGGCCGAGTTCACGCTGGAAAGCTTCATCGCCGTCGACACCGGCCAGACGCTGAACAACAACGCTGGCAACTTCTGGGGCCGTGCTTCGAACATCGCCCTGAGCGGCGGCTTCGGTAAGGTGGCACTGGGTCAGTACGACAACCCGCTGTTCACCTCGGGCTACACCTACAACCCGTTCGGTTCGTCGATGAGCTTCTCGCCCACGATGCGCCACTTCAGCTACCTGGGCCAGACTCCGATTTCCCGCGCCGGCGTCGGTTTCGACACCGGCTGGGTCAACTCGATCACCTACGAGTCGCCCAACTTCTCGGGCCTGAGCTTCGTGGCCCAGGCTGCCCTGAAGGAAGCCACCGGCTCGGCCAACAAGAACAGCTACACCGCCGCTGCCACCTACGCGGCCGGCCCGTTCGCGGCCACGCTGACCTACGTCAAGGGCGGCCGTACCACGCAGCCGTCGCTCACGGCCTACACCGCCAATGAAAAGCTGTGGAACCTGGGTGCTTCGTATGACTTCGGCTTCCTGAAGGCCTTCGGTCAGTACACGGCCATCAAGGACACCACCGCCGCCGAAGTGAAGGACAAGATCTACCAGCTGGGCGTGTCCGTGCCCGTCACCGACAAGGCGGCCGTGCTGGCCTCGTTCGGTCAGCTGAAGAACAAGACGGCTGCCGACGTCACCACCAAGGACGAAGTCTTCTCGCTGGGTTATGACTACACCCTGTCGAAGCGCACCGACGTGTACGGCGTGTTCTCGAATCACCGCGTGACCAGCCTGCAATCTGGCCAGTCGCTCGCCGTCGGCATCCGCCACAACTTCTGATCCGGCGCAGCTCGTCTGAGCTGACCTGATCCCCACACAAGGCGCCCTCCGGGGCGCCTTGTTCGTTTTCGGTGCGGCATGGTTCCTGCAAATCTGTATACAGTTCACCAAGGCGGTGAACGGCATCCACTCAGATACGGAGTCACCTGTCCATGTCCCTCCAGAAGTACATCGTCCCGGTCGCCCTGATGGCGTTGGGCACCGTCGCCTCGGCGCAGTCGTCAGTGAACGTCTATGGCGTCATCGACCTCGCGGTCGGTTCGTTCGAGCCCAGCGCGAAGACCGACGTCCGCACCACCAAGGTGGACGGCAACCAGATGACCACCAGTTTCATCGGCTTCAAGGGCGTCGAGGACCTTGGCGGCGGGCTGAAGGCCGGCTTCGTGCTGGAGAGCTTTCTGCGTCCCGACACCGGCGCGTCCGGGCGCTTCGGTTCGTCCGACCCGTTCTGGTCTCGTGCAGCCAATCTCTATGTGCAGGGTGACTTCGGCACGGTCACAGTGGGGCGGCAGATCAACCTGCTGTACCTGAACGTCATCTCGTACAACCCGTTTGGCGGCGCCTTCGGCCTGTCGCCTGCGGTTCGGCTCACCTTCGACGGCTCATGGGGCAACGACAAGGGCGATTCGGGCTGGAGCAACGCCGTCAGCTACAGCACGCCCAACCTCTCGGGCTTCAGTGCCACGGTGTCGGCCCAGGCCGGTGAGACCACCGACAAGAGCCAGCGCAGCAGCTACGCGGTGCTGGCCCGCTATGCGTCGGGGCCATTCTCGGTGGGCGGGGCCTGGCAGACCGTGCGCTCGGCGCAGGCACCCAAGGCGGCTTTTGCGGAAGGCCAGACGCAGACCTTCGGCATGGCCGGCGCCTCGTATGACGCGGGGTTTGCGAAGTTCTTCGCGCAGTACGGGCAGATCGAGAACAGCGGCTTCAGCAACGGCGCGCGCATCGCCACGACGCTGTGGCAACTGGGAACCAGCGTGCCCGTGACGACCGCTGGCAAGGTGCTCGCGTCGTATGGGCTGAGCAAGGAAAAGCCGGTCGAGGGGGGCACCACACCCCGCACCTCGCACGGGATCTTCACGCTGGCCTACAACCACAACCTGTCGAAGCGCACGGACACCTATGTGGCCTACATGCTCGACAACGAGAAGCTGGCGGGCTTCAACAAGGGCCACAGCTACGTGGTCGGTCTGCGCCACGCCTTCTGATCGCGCCGCCCCGGCACGCCGCCGGGGCGCGGTCGTCTCAGCCCCGCTCGAACTTGAAGACCGCGGTGCTGGCCAGCAGGTTGGGCCAGGTGGCCACGGTCTTGCCCCCCTGCAGCCCGAACGAGGCAAGGATGCGCAGCCCGTTCTTGCGGGCCAGCACCTCGAAGTCGGCGAACGTCGAGACGCGGATGTTGGGCGTGTCGTACCACTGGTAGGGCAGGGCCCGCGTGACGGGCATGCGGCCGCGCAGCACGCTCAGGCGGTGCGGCCAGTGCGCGAAGTTCGGGAAGCTGACCAGCCCGATGCGGCCCACGCGCGCCGTCTCGCGCAGCATGGCCTCCGTGTTGCGCAGGTGCTGGAGGGTGTCGAGCTGCAGCACCACGTCGAAGCTGTTGTCCTCAAACAGGCTCAGTCCTTCTTCCAGGTTGCGCTGGATGACGTTCACGCCACGGCGCACGCATTCCAGCACCTTGGCGTCGTCGATCTCGATGCCGTAGCCGGTGCATTGGCGGGTGTCGCGCAGGTGGGCCAGCAGGGCGCCGTTGCCGCAGCCCAGGTCAAGCACGCGCGAGCCGGGCGGCACCAGCTCGGCAATCACGTGATGGAGGTCGCGTTCGATCATCGTCGTGCCTCCCCTCAGACGGCCATGCGCACGGGCTGCCCCTGTGCGCTGTTCAGCGGCGTGCTGTGGCGCTCGAGCTCCAGCGCGATGCGCTCGAAGTAGGCGCGCACCACGCCGTGGTAGCGCGGGTCGTCCAGCAGGAAGGCATCGTGGCCGTGCGGCGCGTCGATCTCGGCGTAGCTCACATCGTGGCGGTTGTCGACCAGCGCCTTGACGATCTCGCGCGAACGCGCTGGCGAGAAGCGCCAGTCGGTGGTGAAGCTCACCACCAGAAACTTGGCCAGCGCCTTCGCCATCGTGGCGCTCAGGTCGCCACCGTGATGCCGTGCCGGGTCAAAGTAATCCAGCGCTCGGGTGATCAGCAGGTAGGTGTTGGCGTCGAAGTAGTCGCTGAACTTGTCACCTTGGTAGCGCAGGTAGCTTTCCACCTGGAACTCGATGTCCTGCGTGCTGTAGCGCGGCGCGTCGCCCAGCTCACGGCCCACCAGCTCGCGGCCGAACTTCGACTCCATCACGTCGTCCGACAGGTAGGTGATGTGGCCGATCATGCGCGCCACGCGCAGGCCGCGTCGGGGCACCACACCGTGCTCATAGAAGTGACCGTGGTGGAAATCGGGGTCGGTCACGATCGCGCGCCGTGCGACCTCGTTGAAGGCAATGTTCTGCGCCGAGAGGTTCGGCGCGGTGGCCACGGCTACGCAATGCGCCACGCGCTCTGGGTGTTGCAGCGTCCAGCTCAGCGCCTGCATGCCGCCCAGGCTGCCGCCCAGCACGGCCGCCAGCTTGTCGATGCCCAGGCGGTCGAGCACGCGGGCCTGGGCGTTCACCCAGTCTTCCACCGTCACCACCGGGAAGTCGGCGCCGTAGAGCTTGCCGGTGTCCGGGTTGGTGTGCATCGGGCCGGTCGAGCCAAAACAAGAGCCGGGGTTGTTGATGCCGATGACGAAGAACTTGTCGGTGTCCAGCGGCTTGCCGGGGCCGATCAGGTTGTCCCACCAGCCTTCGCTTTTGGGGATGGGGCGACCTTGTTCGTCGGCGTGGAGGCCGGCCACGTGGTGGGACGCATTGAGCGCATGGCACACCAGCACCGCGTTGCTGCGGTCGGCGTTGAGGCGCCCATAGGTCTCGTAGACCAGGGTGTAGTCGCGCAGCACGGCACCGCTTTGCAGCGGCAGCGGCGTGCCGAAGTGCATGGAAGCAGGGGTGACGACCCCGATGGAGGACATGACGCTACGACGGTGATGACAACAAAAAACCGGCCTCGCATTAAAGCAGGGGCCGGTCTGAGCAGCGCCCTCTTTAGCGGCATTTCTTGAGCGCCCGCAATCCGGACAAATCGGCGCTATGGGTGAAAGTCTAACCCATTCGCGAGAGCCCGTTGTGAAGGAGAGTTGGGGGCGAGCGACCGCGAAAAGGGTTGGATATTCCGGTCACACGTCACAGACGGCCCTGGCCGACCCCGGTATGTTTGTCCCACCGCATTCCGGGTGGAAAGGAGGTTCGCATGCCCCGCTGGCTGATCCAGCTCAATGAGCACGTGCCCATCCGCTATGCCGCGCTGTGCCTGGCTGTGCTGGCCGCCGCATGGGGTGTGTGGGCCTGGCTGGCGCACGGTTCCGCGCTCGCGCTCGGGGGCGCGCTGGCCGGGACTGCACTCACGGCGGTGGGCATCAACGACCTGCGCCAGCCTTCCCGGGCGGTGCTGCGCAACTACCCCGTCATCGGCCACCTGCGCTACCTGCTCGAGTTCATCCGGCCCGAGATCCGTCAGTATTTCATCGAGGGCGATGCCGAAGCCGCGCCGTTCTCGCGCCAGCAGCGCTCGTTGGTCTACCAGCGCGCCAAGGGGGAACCTGACAAGCGGCCCTTTGGCACGCAGATGGACGTGGGGCAGGCGGGCTACGAGTGGATCAACCATTCGCTGGCGCCCACCACGCTCGCCAGCCACGACTTCCGCGTGGTGATCGGCGCGGGCGGCAGTTCCTGCACCCAGCCCTACAGCGCGAGCATCTTCAACATCTCCGCCATGAGCTTCGGGGCGCTGAGCGCGAACGCCATCCTGGCGCTCAATGCCGGCGCCAGGCTCGGCCACTTCGCGCACGACACGGGCGAGGGCTCCATCAGCCGCTACCACCGCGAGCCCGGCGGTGACCTCATCTGGGAGATCGGCTCCGGCTACTTCGGCTGCCGCACGGACGACGGCCAGTTCGATGCCGACGCCTTTGCGCGCAATGCGCGCACGCCGCAGGTCCGGATGATCGAACTCAAGCTCAGCCAGGGCGCCAAGCCAGGCCACGGCGGGGTGCTGCCCGGCCCGAAGGTCACCCCCGAGATCGCCGAGGCGCGCGGGGTCCTGGTGGGGCAGGACTGCGTTTCACCCGCGCGCCACAGCGCGTTTTCGACGCCGGTGGAGATGGTGCGTTTCATCGAGCGGCTTCGCCAACTGTCGGGCGGCAAGCCGGTGGGCATCAAGCTGTGCATCGGCCACCCGTGGGAGTGGTTTGCGCTGGCCAAGGCCATGTACGAAACCGGCCTCTGGCCCGATTTCATCGTGGTCGATGGCGCGGAGGGAGGCACCGGCGCCGCCCCGCTGGAGTTCACCGACCACGTGGGGGCGCCGCTGCAGGAGGGCTTGCTTCTTGTTCACAACACGCTGGTGGGCCTGAACCAGCGTCACCGCGTCAAGATCGGCTGTGCGGGCAAGGTCATCAGCGCCTTCGACATCGCGCGCATGATGGCGCTCGGCGCCGACTGGTGCAACTCGGCTCGCGGGTTCATGTTTGCGCTGGGCTGCATCCAGGCCCAGAGCTGCCACACGGGGCATTGCCCCACGGGGGTCACCAGCCAGGATCCGTCCCGACAGCGCGCACTGGCGGTGCCGGACAAGACGCAACGGGTGCTGCGCTATCACCAGAACACGCTGCGCGCACTGAAGGAATTGGTGCAGGCAGCGGGGCTGACCCATCCCAACGAGATCTCGGCCGACCACATCGTGCGCCGGCTGTCGGGCTTCGAGGTGAAACGGCTGTCGAACCTGCTGGTCTATCTGGCGCCGGGCGAAATCCTGGCCGCGGAGCAGGGCGAGCGTCCATGGCGGCACGCCGCATTCGAGCAGTACTGGCACCGGGCGAGCCCGCACGCGTTTTCGCCCACGACGGACGCGTGAGCGGTGCAGGGCAGTGCGATCAGGCCTGCGGCGGCGCCGTGTCGATGAAGGCGGGGCGCTGCGACAGCTTGTCGTACAGCTTGCCGAGGTTGGGGTGGTCTGCGCGCCAGTCGATGTCGGGGAAGCGGAAGTCGAGGTAACCCAGCGCGCAACCGACGGCGATGTCGGCCAGGCTGTGGTGGTTGCCGGCACACCAGGGGCGATCGCCCAGGCCGAGGCTCATGGCCTGCACGCTGTGACGCACCTTCAGCAGTTGCCGGTCGATCCACGCGGCGCTGCGCTGGGCGTCGGTGCGGCCGCTCCAGGTCTGTTCCATGCGGGCCAGCACGGCGGCGTCCAGCAGGCCGTCCGCCAACGCTTCCCACGTGCGCACCTCGACGCGCTCACGGCCGCTCAGAGGGATCAGCTTGCCGACCGGCGACAGCGTGTCCACATACTCGACGATCACGCGCGAGTCGAAGATGGCTTCGCCGCCTTCCATCACGAGGCACGGAACCTTGCCCAGCGGGTTGGCGTCCGCGATGGTGGTGTCCGGTGCCCACACGTCTTCCAGCACGAACTTGTAGTCGAGCTTCTTCTCGGCCAGCACGATGCGCACCTTGCGGACGAAGGGGCTGGTCAGGGATCCGATCAGTTTCATTCTGTGTCGTCGTGTGTGTTTGATCTGATTCTAGCGAAGCGGACACGGCGGCCACAGGAGTAGGTTCTTTGGAGGGAGGGCACCCGATGTGGGGGTGTCCAGCCCCCGCAACGCGGTTCTGCCGGTTACATTTTGTGCTTCATCGAACCCCGCCTTCCGTCCCATGCAGTACATCGCCAGGCTGGTGGGGGGGCTGAGGGCCCACGTGATGCCGCTCAGCTCCCGCGCGGGGGTGGTCGACGCCGTGGACACCGAGCCCGGACCCGACACCTTCACGCGGGCCCGCCCCATTGGTGGCGGCTCGGTCGCGCCGTCGGCGTGGTCCACAGGCCGCGCTACCGTGCCGCCTGCCGTGCGGCCCGGTGCCAAATCGGCCGCCGACGCGCTTCCGCGGCTTCCGTCGGGCGTCGTCCATACCGTGCCCGTGCGCTTCGAGGGGCAGGCCCGCGAGTACGCCTGGCTGTGGTGGCGGTGCGCCGCGCTCGTTCTGCTGACCGCAGGCCTCGCCCTGCCATGCGCCCGAGCCATGACCCGCCGCTGGCTGCTGCGGCACACCTGGGTTGCGGGCCACTCCCTGGATCTCGCTGCGCCTGCACGGACCGCCTGCCTGCGTGACCTGCTGGGCGCCGGGCTGTTGGCCGGTGTCGTGGGCGCGCTGGCCGGAGAGTCGACATGGGCAGCGGCCGCCGCGATCGCGCTGGCCTTCGCCGCGGCCCCTGTGTGGCTGCACCTGCGGCTGGCCGATGACCCCGGGCGCCTGACCTGGGGAGGCAGGCGGCTTGTCTTCAAGGGCACGCTCGGCGCGCTGTACCGTGCCGTCGGCCCGGCGCTGGCGGGCCTCGGCTTGCTCTCGGCTGGCGCACTGGCGCTGGCCAGCACGCAGGCCCGTGTCGTCTGGCTGATATGGGGCAGCCTGGCTGCCGTGACGCTGGCGGGCTTGCCCGCCGTGTGGGCGCGCTGGGTGGCCTACCGGCAGCAGCATCTGGCGCTGGGGCCGCTGGCCCTGACTTGGCGGGGTGGGCACACCGCGTTCTGGTCGCTCGGCCTGCGCGTGCTGACCTGGGGCACGCTGGTGTCGGCCGTTGTGGCAGGCGTGCTGTCCATGGGATGGGCACTGCTCGTCACGTGGACACCCTGGCAGCCCGGGCCTGCCGCGCACCGCATGCTGGTCGGGGCCTGGCTGGCCCTGTCCGCCGCGCTGGTGTGGCCCTTTCTGCAGGCGCGCCTGCACCACCTCGCGTGGAACCACACCGGCTGTCGCCACCTGCGATTCCGCAGCACGCTGGCGGTCGGGCCCTACGTGCGCCGCTGCGCGCGGCACACGCTGCTCACGGTGCTGTCGTTGGGGCTGTACCGCCCCTGGGCCTCGGTCGATGCCTGGCGTCTGCGCACCGAAGCGCTGGCCGTGCGATCGCGGGTCGATCCTCGGGTACTGGCCGCGCACTGGTCACCCGATGCGCGCGGCACGGCCGACGGGCGGTAAAATGGCGGGTTGGTCTGCGCCTGCTGCAGGCCCCGATCCGTCGAACTCAGCCTGATCCGGTCTTGCGGCCGGCCTCCGCCATGAACCTGTCTGCCCTTTCCGCCCTGTCGCCGCTGGACGGCCGTTACGCCGCCAAGGTCGCCGCGCTGCGCCCGCTGCTGTCCGAGTTCGGTCTGATGCACCGCCGCGTGCAGGTCGAGATCGAGTGGTTCATTGCCCTGTCGGACGCCGGCCTGCCCGAGTTCGCGCCGCTGTCGGAAGCCGCACGCGGCTACCTGCGTGGCCTGGTGGCGCGCTTCTGCGAGGCCGATGCCCAGGCCATCAAGGACATCGAGAAGACGACCAACCACGACGTCAAGGCGGTCGAGTACTGGATCAAGCAGCGCTTTGCCAACCACCCCGAGCTGGAAAAGGCCGGTGAGTTCGTGCACTTCGCCTGCACCTCGGAAGACATCAACAACACCAGCCATGGCCTGATGCTCAAGGCCGCGCGCGAGCAGGTCATCCTGCCGACGATCGACGCCCTGATCGGCACCCTGAGCGGCATGGCCCACCAGTTCGCCGAGATCCCGATGCTGAGCCGCACGCACGGCCAGACGGCTTCGCCCACCACCGTGGGCAAGGAAGTCGCCAACGTGGTGGCCCGCCTGGCCAACGCCCGCGAGCGCATCGCCGAGGTCAAGCTGCTGGCCAAGATGAACGGCGCCGTCGGCAACTACAACGCCCACCTGTCGGCCTACCCCGAGAAGGACTGGGAAGCCTTCAGCCAGTCGGTCATCGAGAACCAGCTGGGCCTGACCTTCAACCCCTACACCATCCAGATCGAGCCGCACGACTACATGGCCGAGCTGTTCGACGCCGTCACGCGCACCAACACCATCCTGATCGACTGGTCGCGCGACGTGTGGGGCTACATCAGCCTGGGCTACTTCAAGCAGAAGACCAAGGCCGGCGAAATCGGTTCGTCGACCATGCCGCACAAGGTCAACCCGATCGACTTCGAGAACGCCGAAGGCAACCTGGGCCTGGCCAACGCCGTGCTGACGCACCTGAGCCAGAAGCTGCCGATCAGCCGCTGGCAGCGTGACCTGACCGACTCGACCGTGCTGCGCAACATGGGCGTGGCCCTGGGCTATGCCCTGCTGGCCTACGACAGCCTGGCGCGTGGCCTGGGCAAGCTGGAAGTCAACCCTCAGGCCCTGGCCGACGACCTCGATGCGTCGTGGGAAGTGCTGGCTGAGCCCATCCAGACGGTGATGCGTCGCTATGCGCTGCCCAACCCGTACGAGCGCCTGAAGGAGCTGACCCGCGGCAAGGCGATCACGCGCGAGTCCATCCAGGCCTTCATCGGCACGCTGGAGCTGCCGGAAGAAGAAAAGGCCCGCCTGATGGAGATGACCCCGGGCAACTACATCGGCAAGGCAGTCGAGCTGGCCCAGCGCATCGGCAAGTAACCCGAGACAGGCGTCGAGATGATCTTCACCGAACAGCTGCTGCGCGTGCAGCAGCAGCACCAGTCGTTGCTGTGCGTGGGCCTGGACCCGGAGCCGTCGAAGTTTCCCGGTGCGTGGAAGGGCCAGCCCGACCGCATCTACGACTTCTGCGCGGCCATCGTGGATGCCGCCAAAGACCTGGTCTGCGCCTTCAAGCCGCAGATTGCGTACTTTGCGGCCCACCGCGCCGAAGACCAGCTCGAGCGCCTGATGGCCCACATGCGCCGCGTGGCGCCGAGCGTGCCCGTCATCCTCGATGCCAAGCGCGGCGACATCGGCTCGACCGCCGAGCAGTACGCGCACGAGGCCTTCTCGCGCTACCAGGCCGATGCCGTAACGCTGTCGCCCTTCATGGGCTTCGACACGATGGAGCCCTTCCTCAAGCACCCGGGCAAGGGCGTGATCCTGCTGTGCCGCACGTCCAACCCGGGCGGCTCGGACCTGCAGAACCTGCGTCTGGCCGACATCGAAGGCCAGCCGCGCGTGTACGAGCACATCGCGAAGCAGGCGCAGGGCCCGTGGAACACCAACGGCCAGATCGGCCTGGTGGTGGGTGCCACCTTCCCCGAAGAGATTGCCCGCGTGCGTGAACTGGCACCGACCGTGCCGCTGCTGATTCCCGGCGTGGGTGCGCAGGGCGGCGATGCGGCGGCCACCGTCAAGGCCGGCCTGAAGACCGATGCGAGTGGCGCCGTCACCGGCACCATCATCGTCAACAGCTCGCGCGCGGTGCTGTACGCCAGCAGCGGCGATGACTTTGCCAGCGCGGCCCGCCGTGTGGCGATGCAGACGCGCGACACGCTGAACGCCGCGCGCTGAGGCGTTCCGGATCCGGTCGGGGGCTTGCTCGACCGGGGGGCGCGGATGGGTGCATGATCGGGTCTTCCTTCCGTGCAGACCCCTTGCATTCCGTTCGCACCATGCACCTGTGTACCTTTGAACATGACGGTCAGGCCCGTGCCGGTCTGGTCCGCGGCAGCGACCTCATCGACCTGAGCGCGGCCCTGGGCGGCGCGCTGTCGGCCCACCAGCCGATGATCGACCTGATCACCCGCTGGGCCGAATTGAAAGACCGCGTGGCCGCCTTGACCGAGGCACCTGCCGATGCCGCGGTCGACGCCGTGCACCTGCTCGCGCCCGTGCCCCGGCCTGGCAAGGCGCTGGCAATCGGCCTGAACTACCTGGAGCACGTTCAGGAGAACATCATTGGCGAGGCCCGCACGGTGCCGGCGCACCAGGTGTGGTTTCCCAAGCTGCCCTCGGCCGTCAACGGCCCGTTCGATCCCATCGTGCTGCCCCGCGTCTCGCAGATGACGGACTACGAAGGCGAACTGGTCGCCATCATCGGCCAGCGCTGTCGCCATGTGCCACGCGAACGGGCGCACCAGGTGGTGTTCGGCTACTGCGTGGGCAATGACGTGTCGGTGCGCGACTACCAGAAGCGCACCTCGCAGTGGACGCTGGGCAAGTCCTTCGACACGCACGCGCCCTTCGGGCCCTGGATCACGACCGCCGACGAGGTGGGCGACCCGCACCAGCTGGCGCTGAGTTGCTGGGTCAATGGCGAGCGCCGGCAGCACAGCCACACCAGCCTGATGATCCACGACATCTGGGCGCAGATCGCGCAGCTCACCGAGGTGATGACGCTGGAGCCCGGCGACGTGATTTTCACCGGCACCTGCAGCGGCGTGGGCGCAGCCTTCGATCCGCCGAAGTTCCTGAAGGATGGCGACACCGTGCGCGTCGAGATCGAGCGCCTGGGGGCCATCGTCGCCCGCTGCGTGGCCGAAACCACGGCCGACTGACCGGGGGCGTATTCAGCGCGCGCCGTGCGCTGAGCGCGCGTGCGGTTCGAGGGCGTCGAGCACGGCCTTCACGAAGGCCTCCACCTCGGGGGCCAGATCAAGCAAGCGATCCCCGCGACCCTGTTCGATCGCCTCGAGGATCAGCTCGTTGACGCCACCGACCACCGCCATGGCAAGGTTGTGCGACAGCGGCAGACGGCCCGGCTCGTGCTGGCGCGAGAGTTCGACCTGACGGATCAGGAAGTTCACGAAGCGCTGCAGGATGGCACGGCGCACGGCCAGGCCCGGGGCGCCGAGGTTGAGCAGCTCCACGCACAGCGTGCGGATCAGTGCGGGCTGCTTCTGGATGTTGCCGAGGTAGGCCTCGATCACCCAGTTGAGCTGCGCCATCCAGTCCTTGTCCGGGTCAAACCCTTCGGACATCACGGCCAGCGTGCGTTCGCTCAGCAGTTCGCACAGGGCCAGCAGGCACTCGTCCTTGCTGGCGAACTGCTCGTAGAAGGTGCGCTTCGACACCCGTGCCTCGGCCACGACGTCGGCGATCGTGATCTCGCCGTAGGGCTTGTGGACGAGGGTGGTGCCCATCGCCGTCATCAGGCGGCTGCGATGGTCGGGTGTGGGGGGCGTTGCCGTCGTGGTGCCGAGGGACTCGGGATCGGCCGAGGCGGGCATCGACATCAGCGGGGCATGAAAGAGGGTCTGAGACATGGCGTGGCAGGAGATGAGCCCACCCAGCAGGATCGACTGTCAGGGCTGGGGCGAAACAGCGAAAGCACGCACGGAGCCCTGGGTACGATCTGGCACCGTTCTCCCGCTGTCTGTTCAAAGACGCTTTTTATCATGCGCATGGCCCTTTTTCCCAGGTGTCTTTCCGCCTTTGCGTGGGTGGCGGCCGCTGCCGTGCTTTCCGGGGCAGCCCATGCTGCGGCCGCGGGAGCCGTCGCCGAGCCGCTCAGCGTGCGCTGTGGCGGCACCACGTGTGACGCTGAAATCCGTCGACCGCCCGGGGTGGCGCGGCCACCGGTGATCATCATGGCGCACGGCTTTGGTGCCCTGCGCGACTGGGGGCTCACCCCGTTTGCCGATCGGTTCGTGCAGGCCGGCTTTGCCGTGGTGCGCTTCGACTACCGGGGTTTCGGGCGCAGCGGTGGCCAGCCGCGTCGCGTGGTCGACGGTCCGGCCCACGTCGACGACTGGGTGTCGGTGATCGACGCCGTGGCGGCGCGCCCGGATGTGGACGGATCGCGCCTCGGAATCTGGGGCTCGTCCTACAGCGGCGGCCAGGTGCTGGTCGCGGCGTCACGCCGGCCGCAGGTCGTCAAGGCGGTGAGCTCGCAGGTTCCGTTCGTGCACGGCCTGTCCAGTGCCCTGCGTTATCCGCTCAGGCACCAGCCGGCGGCGATGTGGATGGCCATCCGCGATGCGTTGCGCGGCGAAGGGGAGGCGCCGCTCTACATGCCGATCATTTCGGCGGACGGGAGCACGGCGGCCCTGATCTGCGACGAGTGCGTCGCGGGCTACAGCAAGCTGGTGCCCAAGGGGCAGGAGGGCGAGAACAAGGTGGCCGCGCGCTTCCTCTTCAGCCTGCCCTTCTTCTATCCGATCGACAGCGCACCCAAGGTGCAGGCGCCGACGCTCGTTATCGCCGCCGCGCAGGATGGGCTCATTCCCGTGCAGAAGGTGCGTGACACGGCCAAGGCCCTGCCGCGGGGGGAGTACGTCGAACTGGCCGGCGCACACCATTTTTCGCCGTACAGCGGGCCGGTCTTCGAGCAGGTCGTGGCGCGTCAGACGGCGTTCTTCCGCCAGCATCTGGCGCGCTGAACGCGGCAGGGCCATACCCCTGGCCGGCGCTCGGGTGAGTTCGACGCTGGCGCGGTCGGGCACGCGCGACGTATGATGACCGGTTGCCCTTTCGGTGGCCGGGCTCCTGCCTTTCAAGGCACGGCGCGGCTGCAGGCGGGCCTTCTTCTTGCTGCTGACTGCCCGATGTCCCGTTCCGTGCCCCCGATCGACCCCACCACCGTGGTGCCCGCCGCCCAGCCGGCGGCTGCGTCCTTGCCTGTTGCGCCGCGCCTGCGCGGTGAGCATCCCACCGTTCAGATCCGCGGGGCGCGCACGCACAACCTCAAGAACATCGACCTCGACCTGCCGCGCCACGAGTTGGTGGTGATCACGGGGCTGTCGGGCTCGGGCAAGTCCAGCCTCGCGTTCGACACGCTGTACGCCGAGGGCCAGCGCCGCTATGTGGAGAGCCTGAGCGCCTACGCGCGCCAGTTCCTGCAGCTGATGGACAAGCCCGATGTCGACGTGATCGAGGGGCTGTCGCCGGCCATCAGCATCGAACAGAAGGCCACCAGCCACAACCCGCGCTCCACGGTCGGCACGGTCACCGAGATCCACGACTACCTGCGCCTGCTGTATGCCCGGGCCGGCACGCCGTTCTGCCCCGAGCACGGTGAGCCGCTGCAAGCTCAGAGCGTGAGCCAGATGGTGGATGCGGTGCTGGCGCTGCCGGAGGACACCAAGCTGATGATCCTCGCGCCGGTGGTGCGCGACCGCAAGGGTGAGCACGCCGAGCTGTTTGCCGACATGCAGGCGCAGGGCTATGTGCGCTTCCGCATCAACGGGCAGATCACCGAGGCGGTCGACCTCAAGCCGCTGGTGAAGAACGAGAAGCACGACATCGACGTGGTGGTCGACCGCGTGAAGGTGCGCGGCGACATGGCGCAGCGTCTGGCCGAGAGCTTCGAGACGGCCCTGCGTCTGGCCGAGGGGCGCGCGCTGGCGCTGGAGATGGACACCGGGAAGACCCACCTGTTCTCGGCCAAGTTCGCCTGCCCGGTGTGCAGCTACTCGCTGTCCGAACTCGAGCCCCGCTTGTTCTCGTTCAACTCGCCGCAAGGCGCCTGCCCGACATGCGATGGGCTGGGCCACGTCATCGCCTTCGATCCCCACCGTGTGGTGGCCTTCCCGTCGCTGAGTATCGGCAGCGGTGCGGTCAAGGGCTGGGACCGTCGTAACCCCTACACCTACAGCCTCATCGAGAGCGTCGGCCGGCACTACGACGTCGACATCGAGCAGCCTTTTGAGGAGCTGCCTGCGCATATCCAGCACGTGCTGCTGTATGGGTCGGGCGCCGACGAGATCGAGTTCACTTACGAGGCAGACGGTCCGAGCGGCAAGAAGCGCAAGGTCAAGCGCACGCATCCCTTCGAAGGCATCATCCCGAACTTCGAGCGCCGCTTCAAGGAAACCGATTCGGCCGCGGTGCGTGAAGAACTGGCCCGCTACCAGCAGCCCAAGGCCTGCCCCGATTGCCACGGCACGCGCCTGCGCCGCGAGGCCCGCCACGTGAAGCTGCTCGACGCCCACACCGGCGACCGCAAGGCCATCTACGAGATCGGCCACGCCACGCTGGCCGAGGCGCACCGTTACTTCGAAGGCCTGCAGCTGCAGGGCGCCAAGGCCGAGATTGCCGCCAAGGTGGTCAACGAAATCCGCTCGCGCCTCCGCTTCCTCAACGACGTGGGCCTGAACTACCTCAGCCTCGACCGCAGCGCCGACACGCTGTCCGGAGGCGAGGCACAGCGCATCCGCCTGGCCTCGCAGATCGGATCCGGCCTGACGGGTGTGATGTACGTGCTCGACGAGCCCAGCATCGGCCTGCACCAGCGCGACAACGACCGCCTGATCGGCACGCTCCAGCATCTCCGCGATCTGGGCAACAGCGTGATCGTCGTCGAGCACGACGAGGACATGATCCGCGCTGCCGACCATGTGGTCGACATGGGGCCGGGTGCCGGCGTGCACGGTGGCCGCGTGATGGCGCAAGGCAAGCCGGACGAGATCGCGGCCAACGCCGAGAGCCTGACCGGGCAATACCTGGCGCGTGCGCTGCGCATCCCCGTGCCGTCCGAGCGTCGGCCTTTCACCGACGAGACGCCGCGCTTGCGCGTGGTCAACGCACGGGGCCACAACCTCAAGGGCGTCACCGTCGAGGTGCCGGTGGGGCTGCTCACGTGCGTCACCGGCGTGTCGGGCTCGGGCAAGTCCACGCTGGTGAACGACACGCTGTACGCCGCGGTGGCCAAGAAGCTCTACCAGAGCCACGCCGAGCCCGAACCGCATGACGAGATCGAAGGGCTGGAGCTGTTCGACAAGGTCATCAACGTCGACCAGTCGCCGATCGGGCGCACGCCGCGCTCCAACCCGGCCACCTACACCGGCCTGTTCACGCCCATCCGCGAGCTGCTGGCCGACGTGCCGACCGCCCGCGAGCGCGGCTACAACGCCGGGCGCTTCAGCTTCAACGTGGCCGGCGGCCGCTGCGAAGCCTGCCAGGGCGACGGCGTGCTCAAGGTCGAGATGCACTTCCTGCCCGATGTGTACGTGCCGTGCGACGTGTGCCAAGGCAAGCGCTACAACCGCGAGACGCTCGAGGTGCTCTACAAGGGCAAGAACATCCACGAGATCCTGGGGCTGACGGTCGAGGACGCACTCGAGTTCTTCAGCGCCGTGCCCGCCATCGCCCGCAAGCTGCAGACGCTGATGGACGTGGGCCTGGGCTACATCCGCCTGGGGCAGAGCGCGACCACGCTGTCAGGCGGCGAGGCCCAGCGCGTCAAGCTCGCGTTGGAGCTCAGCAAGCGCGACACCGGCCGCACCCTCTACATCCTCGACGAGCCGACCACCGGCCTGCACTTCCACGACATCGCGCTGCTGCTCAAGGTGCTGCACCAGCTGCGCGATGCGGGTAACACCATCGTCATCATCGAGCACAACCTCGACGTCATCAAGACGGCGGACTGGCTGATCGACATGGGACCCGAGGGCGGGTCAGGCGGGGGGCAGCTGCTCGTGGCGGGCACGCCGGAGGCGGTGGCCGCACATCCGGGCAGCCACACGGGGCGGTATCTCGCGCCCTTGCTGTGAGGCCGGCCCTGGTCTGACGCACGATGTGTCGTCCGATCGGGGGGCGGGTACAGGGTGGGTGAGGGTTTGGGGCGTTTCTGCGGAGGTAGCATTCCGACACGCTGTCAGGCGTGCACATGGATGGGGCCCGTGCCAACAAAACCAACCAGAGAGGATTCACCCATGCATTCGTCATCTTTCAAGTGGGGCGCCGCGGCTCTGGCTGCCGGCCTGCTGGCAGGCTCGCCCGCCGCCTTGGCTCAGTTGCAAATGGTTGCCCAGCAGGGCGCGCTGTCGGCCACCCTCCAATCGGGTTCGATGTACGTGCCGCTCAATCCAGTGCCCTTTGCGCAGGATGTGAGGACCAGTACAGATCAACCGCTGCTGTTGACGGCAAAGGCGACGAGCTTGGCCAGCTCTGCCGAGGGGCAGGCCGAACTCGCTGCAACGACCACCCAACTGCGTGCGCGCCTGTACCTGAGAGCGGCGTTCAGCCAGCCCGCCGACGAACTGGCCAAGGCCACCGGGCAGATGTCTGCCACGTTCGACGTCGCGCAACGCAGCACGGTGCAGGTGACGGCCGGCAGTGTCTATGGTGGCGGCAACAGCAACGTGCAGTACGCCCTGTACGCGGTGGAGGGCGCCACTGAGACCCCGGTGCCAGTGAGCTTCGAGGGGCAGGCGACGCTGTCCCCGGGGCGATACATCCTCCGGGTGCAAGGGCAGGCAGAACTGGCCTCCTGGTACCTGCGCAGCAACCAGAGCGGGGCCTACGGCGTCGATCGCACCATCGTGCTCGACGTGAGCCCGGTCATCGACACGGCCCATGGTCCCGCTCCGGATGCCACGCTCGGCAGCCTGCCGGGACCCTTCCCTGTCGCCACAATGGCGCTGCCGCCGGCGACAGGTGTGCCCTCCGCCACGGTCTATTGGCCGAATGTCCAGGGGGAGCGTCCGTACGCGCTGGCCGTGATCGCACCGGGCCTGCTGGAAGATCGCCGTGCGACGTCCTGGCTGGCGCAGAGGCTGGCGTCTCAAGGCTTCGTGATCGTCGCCCATGACACCCGCTCGCTCTTCGACTCGACCGCTTCGCGCAATGCGCAAAGCCTGGCTGCGCTGCAAAAGCTGGTGGATTGGAGTGCCCAGGCGGGCACCCCGCTGTACGGGCGGGTTGATGCGAGCCGCCGTGCCGTGCTCGGCCATGGCACCGGGCAGCCCATGGCGCTTGCCCGAGCTGACGGGCCTGTGAAAGCGGTCGTGGCGCTGGCACCGGCAACGCAGGTCAAGGACCACAGTGGGGTGACCGTGCCGACGCTGGTCGTGGCGTGCCAGTCCGATGCCTTTGCACCCCCCCGGGCGCATGCTGACCGGATCTATGAAACTGTGCCCGCCCCGGTCAGCAAGGCGCTCATGGAGCTCAAAGGCTCCAGCGCGTGCACCAACACCTCGGCCCCGGCCCTTCAGCGAGAAAAGGTCGCCCGCTACGTGACGGCCTGGCTCAAGCGCTTCGTCGATCAGGACACACGATACAGCCCGTTCCTCTGCGGCGCGCAACATGAGGCGGCCATCAGCCCGGCCGTGTCGCCCCAGGTGGTGACACGTTACAAGCAGAACTGCCCGTACTGATCTGCTGAATGGCACGCAGGAGGGGCCGCGCAAGGGGCCCGTTCCTGTTGTCTCACAACAGCGGCGCCAGCGCCCGCTCCGCATCCATCAGGCTGTGTCCCGTGCGCTGCGCCCAGTCCTCGACCTGGTCCCCGCCGATCTTGCCCACGTTGAAGTAGGTCGCGTCGGGGTGTGACAGGTAGAAGCCGCTCACACTGGCCGCCGGCATCATCGCCAGGCTCTCGGTCAGGTGCATGTGGATGTCGTGCGCCTCGAGCACCTTGAACATGTCGCGCTTGACCGTGTGGTCGGGGCAGGCTGGGTAGCCCGGTGCCGGGCGGATGCCGCGGTACTGCTCCTTGATGAGCTGCGTGTTGTCGAGCTGCTCGGCCTCGGCATAGCCCCAGAACTCCTTGCGCACGCGCTCGTGCATGCGCTCGGCAAAGGCCTCGGCCAGGCGGTCGGCCAGGGCCTTGAGCATGATGGCCGAGTAGTCGTCATGGTGGGCCATGAACTCGGCTTCCTTCTTCTCGATGTTCAGGCCGGCGGTCACGGCAAACATGCCGATGTAATCGGCCTTGTCGCCCTTCGGTGCCACGAAGTCGGCCAAGGAGCGGTTCGGGCGTTTCACCCCATCCACGACAGGCCGCTCGCTCTGCATGCGCAGCGGGTGCCAGCGCATCAGCTCGGTGGTGCGGGCTTCCTCGGCATACAGCACGATGGCGTCGTCTTCTACCGTGTTGGCCGGGTACAGGCCGATCACGCCGTTGGCCGTCAGCCAGCGGCCGTCGACAATCTTCTTCAGCATGGCCTGCGCGTCGGCATACACCTTGCGCGCCTGCTCGCCCACCACCGCGTCATCCAGGATGGCAGGGAAGGGGCCATGCAGATCCCAGGTCTGGAAGAAGGGCGTCCAGTCGATGTACGGAGCCAGCTCGCCGAGGTCGTAGTTCTTGAACACGCGGCGGCCGATGAACTTCGGCGCCTCGGGCGTGTGGGTCTCGAAGTTCACGATGGCCTTGTTGGCACGCGCCTCGGCCAGCGACACCAGCGGCGTGGCCTTCTTGTTGGCGTGCAGCTGGCGTACCTTCTCGTAGTCGGCGTTCAGTTCGGCAATGTAGTCGGCGTGGCGTTCTTCGCTCAGCAGGTCGGAGCACACGCCCACGGCGCGCGAAGCGTCGGGCACGTACACCACCGGGCCGCTGTAGTTGGGCGCGATCTTCACGGCGGTGTGCACGCGGCTGCACGTGGCGCCGCCAATCAGCAGCGGTGTCTTGCGCTCGCGGAAGTACGGGTCGCGCTCCATCTCGGCGGCCACATACTGCATCTCTTCCAGCGACGGCGTGATCAGGCCCGACAGCCCGATGATGTCGGCACCCACTTCCTTGGCCTTGGCGAGGATGTCCTGGCACGGGACCATCACACCCATGTTGACCACCTCGAAGTTGTTGCACTGCAGGACCACAGTGACGATGTTCTTGCCGATGTCGTGCACATCGCCCTTCACGGTCGCGATCACGATCTTGCCCTTGGCCTTCACGTCACCGCCGGCCGCTTCCAGCTGCCGCTTTTCTTCTTCGATGTAGGGCACCAGATGCGCCACGGCCTGCTTCATCACGCGGGCCGATTTCACCACCTGCGGCAGGAACATCTTGCCCGCGCCGAACAGGTCACCCACGGTGTTCATGCCGGCCATCAGCGGGCCTTCGATCACGTGCAGCGGCCGGCCACCCCGGGCCTTGATCTGCTGCCAGCATTCTTCCGTGTCCTGTGTGATGAACTCGGTGATGCCGTGGATCAGGGCATGGCTCAGTCGTTGATCCACCGGTGCGGGTTCCTCGGCCGTGCCGCGCCAGGCCAGCTTGGCCGAGTCGTCCTTGGCTGCGCCCTTGACCTGCTCGGCAATGCCCAGCAGGCGCTCGGTCGGCGTCAGCGAGGTGTCTTCGCAGTCCTTGTAGACCGGCTTGCGGTTGAGCACCACGTCTTCCACCAGCTCGCGCAGGTGCGCATCGAGCTGGTCGTACACGCCCACCATGCCGGCGTTGACAATGCCCATGTCCATGCCCGCCTGGATGGCGTGGTACAGGAACACGGTGTGGATGGCTTCGCGCACGGGCTCGTTGCCGCGGAAGCTGAACGACACGTTCGACACGCCGCCCGACACCTTGGCGCCGGGCAGGTTCTGCTTGATCCAGCGCGTGGCGTTGATGAAGTCGACCGCGTAGTTGTCGTGCTCTTCGATGCCGGTGGCGATCGCGAAGATGTTCGGGTCGAAGATGATGTCTTCCGGCGGGAAGCCCACCTCGTCGACCAGCATGCGATAGGCGCGCTCGCAGATCTCGACCTTGCGCTGGTAGGTGTCGGCCTGGCCGACCTCGTCGAAGGCCATCACCACGGTGGCGGCGCCATAGCGCTTGATCAGGCGGGCCTGGCGCTTGAACTCGTCGACGCCTTCCTTCAGCGAGATCGAGTTGACGATGCCCTTGCCCTGGATGCACTTCAGGCCCGCCTCGATCACGTCCCACTTGGACGAGTCGATCATGATGGGCACGCGGGCGATCTCCGGCTCACCCGCAATCAGGTTCAGGAAACGCACCATGGCGGCCTTGCTGTCCAGCATGGCCTCGTCCATGTTGATGTCGATGACCTGCGCGCCGTTCTCGACCTGCTGGCGCGCCACCGACAGGGCGTCTTCGAATCGCCCCTCGAGGATCATGCGCGCAAAGGCCTTCGAGCCCGTCACGTTGGTGCGCTCGCCCACGTTGACGAACAGCGAGCCCTCGCCGAGCAGCACGGGCTCCAGCCCGGACAGGCGCATGGGCGCCACGGCGGCGGGAGACGGGGTGCCGGTTTGCGCGGCGTGAGGGGGGCGGACAGCTTCGGTCATAACCGCCCATTTTACGAGGCGGGGCCGCTGGGGTGTGCCAGCAAAGCAAAGAGGCCTTGACGGATAGGTCAAGGCCTCCGGGCACTGTCGACCGCACCTGGTGAGGTGCGGCGCAGCGGGGGTGCTGACGCGATGACCGGGTGGGTCAGGCCTTCAACAGGGCGTAAAGCTCATCCTTCAGCGTCACGCGTTGCTGCTTCTTCTGCTCCAACTCCGCTGACGAGCCATGCTCGATGCCGCTTTCAAGACGCACGATGGCCTTGTCCAGATCTTCGTACTCCCGCTCCAGGCGGGCGAAGTGGGTGTTGGTGGTCTTCAGCGCGTGGATGCGCTCACGAAGTTCGGGGAAATCCTTGATCAGCGGGTGATGGTCCATCTGGGCTCCTTTGTGTTGTGGCCGAGGGGGGTGTCTGACTGACTTCATCGTGCCGCGGGGTGCGCGGGGCGGCCTTGTGGCAGATCAACCGGTCTGCCTTCGCTTCGCCCCGCCCGTCAGAGGGGGCAAATAAAACCCCGGAACCACTGTACAGGCATCCAGCTTTTGCCATAATGGCGGCCAGTTCAAGCGCAAACACACGCCGCATCCATCCGGAGACCATTCATGGAAACGACCGCCAAGTCCGCCCTCAACGCAGAAAAGGCCAAGGCTCTGCAAGCCGCCCTGGCGCAGATTGAAAAGCAGTTCGGCAAGGGCTCGATCATGCGCCTCGGCGAGGGCGAGGTCGTGGAAGACATCCAGGTGGTCTCGACCGGATCGCTGGGCCTCGATGTCGCTCTGGGCGTCGGCGGTCTGCCCCGCGGCCGCGTGATCGAGATCTACGGCCCGGAATCCTCCGGCAAGACGACGCTGACGCTGCAAGTCGTCGCCGAAATGCAGAAGCAGGGCGGGGTCTGTGCTTTCATCGACGCGGAACACGCGCTGGACGCGCAATACGCCCAGAAACTTGGCGTCAACCTGCAGGATCTGCTCATTTCCCAACCGGATACCGGCGAGCAGGCACTTGAGATCGTCGACGCCCTGGTGCGCTCCGGCTCGGTCGACCTGATCGTCGTCGACTCGGTGGCCGCACTCACCCCCAAGGCGGAACTGGAAGGCGAAATGGGTGACGCGCTGCCCGGCCTGCAGGCGCGACTGATGAGCCAGGCGCTGCGCAAGCTGACCGCCACCATCAAGAAGACCAATTGCACGGTCATCTTCATCAACCAGATTCGCATGAAGATTGGCGTGATGTTCGGCTCGCCTGAAACGACCACCGGCGGCAATGCGCTGAAGTTCTACGCGTCCGTGCGCCTGGACATCCGCCGCATCGGCTCAATCAAGAAGGGCGACGAGATCATCGGCAACGAAACCAAGGTCAAGGTCGTCAAGAACAAGGTTTCGCCCCCGTTCAAGACGGCCGAATTCGACATCCTCTACGGCGAAGGCATCAGCCGCGAGGGTGAAATCATCGACATGGGGGTCAACGCCAAGATCGTCGACAAGTCGGGCGCCTGGTATGCCTACAGCGGCGACAAGATCGGCCAGGGCAAGGACAACGCCCGGGAGTTCCTGCGCGAGAACCCGGACATTGCCCGCGAGATCGAAAACAAGATTCGTGACTCGCTCGGCATCGCTCTGCTGCCGCCGGTGGCCGCTGCGCCCGCTGTCGCCGACGACGAAGCCTGATCCATCCGCAGCGCCCCACTGACATGACGGGCTCGGATCGCGACGCGGCTGATCCGCCGAAGCGTCGGCGTGCGCCGACGCTCTCGCTCAAGGGGCGCGCGCTGAAGTACCTCGCTGCCCGAGAGCACTCGAGGGTGGAGCTGAGGCGCAAGCTCGGGCCTCACGCCGAGTCGGTGGAAGAGGTCGAACGCATTCTTGATGAATTGGAATCGGCCCGCTTGCTGTCGGCCCAGCGTTTCGCCGAGTCCATGGTGCACCGGCGCGGTTCGCGCTACGGGGCCGCTCGCGTGCAGGCCGAGCTCGCCCAGCATCAGCTGCCCGTCGAAGTGGCGCGGGAGGCTGTCCAGGTCTTGCGAGAGACCGAATTCGAGCGGGCTTTTTCGCTGTGGTCTCGCCGGTTCGGTGAGCCGCCCATGGACGCCACCGAACGAGCCCGGCAGTCCCGGTTCCTCATGGCCCGAGGCTTTTCGGGCGATGTGATCCGGCGGGTCCTGCGCGGCGAGATGCCCGAGCCGCACTCAGAAGACTGACCGATCCGGCTTGGGGCGCACCGCCGCTTTCGCCGCGCTTCGGGGCGCAACGGCCGCAAAAATCGGGCATCCCTAGGGTAAACCCCTCATAAAAAGACAGCTCACACGGCGGGCTGTACCGGGGGGAGACAGCGACTCGACAGGTGCGCGGTGCTATCCTTGCACGCTGCAACGCAACAAGCCCATCCCTTGAAAGCGTCGCGCCCCGTCCGCCTGATCGGCGGCGTGCGGCATTGTCAATCCGACAAGAACGCAACACCAGACTGCGAGACACCCATGAAGATCCATGAGTACCAAGGCAAAGAGATCCTGAGCCGATTTGGCGTGCCGGTCCCAAGAGGCATTCCGGCATTTTCCGTAGACGAGGCTGTTGCGGCAGCTGAAAAGCTGGGCGGCCCCGTGTGGGTGGTCAAGGCGCAGATCCACGCTGGTGGTCGCGGCAAGGGCGGCGGCGTGAAGGTGGCCAAGTCGCTCGACGACGTGAAGGCCCGCGCCTCCGACATCCTGGGCATGCAACTGGTCACGCACCAGACGGGTGCCGAAGGCCAGAAGGTCCGCCGCCTGTACATCGAAGACGGCGCCGACATCCAGAAGGAGTACTACCTCTCCGTCGTGACCGACCGCGGCACGCAGAAGGTGGCCTTCATCGCCTCCAGCGAAGGCGGCATGGACATCGAGGAAGTCGCTCACAGCACCCCCGAGAAGATCGTCACGGTCTTCGTCGATCCGCTGGCCGGCCTGACGCAGGCGCAAGGCGAAGAACTCGCCAAGGGCGTGGCGATGCCCGCTGACTCGGTGGCCCAGTTCATCGACATCTGCCAGAAGCTCTACCAGTGCTACATGGACACGGATGCCTCGCTGGTTGAAATCAACCCGCTGAACCGTGACAGCAAGGGCCAGCTCATCGCCCTGGACGCCAAGTTCAACTTCGACTCCAACGCCCTGTTCCGTCACCCCGAGATCGTGGCGCTGCGCGACCTGGACGAAGAAGATCCCGCTGAAGTCGAAGCCTCGAAGTTCGACCTGGCCTACATCCAGCTCGACGGCAACATCGGCTGCCTGGTCAACGGCGCCGGTCTGGCCATGTCGACCATGGACACCATCAAGCTGTTCGGTGGCGAGCCGGCCAACTTCCTCGACGTCGGCGGCGGCGCCACGGCCGAGAAGGTCACCGAAGCCTTCAAGATCATGCTGAAGAACCCGGACGTCAAGGGCATCCTGGTCAACATCTTCGGCGGCATCATGAAGTGCGACACCATCGCCGATGGCGTCATCACCGCTTGCAAGGCCGTGAACCTGAACGTGCCTCTGGTTGTCCGCATGAAGGGCACCAACGAAGACCTGGGCAAGAAGATGCTGGCCGACTCCGGCCTGCCCATCATCTCCGCCGATTCGATGGCCGAAGCCGCGACCAAGATCGTCGCCGCTGTCGCCTGAGCCCCGCACCCAGAGGATTCGTCATGAGCATTTACATCAACAAAGACACCAAGGTCATCACCCAGGGCATCACGGGCAAGACCGGTCAGTTCCACACCCTGGGCTGCCAGGCCTATGCCAACGGCAAGAACGCGTTCGTGGCCGGCGTGAACCCCAAGAAGGCTGGCGAGAAGTTCTCGGACATCCCCATCTACGCCTCCGTCAAGGAAGCCGCCTCGCAAACCGGCGCCACCGTGTCGGTGATCTATGTGCCGCCCGCTGGTGCCGCTGACGCCATCTGGGAAGCCGTCGAGGCCGACCTGGATCTGGTCATCGCCATCACCGAAGGCATCCCCGTGCGCGACATGCTGATGGTGCGCAACAAGATGAAGGCCAAGGAAGCCGCTGGCGGCAAGAAGACGCTGCTGCTGGGCCCGAACTGCCCCGGCCTGATCACGCCCGACGAGATCAAGATCGGCATCATGCCCGGTCACATCCACCGCAAGGGCCGCATCGGCGTGGTCTCGCGCTCGGGCACCCTGACGTACGAAGCCGTGGCGCAGCTGACTGAGCTGGGTCTGGGCCAGTCGAGCGCCGTCGGCATCGGTGGCGACCCGATCAACGGTCTGAAGCACATCGACGTGATGAAGGCCTTCAACGACGACCCTGAAACCGACGCCGTCATCATGATCGGTGAGATCGGTGGCCCGGACGAAGCCGAAGCCGCCCAATGGTGCAAGGACAACATGAAGAAGCCGATCGTCGGCTTCATCGCCGGTGTCACCGCCCCTCCGGGCAAGCGCATGGGCCACGCCGGCGCCCTGATTTCGGGCGGCGCCGACACCGCCGATGCCAAGCTCGCCATCATGGAAGAGTGCGGCTTCAAGGTCACGCGCAATCCGTCCGAGATGGGCAAGATCCTCAAGAGCCTGATCTGACGCTGGCCTGCCGGGGCCACGCCCGCCGTGCCCCGGCCCGTTCACTGACCACAGCCCCTTTCGCAG
>NZ_CANBCC010000024.1 GCF_947366995.1 uncultured Aquabacterium sp. | reverse complement strand
ATACCCTGGCTCTCACGCAATCGCATGCGGGTGTCCGTGTCAGGCAGCGGCAAGTCCGGCACGCTCCACCCCTCGGCCGCCAGGGCGTCGAGCACGTCGATCAGCGGTTCCAGCACAAAGGCGCGCGCCATCATGCGGGGGTGCGGCAAGGTCAGGGTCGGGGTACACCGCACCGCATCGCCATACCAGAGCAGATCGAGGTCGAGCGTGCGAGGAGCGTGGCGGTAAGGACGCTCGCGGTCGTGCGCGGTCTCCAGCGTCAGCAAGGCGGCCAGCAGTTCCTGCGGCCCCAGCGCCGAGGACAGCACGGCCACGGCGTTGATGAAGTCGGGGCCGGTGGCGTCCACAGGCGCGGTCTCGTACAAGGACGAGACGCGGACCACAGCCGTGCCCGGCAAGCCATTCAGATCCTTGAGCGCACGGGCCAGCCGCGCGCGCATGTCACCCAGGTTGCCACCCATGCCCACCAGCGCGAGGTGCCGAGGCACCCGACTCAAAGCCAAGGTTTCCGGGGCGACCGGGAGTGTCACTCGCTGGCTCCGTCCTGCGGCGTACGGTCACCCGCGGGCTTGCGCCGGCGACGACGGCGCTTGCGCGGGGCATCGCCGCCGCCCACCTCGCCACCGCCCTCCCCGCCGGTGTCCGGCGCGCTCGCGCGGGTCTGGCGACGCTGCACTTCCTGCTGGCGGGCTTCGTCGAGCAGGCGGCGGCGTTCGTGGTCGTCGGCCAGCGAGAAATCTTCCCACCAGGTGGCCAGCTCCATGTCGAGCTCGCCAGCCTGCGCGCGCAGACGCAGGAAGTCGAAACCGGCACGGAAGCGTGGCTGCTCGACCAGCGTGAGCGGGCCATTGCCGACGCGGCGCTCGAAGCGCGGCTGCATGGTCCAGATCTCGCGCATGTCGGCGGCCAGCTTGCCACGACCGGAGATGTCGCCAATGCGGGCGTTGAAGACGGCGTCGGTGGCCGACTGCAGCGCCGGGAACGGCGGCTCGCCCTGCGCCTGGTTGCGCTTCCAGTGCTCGAGCACGTCGTGCCACAGCAGGCAGGCCAGCAGGAAGCTGGGCGCCACCGGCTTGCCCTCGCCGACGCGGCGGTCGGTGTCGTTGAGCGCCAGTTGCACGAAGTGATCGCGCCCCGGATGGCGGCGAGCTTCGTCGAACACGGCGTCGAGCACGGGGAACACGCCGCGGTCCAGGCCCTGCTTGCGCAGCTCGTTGAGCGACGCGGTGGCGTGGCCGGTCTGCAGCAGCTTGATCATCTCGTCGAACAGGCGCGACTGCGGCACGTTGGCCAGCAGGTCGGCCATCGCCTGGATGGGCTCGCGGGTGCGCGGCTCGATCTCGAAGCCGAGCTTGGCGGCGAAACGCACCACGCGGATGATGCGCACCGGGTCTTCGCGGTAACGCACTTCCGGCACACCGATCATGCGCAGCACGCGCTTCTTGGCGTCCTTGATGCCGCCGTGGTAATCGACCACCACGCCGGTGCGCGGGTCGTAGTACATGGCGTTGATGGTGAAGTCGCGGCGGGCGGCGTCCTGGTCCTGCGGGCCCCAGACGTTGTCGCGCAGCACGCGGCCACTGGCGTCCACCACCAGCGACTTGTCAGCCAGTTCCTTCTTGGAGGTCTTCTCGTTGCCCTCGACCTGCTCGGCGGCGGTGGCGTCCATGTAGGCGCGGAAGGTCGAGACCTCGATCACCTCGTGCTCGCGGCCTCGGCCGTACACCACGTGCACGATGCGGAAGCGGCGGCCGATGATGAAGGCGCGACGGAACAGGGCCTTGACCTGCTCGGGCGTGGCGTTGGTGGCCACGTCGAAATCCTTGGGGCGCATGCCCAGGATGAGGTCGCGCACGGCGCCGCCGACGATGTAGGCCTCGTAACCGGCGTCCTGCAGGGTCTCGACCACCCGGCGGGCGCGTTCGTCGACCAGCTCGGGGTCGATGCCGTGCTCGCTCGCGGGCACGTCCACACGCTTGCCCACCGGAATGCGCGGGGGCTTGGCGGCCTTCGCCGTCTTCGCGGCCGGCGCGGCACTGCGCTGGCGCGGGGGTTTCTTACCCAGGATCTTGTCTATCAGGCTCTTGATCATGCGAACAGTCGAAGGATGCGCCAGCCGCGTTCACGGGCCACGGTCTCCAGCGCGGGGCTGGGATTGGTGGCCACAGGGTCGTTGGCGCGCTCCAGCAA
Organism: uncultured Aquabacterium sp.; assembly: GCF_947366995.1. Lineage (GTDB taxonomy): Bacteria > Pseudomonadota > Gammaproteobacteria > Burkholderiales > Burkholderiaceae_C > Aquabacterium. The sequence continues at coordinate 46,854 of NZ_CANBCC010000024.1, read as the reverse complement.
AGGCAGGTCGTTGGGGGAATCGCTGTAGAAGCTGACGCGTCCGAAGTCGCTCAGCTGTCGTCCCTTCTCGGACAACCATTGTTCCACACGTGTGATCTTGCCTTCACGGAAGGAAGGCACGCCGTCAATCCGCCCCGTCACGCGGCCCTCGGCATCGCGCTCCAGGCGCACGGCCAGCAGGTCGTCGACGTTGAACGCGTCGGCAATCGGGCGGGTGACGAATTCGTTGGTGGCGGTGACGATGGCCAGCAGGTCGCCCTGCGCGCGGTGGCGCTCGACCAGCTCGACGGCCTGCGGGTGGATGGCCGGCAGGATCACCTCTTCCATGAAGGTCTGCTGCAGGGCGGCCTGGGCCTCGGCATCGAGCTCGCGCCAGATGCTGGTGGTGAAGGCGATGTAGTCGTCGAGCACCAGCGTGCCGTTGCAGTACTGCTCGTAGAAGGTGTTGTTGCGGGCGCGGTAGGTCACGCCATCGGCCAGCTCGTGGCGGATGAGGAACTCCCCGAACTCGTGGTCGGAGTCCAGCGGCAGCAGCGTGTGGTCGAGGTCGAAAAGGGCAAGGTTCATGGGTTCTCCACGGCCAGCATCTGCTTGAGCAGGGGCACGGTGATCAGGCGGTGTTCGGCCAGCGCATAGCGGTCGAGGCGGTCCAGCAGCGTCATCAGGAAACCCAGATCGCGGCTGTAGCGGGTCAGCAGGTAGGAGACGATGTCGTCGCCCAGCGCCATGCCGCGGCGCGCGGCCTCGCGCTGCAGGGCGTCGCGCACACCGGCTTCGTCGAGCGGGCTCAGCGCAAAGATGAGGCCCCATCCCAGGCGGGTGCGCAGGTCGTCGCGCACGGGCAGGTCGACCGGGGGCACGTTGCCCGCGGCCATGATGAAAAGCGGGCCGGCCTCGGTCGGGTTCGAGGGGCTGGCCGACTCGATGAAGAGGTTGAAGGCGAGATGCTGATGGTCGGCGTCGAGCTGGTCGCACTCGTCGATCAGGGCCAGCGTGGGCGACATCGGGTCGGCCGCGTCCCACATCTGGCAGGTCTGCGCGTTGAGCCACACGACGCCGAATCCCTTGCCGAGCGCGTGCTCGACCATGGCGCGCATCAGGTGCGTCTTGCCCGAGCCCGCGGCGCCCCACAGGTAGGCAGGCGAGACCGGCCCGCTGACGGCTGGCCAGGCACGCAGCCAGGCCAGCAGGTCGGCATTGGGCCCGTCGACGAAATCGTCGAGGGTCTGGACGACAGCGGGCCCCAGATCCAGCGGAATCTGGCGCATGGGCTGCACACCCGAAGAACGACTCAGCAGCGAGTCCAGGTGACTCATGTTGACAGCAGACAGACCAGATCCATGCGGATCAATCGGCCCGGTACAGGCGCGATGCCTGCCAGGCCACGAAGGCACGACGACCCAGCACCATTGCCAGCGCGGACACGGGCAAGGCGATCAGCAGGCCCCAGAAGCCCATCCACTGACCGAACAGCATCAACGCGAAGATGACACCCAAGGGATGCAGGCCGATGCGCTCGCCCACCAGCCGGGGCGTGAGGAAGAAGCTCTCGACGACCTGACCCAGGCCGTAGACCACGCCCACGCCAAGCAGGGGCCACAGCACACCCTGCTCGCCGTTGCCGAACTGCAGCAGACCGGCCAGCACGGCCAGCACCATGCCAAGGCCGAAACCCAGATAGGGAATGCAGACGGCGAGGCCGGTGAAGACGCCGATCGGCAGGGCCAGGCTGAAGCCGAACAGCGACAGCCCGACGCTGTAATAGACCGCCAGGACGCCCATGACGATGAGCTGCCCTCGCAGGTACTGACCGAACAGCTCATCGCATTCCGCCATCACGGCATGGCCCGGCTCACGCCAGTGCGGTGGCACCAGAGAGGCCCACTGGCGGCCCAACCGATCCCAATCGAGCAGCCAGTAGAACGCAAGCATCGGCACGAGCAGCGCCATGCCCGCCACCGACATCAGGCCGCCCCCGCCGGCCAGCACCGACTTCCAGATGGCGCCGCCCCATTGCGAGACGTGGTCCTGCATGAAACCAACCATCCAGGTCTTCAGTTCTTCGGCGGTGGCCGGCACGCTGAGCCCGAACTGGCTCAGCCACGGCACGACGCGCCCCCACACGCCCACCAGCAGGTCGGGCAACTGTTCGCGGAGCATCGGGGTCAGCTTGGACACGATGGGCACGAGCAGCACGAACACCGTGGCAGCCACGAGCAGCACCGCCAGCAGACACAGGCCGATGGCGAGGGCGCGGGGCACGCGCCAGTGTTGCAACCGCAACACGGCGGGCTGCAACACATAGGCCAGCACCAAGCTGAGCACGAACGGCGCGAGGATCGCGGCGTGCCACCACAGCAGCACCACCGCCACCACCGCGGCGATCACCCAGGGAAGGCGGCGCGAAGACAAGAGAGAAGCAGGCATGTGCGGCCCATTCTATCGGCCGCTGGCCCGCCAACCCGTTGGGCGTGCCTCAGTTCTGGCCACCGTAGACCGCGCGGCGTGCCGCTTCCAGCGCCTGCTCGAGGCGCGCCTGACTGCGGTCGGTCGGGGGCCGCGCCTGCCAGTCCGCGACGATGGCAGCCTCGCGGCGTTTGTATTCGGCGAGCAGGGCCGCCTCGCGCGCCTGCTGCTCCTTGTCGGGCAAGGGCGCAGCCGCTTCGAGCGCCGCCCGGGCCGCGTCCAGACGCACCTGCCGCCGGGCCTCGTCCGGCTCGAGATCGGCCAGCAAGGCTGTGCTGAGCATCAAGGCTTCGCCCATGGTGGACTCACCCTGACGCAGGCGCTCCGGAACCTGTTCGAGCAAGCGCTGGCCCAGTTGACGCCGCAACGCCGTGTCCGGCTGGTCCTGCATGGCCTGCCACTGCTCGAAGCCGCGCTGAAAACGCAGATAGGCCACCACGCGCTGCAACTCGGCCTGGGGATTGGCCGACTGCGCCATGGCGTCTTTCAGGGCGGCCCACTCGGACGGGTTGAAGTCGGCAGGGCGTCCGTCGGCGTCGACCTCGGGTGGGGACAGCAGGGCAACGGGCGGCGGCGTGGGCGTGAGGGCCTGCGGCGCCAGTCCCTCGCGGCTGGGCGGCGCCGGTGCAACAGGCCCCTCCTGGCGCCCCGACAGGACGAGCCCCGTCACCAGCGCGACGAGCAGCACGCCAGCAATGAGGCGCACCCAGGCGCGTCGCCAGATCGGAGGCTTGTCGTAAGTGATCATGGGCGAGCGGGGCGAAGCCCGACAACGTGACGGATGACACGCGATTGTGCGATGCACCGGGCGCGTGCGCGAGCCGGGACAACCCGCCGCCCCCTGATGCCGGGGCGCAGGGGCGCAGGGGCGTCAGCCCGCGAGCCCCAGCCACTACACTGGCGCCCTGTTGCCAACGTCTCGTTCCGGAATGAACCTCGCCAGCCTCGATCCCAGCCTGCTCTGTGCCTTGGGCGCAGTCATCGCCTACCTGATCGGCTCCCTTTCCTTTGCCGTCATCGTCAGCCGCCTCTTCGGGCTGGCCGACCCCCGCACCTACGGCTCGGGCAACCCCGGCGCCACCAATGTGCTGCGCTCGGGCAACAAGGGCGCCGCCATCCTGACACTGCTGTTCGACGCGCTGAAGGGCTATGTGCCTGTGGCGGTCGCCTACCAGCTGGGCCTGTCGGAACTCGTCGTCACCGTGGTCGGCCTGGGTGCGTTCATCGGGCACCTCTGGCCGGTGTTCTTCCGCTTCGAGGGCGGCAAGGGTGTGGCCACGGCCGCAGGCGTGCTGCTGGGGTTCGCCCCGGCCCTGGGCGGCCTGGTGTTGCTGGTCTGGGTGGCGGTGGCGGCGGTGTTCCGTTACTCGTCACTGGCCGCGCTGGTGGCAGCGGTCTCGGCGCCCGCCATCCAGGTGTGGGGATGGGGTCAAGGCCCCATGACGGCCGGCGTCATCCTGATGAGCGCCCTGCTGATCTGGCGGCATGCGGCCAACATTCGCAAGCTGCTCAACGGTCAGGAAAGCAAACTCGGGCAGAAGGCCGCGCCGCCCAAGGCCTGATCGTCACAGCCACCCATGCCTCCCACCCCGTCAGCATCCCCCGAACCGACCCACGGCAGCCTGGGACGTCGGGGCTGGGTGAGCCTCATCGTGGTGCTGGCTTCGGTCACGGCCCTGTCGCAGGGCTGGTCGTGGTGGCGTGAACGGGGCATCGTGCGCACGGTCAAAGCCGAGGCCGCCGCCGGGGACATCGAGATGTTCACCACCCTCACCTGCCCTTACTGCGCCCAGGCCCGCTACTGGCTGGATCGCCACGCGGTACCCTGGCAGGAGTGCAATGTCGACACATCGGCCACCTGTCGAGACCGCTTCGAGGCCAAAGGGGCGCCGGGCGTCCCGCTGATGCATGTGCGGGGGGAATGGCAACTGGGTTTCGACGCCAGCCGGCTGGCGCGCACCCTCTCCGCCACACCGCGACCGTCCGCCTCCACGGCATCTGCCGCTCGCTGACGCGGGCAGTCAGGCCAGACCCAGACGGGCCAGATCGCCTCGGCCCTCGCGCAGCACTTCGGGTGTGCCGCTGGTGAGGTCGATGACGGTGGTGGGGGCCAGCGGACACGCCCCCGCATCCACCACTGCCTGAATCCGCTTTTCCAGTGCCGCACGAATCTCCTGCGCGTCGTTCAACGCGTCTTCGTGATCCGGCAGGATCAGCGTGGTGGCAAGCAGCGGCTGACCGAGGATTTCCAGCAGCGCCTGGGTGGTGGCGTGCTCGGGCACGCGCAGGCCGATGGTGCGCCGGGAGGGGTGCGAGACCCGACGGGGCACTTCCTTGGTGGCCTCCAGGATGAAGGTGTAGGGGCCAGGGGTGCCGAGTTTGAGCAGGCGATACTGGGTGTTGTCGACCCGGGCATAGCTGGCCAGCTCGGAGAGGTCGCGGCACAGCAGCGTCAGGTGATGCCGCTCGTCCACGCCCCGGATGCGCCGCAGCTGGTCGACCGCGGACTTGTCATCCAGGTGACAGACCAGCGCGTAGCTGGAGTCGGTGGGCAGCGCGACGACACCGCCCTTGTGCAGGATGTCGGCCGCCTGCTTGAGCAGACGGGCTTGTGGGTGTTCCGGATGAACTTCGAAGTATTGGGCCATGAGCCCGATAGCCTACCGCGTTTGCGCCTCGGCGCGGCGGCGGCACCCTGTCAGGCGCGCAGGATACGGTGGGAGAGCGCCTCCCAGATCGGGGTGACGGAGCCCGGCAGCGCAGGCAAGGTGCCGAGATCGGTGTGGCTTTCGGTGGGGTCGTGGAAGTCGGAGCCCCGCGATGCCAGCAGGTCGAACTCCCGGGCGACTTCGGCGTAGCGTTGGTACTCGGCTGGTGTGTGGCTGCCGGTGACGACCTCCACACCGATGCCGCCATGCGATTTGAATTCGACGAAGAGCGCGTACTCTTCGTTGGGCGTGAAGTCATAGCGCGCGGGGTGCGCCACCACGGCGGCACCGCCGGCTTCCACGATCCAGCGCACAGCATCGCCCAGCTTCGCCCAGCGGTGTGGCACGAAACCGGGTTTGCCTTCGGTCAGATAGCGTCGAAAGACCTCATGGGGATCCGCGCAGATGCCGATCTCGACGAGATAGCGGGCAAAGTGGGTTCGGCTGATGAGATCCGGGTTGCCGACGTACTTCAGCGCGCCTTCAAATGCGTTGGGGATGCCCACACGGGCAAGGTCATCGGCCATGTCGCGGGCGCGGCGCTCGCGCCCTCCGCGCGTGGCGGCCAGCCCCCCCACCAGTGCCGGATGGTCGGGATCGAAACCGAGCCCGACGATGTGCACCGTCTTGTCCGCGAACGTCACCGAGATCTCGGTGCCCGGCAGGTAGTCCATGCCCAGGGCGTGGGCCGCATCACGTGCGCGGTGCTGGCCGCCCACCTCGTCGTGGTCCGTCAGGGACCAGAGCTCGACGCCGTTCCGGTGGGCACGCTCGGCCACCGCCTCGGGCGGCAGCGTGCCGTCGGACACATTGGAGTGACAGTGCAGATCGGCGTTCATGAGGTGCAAGGCGGACATCTTGGTCACATCGTAGCAAGCATGGCCACGCGGCCCTGGCGACCCGGGCGATTAACCCCAACGCGGAGACGACCGGCCCCACGCCTGCAGGCAGGCCAGTGTCAGTTCGCGCACCAGCTGGTCGTTCACGGGCTGGCGGTAGCGGATCTTGATGTGACGCATGCCCTTGCCGGCGCCATCCAGCTCAGGGAATTCGCTGACGAGTTGCACGCCGTTGAAGATCTGCAGGTGGGCGTGCATCTTGTAGAGCACGATGGCCATCACGTTGTCGCCATCGTTCATGAAGCACAGGTTGCCCCACTTCACTTCCGGCCGCAGCAGCGGGGCGGCCGACACGATGGCCTTGTGCATGGCCTGGGCGGTGTCGCGCTGCTCAGGACGCAGGCTGTCGTAGAACGCGTTGATCAACGCAGGAGACTGAAGCGGTCGGCGCATGGGGGAAAAGGCCCAGGAAGAGTGGTACTGCAGGAACGTCACCACGCGACCGCCGGCTCCCTGAAGCGCGGACGCTTCCCGTGCGGGCACATGGACCCGGGACCACCCACTGCCTGTTCTTGTCTGCCGACGCGGTCAACAACGCAGTCCCGGTTGCGACCTGGTACGTCTCGGTGTCGGTCCAGGTCGGCCCGGGATTGTAACGTTCCGTTAAGAACACTCAACGCCTGGACGGGTGGATCCCCCCTCTTTATCGGCGCCGCAGGTTCAGGTCTTAGGCAGGGTCACCCCACGTTGCCCCTGGTACTTGCCACCTCGGTCACGGTAACTTGTCTCGCAGACCTCGTCGCTCTCGAAAAAGAGAACCTGGGCACAGCCCTCGCCAGCGTAAATCTTGGCGGGCAGCGGCGTGGTGTTGCTGAATTCAAGCGTGACGTAGCCCTCCCACTCGGGCTCGAAGGGCGTGACGTTCACGATGATGCCGCAGCGGGCGTAGGTGCTTTTGCCCAGGCAGATGGTCAGCACGTTGCGCGGAATGCGGAAGTACTCGACCGTGCGGGCCAGCGCGAAGCTGTTGGGCGGGATGATGCAGACGTCGCTGTTGATGTCGACAAAGCTTTTCTCGTCGAAGTTCTTCGGGTCGACCACCGTGGAGTGGATGTTGGTGAAGACCTTGAACTCAGGGGCGCAGCGGATGTCGTAGCCGTAGCTCGACGTGCCGTAGCTCACGATCTTCTGACCCGTGGCCGACTGGCGGATCTGCCCTGGCTCGAAGGGCTCGATCATGCCGTGCTCTTCAGCCATGCGGCGAATCCAGCGGTCTGACTTGATGCTCATGGATGCAATGCTCCTGTTCTGACAGGTGTGATTGTCTCCGATGACGCTGCCCTTCCGCAGGTGGGCCCGCGCACCCGGGCGGTGCGGCCGCTTGGCATGCATCTCGCTTCCAGGGCGTGCAACACAACAGTGCATCCAAGATGGTGCACACGCTGCTGAGGACTCCATGTCAGATTACAAGGCCTTTCTCAGGTCGGGCCACGTGCCGACCCTGCTCGCATCTTTCCTGTACTTCGATTTCACGTTCGCCATCTGGGTGCTCAACGGTGCGATGGCGCCGTTCATCAGCGAGACGTTCTCGCTGAGCCCGGCCGAGAAGGGCTTCATGATCTCGGTGCCCATCCTGGCGGGGGCACTGATGCGCTTTCCGCTCGGTCTGCTGTCGCAGTACATCGGTCGCAAGAGCGCGGCCATGGTCGAGATGGCGCTCATCATGCTCGCACTCGCCTACGGCTACTTCTTCGTGGACAGCCACAGTGAGGTGATCGCCATGGGTGTGCTGCTCGGCATCGCGGGCGGCAGTTTCGGCATCGCGCTCTCACTGGGATCGGGCTGGTTCCCGCCGCGCTACAAGGGGCTGGCCATGGGCATTGCGGGAGCGGGCAACAGCGGCACGGTGCTCGCGGTGCTCTTTGCCCCACCGCTGGCGGCCCGGTTCGGGTGGCAGGCGGTGTATGGCCTGGCGGCCTTCACGATGCTGCTGCCGATGGCGGTGATGGCGGTCTGCGCGAAGGAGCCGCCGGACCGCGAACACCAGACGCTGCGCGAGCACACCGCCTGCCTGTTCGAGAAGGATGGCTGGGCCTTCAGCCTGATCTACGTCATCACCTTCGGCGGGTTCATCGGCCTGGCGAACTTCCTGCCCACCTACTTCTACGACCAATTCCACGTCACCAAGGTGGAGGCCGGCCAGCTCACCATGCTGGCAACGTTGATGGGCTCGGCCACCCGGGTCGTGGGCGGCTGGCTGTCGGACCGCTGGGGCGGCATCAACACGCTGACGGCCGTGCTGGTGTTCGTGGTCTGCACGCTGGTGGTGTGCGGCACGATGGGGCAGCAGCTGGCGCCCACCACCCTGCTCTTCATGCTGTGCTTTGCCGCGCTCGGCGCAGGCAATGGCGCCCTCTTCCAGCTGGTGCCGCTGCGCTGGCCGGTCACCACGGCGGTGGCGGGCTCGATGATCGGTGAGCTGGGGGCGCTTGGCGGCGGCTTCATCCCGAACGCGATGGGGTTGTCGAAGCAGCATCTGGGCACGTACTTCTATGGCTTCCTGGCTTTCGCACTGCTGGGTGTGGCCGTGCTGCTGATGATGCGGGTGATGCAGGTTCGCTGGACGCGCACCTGGGCTGAGAAAGGGGGCCGCGCGCGCTCGACTGGCAGCACGGCGGCGGCCTTCAACAGCCCGCGTGCACGTCGGACCGCGCGATGAGCCGGTTCAGCGCGGCAGAAAGAGGGCCCAGTACAGCAGCAGCACGTTGAACAGGGCCGAGCAGGCAAAGGCAATGCGCCAGGCCATGACAGGGTCACGCGCCATCATCGGTGAGGCGAGCGGTGCGTTGATCGGCCGGGACGCGCCGCGCTCGAGGGCGAGCACCAGTTCTTCCGCGGTCTCGAAGCGCTGCCGCGCATCCAGCGCAATGGCTTTCAGCACGATGTGGTCGAGCCAGATGGGAACATCGGGCCTGAATCGCGAGGGGGCGATGGGATCACGCCGGTATCGGGCCAGCTGGTAGGGCTCGACATCGCCGTAGGGCAGCCGACCGGTCAGCCAGAGATAGAGCGAGACGCCCAGCGCAAAGAGGTCGCTCTGTGGGGAAGCGGCCGCCGCGACCGGGTCATCCCCCCACTGCTCGGGGTTCATGAAGCTCGGCGTGCCGGCATGCAGCACCCGCAGTGCCTCGGGCTCCTTGCCAGACAATGCCGCGCCCAGGTCCAGAATGCGCCACTGGCCGTCGTGTCCGCGATGCAGGTTTTCTGGCTTGATGTCGCGGTGGATCACACCATGCTGGTGCAGATGCCCCAGCGCACGCGCAAGCATGGTGACCCCGGCGACGACTTCCGCGATGGGAAACGGCGTGCGGTCGCTCAGCAACTGAGCGAGGCTCTCGCCTTCAAGCCAGTCTGACAGGGTGTAGAAGAAGCTGGGATCGACCGGCTCGGTCACATGAAGCAGCCCACGCGCGCCGCGCTCGGACACGCGTGCGCCCAGCCATGCCTCGTGGGCAAGCATGGCGCGCTCTTCGGGATCACTGGCTCGGGCTTCATGCAGGGTCTTGAGGGCGTGGAGGTGGCCTGTTGCCAGATTGCGCACCCGATAGACCCGATGCACGCCGTTGTTGAAGATGCTGGCCTCGACCCGCAGCCCGTCGATGAGCTCTCCCTCCTGCAGCCGGGACGGGACGGGAAGCTGTCGGCCTCGTCGGCGCATGTCGTCGAGCGACGCCACGTCGAGCCCGTTGATGCGCACGACCAGCGCCGTGGCGTTGTCCTGACTGCCTGCGGTCAGCGCGCGGGCGACCAGCAACTCGCTTGCTTCCTGGGCTGTGCCAGCGGCAGCGAGCTCGTGCAGCACCCGCGGCTTGAGCACGCCGTGCACGCCGTCGCTGGTCAGCACGAAGGTGTCTCCGATCTGCAGCTCGCCTTCCTGGTAATCGACACGCAAGCCCTCGTCCAGTCCGACCGCGCGTGTCAGCCCATTCTGGAAGGCCCGCTGGCCCAGCGTGTGGTCCTGCGTCAGCTGGACGCAGTCATTTCCGCGAAGCAGGTAAGCACGGCTGTCGCCGACGTGGGCCAGCGTGTAGCCATGAGCGCGCAGCACCAGCGCCGTGAGCGTGCACATCGCGGCCTGACCGGTGCCTTCACCGCGGTCCGCGGTTCCTGCGCCCTGACGGCGCCGGTTTTGGGCGACAAGCCATGCGTTCTGCGCCGCAATCAGCCTGTCGAGGGCGACGGTGGTGTCCCATGTCGGCGGCGTGGCGTACCAGTCACGCAGCAAACTCATCACGGTGCTCTGCGCCGCCTCGCGGCCCAGCCCGCCCTCCGAGACGCCGTCGGCCAGGGCTGCGACCACGCCCCAGCTGATCTCGTGGGGTGCCGGGCGGCTGGCCCCCGCGAAGTCCTCCAGCTCGGATCTCGGCCCACGGCCGCTCGCATACCCGATCTCGACATCAAAACTCATTGCCTGTCTCAGTTCTTGTTGGATTCGAACCCACGGCACCCGATTGGTGCCCTGCCCTGCTCGGGGCAAGAGCAATGCAAGTTTCCCGCCCAGTCACGGTGCATGCGGGCGGAACGCGCTGCGGTCGGCCTGGAACCGGCGTGGTGCACAGGGTCGCAAGCCGGTGGCCCCGTACTTGCATGACCAGGTGCATAACGATTCTGAAATCCCGCTGACGGAGCGCGCGCATGGCCAAGCTGAAATTGGTGATGGTCGGCAACGGCATGGCCGGTGTCCGCACCCTCGAAGAACTGTTGAAGGTGGCGCCGGACCTGTACGAGATCACGGTGTTCGGTGCGGAGCCACATCCGAACTACAACCGGATTCTCCTGTCGCCGGTGCTGGCAGGCGAGCAGACGCTCGACGAAATCATCCTCAACCCGCTGAGCTGGTATGCCGACCACGGCATCACCCTGCATCTGAACCGCCGGGTGGTCGAGGTGGACCGCAGACGCCGGGTGGTGGTGGCCGACGACGGCACCGAAGCGCCCTACGACCGGCTGCTGCTGGCCACGGGCTCGAGCCCCTTCATCCTGCCCGTGCCCGGCAAGGAACTGGACGGCGTGATCGCCTACCGTGACATAGCCGACACGAACCGGATGATCGATGCCGCCCGCACCCATCGGCATGCGGTGGTGATCGGTGGCGGCCTGCTGGGTCTGGAAGCCGCCAACGGCCTGATGCTGCGCGGCATGACGGTGACAGTGGTGCACATTGCGCCCTGGCTGATGGAGCGGCAACTGGACCAGGTGGCGGCCACGATGCTGCAACGCTCGCTGGAGGCGCGCGGCCTGCACTTCCGCATTGGCGCGCAGACCGAGGCGCTGCTGGGCGGCGGCGGCGACGGCGGCGTGAAAGCCGTGCGCTTCAAGGATGGCACCGAAGTGCAGGCAGACCTCGTCGTGATGGCGGCCGGCATCCGCCCGAACACCGAGCTGGCGCGACGCATCGGCCTGCTGTGCGACCACGATGGACGCGGCGGGATCTCGGTGAGCGACACGATGCAGACACTGACCGACCCGCGCATCTACGCAGTGGGCGAGTGCGCTTCCCATCGGGGTGTGGCGTACGGGCTGGTGGCGCCCTTGTTCGAGCAGGGGCGCGTGTGCGCCACGCATCTGGCGCAGTTCGGCATTGGCCGCTACGGTGGTTCGCAGACGTCCACCAAGCTCAAAGTCACGGGCATCGACCTGTTCTCGGCAGGGCAGTTCATGGGCGGTGACGGCACGGAGGAGATCGTACTGACCGACCCGTTCAGTGGTGTCTACAAGAAGCTGGTGCTCAAGAACGACAGGCTGGTGGGCGCGTGCCTGTACGGCGACACCGCCGATGGCAGCTGGTACTTCCGACTGATTCGGGAAGGCGCGAATGTGGCGCACCTGCGCGCACAGTTGATGTTTGGCGAGCCTGCAGAGGCCCAGGAAGCGATGGGCGAGCCGGCGAACGACATGGGCGCCGCGCCCGAGCGCCTGGCTGCCTGAACGCCGCGGCGCGTGCCGCCCGCCGCAGCCCCGCCTGCGTTTGTCCCCCGACACGACACCACTCCAAAGCAGGGTGGTGCCCGCTGAGACCTGGTTTTCTTCTAGCCACCATGAGCCCCTCTGCCCCGCCCGACATCCAGACCCGCACCACATGCCCTTACTGCGGCACCGGCTGCGGGGTGATCGTCTCAACCCGCGAGGGCCGCATCGTCGACGTGCAGGGCGACCCCCGGCACCCGGCCAATTCAGGCCGCCTGTGCACCAAGGGCAGCACACTGCACCTGACCGCCGCCGAGCACGTGACCCGTCAGGCGCGGCTGCTGACACCCATGGCCCGGGCGCAGCGCGGCGGTGCACCGCAAGCCATTGGCTGGGAAGCGGCACTGGAGCAGGCCGCAGACCGCTTTGCGCAAGCGATCCGCGAGCATGGCCCGCAGGCGGTCGGCTTCTATGGCTCGGGCCAGTTGCTGACCGAGGACTATTACGTGCTCAACAAGCTGGTGAAGGGGCTGATCGGCACGAACAACCTCGACACCAATTCGCGCCTGTGCATGAGCAGCGCCGTGGCCGGCTACAAGGCCACGCTGGGCGCAGATGCGCCGCCGGCCTGTTATGACGACGTCCGGCATGCCCAGACGCTGTTCATCGTGGGTGCCAACACGGCCTGGGCGCACCCCATTCTGTTCCGGCGCATCGAAGACGCGCGCAAGGCGAATCCGGCGCTGAAGCTCATCGTGGCCGACCCGCGCCGCACCGAAACCGCCGAGATGGCCGACCTGTTCCTGCCCATCCAGCCGGGTACGGATGTGGCCTTGTTCCACGGCATGCTGAACGTGTTGCTGCAGGAAGGCCTGGTCGACAAGGGTTTCATCGACGCCCACACCGACGGGTTCGATGCGCTGTGCGCGGCGGCCCGGGGGTGCTCGCCCGCCGCGGCGGCGGCCCTCTGCGGCATCCCGCTGGACGATCTGCTGCAGGCGGCCCGCTGGTTCGGGGGCCACACACCGACGCTGTCGCTCTACTGCCAGGGGTTGAACCAGAGCACCCGAGGAACAGACAAGAACGCGGCGCTGATCAACCTGCATCTGGCCACCGGGCAGATCGGCAAGCCGGGCGCGGGGCCTTTCTCGCTGACCGGTCAGCCCAATGCCATGGGGGGCCGGGAGGTGGGCGGCATGGCGAACCTGCTGAGCGCCCACCGCGATCTGGGCAACGCCCGCCACCGCGAGGAGGTGGCCGCGCTGTGGGGCGTCGACAGGGTGCCCGAGCAGCCGGGCCTCACGGCGGTTGACATGTTTGAAGCCGCGGCACGCGGTGAGATCAAGGCGCTGTGGATTGCGTGCACGAACCCGGCCCACTCGATGCCGGACCAGGCCACGGTGCGCCGCGCGCTGGAACGCGTCGATTTCGTGGTCGTGCAGGAAGCCTTTGCCACCACGGCCACCTGCGCTCATGCGGACCTGCTCTTGCCGGCCACCACCTGGGGAGAAAAGGATGGCACGGTGACCAACAGCGAACGCCGCATCAGCCGGGTGCGGCCTGCCGTCCCCCCGGCCGGGGAGGCGCGTCACGACTGGTTCATCTTCACGGACTTCGGCCGCAGGCTGGAAGCACGGCTGCCGGAACGCACTGCCCGTTACCGTCCCGGCACGCGCACGCTCTTTCCTTACACCACGCCCGAATCGGTGTGGGTGGAGCACCGAGCCTCCACACGCGGGCGTGACCTCGACATCACGGGGCTGAGTTACCACCTGCTGGAGACACAAGGCCCTCAGCAATGGCCGATGCCGGACGGTGCGACGCAGGGTGCCGAGCGGCTGTATGCCGACGGCGTGTTCCCGACGACCAATGGCCGCGCGCGCTTTGCCGCGGTGGCCTATGCGCCCGTGGCTGAACCCTGCGATGCCGATTACCCCTTCAGCCTGAACACCGGACGGCTGCGCGACCAATGGCACGGCATGAGCCGCACGGGCACGCTCGGCCGACTGTTTGGCCACGTCAGTGAACCGGCCGTCGAAATGCACCGGGACGACATGCGGCGCCTGGGGCTGGCGGAGGGCGACCTGGTGCAGGTGCGCTCGCGGCGGGGTGCCCTCGTCATCCCGGCGCAGGCGTCGGACGCGATCGCGCCGAGCCAGGCCTACATCGCCATGCACTGGGGCCCGGAATACCTGGGCGGCAAGGCGGAAACAGGCGCCACGGTGGCCGGCGTGAACAGCCTGACCCAACCGCTTGGATGCCCGACCTCACGCCAACCCGAGTTGAAGCACGCGGCTGTGCACTTGGCGCCCGTCACCCTGCCATGGCGGGTGCTGGGCCTGGCCTGGTTGCCCGCCGAGCAGGCGCTGGCAGTTCGCGAGGCGCTCAAGCCCCTGATGGGTGCCTTCGCATTCAGCAGTTGTGTGCCCTTTGGGCGCGAGGGTGCGGACGGGGCGCATGAGGTGGGGGTGCTGTTCCGGGCCGCGGCCGCCCAGCCAGCGGATGTCGCCGTGCTGACGGCGTTGCGCGGCCTGCTGAAGCTGGACGGCGACGATGTGATGCGACTGGACGATGCCCACGGTGGGCAGCATCGCGCCATGCGCCTGCGCCCCGAGGCGGACGGCCTGCGCCTGATCGGCTGCCTGCTGGCCGGTGACACCCGCTCGGAGGCCTGGCTGAGGCCGCTCCTGCAGGACGGGCTGGTGGCCGATGCGTATGGCCGGTCCCTGCTGGCGCCGGGCAGCACGCCACCGGTGGCCATGGCGGCCCGAGGCAAGCAGGTGTGCACCTGCTTCAATGTGAGCGAATCGGCCATCACCACGGCGCTGAGCCAATGCCCGGGCAGCGACGACGAACGCCTGGCGCGGCTGCAGGGCGAGCTGAAGTGCGGCACCAACTGTGGCTCGTGCATCCCCGCCCTGCGCAAGCTGGTGAAGCTGCACCCGGTGCCGGAGACCCAGAGCTGAACAGGCCAGATCCCGTCGCCCGATAATGCGAGCCCGGGCGGATCGATCCGCCCCCTCACGATCGGACCCCCATGAGCATTGCCCCCTACATCAAGGTGATTGGCCGCGGCAAGGACGGCGCCCGCCCCCTGAGCGCCGAGCAGGCCGACGACCTGCTGAGCCAGGTGCTGGACGACCAGGTGACCGACCTGGAGATCGGCGCCTTCTGCCTGGCCATGCGCATCAAGGGTGAAACGCCCGAAGAGCTGGACGGCTTCGTGCAGGCCACGCTGCGCCGATGCGTGCCCCTGACTGCAGCTTCGGCGCGCGTGCCGGGCAGCCGGGGCACGGTGGTGCTGCCCTCGTACAACGGCGCGCGCAAGCTGCCGAACTTCACGCCGTTGCTGGCCGCATTGCTCGCGCGCCGGGGCGTGGCCGTGCTGGTACACGGCCCGGCAGCCGACCCAACCCGCGTGACCACGGCCGAGGTCTGGCGCACGCTGGGGTGGGCCCGAGCGCAGAACGAAGACGCGCTGGCCGCAGCATGGGCGGCTGCGCAGCCCGCGTTCATCGACACCGAGACGCTGTGCCCTGCCCTTGCGAAGCTGCTGGCCGTGCGCTGGACCATCGGCCTGCGCAACCCGGGCCACACCGTGGCGAAGCTGCTGGATCCGTTCGCGGCATCGGGCCGGCCGGCCATGCGGGTGGTCAACCACACGCACCCGGAGTACGCGCACTCGCTGACGGGCTACCTGCAGCGCGTGCGTGCCAACGCCTTGCTGATGCGTGGCACCGAGGGCGAACCGGTGGCCGACGCGCGCCGGCAGCCGCGCTTCGAGGTGTTCCTGGAGGGCGAGCGCGACGAGGCGCTGTCCCGGTCGCCGCAGGAGGGCGTGCTGTCGGCCCTGCCCGAGTTGCCCGAGGGCTACGCCGCCGATGTGACCGCGGCCCACATCGACGCGATGCTGGCCGGCCGCGTGGCCGTGCCGGATGCCATCACCGCGCAGGTTGACTGTCTGGTCGCGGCCCTCGCCCGGCAGACAGAACGCTGAACGGGATCAGGCCTTGCGCGCCGTGCCGCCCAGCCGGCCGAGCATCAGCACCGCCACGACCACAACGGCCGTCCCGGCCAGCAGCCGGGTCGAGATGGGCTCGTTCAGCCAGATGGACGCCATCCAGATGGTCGACAGCGGGCCCACCATGCCGATCTGCGACGCGGTCGACGCGCCCAGCAGCGCCACCCCGCGCATCACGAACCACATGGGCAGCACGGTGCACGCGGTGGCGTTCAGCAGCGACATGGTGTAGACCTCGAGCGGCAGGCCTTGCAGCGAGCCCATGGCCCCGCCGCTGCCCAGCCACACCACCGCCCATTGCACCAGTGTGACCACACAGGCCACGGATGACGCCAGGCCGATGAGGCGCGCAGAGCCGACCCGTGCGACCAGCCGGCCACTGCCGATCAGGTACAGCGCATACGCCGTGGCACTGAGGAACACCAGCACGCTCCCGATGGCGACCGCATGCCCCGGCGACACACCGCCAGCCGACGCGGCAGCCATGTGGGCCACATCCAGATCGTGTCCCCACACCAGCATGACCCCCGCGTAGGCCAGCGCCATGGCGACCACCTGGGCGACGCTGACCCGCTGACGGAACCACAGCGCCGACAGCAGCAGCACGATGGCCGGGTTGAGATAGAGGATGGCGCGCTCGAGCGCGGCGCTGATGTACTGCAGGCCGAGAAAATCGAAGGTGCTGGCCAGGTAATAGCCGCAGAAGCCGAGGCCCGCGATCTGCCAGCGCTCACGGCGGCTGAGGGGCACGCGCGGGGCGGCGCCCTGCCCTGAGCGCCCCGTCCACCACGCGATGACCAGGAAGAGCGGCAGGGCCATGGCCATGCGCAGGCCGATCACCGCGAAGGCATCGGCGCCCGTCCGGTACATGAGCTTGGCGAGGATGGCTTTTCCGGAAAACGCGACGGCCCCAGCCAGCGCAAAGGCCAGGCCTTGCAGGCGGCGCGAGTCGGAAGGGAAAATGGATCTGGCAGGCGGGTGCATCCCGGCACCTTAGCCGATCTGCTGCCTCCGCTGCCAGATCAGGAGCGCGATGTGCTCGCTGAGCGGCTGTCCACCGCGCAGCCCGTTGCAGCGGGTTGCGCCATACGATCCCACTCGGCCATGGCCGATTGCACCTGCGCATGGCGCACCACCCCAAAGCCCTTGATGCGGTCAGCCACCGACAACAGGCTCACGGCCTGATCCAGCGTCTGCGGCGTGAGCGTGGCCGCGCACTGGTCCACCAGCCGCTCAAAGCGGGCCAGCACCGCCCGGTCTTCGCGGCGGTCGGCCGTCCAGCCGAATGGGTCATACCAGCGGTGACGCAGGACCTTGAGCCGGGACAAGCCCGCCATCAGCATCTGCCAGCCCGCGCCGAACGCGTGCTTGGCTGGCCGCCACGTGCCGGCCACCATCCGCCCGCCCCCCAGGCGTCCGAGCCCCGGCGGCGCCAGGTGCCAGACCACGCGGTAGTCGCCCTCGAACTGCGCCTCCAGCTGCCGCTTGAAGGCCGGCGAAGTCAGGAGCCGGGCCACCTCATACTCGTCCTTGTAGGCCATGAGGCGGGCCAATTGCCGCGCTGCCACACGGGTCACCCGGTTGCTGCCCAGCGCGGCCTCGGCCTGCCGCAACGACTCGATGCGGGCGATGTAGCGCGCCGCATAGGCTTCGTCCTGGTACTCGCGCAGCCAGGCAGCATGGCGGCTCAGCACGGTGTCGAGCGGCTCGCTGTCGGGCCGACGCCCGGCCGCCCACTGCACCGTGCGCGTGGGCGCCAGCAGGCGGGCCACCCCCACCGGGTCGTGCGCCACATGCCGTCCCCATTCGAAGGCGGCCAGGTTCTTCTCCACCTGCACGCCATTGAGTTCGATGGCGCGCCGCAACGTGGTGCCCTGCAGCGGCACCCAGCCGCGCTGCCAGGCCAGGCCCAGCATCATTGGGTTGGCATAGATCGCATCACCCAGCATGCGCTCGGCCAGTTGCACCGCATCGACCTTGACTGTGCGGCCCGCACCCACGGCGCCCTCGATCTGGCTCTCGCAGGCGGCACCAGCGAACTGCCAGCCTGCATCCTGCATCAACGCCGCGGTGGGCGTGTGGTGCGTGTTGAGCGCCACATGGGTGCGCCCCTCACACAGCACGGCCTGGGTCTGTGCATGGGCCGCCACGATTGGATCGCAGGCAATCAGCAGATCGGCCTCCGCCATGCCCACCCGCGTGGTATGGATGCCGGCGGGGTCGTCCGCAATCTGCACATGGCTCCAGGTGGCGCCGCCCTTCTGGGCCAGGCCGGCCGCCTCCTGGGTGATGACGCCCTTGCCTTCCATGTGGGCCGCCATGCCGAGCAGCTGGCCAATGGTGATGACGCCCGTGCCCCCGATGCCAGCCACCACGATGCCCCAGGCCTGTGGCGCGGCCGGCACATCGGGATCAGGCAGCGACGGCAGCGCTGCGAGATCCGGCAGCCCGGCCTGCGGCGACGGCGCACGCAAGCGCCCGCCCTCCACCGTGACGAGGCTGGGGCACAGTCCGTTCAGGCAGGAAAAATCCTGGTTGCAGCTGCTCTGGTTGATGCGGCGCTTGCGGCCCAGCGGCGTTTCCACCGGCTCGACGCTGAGGCAGTTGGACTGCACCGCGCAGTCGCCACAGCCCTCGCACACGGCTTCGTTGATGACCACGCGGCGTTGCAGGGCCGGCAGCTTGCCGCGCTTGCGACGCCGCCGCTTCTCGGTGGCGCAGGTCTGCTCGTAGACGATGGCGGTGCAGCCCGGCTCGTCGCGCAGGCTGCGCTGCAGGGCTTCCAGCTCGTCACGGTGGTGCACGGTCACGCCGGGTGCCATGTCCGGCGTGCGGGTGTGGCGCTCGGGGGCGTCGCTCACCACGACGATGCGGCGCACGCCCTCGGCCTGCAACTCACGGGTCATCGCGGCCACGCTGAGCTGCCCGTCGAGCGGCTGGCCGCCTGTCATGGCCACCGCGTCGTTCACCAGAATCTTGTACGTGACGTTGACGTGCGCCGCCACCGACTGCCGAATGGCCAGCAGCCCCGAGTGGAAGTAGGTGCCATCCCCCAGGTTGACAAACACGTGCGGCTCGTCGGTGAACGGCGCCTGCCCCACCCAGCCCACACCCTCGCCGCCCATCTGCGTGACCATGCTGGTCTGCCGGTTCATCCACAGCGCCATGTAGTGGCAGCCGATGCCGGCCATGGCGCGCGAGCCTTCCGGCACGCGGGTGGAGGTGTTGTGCGGGCAGCCACTGCAGAACCACGGCGCACGTTCGGCCGAGGCGCCCTGGGCGGCCAGGGCCTGCTCCTTGGCATCGATCACGCGCAGGCGCTCGGCCATGCGGGCGCGCAGCGCCGGGTCGTGCCCGTCGAGCAGGCCCAGGCGCTCGATGCGCTGGGCCACGGCCCGGGCAATGAGCGCCGGGTTGAGGTCGGCCTTGGCCCGCAGCAACCAGCGCGAGGCCGGGTTGGCCACCGACCACTCGCCCCCGGTGAAGTCGCCCTCGGGTTCGCTGAACTTGCCCAGTACATTGGGGCGCACGTCTTCGCGCCAGTTGTAGAGCTGCTCCTTGAGCTGGTACTCGATGACCTGGCGCTTTTCCTCGATCACCAGGATCTCCTGCAGCCCCGTGGCGAACGCGCGGGTGATGCTGGCTTCCAGCGGCCACACCACGGCCACCTTGTGCACCCGCAGCCCGATGCGCGTGCAGGTGGCATCGTCCAGCCCCAGGTCGAACAGCGCCTGGCGCAGGTCGTTCCAGGCCTTGCCGCTGGCAATCAGGCCCAGCCGGGCGTTCGGGCTGTCGATCACCGTGTGGTTGAGGCGGTTGGCTCGCACGTAGGCCAGGGCCGCGTACCACTTGTGGTCCATCAGCCGGGCTTCCTGCTCCAGGGGCGAGTCGGGCCAGCGGATGTGGACACCCCCTTCCGGCATCGCGAAGTCATCGGGCAGCGCGATCTGCACGCGGTCGGGGTCGACCTGCACGGTGGTGGAGGATTCGACCACTTCCTGGATGGTCTTGAGCGCCGTCCACACCCCTGCGTAGCGGCTCATGGCCAGGGCGTGCAGCCCCAGGTCGAGGATCTCCTGCACGCTGCTGGGGAAAAAGACGGGGAAGCCGCAGGCCTTGAAGACGTGGTCGCTCTGGTGCGCCACCGAGGAACTCTTTGCCACATGGTCATCACCCGCCACAGCCACCACGCCCCCGAGCGGCGCCGTGCCCGCCATGTTGGCGTGCTTGAAGACGTCAACGCTGCGGTCCACGCCCGGGCCCTTGCCGTACCAGATGCCGAAGACGCCGTCGACGTGGTGGGGGCCGGGCCCGAGGTGCAGTTGCTGCGAGCCCCACACGGCCGTGGCCGCCAGCTCTTCGTTCACGCCGGGCTGGAAGACGATGTGGTGGGCCTTGAGGTGCTCGCGCGCCTGCCAGAGGGCCTGGTCGTAGCCCCCCAGGGGCGAGCCCCGGTAGCCACTGATGAAGCCCGCTGTGCGCAGCCCGGCCTGGGCATCGCGCGTGTGCTGCAGCAAGGGCAGGCGCACCAGCGCCTGAATGCCGCTCATGAAAGCGGGGCCGCGCTCAAGGGTGTACTTGTCGTCCAGCGTCAGGGTGGACAGCGCGCGGCGCACATCGGCCGGCAACGGTGCATTCATATCGGGCCTCCCGGGTCAGGAAGATCGTTCACGGGCACACCGCCTTGTGAGCGGGCGCCGCCAGGCAAACCGAAGGACAGCTTCAATGTAGGACGATGGCGCGCTGGCAGACTCGGTACTTTCACGGAGCCAGGCCGGTGTGCGCACGGGGCTTTGTGCGGCGTCGCGGCACCGGGTGCTGGCATGCGTCAAACTCGGCGGTTGCCCGCAACCTGACGGGCGACCACGCCAAACGCACCGACACCCACCATGCAATACCGTCCGCTGGGCCGCACTGGCCTCCAAGTCAGCGTCATCGCGCTGGGCACCATGACCTGGGGCGAACAGAACACCGAGGCCGAAGCCCACGCACAACTCGACGCGGCGCTGGCCGCCGGCGTCAACTTCATCGACACGGCCGAGATGTACCCGGTGCCGCCGCGCGCCGAAACCCAGGGCCGCACCGAGCAGTACATCGGCACCTGGCTGAAGAAGACCGGGCGGCGCCAGGACATCGTGCTGGCCACCAAGGCCACCGGCCCCTCGCGGCAGCCGGGCCGCCCTTCGCACGTGCGCGACGGGCGACTGAACTTCACCCGCGCCAACCTGGAAGAGGCGGTGAACGCCAGCCTGCACCGCCTACAGACCGACCACATCGACCTGTACCAGTTGCACTGGCCCGACCGCACAGCCCCCATCTTCGGCCAGCGCAGCTACGCGCACAGGCCGGATGAGGACACCGTGCCGATTGAAGAAACGCTGGACGCCCTGCAGGGCCTGGTGCAGGCTGGCAAGATCCGGCACTTCGGCGTATCGAACGAGACGCCCTGGGGCCTGAGCCGCTTCCTCACGCTGGCCGATTACAAGGGCCTGCCACGGGCGGCCAGCATCCAGAACGCCTACAGCCTGGTGAACCGGCACTTCGAGCTGGGGCTATCGGAGATCGCACTGCGCGAAGAATGCGGCCTGCTGGCCTACTCGCCGCTGGCCTTCGGCGTGCTGAGCGGCAAGTACCTGAACGGCGCCCGGCCCGAGGGCGCCCGCCTGACGCGGTTCGAGCGTTTCACGCGCTACAACGAGCCGGGCATCACGGCGGCCACCGCGGCGTATGTGGCCCTGTTCCGCGAACATGGGCTGGACCCGGCCCAGGCTGCGCTGGCTTTCGTCAACAGCCGGGATTTCGTCACCGCCAACATCATCGGGGCGACGACGATGGCGCAACTGCAGACCAACATCGCCAGCATCGACCTGGTGCTCTCGCCCGAGGTGCTGGCCGGGATCGAGCAGATCCAGGCACAGTGGCCCAACCCCGCCTGCTGACCGATTGAGCCTGGTCGGCCAGCTTCAGCGGCCGGGCTTCACGCCCAGGCCCAGCCGATCGGGCGACAGATAGGCCTGCCGATAGACCTCGAACGGCATGGAGTCGGCGGCCTCGATCCGGGCCTGTTCGGCGTGCGAAGCCTCGGCTTCGGCAGACAGCTCGCGCAGGCGGCTCTGGCTCAAGGGATGAGCCAGCAAGGCGGCCTGGGCCTGGGCAGACAGCGCCTGCACCAGCGCGACATGGCCTCCCTCCGGCACATCGGCCATGGCCTGCAACACGCGGGCGGAAGGCAGGGTGTCGGGCGCTGCCAGCTGGGCCAGCGCGCCCGCCAGCACACGGGCATGGTCGTCGCCGCCGTTCAAGGCGTCGAGGCGGCGGGCGATCGGCTCGCAGCCACGCAGCACCTCGGCCGCCCAATCCAACAGCACAACTGGCTCGCCGCGCCGGGTCAGGCACAGGCCCGGCTCGCGGCCGCGCGATGCAGTCAGCTGCTGGTTGCGTGCCAGTGCAGCGATCTCCTGCGGCGTGTCGGGCGGGCTGTCGCTCAGCAGGCAGTGCAGCAGGAACATGTCGAGCATCCGCATGGTGTCGGCGTCGATGCCCACCGGCAGGAAGGGCTGCAAGTCCATGCAGCGGACTTCGACGTACTCGACGCCCCGCTCGCGCAAGGCGTGCAAGGGCCGCTCGCCTGGAAAGATCACCCGCTTCGGACGAATGGCGCTGTAGAACTCGTTCTCGATCTGCAGCAGCGAGGTGCTGAGCTGGCGATAGCCGCCCTGCCCGTCCTGGATGCCGATGGCTTCGTAGGCCGGGTAGGGCCTCACCAGCGCGTCGTGCAGCGAGGCCGCATAGCCGTCCAGTCCGTTGTAGCTCACGCACAGCGCGCTCTGCGCGTCGCTCTGGTAGCCCAGCCGCCCCATGCGCAGCGAGGTGGCGTGCGGCAGGCCCAGCGTGTCGCGGCCCAGTGGCTGCAAACCGTGCTCCAGCCCGTCCACAAAGTGGGCGGGCACGGCGGGCGACGCGCCGAACAGCGTCAGCAGCACGAAGGCATGGCGGCGGAAGTTGCGGATCAGGCCGAAGTAGGCGTCACTGTCCAGCCCCGGAAAGGACCAGTTGTAGTGGATGCCGGAAATCGTCTGCATGCGCGGGCCATAGCGGTGCGCCAGACCATGGCGGTACACGGTCTTGGCCCGTCCCACATTCGAGCTGCCGTACTGCCCGATGGGGATGTCGGCGTCGGCTGGCAGCTCGCTGGGCATGCTGGCCGACCACATCTGCTCGCCAGCGGGTTGCAGCACGTGGTGCACGAAGCGATGCACCTCGGTGAGCTCGTCGACGCAGGCCTGCGCGCTGTCATGCACGCCGGTCACCAACTCGAGCTGCGATTCGCTGAAATCCGTGGTGATGTGCGGGTGGGTGAGCGCCGAGCCGAGCGCCTGCGGATGCGGCGTGTGCACCAGCCTGCCCTGTGCATCGGTGCGCAGGCCTTCTTTCTCGACGCCACGGCGCATGCCACGCAGCTGGGCGTCGGTCAGGTCGTGCAGACGGTCCGTCAGGCTGGACAAGGGCGCTCTCCTCAGTGGAATCCGGGCCCGCGAAGTTAACAGAAGCCGGTGAAGCGCGCTTGACGCGGCCGGGCAGCCCTTGAGCCCGGTCAGATCAGGCGCATGTCATCCACGGCCGACGATGGCCGCCAGCGCATCAAGCAAGGTCGACACCTGCTCGGGCGTGCCCACGGTGATCCGCAGGAAATCGGCAATGCGCGGCTTGTCGAACTGGCGCACCAGAATGCGACGCTGCCGCAGCGCAGCCAGCAGCGCCGGCCCGGCATGCGCAGGGTGCCGCGCAAAGACAAAGTTGGCTTGCGAGGGCAAAACCTCGAACCCGAGGTCGACCAGCCCCTGGCTCAGCACCGAACGGGCCGCCATCACTTGGCGCCGCGTCTGCTCGAACCAGGCCTCGTCTTCCAGTGCGGCCACCGCACCGGCCTGCGCCAGGCGATCAAGGGGGTAAGAGTTGAAACAGCCTTTGATGCGCTCCAGCCCTTCGATCAAGGCCGGGTGGCCGATGGCAAAGCCCACGCGCAGCCCCGCCAGCGAGCGCGACTTCGACAGCGTCTGCACCACCAGCAGGTTGGGATAGGCTGGCACGAGCGACACGGCCGACTCGGCACCGAAGTCGACATAGGCCTCGTCGACGACCACGACCGACTTCGGGTGCGCTTCGAGAAGGGCCCGGATCGCGCTCAGTTCCAGCGCGCAGCCGGTAGGGGCGTTCGGGTTGGCGATCACGATGCCGCCATTGGGCTCGACGTAATCCGCCGGGTCCACCGAGAAGTCTGCGCGCAGCGGCACGGGCTGCAAGGCGATGTCGAAGAGCCGCGCGTACACCGGGTAGAAGCTGTAGCCGATGTCCGGCGTGAGCACCGGCCGGCCATGCCGCAACAGCGCGCGGAACACATGGGCCAGCACCTCGTCCGAGCCGTTGCCCACGAACACCTGGCTGGCATCCAGCCCATGCCGCCGGGCCACCGCCTGCTTGAGCGCCGTGGCATCCGGGTCGGGGTAGAGACGCAGGGCGTCGCCGGTGGCATGGCGGATGGCCTCGAGGGCGGCCGGCGAAGGCCCGTACGGGTGCTCGTTGGTGTTGAGCTTGATCAGGCCGGCGATCTGCGGCTGCTCGCCGGGGGTGTAGGGGCTCAGGTCGGCAACGCCCGCGCTCCAGAACGGCGAGACGCCCGACAGGCTGGGGATGGCAACGGTCATGGTGCAAGGGATCAGGACAAGCGCACATGATAGGCCCCGGCCCAAGGGATGCCTGAGCGACAATCTCCCTGCCGTCCCCTCGGAGTTTTTGCTTGATCGTCCGCCCTCGCCCCAATTGGCTGCGCATGCTTTTCGTCTGGCGCGGCTCCATCATCCTGCGCATCCTGCCCCAGCTGATGGTGGTCACCGCCATCTCCATCATCGTCGTGATCTTTCATGGCGAATTGCTGCACTGGAAGGTCACGCTGACCACCGTGCCTTTCTCGCTGGTCGGTGTCGCGCTGGCCATCTTTCTCGGCTTTCGCAACAGCGCCAGCTACGACCGCTACTGGGAAGCACGCAAGCTCTGGGGCAAGCTGCTGGTCGACAGCCGCGGCTTCACACGGCAGCTGATCAGCTCGAACGTGCCCGACGCCCTGCCTCTGGCCCGCGCTGTGGCGGCCTTCGTGCACGGCACACGCCACCACCTGCGTCGCACCGATGCCACCGCCGAGATGCAGCGGCTGCTGCCGCCGGAGGTGTGGCCCATGCTGAGGGACCGCCGCGTGCCGCCCATGCAGGTCCTCGCGTGGCTGGCGGCCCGAGTGGCCTCGCTGCGGGAGCAAGGGCGCATCGACAGCGTGCAGGCGGTGGAGCTGGACCGCAGCCTGGGCGGCCTCAACGAAGCCTTTGGCGGGTGCGAGCGCATTGCCTTCACCCCCCTGCCCTTCACCTACTCGGTGATCCTGCACCGCACGGTGTACCTGTACTGCCTGATGCTGCCCTTCGGGCTGCTGGACGCCATCGGGTTCATGACGCCGCTGATGGTCGCCTTCGTGGCCTACACTTTCTTCGCCATCGAGGCCCTGAGCGACGAGATCGAAGACCCGTTCGGCGTGGAGCCCAACGACCTGCCGCTGCTCGCCCTGTCATCGGGCATCGAGGCCTCGGTGCTGGAGTTGCTGGGCGAGCGCGACCTGCCGCCCGTGGTCGAGCCAGTGGATCACCTGTTGAGCTGACCCCGTCGCGACACGGGCTCAGGCTGCGAGCTTGCGCAGCGCATCCCGGGCCGCGTGCTTGACCTCGTACATGGCCTTGTCTGCGCGGTCCAGCAGCTCTTCGACCGAGCTGGTGCTGCCGGGTGAGTAGATCTGCACCCCGATGCTGGCCGACACGGGGATGTCGTGCCCGTCGATCTCGAGCGGGGCGCTCAGGCGCTCATCCAGCAAGGTGATCAGCTCTTCGTCGATCACCGGGGTGTACAGGCCCTCGAACAGCACCACGAACTCGTCGCCCGCCAGCCGTGCGACCGTGTCGGTCTCGCGCACACTGCTCTGCAGGCGGTTCGCAAACGTGCACAGCACCCGGTCACCCACCTCGTGGCCCAGCGTGTCGTTGATCTGCTTGAAGCCGTCCAGATCCAGAAAGATCACGGCCATGTGGTGCTCGGATCGGTCTGCCCGGGCCATGGCCTTGGGCATCTCCGAGATCAGTTCGCGCCGATTGGGCAGCCCGGTCAGCGGGTCACGCAGCGCCTGCTCTTCCAGGGTGCGCAGCATGGCCTTGCGCTCCGAGATGTCGTGCAGAAATGCGCAGTACAGCGTTCGCCCGTCACAGGGCACCGCACCGAGGCTGACCTCGACCGGCAGCGTGCGGCCATCGCGCGTCAGGGCCGTAAGCTCGACCCGCCGGTTGACCCGGCCGCTGTCCGGTGCCCCGAGGGAAGTGCGCGCCAGGCTGCCGCGGTGTGCAGACCGCAACTCGTGCGGGACGATGGTCTCGTCGATGCGCAGGCCCAGCGCCTCGTCGCGGCGCCACCCGAACAGCTGCTCGGCCTTGCGGTTCCACTCGCAGATCACCCCGTGTTCGTCGATGCAGATGTAGGCGTCGTTGGCATGCTCCAGCACCGCGCGCATCTGGCTTTCGCGGGCGTGCAGCGCGCGGGTGCGCTCGGCCACCTTGTCTTCGAGCGTCTGCCGCAGCGCCTGCAGAGCGAGTTCGGCGGCCTTGCGCGCCTGAATGTCTTCGATGACCGCAATGAAGTGGGTGGGGCGCCCCTGGTCGTCCAACGCCGCAGACACCGACAGGTTGACCCACACCACGTGGCCTTCGGCGTGCATATAGCGCTTCTCGAGCGAATAGGTGCTCTGCTCGCCCTTGCAGACGCGGGCGGCCAGCGCCAGGTCGGTCTCCAGGTCTTCGGGCACGGTGATGTCCTGGAAGGTCATCTCCAGCAGTTGCGACGCGGGGTAGCCGACGATGTCGGCCAGGGTCTGGTTGACCTGCAGCCAACGCCCGTCCAGCGCCACCACGGCCATGCCCACCGCGGCCTGCTCGAACACGCCGCGGAAGCGCGCCTCCGTGCGGGCCAGCGCCGCCCGGGTGGTGCGCGAACTGTGTCTTGCATGGTGGAGCGTCTCGCGCAGGTGGAGTTCCCGGTTCACCAGCGCGGCGAGGTCGCGCAGCATCGCGCGGTCTTCGTCGGTCAATTCGCGGGGTTCGGTGTCCAGCACGCACAGCGAGCCGAGCGCCAGCCCGCTCGACGACGTCACCGGCACCCCGGCGTAGAAGCGGATGTACGGTGCGCCGGTCACCAGCGGGTTGTCGTGGAACCGAGGGTCGGCGTGGGCGTCGTGCACCACGAACTCGTGCTGCCCGTGGATCGCATGGCTGCAGAAGGCCCAGTCCCGCGGGGTCTCGGTGGCGTCCAGCCCGACACGGGATTTGAACCATTGGCGATCCCGGTCGATCAGCGAGAGCGCGCTCATGGGCGTGCCCAGCAGGCGGCTGGCCAGACGCGTGATGCGGTCGAACACCTCTTCCGCGTCGGTATCGAGGATGTTCAGCGAGTCGAGCACCGCCAGGCGGGCGTCTTCGTCCAGAGGAGCACGAGGGGCTTGCATGGGCTTGCCTTGTTCTTTCAGTTCGGGTCAACCGTGGCGTGCGATCGGCAGCACGGCTTCCAGGCTGTCCTGCAGCGCCCCCCAGGACCGGACGGGGGGATTGCCGCCGTGGGCGTTGTTGCCAAACACCAGAATCCGCGACTGCGGTGACTGGCGACGGAAGTGGCGGAGCAGCGCCGGCGAGGCACCCGCAAACGTGTCGTCCATCACGATGACGGCAACGTGCAGCGTGTTCACCAGCAGCGCCGCGTCGGAGAGGCTGGGCGCCGTGGCCAGCAGGCCCGTCGGCTGGGCCGCGCGCCAGCACTGCTCGATGTCATGCTGGCGCGCCGCATCGGACACCAGCATCAGCAAAGTCGGCTGCATCTCAGAGTTCCATCGGCCGCGAGGGCGCCATCACGACCTCGACCCAGGGCGTGCGGCCGGCCAGCACCGGCGCGAGCGCTTCGGTGTCCAGCGGCCTCGCGAAGAAGTAGCCCTGCGCCTGATCGCAGCCCAGCTCCATCAGCACCTGAACCTGGTCGAAGGTCTCCACGCCCTCGGCCACGCAATGCATGCCGAAGCGATGGGCCAGGCTCACCACGGTCGCCACCACATGGCGGGTCCGGTCGTCGGTGCACAGGTCGGCCACGAAGCTGCGGTCGATCTTGATGCAGCTCACCGGCAGTCGACGCATGTAGGCGAGCGACGAATAGCCGGTGCCGAAATCGTCGATCGAGAGCGTCAGCCCCAGGTGGCGCAGCCCTTGCAGCGTGGTCACGGCGGCATCGAAGTCCTCCAGCAGGATGGACTCCGTCAGTTCGATCTCCACCAGGTGGGCTGGCACGCGGTGCCGGGCCAGGGCCGCTTCCACGCGGGCCACCACGTCGGGCCGCTTGAACTGCGCGGCCGAGAAGTTCACCGCCACCGGCAGGGTGTTCAGGTGCCCCTCGCGCCAGCGAGCCAGGCTGCGCAACACGCTCTCCAGCACTCGGTCACCCAGCTCCGCGATCAGCCCGTGGCGCTCGGCCAGCGGAATGAACACGCTGGGCGGGACCGGCTTGCCGTCCGGGCCCGTCCAGCGGCACAGGGCCTCGAGCCCCACCGGCGCGCTCGTGTTCAGACGCACCTTGGGCTGAAAGACCACTTCCAGCCGGCCGGCCACGATGTCCTCGCGCAGCGCGCGCGTCAGGCGTCGCTCGGCTTCGAGCCGCTCGTAATGCTGAACGGCGGTTTCCAGTCCACCCGGCGCCTGCCGTGCAGCCGAGGCCTGCAGCAGCGCATCCGCCGCCCCCAGGTGCAGCACCGCGCCGCCCGCATCCGGCACGCTGTCATTCGCCGAGAGGACGGCCAGTCCGACAGAGACCGACACATCCACCGTGCGGCCGGAATCAAGCTGGTAGCGTGTGGCCACGGCATGGCGCATCTGCTCGGCCATGCGGTGAATCTCTGCACGCGGCGTGTCGCAGCCATCCAGGCCCCCGACCGCCCAGGCGAGTGCAAACTCATCGGAACCGACGCGGCCCACCACGCATTCGGCGCCATGCTGTGCCGCCGCCTGTGTGCACCGGTGCGCAACCTGGCGCAGCAGTCCGTCGCCGCAGTACAGCCCGTGGTGCTCGTTGATGTCGGTGAAGCCGGTGATGTCCAGCGCCATGAAGGCCAGCGGGCCGGCGCTGGCATTCAGCCGCTCGGTCGCCTTGATGAAGGCGCGGCGCCCCAGCACGCCGGTCACGGCATCGACGCCACCGTAATCCTCGCTCTGCGCCTCGGCCAGCTGCGACGAAGACAGCCCGCTGTAGACACCCAGGAAGTGCGTGGTCTCGCCGCCGCCCTCGTTCAATGCCGAAATGCTCAGCCACTCGCGAAAAAGCCGTCCGTCCTTGCGCCGGTTCCAGATCTCGCCCTGCCAGTAGCCCTCCTCCAGCAAGGCCGTCCACATGCGGCGGTAGAAGTCGCTGCTCTGCATCTTCGAATGCATGACCGTGGGGAAGCGACCTCGCAACTCCTCCAGCCCATACCCCGTGGCCTGTTCGAACGCCGGGTTGACATGACAGATGCGTCCCGTCGTGTCGGTGATCAGCATCGGCGACAGCGTGCGATGAAAGGCTTCGTGCAGGAGACGGGGCCCCAGCTCGAAAGCGGGCATCGGCAGCGCGGCCGTCGCGGAATGGGCAGACAACATGAGACCCCTGTGATGGATGGGGCCACTGTAGGAAGACGCGCCCGGCGCCGCTGTCAGGAGTTCTTGACGCGTGCTGTCAGGAAGTGCGGACGGTACCGCACCTGCCGCATCAAACCGTGTCGTCCTTCACGAGTCCGACGCGGATCGCCCACCGCACGAGCGCCGTCACGTCGCTCACGCCGATCTTGGTCATCAGCCGGCTGCGGTAGGTGTCCACCGTCTTGGGCGACAGGTGCAGCGCCTCGCCGATCGCCGCGCTCGACAGGCCATTGACCACCATCGTGGCGATCTGCCGCTCGCGCCCGGAAAGACTGGCGAGCGGGTCCGGGGCCGCATCGGGGGCCGTGGCGCGCAAGGCGATGTCGGCCACGTCATGCGCCAGATGCCGGCGCCCCTGCAGCACCGTCTGGATGGCGGCCAGCACCTCGCGTGCCGAGGAGCCCTTGAGCACATAGCCCGACGCCCCCAGACGCAAGGCCTCGGTGATGTGCTGCGGCTGCGGCGACATGGTGAGCACGATGGTGCGGGCTTCCGGCGCGCGCCGCGGCAGCTCGGCCAGCACCTCCATGCCAGAGTTCGAGCCCAGATGGAGGTCCAGCAGGATCACATCAGGTTGCAACTGCTGGATGTCGGCCCGGGCCGCCCCGGGCTGGTCTGCCTCGCCCACCACCTCGTGGCCGCTGGCCTCCAGCACGGCACGCATGCCGTCGCGCACCAGCGCATGGTCGTCGACCAGATACACACGGCTCACCGCGCTGTCTCCCATTGCAATTCGACCAGGGTGCCGCCTTCCGGCCGGGGCGCAACGGCCAGCGTGCCATGAATGGCCAACGCCCGCTCGCGCATGCCCACAAGCCCGAGGTGACCGGGGCGCCCCATGGCCATGTCTGGCGGCAGCCCGCACCCGTTGTCCGTCACCCGCAGGCACAGCAGGCCGTCGCGGCCCGACAGGGCAATCTGGATGGAAGACGCCCGAGCGTGCTGCAAGGCGTTCACAACCGCCTCGCGGGCAATCATGAAAGCCGCGTACTCGACGTCGGCCGGCCAGCGCTGGCCGGCTTCCTGCAACTCGACGTCGAAGACCAGCCCTGTCCTCGATGTGGCAGGCTGGTGGAGTTGCAGCTCGTTGTCCAGGGCTGCGACCAGCCCCTGGTCTTCCAGCAAGGGCGGGCGCAAGTCAACCAGGGCCTCGCGCACCTCGGACGCGGCCTGCTGGGCCAGGCGGTCGACCTTGCCCAGGCGCTCGGACAACGCCTTGTCGTCCCGCTGCTGCACGGCCAGCGCCTCGCACGACAGCCGCAGTGCCGTGAGCGTCTGGCCCAGGCGATTGTGCAGCAGTTGCGCCAGTCGCCGCGTCGTCGCCCGCTCCTGGTCCATCAGCTGGTGCGTCAGCTCCGACAGCTCGAGCTGGTACTGGATCTGTGCCCGCTCGGCGCGCACGCGCTCGGTCACGTCGCGCAGCATCGCTGTGAGCACCCGCCGCCCCTGCACCGTCGTCTGCGAGATCGACGCATCGAGCACCAGCTCCTGCCCATCGCTGCGCAGCCCCGCCACCCGGCCCGAACCCATGGTGCGCCGGCTGACCTGCGAGGCAGAGAAACGCTGCATGTCCTGCTGGTGCGCCGACCGGACCCGTTCCGGAATCAGCCGGTCCAGCAGTTCGCCCATGATGTCGTCGGCTCGCACGCCGAAGATGCGCTCGGCCGCAGGGTTGAAGAGCACGATCCGGCCCGACTCATCGGTGCTGATGACCGCATCGCTGGAGGCCTGGATCACGGCCGCGAGCGTCTCGGTCTGCTCCAGCAAGCGCTGGTTCGCCTGCCGCTCTGCCGTCAGGTCGCGAACCTGGGTCAGCACTCCCGCACTGCCGCCATCAGCGTCGTGCAGACGCGTCACCGTCCATGCCGCCCAGACCTCCTTGCCGGACAAGGTGTCTGCCCGAGCCTGGAAGTGCCACGCACCCTCCGGAATCGATGCGGCTTCGCGCCATGCGGGGGCATCGGGCGCCCACCGCAACAGTTCGGCAAGCGGTCTGCCCGCCGCATCCGGCGGCCAGTCGAACACGGTAGCCGCCTGTCGGTTCCAGTACACCAGCCGCCCCTCGTCATCGACCAGAAACAGCGGCGCCGGCATCTGGTCCAGCATGCTGCCCAGGCGTTCCGCGTCGGCCAACAGACGCAGCAGCATCTGCTCGCCCGGGCTGTTGGTGCTGGCCGGACGCACCCGCTGGGCCAGCAGGCGCAGCACGTCACGGAAGTGTTCGGCAGGCAAGGCGTCCGGGCGACGCGGCACGTGGGCTGCCACCGCGTCCAGCATGTCGGCATAGGGCCGCGCCAGCCGCCGGGCCAGCACGGCTCCTGCCCCTCCGATGAGCAAGGCCGACAAGGCGCCCCAGAACAACACATAGCGCTGAAGCGACCGGGCCGGCGCGAGGGCAGCCTCCAGGGGCTGCGTGGCGAGCACGCTCCACCCCGAACGCACGCCCAGCGGGGTGTCCCCCACCGCCACATGCGCGACCATGTAGCGATGCCGCCTGTCGTCCTCGACCGAAAGCGCCTCGATCGAAGGGCGACCCGATGGCTGCGGCCAGTATCTGGAAGCGAGCGGTGCGCGGCCCAGCACGATCCTGCCCTCCTGGCCGATGATGGCCAGCTCCATGCTGCGCCGACCATCCGGCGTGCCCAGCACGTCTTCACGCAGCAGCGCGAAGGCCTTCGAGTCAAAATGGCTGGCCAGCACGGCCCACACCCTGCCCTGTGCGTCGCGCACCGGCACGGCCAGGTCGGCCACCTCGTCGGGCACGCCCATCCCCGCGTCCTGCAGCACGGGCTTGAGCACCACCGGCGGGTGGAAGCTGCCAAACCAAGGCCCATCGCGGCCATGCACGAACACGGGTCGGCTCGCAATCGAGCGGCCTTCCAGCAGCCCATCCGAGCCGGCCAGCACACGGCCATCCAGCGCCACCAGACCCAGCCAGACCACGTTGGGGTCCCGCGCCCGGAAATCATCCAGGGCCGCACGCCAGGCCGTCACGCCGCCCTGCGGGGACTGCAACGCCGCGTGGCGTCCCAGCAGATCGATGGCGACCGAGCGGCGCGACAGATCGCGGTTGAGCTCCTCGGCATAGGTCTGCGCCGCCTGGCCGATGCGAAAGCGGGCACGCCGGGTCAGGTCGTCGCCCACAATGCGGTCGACCCCCAGCAGCATGGCCAGCAGCAGTGCCATGGCCACGGCCAGTGGCACCAGCGGCAGCGCCTTGTGCAGATTGAGTCGGTGTGCCGGCATGGGGCGTTGTCAGGCGCCGATCTGGCGCGCGACCACCACCACCTCGATCCGCCAGCGCGGGTCGGCCAACGCAGCCTGCACCGTGGCGCGTGGCGGGCTCTGCCCCGGCGCAACCCAGGCGTCCCACACCGCATTCATGCGGCCGATGTCGGCAATGTCCTTCAAGAAGATCTGCACGCTCACCAGGTGAGCCTTGTCGCTGCCGCACTCGGCCAGCAGGCGGTCGATGTGGCCCAGCACCTCGCGGGTCTGCCCCTCGATGTCGGCCTCGGGGCTCAGCTCGGGCACCTGCCCTGCCAGCCACACGGTACCGCCGGCCATCGCCGCCTCGCTCAGCCGGGCACCCACATGCAGACGCTGCAGACCGCTCATGCCGCGCCCTCCGACTGTGGCGCCAGTCGCGGGTTCAGCGTGTAGGTGCCGGTCAGCGTGGCCTGCGCCAGCACATGGCCCTGCATGGCCTGCCGCACGGCCGCACCGGTCAGGTCACCCTTCACCTCCAGCGTCGGCACATCAAGCGCGAACACCGTGAACACGTAATGGTGGACCAGGCTGTCGTTCCACGGCGGGCACGGGCCGTCATAGCCGAAGTAGGCGCCGGCCATGTCGGCATCCCCCGCAAACCAGCCGGTGTAGTCGTTCAGGCCATGACGCCCAGCACCACCCGATGGCAGCGCCGGCCCCGGCTTGCCGCGCGGCGTCACGCCCTCGCTGTGGCTGCCGGCAGCAATCTCGCGCACGCTGGCGGGCAGATCCACCAGTGTCCAGTGAAAGAAGTCCACACGCGGCAGGTCGGCGGGCACCTCGCGGTCGGGCTGGTTCACGTCGTCGCCCAGGCTGGGCACATCGCGGTCGTGGCAGATCACCACGAAGGACTGCGTGCCTTCCGGCACATCGGACCACGCCAGATGTGGGTTGCGGTTCGGGGCCAGGCGCACCCGCGTGGTGGGGTCGATCACGCAGAAAGCGTACGCGTCAGGGATGCGCGCGCCGTCGGCGAAGCTGTGGCTGAGCAGTTTCATGAGGGTGTCTCCGTTTCGGACAGATCCGGTCGGCACCATGCTAGCGCGGCTTCGGGCACGCACGGCGAGTGTGGCGCACCGAGCCCACACCGGCTCTTTCCGCCAGCCGCTTGCATTTCAAGACGACTGGTCATATTATTTCCACATGGCCCGCACCGCAGACAAGACCGACATCCCCCGCCGCCTCGCCGAGGCGGGCTACACGCTGTTCAACCAGCTTGGCTACAACGCCACCGGCATCCAGCAGATCACCGAGGCCGCCGGTGTACCGAAAGGCTCGTTCTACAACCACTTCGACAGCAAGGAAGCCTTTGCCGCCCAGATCATCCGCAACTACGCGGTTTGGATGGACAGGCGATGGGAAGCGATCATGGCCGATGCCCCCGAAGACCCGCTGGACGCGCTGCGCCACCTCTTCAACGCCTTCATCGCCCATCACGAGCAGGCCAGCTGCCCCGGCTGCCTGGTGGGCAACTTTGCCGCCGAAGTCAGCGAGACCAGCGACACCTGTCGAACCGAGCTCGCTCACGTGATGAGCCAGTGGCGCGAGCGCCTCGCCGAGCTCATCGAACGCGCGCAACAGGCTGGCCGCATCCGCACCGACCTGCCTGCCCCCACGCTGTCTGCCTTCTTCTGGGACAGCTGGGAAGGCGCCGTGCTGCGCATGAAGGTGGAACACAGCGCCCAGCCGCTGAGGGACGCCGCCAGCCTGATGCTCGACACCTTTTTCCGCCCCTGAACGTCTTTCAGGCACATCCCATCCCTACTCCCGAGGAAACCACATGGCAAGCCAAACCGCTCTCACAGCCGACGCCCTGTTCCAGCCCTTCCAGCTGGGCGACATCACGCTGGCCAACCGCATGGTCATGGCCCCTCTGACCCGCAACCGCGCCGAAGCCGGCAACGTGCCCGGCCCGCTGACGGTCGAGTACTACGCCCAGCGCGCCAGCGTCGGCCTGATCGTGGCCGAGGCCACCCAGGTGTCGGCCCAGGCGCAAGGCTACGTCTCCACCCCAGGCCTGCACACCCCCGAGCAGATCGCGGGCTGGAAGAAAGTGACCGACGCCGTGCACGCCAAAGGCGGCAAGATCTTCGTGCAGCTGTGGCACACCGGCCGCATGTCGCACCGCGCCTTCCAGCCCGGTGAACAGGCCCCGGTCGCCCCGTCGGCCATCCGCGCCAACGCCAAGACCTACATCCCCGGCCAGGGCTATGTCGACACCTCCGAGCCGCGTGCACTGGAAACCAGCGAGATCCCCGGCATCGTCAACGACTTCCGCACCGCCGCCCGCAACGCCATCGAAGCGGGCTTTGACGGCGTCGAGATCCACGGTGCCCACGGCTACCTGCTGGACGCCTTCCTGCGCGACGGCGCCAACAAGCGCACCGACATCTATGGCGGCTCGATCGAAAACCGCGCCCGCTTCCTGATCGAGGTGATGGCAGCCGTGATCGGCGAGATCGGCGCCCAGCGCGTCGGCGTGCGGTTGTCGCCCGTGTCGCCCGTCAACGACTCGAGCGAGAGCAACCCGCAGCCGCTGTTTGAGCACGTGGTGCGCGAGCTGGAAAAGCTGCACCCGGTCTACATCCACGTCGTCGAAGGCTACACCGGCGGCCCGCGTGACAACGCCCCGTTCGACTACGAGGCCCTGCACAAGCTGTACTCGGGTGTCTGGATGGTCAACAACGGCTACACCAAGGAAATGGCGGCCGAGGCCATCACCAGCGGCAAGGGCGACCTGGTGTCGTTCGGGCGCGCGATGATCACCAACCCGGACCTGCCGCGCCGCCTGAAGGAAGGCGCGCCCCTGAACGAGCTGTTCAAGGACGCGCCGCTCTACGGCGGTCAGGGCGCGCACGGCTACACGGACTACCCGGCCCTGCCTGCCTGACATCCGGCGCCTCTGATGGGGGAGACGGCGACAATCCGATTTGACAAGGAATGTTGTCACAACCAGAATCTCGCCATCCCTCATCCAACAGGAGACAAGATGTCCATTGCCAACACCTGTGTGCTGGTTGCCGCCGTGATGCCCATCGTCACCATGGGCCTGGCCAAGGCCAGCACCGTGGGACGCAAGCGCCGTGACGGCGGCTACGACAACAACAACCCGCGCGAATGGGCGACTCAGCTGCAAGGCTGGCCGGCCCGCGCCGCCGCCGCGCAGAACAACGGCTTCGAAGCCCTGCCCCTGTTCGTGTTCGCCGTGCTCGCTGCCCAGGCCGCCGGTCTGGACCAGGGCCGCACCGACACCCTGGCCATGGCCTTCATCGGCATTCGCATCGTCTACACGGTGCTGTATCTGGCCAACGTGGCGACGCTGCGTTCGTTGGTGTGGGCCGCTGGTCTGGGCGTCACCATCGCGATGTTCGCGCCGACGCTCAAGCTGCCGTTCTGAGCGAGCTGCGGGGTTAAGCTCCACGGCTTGAACAGCCGTACCGTGGAGCCCTGAATGCAACGCCCCCTGACCCCTGAAGAGGCCCGTGTGCTGGCCGTGCTGGTCGAAAAACAGCACACGGTGCCGGACAGCTACCCGCTGTCCCTGAACGCCCTCACCCTGGGCTGCAATCAGAAGACCGCCCGCGACCCGGTGATGAACCTGAGCGAGGCCGATGTCCTGGCGGCCGTCAACGGCTTGAAGGAACTCAGCCTGATCAGTGAAGTCAGCGGCAGCCGCGTCGTGCGCTTCGACCACAACGCGGCCCGCGGCCTGGGCGTTCCCAGCCAGTCCGTGGCCTTGTTGACCATGCTGATCCTGCGGGGCCCGCAGACCGCCGCCGAGTTGCGCCTGCACTGCGAGCGGCTGCACCGCTTTGTCGACATTTCATCGGTCGAAGGCTTTCTGGAAGAGCTGGCCGAGCGCGAGCCCCATCGCGTGGTGAAGCTGCCGCGCGCCCCGGGCGCCCGCGAGGCCCGATGGGCCCATCTGCTGTGCGGCGAACCGTCCATCCCGTTGGCGACCGCACCCACGGTGCAGGCACCCGCCGCGCTGGAGGCCGAGGTGGCCGCGCTGCGCGACGCCGTGGCCACCTTGCGGACCGACCAGGCTGCTCAGGCGGGCGAGATCCATCGGCTGCGCACGCTGGTGCAGCGCCTGGCCGCCGAGCTGGGCGTGTCGACCGAACCCGACGCCTGATCAACATGGACCTCGCCCACCTGCTGGCCACCGTGGCCCTCGGCCCTGTGTTGCTGATGCAGGGCCGTGGCGTGCGCAAACGAACCCCGCGCCTGCCCGAGGCCGCCGGCCCACGCACAGGCCACTGCGGCTCGGGCCCCGACCTGCGCTTGCTGATCGTGGGCGACTCGGCCGCAGCCGGCGTCGGATGCGATCACCAGGACGATGCCGTGTGTGGCCATCTGGTCCGGCAACTGGCGGGCCACCACACCGTGCACTGGCGACTGGAAGCGCAGACCGGCCGCACCACGGCTGACACCCTGGCGCACCTGCGTTCACTGCCACGCGAGCCCGCCGACGCGGTGCTGGTGTCCCTCGGTGTGAACGACGTGACGGCCGGGCTGCACACCGGCACCTGGCTGGCGCAACAGGCCGAGTTGGTCGGGCAGTTGCGCGCCCTGTGTGGCGCGCCGCAGATCTGGCTCACGGTCGTTCCGCCCATGGGGCATTTTCCTGCGCTGCCGCAGCCCCTGCGCGGCTACCTCGGCGCGCAGGCCCGTCGCTTCAACACCGCACTGGCTCGCTGGGCCCGCACACAGCCTGACGTGACCATCCTCGACCCTGCCCTGCCGCTGGACCAGACCCTCATGGCCTCGGACGGATTCCATCCGGGTCCGGCTGCGCACCGCGCCTGGGCCCAGGCGGCGGCCAACGCCATCCGGGCCAGCCGTTTCAGCGAAGAGGCCACGCCACGCCCAGCGCCACCAGCACCGGCGTCAGCAGCGTGAGCACCACGTTGCGACCCAGAGTGGGCAGCAAGGCCTCCGGCGCATCGGCATGGGCCACCGCGCCGCGCCACACCTGCCAGGCCAGCGGCAGGGTCAGCAGCCCCGCCATGGCACTGACGGGCAGCATGCGGGCCGCCACCATGCTCGCCAGCAACGCGTAAGCCAGGGCACTCTGCAGCCCGATGAGGTGGGCGCAACGCCGGCGCCCCCACTGCATCGGCAGCGTGCGGCGGCCCACCGACCGGTCGGCGTCCACATCCGGGAACTGGTTGAGCAACAGCAGGTTGTTGACCAGGAAGAACGGCAGCATGGGCAGCAGCCAGGCCACCGTCGGCGCCTGCACGCCCACCAGCACCGACACCGTGCCCCAGCCCATCAACGGCCCGAAGCCCAGGCCCGGCGCGATCAGACACAGCCAGGGATGACGGGTGAACCAGGGCGTGTAAGCGGCCGCCAGGCCCAACCCCGCCACGCCCACCGGCAACAGAACCGGCCAGGCTGCCCCGTGCTTCGACAGCAACCACAGGCCCGTCAGACCGGCCAGCGCCAGGCAGCCGGTGCCCATGCGCCAGGCCAGTGGCACCAGCCCCGGGTGAGCCGGCAGCGCGCCGCTGCCCCCGCTGAACGGGGTGCGCTGCGTGCGCAGATCCAGCCCGGACTGGAAATCGTGATGCTCGTTGAGCGCGTTCACGCCCACATGTGCCGCCAGGGCGCCCAGCATCACAGCCACACTGTCCACCACCGACAAGCTCAACCCCTGGGCCTGCGCGGCCAGACGGCACCCTGCCAGGACCAGCGCCATGCAAGCGGGCGTCAACAGCAGGAACGGCAGCCTCGCAGGGCCCCACCAAGGCAGCCCGCCACGCCCGTTCGCCATCACGCAGCCCTTCCCGCCTCAGTGCGCGGCAGCGCCACCTTCATCGGCACCGGCGTTCGGCGCGGCCTCGGCCAGCCAGAGCCGTCGCCAGCCCGCATGACCCAGCCGCTGCAGCGTCTCGATGTTCGTTTCGTAGATGTCGGCCGCATCGGGGAAGGCCTGCACCGCCTGCGCGATGCTGCTCTCGCGCAGCAGATGCAGGGTCGGGTAGGGCGCTCGGTTCGAGAAGTTCTCGATGTCGTCAGGTTCGCTGTCGGCGAACTGGTAATCGGGGTGAAAGCTCGCCACCTGCAGCTCACCGTCCAGCTCCATCTCCTCGACGATGGCGTCGGCCACATCGAGGAAGTCATTGAAATCCAGGAAGTCGCCCAGCACCTGCGGGTGGATCAGCAGCGTCGTTTCCACCGCCTCGGGATCGGCATCGCGCAGCAGGGCCAGTTCGGCCATCAGTTCCTCGGCCAAGGCCTCGGGCGTGGTCGCCGTCGACACCACGTAGCGGATCTGCTGTTTGACGTGCACGGCCTTGGCGAACGGGCAGAGGTTCAGGCCGATCACGGCCTTTTCCAGCCAGGTGCGGGTGGCTGCCGTCACAGCGGCGGCATCGGTGTCGGTGGGGGTGTAGGGCATGTGGCATTCTCCCACGCATGCTGTCCTCTCCCACCCTGCGCGACCTGGCCCGCCAGTTCCCCCACCCTGGCCGAATCGAAGCCGTGTTCGTTCGCCCCCGGCGACTGGCGCTGGTCGAGCGGGTGGACCATGTGGAGGCGCTGGCCGGTCGCGGCCTGATGGGCGACCGCAGTGCAGCCCGCGCGCCGACGCGACCTGAAGGCGGCAAGCGCCAGGTCACGCTCATCCAGGCGGAGCACCTGCCTGTGGTGGCCGCGCTCATGCAGCAGCCCGCGGTCGATCCGGCCGTGCTGCGCCGCAATCTGGTCGTGAGTGGCCTCAACCTGCTGGCGGCCCGCGCCCTGTTCAAGGACGCGCCCCTGCAGTTGCGCATCGGCGATGAGGTGGTGCTCGAACTGACCGGCCCGTGCGATCCCTGCTCGCGCATGGAGGCCCTGCTCGGCCCGGGCGGCTACAACGCCATGCGCGGGCACGGGGGCATGACGGCACGGGTGTTGCGTGGTGGGATGATCCGCGAAGGCGACACCGTCCACTGCGAACCGGCCTGATCGCGCACACCAGCCCCCCTCTTTCTGACCCTGACGGGCCTGCGCCCTTCCCTGCCCCTTCTTCACACCATGAGTTGGCTCGGCCACCTGACCCTGGACTACTGCCTCGATGGCGATCGCACCACCGCACTGGACCGCCACGACGGCCCGCTGCGCGTCCTGCAGCGCCTTTACCCCGAAGGCCCGCGCGTATGCCACCACGTGCTGGTGCATCCGCCCGGTGGCATCGTGGGCGGCGACGTGCTCGACATTCAGGCCAACCTGGCGGCGGGCACCCATGCGCTCATCACCACCCCCGGCGCCACACGCTTCTACCGCAGCAGCGGGCCGGAAGCGGTGCAGTCCCTCACCGCCCGCGTGGCCGACGGCGCCCGCCTGGAATGGCTGCCGCTGGAAACCATTGCCTACCGCAGCAGCGTCGCCACCAACCGCATGCGCTTCGAACTGGCGCCGGGCGCCGAAATGATCGGCTGGGACGTGCTCGCCCTGGGCCTGCCGGCCGCTGGCGAAGCGTTCGAGCAGGCGGCTTCGCCTGTGGGCAGCCGCTACACCCAGGAGATCGAGCTGCCCGGCGTCTGGCTGGAGCGGGGCACCGTGCGCGCCGACGACACCGCCCTGCTCGACAGCCCGCTGGGCTGGGCCGGCCACCGCGTGATGGGCACCGTGTGGCTGGCGGCAGGCAGCCCGCTGGCGCGCGAACGCCGCGAAGCGCTGCTCGACCACGCGCGCCAGGCCGCCAGCGCGCATGAACTGGCCGGCACGGCCGGCACCACCAGCCCGCACGCCGCAGTCATCGTGCTGCGCGTGCTGGGCCCCCGGGTCGAGCCCGTGATGCAGATGCTTGCCCAGGTGTGGGCCCGCTGGCGCACCGAGGCCTGGCAGATCGATCCTGTGCCCCCGCGCGTCTGGCGCACCTGACGCCCCCCTCTTCTGCACGGACGACAGCGCGAAGCGACCCCGCTGCAAGCCACTATCATGTGAGGTTGACAAACACGACCCTGCAGCGGCCCTGAACGGCCCCTGACGCGGCCGGAAAAAACAAGAGCATTTCAAGGAGTTCGCCCATGAGGGTCTTGCTGATTGACGACCACCCCCTGATCCTGTCCGCACTGCAGTCGGTGATCCAGGGCCTGGGCGACAACGTCACCGTCGACGCCGCCGACAGCGGCCATGCCGCCCGACAGGCGCTGCGCACACCGCCAGCCTACGATCTGGTGCTGCTGGACCTCCACCTCGGTGACGTCGACGGCTTCGACCTCCTGGCCGAGTTCCGGACCCTCTACCCAGCCCTTCCCGTGGTCGTGATCTCGGCATCCGACCGCACCAGCGACGTCATCCGCGCGATCGACATGGGCGCCATGGGCTTCGTTCCCAAGCGCGCCACCAACGAAACACTGTTCGACGCCCTCCAGCAGGTCATGTCGGGCGGCGTGTACGTGCCGCCCATGAGCATGGGCGCCCACAGCCACGCCCAGCTCAGCAGTTCGCCCGCCCTGCGCCAGGTGCAGCGCGAGGCCGTCGACTCCGGTTTCCAGACCATGCCTTCGCTCACCCAGTTGGGACTCACCCCCCGGCAGGCCGACGTGCTGGGCCTGCTGCTCAAGGGCCAGCCCAACAAGCTGATCGCCCGGGAACTGGGCCTGTCGGTCGAAACCGTCAAGGACCACGTGGCCGCCGTGTTGCGCGCGCTGGGCGTCAGTTCGCGCACACAGGCCGTGATCGCCGTCAGCCAGATCCTGCAGAAGACGAGCGTGCCGGTGCCCACCGTGGGCGGCATGGGCGTCTGGCGCCCTCGCTGACACCGGAGCGTCATCATGGCTCTGACTGCCACCCTGCCCGCTACTGAGCCGGGCACGGGGGGACGCGGGCTGCCTGCGCCCTCCAACGACGCCCTCATCGAAGACACCGAACGCCTGGTCTATCGCCAGACCAGCGCCGGCCTGATGGGGCACTTCCTCGGCATGGTCGTCGTGGCGCTGGCTTACTGGAAAGTCGCCCCGCCCGTCGTGCTGCGCGGCTGGATCATCGCCTTTCTGGTGCTGTGGACCCTCCGCTTCGCCACCCTGCTCGCACACGACCGCGCCGTGATGCAGGGCGAGGACGCCCCGGCACGCTGGCTGCGCCGCTGGAACACCGGCGCCCTGGCCGGGGCCGCACTCTGGAGCCTGGGCTCCATGCTGCTGTACGACCATGGCGGCTGGTTCCAGCGCACCACGCTGATGCTGGCCATCTACTCATTCGCCATCGGGGCGGTGCCCTACATGGCCTCGCAGCCCAAGCTGTTTCTGAGTTGCATGGGGCTGTACTTCCTGCCCATGATCGGGCGCACGGCCCTGCACGGCGGCCCGGACGACGTGCACCTGGCGGGCGTGTGGTGCCTCATGGCCCTGTGCACCCTGGTCGTGGGCCGGGGCTT
Organism: uncultured Aquabacterium sp.; assembly: GCF_947366995.1. GTDB lineage: Bacteria > Pseudomonadota > Gammaproteobacteria > Burkholderiales > Burkholderiaceae_C > Aquabacterium. The sequence continues at coordinate 4,423 of NZ_CANBCC010000024.1, read as the reverse complement.
TCACAACGTGTTCGGCGACATGGTCAGCCTGCGCCTGCACAGTGAAGACCTGGCTCAGCGCCTGAAAGGCGAGATGGCCCTGGCCGAAGCGGCGCAGCGCGAAGCCGAGACCGCCAACCGCGCCAAGACCCAGTTCTTTGCCGCCGCCAGCCATGACCTGCGCCAGCCTCTGCACGCCATGGGGCTCTTTGCCGAGGCGTTGCGCCAGCGCTGCAAGGACGACGATGTGGTCCACCTGGTCAACAGCATCAACAGTTCGGTCGATGCGCTGGAGGGCCTGTTCAGCGAACTGCTCGACATCACCAAGATCGACACGGGCGCGGTCGAGATCGAGCCCGAGCACTTCTCGATGCGCGATCTCTTCGCCCGCATCCGGCTTCACTTCGAACCCACTGCGTTCGAGAAGGGTTTGATGCTCGGCTTCCGGGGTGAACACCACCACGCCTACGCCGACCCGGTGATCGTCGAGCGCATCCTGCGCAACCTGGTGTCCAACGCCATCCGCTACACCGAAGACGGGGGCGTGCTCGTCAGTTGCCGTCGCCGAGGTCAGGCGCTGTGCCTGCAGGTCTGGGACACCGGCATCGGCATCACCGAAAAAGAGCAAGGCCGCATCTTCGACGAGTTCTACCAGACGCACAGCGGCCGCCCGCTCGAGCCGCACCATCGCAAGGGCCTGGGCCTCGGCCTGGCCATCGTCAAGCGACTGGCGGACCTGATGCAGAGCCCGCTGAGCTTGCGTTCACGCGTGGGCCACGGCACCGTGTTCACGCTGATGATTCCGGTCGGCCGGGCACCGCGCCTGCAGCCGGCCAGCACGCTGAGCCGCCCCACCCTGGGCATCACGCTCGACCGCCGACACGTGGTGGTCGTGGAAGACGAGCAAGCGGTGCTGGACGGCCTGCAGGTGCTGCTCAAAGGCTGGGGGGCGACCGTCAGCGCCTTCGATTCCGTCCCTGGCGTGACTGCGTGGGCTCAGCAGACGACGGCTCGCCCCGATCTCGTGATCGTGGACTACCGCCTGCCGGAGCAACAGACCGGCATCGAGGCCATCCGGGCCCTGCGGGCGCGGTTCGGCAAGGATCTGCCCGTCATCATGGTGACCGGCAGCACGATGACGGGTCACGAGGAAGAAGCCAGGCAGCACAACTTCCACGTGCTCATCAAGCCCGTGGTGCCGACCAAGCTCCGGGCAATGATCGCCTTCAAACTTGGCGTGCGCCAGGGCTGAACACCGGGGCCCGCGAGGCCGCGGTGTTTCGGCCACCCACCTTCAGCCAGTGCAGAGCGCGCGACGCGCGTCGTCGTACTCGCGCTGCAGCCGCGCCACCAGGTCGGCCGCCGGCACCACGGCCTTGACCGCGCCGATGCCCTGCCCGCAACCCCAGATGTCTTTCCAGGCCTTCTTGGCGGCGCCGGCGTCCTGCCCGCCGTCGGTCGTGCCGAAGTCCATCTTGCTGGGGTCGGCCTCGGGCAGGTGATCCGGGTCCATGCCGGCGGCAGCGATCGAGCCCTTCAGGTAGTTGCCGTGCACGCCCGAGAAGTAGTTGGTGTAGACGATGTCCTGGCTGCTGCTGTCGACGATCATCTGCTTGTAGCCTTCCACAGCCCGCGCTTCTTCGGTGGCGATGAAGGCCGAGCCGATGTAGGCAAAGTCGGCCCCCATGGCGCGCGCCGCCAGAATGCTGCGCCCATTGGCAATCGACCCGGACAGGGCCAGCGGGCCGTCGAACCATTCGCGCAGTTCCTGCACCAGGGCGAAGGGGCTGGTCGTGCCGGCATGCCCGCCAGCGCCGGCCGCCACGGCGATCAGGCCATCAGCGCCTTTTTCGATCGCCTTGCGCGCAAAGCGGTTGTTGATGACGTCGTGCATCACCACGCCGCCATAGCCGTGCACCGCGTGGTTCACGTCCTCACGCGCGCCCAGCGACGTGATGATGAGCGGCACCTTGTACTTCTCGCACAGCGCCAGGTCGTGCTCCAGCCGGTTGTTGCTCTTGTGGACGATCTGGTTGATGGCGAACGGCGCTGCAGGCTGATCGGGATGGGCCGCATCGTGCGCGGCCAGCGCCTCGGTGATCTCGTGCAGCCACTCGTCCAGTTGGGACGCCGGACGGGCATTGAGCGCCGGCATCGAGCCCACGACGCCCGCCTTGCATTGGGCAATCACGAGCTTGGGTGTGCTGACAATGAACATGGGCGACGCGATCACCGGAAAGCGCACGCGCTGCAGAACGGAAGGCAAAGGCATGGAGTCTCCTCGAAGGGGGGCCGCTTCTTTGTCGGCTTGTGAGAGCGATCAAACAAAACGGCCCCGGCCGGTGCGACACCGGACGGGGCCAGAGGCTCATCGCGGAAGCGAGCGGCACGGCGGCCGCATCGCGTCAACGCGGGTGGTCATGCGATCAGAACGCATCCACGGGCATGGCGGTGACGGATTCACCACCCTGCAGGATGCTGTCGCGCAGCGAGGCCACGCGCGCCAGGATGTGGTCGCCGTAGAAGCGGCAGGTGGCGACCTTGGCGGCCATGAAAGCAGCCTCTTCGCCAGCCGCCAGCTTGTCTTCGGCCACGATCAGCGCACGCCCCATCTGCCAGCCGGACACCAGGTTGCCCGCCAGCATCAGGTAAGGCACCGAGCCGGCGAACACGGCGTTCGGGTTGGCCTTGACGTTGGCCAGCACAAAGTCGACCACCTGCAGGAAGGCCTCACGGGCGGTCTTCAGCTGGGCGGCGTACTTCTTGCCGGCTTCGCTGGCGCGGCCGGCCAGCTGGCCTTCCACATCGGCGATCTGGGCTGCGATGGCGCGGGCCATGGCGCCGCCGTCACGCGCGGTCTTGCGGCCGACCAGGTCGTTGGCCTGGATGGCGGTCGTGCCTTCGTAGATGGGCAGAATGCGCGAGTCGCGGTAGTACTGGGCGGCACCGGTTTCTTCGATGAAGCCCATGCCACCGTGCACCTGCACGCCCAGCGAGGTCACTTCCACCGAGTTCTCGGTCGAGAAGCCCTTGATCAGCGGCACCAGGAACTCGTAGAAGGCCTGCGCCTGCTTGGCGGTGTCGGCATCCGGGTGGTGGTGGGCAGTGTCGTAGGCTGCCGCACCGACCAGGGCCATGGCGCGCTCGCCCTCGATCAGCGCACGCATGGTCATCAGCATGCGCTTCACATCCGGGTGGTGAATGATCGCCACCGATTCCTTGGCCGAGCCGTCGACCGGACGCGACTGCACGCGGTCACGGGCATAGGCCACGGCGTGCTGGTAGGCGCGCTCGGACACAGCCAGGCCCTGCAGGCCCACGTCGTAGCGGGCGGCGTTCATCATGATGAACATGTACTCGAGGCCGCGGTTCTCTTCGCCCACGAGGTAGCCGATGGCGCCCGGGCCCACTTCGCCCTTGTCGTCACCGTAGACCAGCACGGCCGTCGGCGATGCCTTGATGCCGAGCTTTTCTTCGATGGAGGCGCAGTACACGTCGTTGCGCTTGCCCAGCGAGCCGTCTTCGTTGACCATGAACTTGGGCACGACGAACAGCGAGATGCCCTTCACGCCTTCCGGCGCGTCCGGCGTGCGCGCCAGCACCAGGTGCACGATGTTCTCGGACATGTCGTGCTCGCCGTAGGTGATGAAGATCTTCTGGCCGCTGATGCGGTAGGTGCCGTCAGCCTGCTTCACGGCCTTGGAGCGCACCAGGGCCAGATCCGAACCCGCCTGGGGCTCGGTCAGGTTCATGGTGCCCGTCCAGCTGCCTTCGATCATCTTGGGGATGTAGCGCTGCTTCAGCTCATCGCTGGCGGCGGTCAGCAGGGCTTCGGTGGCGCCGGTCGTGAGGATCGAGCACAGCGAGAAGCTCAGGTTGGCGGCCATCGTCATTTCGATGCAGGCCGCGCCGATGGTCTTGGGCAGGCCCTGGCCACCGTACTCGGTCGGCATCTGCAGACCTTGCCAGCCGCCTTCGGTCAGCGCCTTGTAGGCTTCCTTGAAGCCCGGCGAGGCCTTCACGACGCCGTTGTCCCACGAGCCGTGGTCCTGGTCGCCGCTCCAGTTCAGCGGGGCCACCACTTCTTCGTTGAACTTCGCGGCTTCTTCGAGCACGGCCTGGGCCGTCTCGTAGCCGGCGTCTTCGAAGCCGGGGATTTGCGCGATCTGGTCGATGCCAGCCAGTTCCTTCATGCAGAACAGCTGGTCTTTCACGGGGGCCTTGAATGCCATGGTGTGTCACTCCACGTTCAACGTCCGATGCGAGGGATTCTCGGACGAAAAAAGGGGCGCCTCGAAGGACGCCCCGGTGCGGTGCTCAGTCAGACATGGTGATCTGCCTGCATCACCACGGGTTCATCACAGCGCCTTCACGAGCTCGGGCACGGCGGTGAACAGATCGGCTTCCAGACCGAAGTCGGCCACCTGGAAGATCGGGGCTTCCG
>NZ_CANBCC010000023.1 GCF_947366995.1 uncultured Aquabacterium sp. | reverse complement strand
TTGAACCGTTTGCGAAAAATCTCAGAGCGCCGGAGTTAACGTTTCAGACGCTGGCGGTGATGCACATAGTCGCTGCTTTAGGTCATTCGCTCTCGCTTAACTTTCGGCCATTAAACCGCATTTCAGATTTCGTGTCTACGAAGCTACTCCTGCCTTTGGGCGCGCTGAAGACGAGAGAGCCGCTATACCTTTGGCTTTTGGCTCTACCGGGCCTATTTTCGCTGGTGGGACAGACTGCGTCTTTCGGAAACGTTTTTGGCAAGTTTCTCGAGGCAACAGAATTCCTTACATGGCTCCCTTTTCTCATAGTGGCATACTACAAAGCAGAGGGAGATACATATTGTGATATTCGACGGCAAGCTCCGCTACTGATTGGTTATGCCCTTCTCATTGCGGCACTTGGTTTAGCGCGTAATGCCCGAGGACTGATGTTCACCGGCCCCGCTACCGTGACGTTGATTTATCTTGTCATCAGCCTCCGCGCGCCTCAGGGGATGACACGAAAGTCTCTAGCGCGGTGGCTGATCGCGCTTTCGGTCTTAATAGTATCCGTTTTTTCCCTTTCCAACCTAGTGACGGCAATGGCAATTGCACGGGAAAATCGGGAAGATGCCACCCGCGTCGAAATGATCCGGCTTACGGCCGAAGCGTTGATGGACGATCAGAAGATGCAACAGCATCGGGATACTGGGTATCTGAAGCGGCTCACCACCATGTACGATGAGACATATCTTGAGAACCCAATTATGTCTCGCCTTACAGAGACAAAATTTCATGACAACATTTTCTTCCTCGGCGGGCTAATGGGGGACGAGCAAATATCGCGCATAGTCGATGAGGAGATAAGAAGCATCATTGTCTTATTACCTCAACCAATGCTCGACGCCCTTGATATCGACATACAGAAGTTTGAGCACCTCTACTCGATCGGCGATGTCTATATACACCTCGCGTATGGATACCCATTAGGCGGCTTCGTCACGGGGTCGGTGTTTGGTGACGTTTACACATTGTGCGGACCATACTGGCCAGTTGCTGCGCTATTGCTCTTCACGGTTACCTTTATTGCATTGAACTCGCTCAACACGCCGACGGGTCTTCATATATCGCCGGTTGCATTATGCTTGGCGTGGCCCATCTTCCTCTACGGGGTAGGGGGCGAATCTATAGCGGCGAAAGTTGGCTTCCTCCTTCGCGCGTTGCCGCAAAAAGTGCTGGTATTTGTTGTGCTTGTGGGAACACTGAACGCGATCGCAGCACTGTTTCGCACGACACCCTACCAAGTTAAGACGACAGATTCGGGAGCAAAGGCGCCGTGAAGATTCTTATATATTCCGCGAATTTCTTCCCTGAAGAGACCGGCATCGGAAAGTATTCCGGGGAAATGGCGCTCTGGTTAGCGAAGAGTGGGCATGAGGTCCGCGTCATCGCTGCCCCGCCGCATTATCCTAGCTGGAAGATTAAAGGCGAATACTTGCTCCGCCCGTTTGCCACCGATCGATTAGGTGATATCACGGTATACCGGGCCCCTCTTCTCCTCTTTGGCAAGCCTCGTGGAGCATCCCGAGCACTGAGCATGCTGAGCTTCTCATTGCTATCCATCCCACAGCTTCTTAGGCAGGTTATATGGCGCCCCGATTTGGTTTTTACTGTCGCCCCTTACATCTCCTGTGCGCCTGGCGGGCACGTCTTTGCGAAACTCGTGAGAGCACGCTCCTGGCTCCACGTCCAAGACTTCGAAGTAGACATTGCTTTTGGAATGGGGCAACTCAGGGGAAAGCGACTCGAACGGCTTTCTAAGCGAATCGAAACGGCAATATTCAAGCGCTTCGATAGGGTTTCAACGATATCTTCGGCAATGCTCTCACGACTTCATGCGAAAGGCGTGGAGGCGTCCAGAACAGTTCTGCTGCCCAACTGGGCCGACACGGAGGGCATCAGGCCGCTCCAGAGCCGGAGCTCATACAGAGATGCTCTTTGCATCAGCGCGGAAGCAAAGGTTTTTCTTTTCTCCGGGACATTGGGTGAAAAGCAAGGTTTGGACATTATCCCTGCGGCCGCTGAGATACTATCTCATCGCACAGACATTATTTTTGTAATCTGCGGCGACGGTGTGATGAAGCCTTTTTTGCAGGAGAAAGCAAAATCGTTAACGAACATACGAATGCTGCCCTTACAGCCAGTGAATAAGCTGGGAGAACTGCTTGGGCTGGCAGACGTACATCTCCTTCCGCAGTCAGGCAATGCGGAGGATCTCGTACTTCCTTCGAAAATAACGGGGATGCTCTCAAGTGGACGCCCCGTGGCAGCCGCTTGCTCGCCTTCATCAGAGATCGCAAAAGTTATATCCGGGTGTGGGCTTATCTCCCCACCAGGGGATGCTGCATCCCTTGCGAGAAACCTAGTGCGACTTGCTGACGATCATAAGCTTTGCGTTGATTTCGGTGCGAAGGCCCGACACTATGCTGAGCGACACATATCTATTTCCTCCGTGTTGGGGTCTTTTGTCGACGAGGCGACCAGATTAATAATGGACCCTCGCGAAAGCCTAGCCGAGTGAGGTTAACGAGTGCGCGACTATATCTTCTTTCTGCCTAACCTTGCGCGGGGTGGGGTTGCTCGTACTGTTGCTTGTCTGGCGGAAGGACTAGCTGCAAAAAATATTAATGTCACGGTAGTGATTCTCCATGAGCAGCTCGAACAGCTAAACGAACTTAAGCCAGGGCGGATACGATGCCTACTTCCAGGCATTCCAGCCTATGCGAAGGCTTTAGTTTTTGCGCCCCTTGCGCTGGTCCGTCTGTTTAAGCTGCTTAAGGCGCAGCCAGGAGCAACCGTGTCTGCCCATGGCCTTCTTCCCAACTTGATGGTGGCAGCGTGCAAACACCTGTTAGGGGCACAACTTGACTACGTCGGCTTCCAGCACGATAGCCCTTCCGGCCACTATGCCTCTGCAAGCGGATTGGTAAAGAAGCGAATACTCCAGTGGAGCTTCCGAAGAAGCAAGATGGTTGCATGTGTCTCAAGCGGAGTTTCAGAGGAGCTAATTAAGGAGCGCGTTTGCTCTGCGAGCAAAACCGTTGTCCTTTATAACGGACACAATATAACTCGCATAAGAGAGCTTGCCCACGGCGGTGTGTCCCCGGCATTCCAGGAACTTCGCTCACATTATTCTCATGTGGCTTTAATGATTGGGCGTCTAGCTCCTCAGAAAGATTACGACACTGCGATTCAGGTCGCCAGAATACTTGCTCCGGAGCGTTTCGCCATCGCGGTTATTGGCGATGGACCGGAACTCAGCAGACTTCAGGAAGTTGTCCAGCAGGCGGGCGTCTCGAACTTTTACTTTCTCGGGGCAAGAAGCAATCCTTTCCCAGAGTTGGCCAACTCCGACCTATTGCTCTTAACCTCGCTGCACGAGTCGTTTGGGAATGTCATCGTGGAGGCCCTTGCATTAGGCAAACCAGTCGTCTCCACCGACTGCCCTTCGGGCCCGCGCGAGATCCTTGACGGCGCACGTTATGGAGCGTTGTGCCCCGTTGGCGACGCCGAGGCTCTTGCGAATGCAGTGAAGCTTACTGTTCAGTCCAATAGTCTGCAGTCCGACGCCCGCCGCCGCGCGATTTTGCAAAGATCGCAAAGTTTTGACGTCAGTCGCCAAGTGGAGCGCTATATCCAGTTGCTCGGCCTTCAACAACAAGTATGAGATGAGCGATCCTGCAAAGCCATTACAGGTTGATTTACGGAAAAGCCGAACCAAGTGGGCAAAGGCCACACTTTTAAAGCGCATTGCGTGGAACGTGCTGGGTCAGCCCTGGCTACTCGTTCTTCCTAGACCGCTTCACCGTGTCAACTCCTACATTCTCAGATTGTTTGGCGCCAATCTGGGGAAGAAGTGTCTTGTGATGCCAGGCGTTCGTGTTTTAATGCCTTGGAATCTCACTGTAGGGGACTATTGTGCGATTGGCAGGGATGCAGAAATTTACAATTTTGCGACCGTGACGATCGGGAATATGGCGGTCATTTCCCAATACGTTTTCCTATGTACTGGCACGCACGACTTCACCGATAGTGCCATGCCGTTGACGTACAAGCCAATTTCGATCGGCTCACATAGCTGGGTGGCAGCTGGCGCATTTGTAGGGCCCGGCGTCTTCATCGGCGACGGAGCCGTCGTTGGAGCGCGCTCAACCGTAGCTAAAGACGTTCCCCCTTGGACTGTTGTGGCGGGCTCCCCTGCTCGCGTCTTGAAGCGCCGCGAAATTCTCCGGTAAAGAACAACTGCAAGCAGGCGCGCGAGCTGCAAGTCTTGATAGAAGCGGTCATTTCAGCGGCTTGCTGTATTGACCCAGCGCTTTCTGCGCAAATCAGGCAACCAAAGTATAAGCCTCAGCGGGGGTCTTCATGCCCAGCGCCTGTTGAGGGCGCCGGTGGTTGTAAAAACCGATCCCGTCGCCATTACGTGGCTGGCGTGCTGTTGGGTCTCGCCCCGGTGGCAGTACACGCGTTGGTCTTTGAGCGTTTTGATCACGGGCTCGACCAAGCCGTTTTGCTCCGGGCTGCACGGGGTGATGAATTCCTGCTGCAGGCCATAGCTCTTGACCCGGGCCGTGTAACTGCGGCTGGTGAACACCACTCCGTTGTCTGACCTCAACAAGAACGGATGCTTGACCTCGCCCCGGTCAGCCGTAGCGGGCGATCAGGGCTTGCTAGAGGGCCGCCTCAGCGGTTTGGATCGGCCGCTGTGGCTGAGAGGTGGCAGCTCTACAGTTCGCGGCTCTAGCAGTCAATCAGCAGGGCCACAGCGAAGCATACCCATCACGCAACGTCCATACGCGGCACAGATCTGTCGCGGACCGCTCGTATTGTACTTTGGCTACCGATGGCAAGGCCCGGATGCGAAGTCGAAGCCCACCGGGCGCTTGCGCACTGCCATCCATTAAGCTGGAAGACGCGCTGCACGGTGTTCTTGTTCAAGCTAAGCAGGCGCGCCACGGTGCGATAACCGAACAACGGGTTCTCTTCCATCATCGCCTTGATTGGCTTGACGGAGTGATCCTGAACCTTCGGCGCGGCCTTGGTGCTGCGGTAGTACACCGTGCGCCGAGGCATATCGCACGACCGCCACTGCTCGATCAGGCTGAAATTTTGCGCCTTGCAGACCGGCGCCTAATGGCGTCTTCCGTGAAAGTGCACATCGTCGTTTCGGTCAACGTTTGCACCAGAGAGGGCCGCGCCGCTGCGACTAAACCGCCTTTTTCCAGTGAAAATAACAGCCCCGTCCATATGCCAATACTTCGTTAGGCCGATGCCTTTAGGTTCTCGCTCGGGCCGGACTCGTCGTGTCACGGTTAAACCCTGCGCCTCGCATGAGAAATCGCAGCGCAAACTTATGAAGACGCTCATCCAATATTTTGTGGACCGCATAACCAACCATGATCGCCAGCGTTAACGCGACCGGCTTACTTAGCCACGCCTTTTGAGAAAAAAACACTTGTTGCCATAAATAGACACTATAAGAAGCTAGGCCGACCTCTGCAACGAACCTGTTATTAAAAAACGAAATATGATGGGGAGCGTTCCGCAGCTGCACACAGGCGATCGCAATCAAACCGGAACCGAAAGTGTATCTGACTGCGTCTGGCACCAAGTCAACAAAAAATAGACACCCTAAAAATAAAAAAACCCACCATGGCGGCAACCGCCGAATTCGGGAAACGCCATAGCTGACCAAGGCAGCCGCCAACAGCATTGAGGTGCATCTGAACTCGAATCTCCAAAATGTACTGTAATACTCCAACGTTCCATTTAGAGCAGCGATACACACGGTCAACCACGAGAAGGCAACCAGCGTAGAAATAACAAAGTGCGCGACGAGCCGCGAGGATCTACATATATAGGCCACCAATCCCAAGACAACGTACCCCTGCATTTCGACGGACACAGACCAGAGGTGTTGAAACGTAAGCGTATGTGGCCTGTGATAATTCGCAAATCCCAGACCCGCGGAAAGCACGTCGATCCAAGGAAATGATATGTTGAACCACCAAGATCCGACGGAAATCAACGCAAGAAACACCCACAGTGAGGGGACTATTCTGGCAAAGCGCTTCAATGCGTATGCCGCTAGAGCGTCCCTTTTCACGAAGAGGATGTCACCTATCAAACTTCCCGAGAGCGCAAAAAACAACTCGACGCCCAACCTCCCAAAATTTATGCCACTCGCAACCACGAAGTGGCCCACCAGAACGCTAATAATTGCCCAGCCTCGCCAGGCATCCAAATAACTTACCCTTTGGCCGGAATCATGAGCGTCTCTCATAGGCATCAATTCGGCGCCTCTAATGGAGCCACTGTGTTCCGCCTAATGAAGGCGAGGAGATATAAAACGGCAGGAAGCGCGAGGACGCTTACGTGCCGCGTGTACGCGAAACCGACGAGGTATGGGAGCAGCAATCCCCCGACAAATAGAATATATGCGATCCCAAGCGCTCTCTGTCGTCGAACAAACGAATCGGCAACTGCGGCGCCTAAGCTCAGCCAAAAAACAACCCTAAAAAGTATCATGCTGCCCAGTTCGTAGTATTTACGGACACCTTCCGATGAAGTGGACCCGTACTTCTCAACCGAGAAAAAACACACCCAAAACTTTTTCTTAAGGGCCGCGACCGCCTTCTCCTTGTTATTTAAAATATAAGCAAAAGACTTTTCCCTGTAAAAATCGTTCACAACCCACTCCCCACCGGCAGGGGAATCCTTAAACAGATCGTCATCGTACATATCCAGGCTGGTACCCGGAGTCGGCGGATACCGTTCCAAAAAATAAGGATTGTTCCCTTTGTATAAATTCCATCCATCCAAACTGGTCCCGATTGTGAATCTTCCGGATCCTGCGTACTGATAAGACGCCCAGGCCACTCCTGAAGTCGCAACAACTAGGAGACATGCGAGGAAATACCGAAGGCCGAACTTATAACCGAAAGCAACGAGCAACACAGCGACACACAGCACAAATGAACTCTTGGACAGCAGTGCAATTGCGGCCGAGCATCCGAAGAGGATTGCAATAGAGTGCTTATGGTATCCGCGTCCTCCGAGGTGGCCTTTTCTTTCGGGTGATGCGCCATAAAGCAGCACGGCCCAGCAGACGGCCAGCCCCACGAAACCGAACCCTTCTTCAACTTGGATATTGACAATATTGGCTACCGTGTAGGACGACGTACTGATGAGGAGAAGCGCGAGAAAATCAAGGATCGACTTCTCCCCGCGGCTTCGAAACACAAGCCACGCAATCCAGGCTAAAGCCGCAACTACCAACAGAACCTTAAGAAAAATTATGTATGCCACCTTATCGCCAAAGGCGATGTACCCTAAAACGGCGTACAACGTTGCCACGGGCATCCTAGCTCCGTAGTACCCTGGCATCGCCTCCATCCATCCGTTTGCCAAAAAGCTGCGGACCGTCGGACCGACAAGATTGGCCAAATCAAAAACTGAGTAGTGGTTCAATCCACTTCTTGACGCGCCGTACAGCGCTACTACCATAGTGGTTACAACGTAACCGATGATCGGCCACAACGTCGCGCGATCTCTTACGCACATTTCCCCCTCCTTATATCCGTCATTGAGAAAGTTCGTAGATTAGCGATCAGCGGCCGCCTTTCGTTCCTCGGTCTTAAGGACAATCAGGTACTCGTAAATCGACTGCAGAATGGCGTACCTGAGACCCGCCCGCCCGTCCATAAAGCCTCTCTTGGCAATATACAGCAGGGCAAACTTGACTAGTGGGCGGAGAGGCAACCGGTAAAAAAGCTCCTTTTGGTGATATCGCTTAGTGTGGAAGTCTGCTGCCGTAAACGCCTTTACGACAGAGAACGGTTCACGAGACGCAGCATTCGCCACTATCTGCTCTGCCTCCAAATCACTATATGAGTTGTGTCTTGCCACCCAGTGCGCAATTCCCTTGCTGAACGGAAAGTGATCGAGATATCCATGCAGTGTACCCACCGGTCCACTAGCGATCGAAACCGGATTTACCAGTCGCTCATACCTTATGGCCTCCGGCTTAAACAGTCGCATATAGTACGGCGACGCTTGGACGTGCCTAAGCCAAGTTCCCATGAAAAAGTCGCGACGCTGGACGCTGAAGGCAACAACACCGCTCTCTTCTGCGACCGCCAGTTTAACGTTCAACGCAAGTTCCGGCGTAACCCTCTCATCGGCGTCTATATAGAAAACCCAGTCATGTTTGAATTTTATGTTCTTGAGACCCCAATTTTGATGTGCGGCCCAGTTATCAAAAGTGCGCTGCGTCACAGTTGCACCAAAATCTTTAGCTATTTCGACCGTTTTATCTGTGCTAAAGGAATCGTAAACGTGGATATCGTCGCTCCAAGCAACGGATCGTAGGCAACCGGGCAAATCGGCTTGCTCATTTTTCGTCAGCACAAGCACTGAAATCATGTTTTTTTCCTTTTAAGAACCACACCCATTGAAGCTCTCTTCAATGCTGTGGACGGCAAAGCGAGGATGAAATCCCAAAGGTAATCTCGCGTCAGATTGAGCACTGACAAAAGAGCGCAGACTAGCAAAACTACTTCGACGAGCCAAAGAGAAGTCAGAAGACCTAGCCAACCAGAAAGAGAAGCTAGCAACCCGGCCAATATTAGGCCGACTGAATTCGTCACAACATAAAGCAGGCCAAACTTAGCATGCAAGTTCACGGCAGAAAGAAAAACTGCGCTAGCGTTCCATAAAGAAGAAGTTGTGGCGATAAGCAGCAACCCAGCGAGAAGCGATCTATCCACGGAAATGGCGCGATGTAACCAAATCTCAGCCATCATAGGCCCGAATATGCACAATATTGTTGCGGCCACCATAGCCACGATGGCAGTTATCCCCCACGAGGCCCTGTGCATTTCACGAAGCATGGACTCGTCGGACTCACCATAAGCCTTGGATATCTCCGGCCATATGGAGAAGCTCAACACATTTGTAATCTGATTAGGTACACGGGCGACCGTCCTCAGCGCGGCAAAGGTGGCCGATGAAGCTGGCCCCATGACTACACCGATTAGCATGAGCGGCCCCTGCAATGCAAGTGCGTTGCCCAAAGGGTAGGCCATGAAGCCCAGCGCTGGGCGCAGCAATCGGCGAACGGCACCTCGTTCCCTCTTGGCGCCCGGCAATATTAGCCATTGACTAATCCTCCCAATATGCCAGCGTTGAATAATCAACGACGCAGTGCGGATAAAAAGGCCGCATAGACACAAGTCTATCGGACCAGCACCAAGGAGGAGCAAAATACCTAGTGCAGATATCTCCACCATGCGGGCCAGGTTAGCGATTAATACACCCGCGGCATTTCTCCCCACCGCCCTGTATACACCCGAGGCCACACTCGAAAAGAAACCTACCCCTACACCTACCCCTAAGAGCGCAGTTGCGGCAGAGGCCTCTCTTACCGGGATTTGGCTGGTGTGCAGAAAGGGTATTGACCAAATCAAGCCACCCGCGAAAACACCGACCGCTATAACCGCTGCCGCTGCACAAGCACTGATGTACAGCATAGCGCGAAGCACTGATCTAGCTCCTTCTTTGTCGCCAGCCGCCACCTTCATTGCCATGTCGTTGCCAGCTGCAGAGCCAATCCCTAAGTCCGCCATCACCAGATATGCAGGTATGGTCGAAAGCATCAACCATTCGCCGTACATCGCCGCGCCCCAAGACTTGAAATAGAGTGGCGTTAAAGCAATTTGACCAAAGATCGTTACTAATTGGCCGAACGCGTGAGCGCCAAGCCCTGCGATAATGCGGTTCCTAGCGGACATGGCGAGCGAGGTGAGGTGAGGTCGTTTTCGATAAAGTCACAGACGTAACCATAATATAACGGGGGCCGATGTGCGACCTGACCCGGCTTCAGAAGTTCCCAGGAACGCGCCAACCCCCTTAATCGAGGGGTAAAAAAAAGCGCGCCTACGGCGCGCATGAGATCGAGCAGATGAGATCTAAGTTACAGCCCAAATGGTCGCGGAATCCCGCCTCCCGCGAAATTTCCGAGATTAGGAAAGACCGTTGTAAGCTGTGAATCAGTGAGCCCCATCCACCGGCCCAATGAAGCACCGTATTGCTCCACGGACGTGGTCGGGAGCAAGGCACCGTTATAAACTTGGTTAGGGCTAGAGTCGAACCAGTTATCCTTGGTGTTCTTTACGCCAATAACCGGGAAGTCCCCCAGGACTCGGCCGCCTTTTACCGCTCCACCAACGATAAAATGATGGCCGCCCCAACCATGGTCCGTCCCGTCGCCGTTGCTGGTGAAGGTACGACCGAAGTCCGACGCGGTAAAGGTCGTGACCGACTCCCGTACGCCAAGCCGCCCTAATGTCTCGTCGAAATAGTTCACCGCGTGATCTAGCGCGGCCATCAACTCGGCGTGACGGCTAATCTGCCCGTCGTGAGTGTCAAAACCCGTGGCTTGGACGAAAAAGACTTGTCTCTTAAGACCGAGCGTATCTCTAGCGCCCAGCATTCGGGCAACAACTCGGAGCTGTTTAGCTAACCCGCTAGCCTTACTCTGCCCTGTCACTGGCGAGATATAACTCATATCAGACTCCGCCCCCAGCCTAGCATCAGATGCTGAGAGCAAAGCGTTGCTGAGAGACTGTTCAGCGGCGATACTTCTGGCTGCTGTCGCAGAAAGATCCGCACCAAACGGACCGACGTTAGCGCGCTTTGCAATTCTAAGCATTGCGTCTGCAGCGACAGTCGAATTTTGGATCACGGGCCTTCCCTCATTATTGAGGCGGTAACCATATCGAACCGGGCCGTTCAGCGAAAGCTGATATTGCTTAATTGATGTCCCGGAGAGCCAAACCGCGTTCCCGGCAGCTGATACAGCAGTGAAAAGACTTCCGGAGTTGCTTCCAGCTAAAACATCTGCGATTTTCCCGCCCCAGCCAACTGACGTTCCTTCGGGCCCTAGCGCCTGCCAAGTAGTCGCCTGATCGTTATGCGAAAAGAGCTTACTGGGTATACGGCGCGTCTTCTCTACGTACTGAGCTTTGGTGAGCGGTTCTATCAGGGTTCCGACGTTCGGGAGGATCGCCAGTCTTCGATCGGTGTTAAACAGACGCTGCAACTGCTTCAGTTGGGGGTTTAGTGCCAAGGGTCTGCCGTAGCCGTCGGCGGGGGTCAGCGACAGTAGCCGATCCCTTGGGAGCACGATGCTCTCGGGCACTTGATTGCGGACTGCGTTGTAGCTGGCCCAAGACGATTCATCGGTCGCAAGCACCGTATTGAACGCGTCATTACCGCCTGCCAGAAAGATGCAGACAAGAGCTTTGTAATCCGTTGCGGATTGAGCAGATGCACTTCCGATCGCGGCCAAATTCAGTGCTACCCCGCTGCCTGCCCCAAGACCCATGGATGCGAGCGCTCCAGCCTGCTGAAGGAAGAGCCGACGTGACTGTTTATTGCTGCTCATTGGGGAACTCACTTTTGAACGATGTACTCAGGGGATGCTACGGCGAGCGCGAGTGCTGACCAGATCCGAGCTTTAAAAGTTGATTCGATTTGAGATGGGGTCGGATTCACCTGCGCGCGGTATTCAATGGAGTTCATAGCTGCAGAGATATCGTTCTTGAGGTCTACAGACATGGTGCCGCCGAAGAGCTTGCGGTTGATGTCGTCGATCAACGCGCTAGGGCTACCAGCCAGTTTTAGCGTGTCGTTAGCCGGGTCGATCGTAAAAGGGAATTGAATGTCGGCCCTCGCTGCAGTGCCGTTATAACCATTCCGCCCGACCCCAGCCCAGAGCGATGTGGAAGCGAATCCGACATAGCCCGCCATGCTCGTTTCGTCCGCAATCTGAAGCTCTGGCGCAACCATCCCTGCAGCAGCTGTAGCGGAACCTGGCAACGTGTAGCCCGGCCGATAGAAATTGAAGACCGAAGGTGCGAACAGCGGACTCTGATTCAAGCCAAACGCTGCCTCACGTGTATCGCCGATGAGGTAATAGCCAGAATCGGACTTCGCGCCATAAGCTCTAAGGAGAGCTGAGAACCGTACGATAGGCTCTTTAACCTTACCGAAGTTGGAACGGGTCACAAAATCCGGATTGCGGGCTTCGTCATCAAGGAGAACCGCCTTGACGGTCTGGCCGATATTCCCGCCGGAACTGATGAACTTGGCCGCAACACGAGCGACGTATTCCTTGGAAGGATTGCTCGTCACGAAACGCTGGATCAGCTGCTTGCTTATAAAAGGGGCGACGTTGGGGTGAGACGCTATGATGTCCAACGCCTGCTTCAAAGTTGCAGCCGGATCTGTCTGCGCAGAAACCGATTTGCCCAAAACCACCTTGGCGGCACTATCATGAAATTTCGGGTAGCCCCGCATCGGAACGGTCCAAGGATCAGCGTAGCCTGGCCGACTTGTAGCACCCCAATATTTGAAACAGTTGTCTGCCGGGTAATCCGGGCAGTCCCAGCTAAACCCCGTGAAAACCCGCGCCAACTCTGCAACATCCGAAGGGCTGTATGTCTCAACTTCCCGTCCCTGTGCATCCCTCTTCGGCGTACCGTCAGAGTTAAGCTGGACCAGTCCAATAGAGAAAAGTTGAAGAATCTCACGGGCGAAGTTTTCGTCCGGCACACGCCCGGTGATTGGATCGGCCTTCTGGTTGCGCAGGTGGGACAGGTAGCAACCCATCATAGGGTGTAACGCGACTGCTTGCAGCAAGTCTCGGTACGAGCCGAAAGCCTGCTTGGTGAGCATGTCGTAGTAGGACGCCATGCCCATCGCGGAACTGAGTCCGCACTGGTCGGCAAACGAGACAACAAATATCTGCGATAGCGCAAAAGCGGTTCGCTGACGCAGCTGGTCAGGGGCTGTCAAAGCCTTTTGCCAGAACCCAAAGAAAAATTGATGCTTCCCACCCGTGGCCGCATTCCGCTCCGTGGCGAGTTGTTGATGACTGATGCCAGTGGGGGTAGCAAGTTGACTGTCGATCCACGCGCCATAGGTGGAAGACTGGATTGCAGTGACGGCAGAGGGAGTTGGCCCGAACGTTGCTTGCGTAAGAAACCGGTGCGCATCCAGGAGCGTTGCTGGGCTTTTTGCGCCAAAGTCTGATAAGACAACGCCGGTGGAGCGCACCACTCCAGCTGCTTGGACGGACTCGTCAGAAGGAGTAGCGCTGTTAAGTGCTGCGGCAGTGGAGCCGCCACCACCGCCGCCGCAGGCGACTAGCGCGGCGGCGACAGTAAGGGCTGCACCGCCAACTAAGAGACGGGAGAACAGGCGGTTGACTGCGTTTGACATGGCGATCTCAGAAGCTGTGCCAGTATTGTCGGCGCCCGCTCGGCAGCGCCTGTGTGCGTATGTCACAAGGGGCGCTCAGCTTACAGCGCCTTACATCTTGCATCAGACTGATGCAGTAGCGCTATTAAACGACTAGGCAAACGGTCTATCAAAAAATTCTCTAAGAAACATTTATGAGCGTTGACCCTCTTTCGACCCATCTCATCACTTGGCGCTTTTAACCAGTTGCTAAGAAGACGCTCGGTGCCCGCTATGGTGGCGGGCGCAACGAAGCCCGCATCTGCCTCTTCAATTTCTCGCCATATGTTGACTTGATCGGAGATCAAAACAGGAACCCCACATGCGGCCGCCTCGGCGACCGCAATACCGAAGTTTTCTTGAAAGGAAGGCAAAATGAATGCGTCTGAAACTCTGAAAGCACCCCACTTCAGCTTGTCGCGCAGCATTCCAGTCCACAAAATTTGATCTGCGACTCCCAATTCGCGCGCTAGGGCCTTCATACGCACAGCATAATCGCCGTCATCTGGCCCAGCGATCACGAGAGCAACAGAGTTTTCACGCATACTTTCGGCATGCGCGGCAAATGCCCTGATAAGCATCTCCACACCTTTTTTCTCGTGAATTCTCCCCAAAAAAAGAAGCACTCTTTTCTTCTTCAAGCCCGGAAAGCGTTCTAAAAACAGCGCCTTTTGAAGGTCGTGCTCGCCCGGAGGCATCGAGGTGCCAAATGGAACAACCACCCCGCGAGCCTTATAAAGCCAGAAAGAACGCCGAGCCAATCGGCGCTCCTCTTCACAGGTAAAGAGGACGGCCTTTGCATCCCTTAGAACGCGATAGTCTGCCCACGGCCAGAACATCCATTTCCTAAAATGCTTGAGCGGATAACGCCGTTTAAACCATGGATCGAGCATTCCATGCGTAAAGACGACGTACGGAACGCCCGTTCCCTTTAGCGCACTCCAAGCACCAAATGAGTGGTATTGCCATATACCGTCAATAACAATCAAATCATATCTAGAAGCGTTAGATTTAATCCAGCCTCTATATGCCGGAGCGTATCCCCACTTGCCAAGATAACGGGGACCCAAAGCGAACACGGGAAGCCCGGCATCCTTTATCCACGGGGCACTCGGTTCGTCCAGGGTGGCTACATGCACCGTGCAACCGCTTGCTTCATACGCACCGGAGAGCTGCTTTAGTGCCTCCACAGGCCCGCCACCGGCTGGATTCATTGATGAAATGCAATGCAGGATCCGCATGAAGTGTTTGAACCTTACAGCTGACTTGTTGACGAAGGCGCGCCCATTCTTCTCAGATTGACATGAGAAAAATACCCTTACATCAGGGGGCTAGTCACACCTTGTAGAACGATCTGTACCAGCATACGAACTGCGACAGTCCGACCGAAAGGCCGGTCTTCGGGATAACTCCAGTCCATTCCTCAAGATTTCGTACTGAAGCAAACGTGGCGGCAACATCTCCGGCTGCCATGGGCTGTAAATTCATCTCTGCACGCACTCCTAGCGCGCCCTCTATGCCGCGAATGAAATCCGTCAACGCCACCGGCTCGCTGTGCCCGATGTTGAACACCCTGTACGGCGCCCATGACGTGGCAGCCGACGGGTTCATCCGGTCAAAGCCCGCATCAGGCTGCGGCGGTCGATCGGCCGTCGCCACCACGCCCGCCACAATGTCATCGATGTACGTGAAGTCGCGCTTCATGTTGCCGTGGTTGAACACCTTGATCGGCTCGCCGGCTAGGATCGCCTTGGTGAACAGGAAGGGCGCCATGTCGGGCCGACCCCAGGGACCATACACCGTGAAGAATCGCAACCCGGTGGTGGGGAGGCCGTAGAGGTGGCTGTACGTATGGGCCATCAACTCGTTGGCCTTCTTGGTGGCCGCGTACAGGCTCACGGGGTGGTCCACCGGGTCGGTCTCGGCAAACGGCATCTTGGTATTGCCGCCATACACGCTCGAGCTGCTGGCATACACCAGGTGCTTCACGCCATGGTGCCGGCAGGCCTCCAGCACGTTCACAAAGCCCACCAGGTTGGACTGCGCGTACGCGTGAGGGTTGGTGATCGAGTACCGCACGCCGGCCTGGGCCGCCAGATGGATGACGGTGTCGAACTGCTCAGCCTCAGCGAGCGCGGCCAGGGCCGCGTTGTCCGCCACGTCCATTTTCACAAACCGGAACGTGCCGCCCGCGGCCTGGATCTCGGCCAGCCGGGCGTGCTTGAGCGCCGGGTCGTAATAGTCGTTGAGGTTGTCGATGCCCACCACTTCGTCGCCCCGCGCCAGCAGGGCGAGCGTGACGTGCATGCCGATGAAGCCGGCCGCGCCGGTCACAAGAATCTTGCTCATGACCCGGATTGTCCGGCACTTCGGTGACACTCAGGCGCGGGCGTCCCCCCAGCGCAGGGAGGTGGTCTCATCACCCTGGTAGGTGGTGCGGCCGTGGCGGTCAACGCAATACACCGGCGAGGCCACCACTTCATCAAACACGGCCCCTTCACCCAGGCGCGTGTACTCGAACAGCACGCTGCGCACCACCTTGCTGCCTTCACGCAGACGGCAGCCGTGGCCGATCCAGGCGGGCCCCTCAATGGTGACGCCCTTCTCAACGCAGGAGCCCGAGCCGATGTACACCGGCCCGGTGATGTTCACCGAATCCCAGTCAACGCTGGTGTTGAGGCCCACCCACACGCCCGGACGCACTTCCTTGCCGGGCATGTCCATCTGGGCGATTTCACCGCGCAGCACGCGTTGGCACACGGCCCAGTAATCGGCCACACGGCCGATGTCGATCCAGTTGAAGAAGCGGCTTTGCGCGTAGAACGGCAGGCCCTTTTCCACCAGCATCGGGAACAGCTGGCTGCCGATGTCGAACTCCTTGCCCGGGGGGATGAGGTCGACCACGGCCGGCTCGAAGATGTAGATGCCAGTGCTGGCCAGGTTCGAGCGGGCTTCTTCGGGGGAAGGCTTTTCCTGGAAGGATTCGACCTTGCCGTCCTTGCCGGCCACGACGATGCCGTAGTTCTTGACCTGATCGCGCGGGACTTCCAGCGTCACGACGCTGGCCAGGGCCTCCTTGGCCTTGTGCTCGAACAGGGCGGCCTTGATGTCGAGGTCGATGATGGCGTCGCCGCACAGGACGATGGTGGTTTCGTCGAAGAAGCCGGAGAAGTCCTGGATGCGGCGCATGCCGCCAGCGGAGCCCAGCGGCTTGGGCACGATCTCGCCGTGCTCACGAACACCTTCATAGGCGTAGCCGATGTTGACGCCGAAGCGGTGACCGTCGCCGAAGTAGTTCTCGATCTTCCAGTGGTTGAACGCCACGTTCACCATGATGTCGGTGACGCCGTAGCGGGCCAGGTGCTCGATGATGTATTCCATCACCGGCTTGCCCAGAATGGGCACCATGGGCTTGGGGGTCTGCTTGGTGAGGGGGCGTACGCGGGTCCCTTGCCCGGCCGCCAGGATCATTGCTTTGGCCATGACGCTGCTTTCAGTCTTGTATGAACGGCCCTGCCGCAACCGGGCGCGGGCCACGGCGAGGCCATGCACGCATCATGCCACCAGCACGCCACAGCGACGAGTAGCCAAACGTGGGACCGGGTGAACGGGTGATTGCATTTGTGAGCGGGCGCTAATGAAGCCCCTTCAGCCCCCGCTCTGAGGGGGCGGCGGCGAGAGGACGGTGTGATTTGATGAATCGCATGAGTGTTCTCCCTCACCGTCGTACTTTTGTTGTCAACGGGCGCTTCATGGGCCGGCCCGTGACCGGTGTGGAGCGGTTTGCCCACGAAACGCTGCGCGCGCTGGACCAGGCCATGCCGCACGCGCTGCCTCACACCGAGTTGCTGGTGGCCGTGCCGCAAGGCGTGCCGGACAAGCTGGGGCTCAAGCATGGCCGGGTGGTGCAGGTGGGTCGACGCCAGGGCCACGCCTGGGAACAGATGGAGCTGGCGCGCTTCCGGCCCGAGTTGCCGTTGCTGAACCTGTGCAACACGGCGCCGCTGCGACGCACCGGGCAGCTGGTGGTCATCCACGACGCCGCCGTGTTCGCGCTGCCGCAGGCCTACAGCTGGCGTTTTCGCCTGGCTTACCGGGTTCTGCATCGTTTACTGGCACATTCCGCCGCGCGCATCCTCACGGTGTCGGCGTTCTCGCAGCAGGAGTTGGCTCGTCATCTCAATGTGCCGGCAGAGCGCATTGGTGTGCTGGCAGCGGGCGGCGACCACATGCTGCGCGTGACGCCCGACGACGGCGTACTGGATCGCCACGGACTTCGCCAGCGGCCGTACGTGCTCGCCGTGAGCAGCAACCACCTGGGCAAGAATTTTGCTGTCGTGGCGCAGGCCATGCTGCGCTTGCAGCGGCCTGACTTCGACGTTGTCATCGCAGGCGGCTTGAACCATGCCGTGTTCTCTCGCTCCGAGCAGTCGCTGCCGCCCTTCATCAAACGGGTGGGCTACGTGTCGGACGGCGAGTTGAACAGCCTGTATCAGCACGCAGCCGTCTTCGTGTTCCCGTCGGTGTACGAGGGATTCGGGCTTCCTCCGCTGGAAGCCATGACGCTGGGGTGCCCGGTGGTGTCGTCGCACGCGGCCTCAATGCCCGAGGTGTGCGGCGATGCCGCCGTGTATTTCGACCCGCATGACCCGGACGCTTGCGTTCGGGCGTTGGATCAGGTGATGAAGTCGGGCCAGGCAGGCCGACAGGACCTGGGTGCACGCAGTCTGGCACGCAGCAAGGAATGGAGTTGGCAACGTGCTGCACAGGCGCTTGCCCATCATCTGAAGGAGATGGCATGACAGCGCAGATCAGACGCGCAGTGCTGGTGGAGCGACCAGCCCCCCGCGTGCGCCCCCTGGCGGGCAAAGCCCCCCGGGTGGCGATCGTGCACGACTGGCTGGAGGTCTATGCCGGCGCAGAGCGGGTGCTCGAGCAGTTGTTGAAGATGTGGCCGGGAGCAGATGTGTTCACGCTGGTGGACTTCCTGCCCGACCAGCACCGCGGCTTTCTGGGTGACAGCACGGTGCACACGTCGTTCATCCAACGTCTGCCTGGTTCTCGCAAGCGTTTCCGGCACTACCTGCCGTTGATGCCCATGGCCATCGAGCAGTTCGACCTCTCGTCGTACGACATCGTGATGTCGTCGAGCTACGCCGTGGCGAAGGGCGTGATCACGTCGGGCAACCAGCTGCATGTGAGCTATGTGCACTCGCCCATCCGCTACGCGTGGGACCTGCAGCATCAGTATCTGCGTGAGGCCCATCTGCAGCAAGGTTTCAAGTCGATGCTGGTGCGGGCCATCCTGCACTACATGCGGCTGTGGGATGTGCGGACCGCACCGAACGTGGACGTGATGCTGGCCAACTCGCGCTACATCGCGCGACGCATCGAGAAGTGCTACGGGCGCGAGGCCGAGGTGATCTACCCTCCGGTGGACACGTCGGGCTTCTCGCTGGTGACGCGCAAGCAGGACTTCTATGTGACGGCATCCCGGCTGGTTCCCTACAAGATGATTCCAGTCATTGCCGAGGCCTTCCGCCTGCTGCCGGACCGCAAGCTGGTGGTGATCGGTGACGGGCCGGACATGGCCCGGCTGCGCGAGGTGGCCGGCCCGAACGTCGAGGTGATGGGGCACCAGCCCGGTGACGTGCTGCGCGCGCATATGCAGAACGCGCGGGCCTTCGTGTTTGCCGCAGAAGAGGACTTCGGCATCACGCCAGTGGAGGCACAGGCCTGTGGCACGCCCGTGATCGCCTATGGCCGTGGCGGCACGCTGGAAACGGTGCTGGCGGTGGGTGAGTGCCCCCGCCCGACCGGCGTCTTCTTTCATGAGCAGACGCCCGAGAGCATTGCCGCGGCCGTGCGGCGCTTCGAATCCATCTCGGATGAGATCCGGCCGGTGGACTGCCGCGACAACGCGCTGCGCTTCTCGACCGAGACGTTCCGGCAATCGATGTCGCAGGCCGTCAACGGTGCGATCCGTGAGTTTGGCTATTGAACCGATGAGAAGGTGAACCATGAGTTTTGCCCAGTTTCTTGCCATCCTGCGTGCGCGCTGGAAGGCGCCCGTCTTCACGCTGGTGTTCCTCGTCACGGTGGCGATGCTGCTGGCGTTCCTGCTGCCGAAGAAGTACACGGCCGAAGGCAGCGTGGTGGTCGAAAGCCGCACGCCAGACCCCATCAACGGGACCCTGATGCCGCAAACAAGCCAGTACCTGTCGACGCAAGTCGACATCGTGCGCAGCGACCGCGTGGCGAAGCGCGTGATCCGCAACCTGAAGCTGCATGAAAGTCAGATGCTGCGCGCCAGCTGGCAGGAGGCCACCGAGGGCCGGGGGGATTTCGAAACCTGGATTGCGGAAAGCCTGCTGAATTCGCTGGAGGTCAAACCCGAGCGCAATTCGAACGTGATCGGCATCAGCTATGTGGCATCGGACCCGAACTTTGCCGCGGCGCTGGTCAACGAGTTCATCAAGGGCTATGTGGACGTGAACCTGGAGCTGCGGGTGTCGCCGGCGAAGCAGTATTCGTCGATGTTCACGGACCAGCTGGCCCAGGCGCGCGAGGCGCTCGAGACGGCGCAGCGCAAGCTGTCGGCCTTCCAGCAGCAGAAGGGCATCGTGGCCACGGACGAGCGCATCGACGTGGAAACGGCCCGGTTAGGTGAGCTCTCGGCGCAGCTGGTGACCTTGCAGGCCGTGACGGCCGATGCGGTCAGCCGCAAGTCGCAGGCCGGCATCAACAGCCCGGATGCGATGAACAGCGCCGTCATCATGGGCCTGAAGGCCGACCTGGCGCGGCAGGAAGCCCGGCTGAAGGAAGAAGGCGACCGCTACGCGGACAACCACCCCGCGATGGGCCGACTGAGGGCCGGCATTGACGAGCTGAAGGCGCGCATCCAGGCGGAGTCGGCCGCGGTGGGGCGCACCAGCGGGGTGTCCGCACAGATCGCGATGCAGCGTGAAGCCCAGACGCGCGCGCTGCTGGACGCCCAGCGCGACAAAGTGCTCAAGCTGAAGGCCACCCGCGATGAGGCCATGCTGCTGGCCAACGATGTGGCCAGCGCCCAGCGGGGCTTCGACGCCATCCAGGCCCGCGTGCAGCAAAGCAGCCTGGAGAGCCGGCTGGATCAGACCAACGTCGCCGTGCTCAAGTACGCGACCGCACCCTACCGCCATTCGTCGCCGCGCAAGCTGCTTTACCTGTTGCAGGCCCTCTTCGTCGGCCTGTTCGTGGGCATCGGCATCGCCGTGGTGCGTGAACTGCGCGACCGCCGCGTGCGGGTGGATCAGGACCTGAGAGAGCTGGTCGGGGCAACGAGCCTGGGCAGCATGCCCGAGGCGCTGACCCGCGCAAGCAAGGCCCTGCCCATGCGCTTTCTCCCCCTGCCCGGCAGCAAGACCTCGGTCCGGCTGCCCAGCCCCTCTGTGTAACACCCTGGCCTCACCATGACGAACCTCGCGGATATGCCGACGCAGACCATCGGCGACATCATTGCCCGCATCAACAGCCTGGATGCGGCGCAGATCGAAACCATCGTGCAGTACCAGAAGAAGCACGGTGTGAAATTCGGGGAGGCGGCTGTGGCCCTGCGCCTGGCGCGGCCGGAAGACGTCGCCTGGGCGCTGTCGGTGCAGTTCAACTACCCCTACGAGGGGCGGGAACCCCAGACACTGGCGCCCGAGCTGGTGGTGGCCACGCGGCCCTTCGAGGCGGCGGCAGAGTTCTTTCGCGACATGCGGTCTCGCCTGCTGTCCACGGTGTTTGCACCTCGCCCTGCCCGCCGTCTGGCACTGGCGGTGTGCAGCACCAACATGGGCGACGGCAAGACGTTCTTCGCCGCCAACTTGGCGGCGTCTTTCAGCCAGCTGCCGGGCCGCACGCTGTTGATCGACGCCGACTTGCGCACCAGCCGATTGCAGTCGCTGTTCGGCACGCCAAACGACGTGGTGGGGCTGAGCTCGACCCTGGCCGGCCGAGGCGAAGTGGATGTGCTGCGTCCCCTGCCCTCCTTGCCCAATCTGTTCCTGCTGCCCGCCGGCGTCACACCGCCCAACCCGCTGGAGCTCGTGCAAGGACATCCGTTCGACGGGCTCATGCAGGAAGTGCTGACCCAGTTCGACCACGTGATCGTCGACACACCAGCCGCTGCACACGGCGCCGACGCCCGCGTGATTGCAGAGAAATGCGGCGCAGCGCTGATGGTGGCGCGCCGGGGCGTGAGCGCGGTGTCCACCACCAAGGCGCTGGTGGAAAGCCTGCAGAAATCGTGTGAGGTCTTCAGTGGCGTGCTGTTCAACGACCACGGTCGGCGCTGAGACACCGCGCGTGCCCCTCATCCGCTCGCTCTGGTTGCGACTGTGGCTGTGCCTCGCCTGCATCCAGATGGGCTTGCCGGCCCACGCTGCGCCAGCGCTGTCTGATCGCCCGATGCGCGCCGGCTTCGGGCTGGTGGTCAAGTTCGACCAGGGCCAGCCGATGGCGCAGCTCGACCTGCTGCCCGAACTGGGCGTGCGTTGGGTTCGAGACGCCGTGCAATGGGTCGACATGGAGCCTCGCGCAGGCGAGTACAAGCCGTTTCCACCCGCCTTCTCGCAACGACTGCAGCGCTATCGGCAGCAGGGCATCGGGGTGATCTACATGCTGGGCTATGCCAACGGCAAGGCCTACCCCGCCACCAAGGAGGCCCCCCGCGCACCGATCGACCCCGAGGCGCTGGGGCGTTATGCAGCCCATGTCACGGGCCTGCTGAAAGCGGCTGGGGTCGACTTCGCCGTCCAGGTGTGGAATGAACCGCACAACTTCCAGATCCTGAAGATGGTGGGCGGGGCCTGGAACGGGCGACCGCCTTCACCCTGGGTGGACCACTATGTGGACATGCTGCGCGCCGTGAGCGAGCACGTGCAGAAAAAGGCGCCCGGCACGCCGGTGATCACCAGCGAGGACGTGCTGGTGAACCACTACTGGTTTGCGCAGCACCCGCGGCTGCCGCAAGGTTTCAAGGGCATCGGGCTGCATGCGTATGCGAACGAGAGCTCGTCCGGCCCCGAAGTGGTCGCGCCGTACGCCGACAGCGAATGGGCCCGGCCATTTCAATTGGTGGACCGCGACCGTGCCTTCGCCACCGCGATCGACCGCCTCAAGCGCCACACCCGCAAGCACACCGGCGTGGAGCCCGAGGTCTGGATCACGGAATGGGGCTTCAAGGTGGACGGCCGCTTTGCAGGCGGGCGCGTCACCGAAGAACTGGTGGCGGCCTTCCTGCCGCGCGCCTATGTGCTGGCCGAAGCGGCCGGTGTGAAGGTGTTGTGCTGGTTCAGCATGCAGGACGCGAACGACGGAGCGTATGGCCTGATCGACCGCGCGGGGCGGCAACGACCGGCCTTCAGGACCTACGTGGCCATGAGCCGCATCGTCGGTGACCTGCGGCTGACGCGACGACTCAGCCCCGGGGGCCAGCAGACCCGCGGCACGCAGGCCTATCTGTTCGAGCACGGAAGCCGTCGCACGCTGATGGTGTGGAGCGCCGACAACGCGTCACGCACGCTGCCGCTGGACCCCGCGTGGTCCGCCACACGCATCCTGGATGCCTACGGCGAGCCAGTGAAGTTGGACGCCAGGGAGGACGTTCGGCAAGCCGAGTTGGGGGCCGCCCCGATCTACATCGAGTTGGGGGCAGGCGGCACGCCGCGCTGGCCTCCGCGCGCGGGAGACTGACGCATGGTCCCGACCCTTTATGGTCTGTTGATGTTCCTCGTGGGCCTGTTCGTCAGCGGACAGGGCATCCTGTACATGGCGGTGATCGCGACGCTGTTCGGCGGCACGGCGGTGGCCTTTGCCACGGCGCTGGGCGGCGCCAACGTGACACCCGCCATGCTGGCCCAGGGCTTCACCGGCCTCAACCTGATGCGACGTGAAGGGCTGCGCGGCTTCCTGCGTCCCGTCGAGTTCGCCACCCCGACGTTCTGGCTGCTGCTGCTCACGGTGTGGGCCATGGCGACGGCCTTCGTCATGCCGCGGCTGCTGCAGGGCCAGTTGATGGTGGCAGGCTTCGACCGCAGCGAGAGCGGCGGCGCGTATCTGGTCGGCCCGCTAGGGCCGGTGTCAATGAACATCACGCAGGCCATGTATGCGTTCCTGGCCTTGATGACCTTCGTGATGACTCGCACCCTGCTGACCCGACCCGGAGCCGGCCTGGCTGCGGCGCGCGCGGTCTTGTGGGCTGCCGGGCTCAACGTGGTGGCCGCCTTGCTCGAAATGGCGCAGTACCAGCTGGGGCTGGTTCCGATTCTGGCCTACCTCAAGAATGCGAACTACGCGATGATGGGTGGCGAGGTGGCCGGCCTGATGCGCATCACGGGCACCTTTCCTGAGACGTCGATGTTCTCGCAGTACACCCTGGCGCTGGTGGCGTTCACCCACACGCTGTGGATGCACGGCGTGCTGCGCGGCTGGGCGCGCACGCTGACGCTGGCCAACCTGTTGCTGTTGCTGCTGTCCACCTCCGGGACCGCCTATGTCAGCCTCGCCATCTGCACGACGGTGGCCTTGCTCTACACCTTCCTGCGCTTGATGCGCGTGGGGCAGATCGGCCCCTACAGCCTGTATCTCAAACTGACCGGCAGCGGCCTGGTGCTGGCCGTGGGGGTGCTGTTGTTCGTGCCGCCGGCACTGGACGCCGTCAGCGACTTTTTCTCGGTGGTGATCGGTCAGAAGCTCACTTCCGACTCCGGGGCCATCCGCGGCGCACTGAACGCCCAGGCCCTGCAGACGTTCGTCGAGTCATTCGGGCTGGGCGCAGGGCTGGGATGCTGCCGGGCATCCAGCTTTGCGCTGGTCGTGCTGTCGAACCTGGGATGGGTGGGGGCCGTGCTGTTCGTCTTCTTCGTCACGCCCATCCTGTTCGGCCGGATTCCCGAGCATCTGGCGTCGACCGACCGGGTCATAGCGATCGGGGCGCGCCGCGCGGTGTTCGCGACGCTGGTCTCCGCCTCCCTGATTGCACTGGTCTACGACCTGGGCTTCCTCTTCTACATCATGGCCGCGCTTGCGTATGTTCCGAAACGGCAGCCCTGATTGCTCAGAAGGCGATGTAGACAGGCCCCATGTCGTGCGTGAGGGTCAGCTGGCGGGTGTTCGAGCTGCCCGCAGCGGTCGTCGGCAGGCTGCCGTCCCAGGCGATGACCTGGGCGGTGGCGGGCACCGAAACCTGCGCGCTGATCTGGTTCGAGTCGAGCCACACCGCGTAGACCACCTTGCCATCGCCCTCCCACTTGAGCCCGTGGACGCGGGCGGGCAAGCCGGTCACAACCCCCCGGTAATCCTTACTTCCGGTCATGGTCTGCAGCTGCTTTGCCGCAACATAAGCCGGCTTGGGTGTGAGACTTGGCGTCAGCATGCCGTAGTTGTACTCGGGGTTGGCCGGGTCGTTGCCCCGGTCCAGCAGCTCGAAGGTCATCATCATCGGCAAGTTCATCGAGATCTGCGTGAGCATGGTCCGCAGCACCATGCGCGCCTGCCAGGTACGGGCACGGATGTCGTGGCCATCGCCAAACGTGGCCGCATTCAGGCCGCCCGACGAGTAGCCCCATTCGGTGCTCCAGACCGGCGCGTTGACGCCTTGCGACTTCAGCAGGTAGCGCAGCGCCGTGAGGTCGCCGGCAAAGGTTTCGGGCGCACCGGTGCGGTACGGGTGGATGGCGAAACCGTCCACATTCGCCAGCTGGCCGGTGCGGGCCAGTTCCAGCACGTAGGGCAGATTGATCCACGACGGACCGCCGTTGAGCACCTTGCGGTTCGGGTCGATGGCCTTGATGGCAGCGACCGTGGGACCCAGCAGGGCGGCATAGGTCTTGGGGTCGCCATCGCGCCAGAAGACGGCGTTGTCCGGCTCGTTCCACACCTCGAACGCCACCACGTTGCGGCCCATCGCGAAGCGGGTGGCCTGACGGGCAAACTCGATGTAGGCGGCGCGGTTGGCCTCGGTGACGGGCGCGCCCCCGCCAAAGTCGGGGTGGCCGTAGTCGAGAATGAACAGCGCCTTCATGCCGTACTTGGCCAGGCGGGTGAGCGCGGTCTCGTAGATCGAGAAATCGAACCGGCCGCCGCTCTGTACCATGTCCCAGAACAGGTCGAAGCGGATCACGTTGAAGCCCGCTTCGGACGCCAGCTTCATGCTGGCGTCGGAGATGCGATAGAACGATGCACCGGTGGCCATCCGGTCGGTGGTGCGGGCCACGACGCCCTTGGACAGCACGGCCTCCTGCCCGGTGAGGCCCACCTCGACAGTGTTGCTCCGCACGAGGCGCACATCATCGAACTGCACCGTGCCGCGCGGACCGACCAGCGCCTGCTGGCCCACCGTGAGCGACACGCCACTGACGCCGCCCTGCAGCACCCCGTTGTTCACGCCCCCCCAGTAGCTGGCAGGCGCCCGCACGGGCACGGAAACCTGGGCCCAGCCGTCGCCCTGCACGCTCTCGATGGTCTGAGACGCGAAGCTGTATTGCAGCGTCTGCCCCGAGGTGTCACGCAGGCGCATGCCCGTGCCCAGCAGCGGTTGCGTCTGGCGCACACGCATGAGCACGCGGGTGCTGTCCGGTGCGGTGACGGCAAACGGCACGCTGAAGTTGCGGGTGCCGGAGACATAACGACCGCAGTTCCATTTCGGAGCGGCGATCACTTCGAGCGTGCTGCAACCGAAGTCGGCGACGACATCGGCATGGCGGTTCTCGAGCGTGCTGCTCATGGCCATCGTGCCGATGGCGCCGGTGAACTCGGGGCCCAGCGAGAACTGCCACTTGGGGACGAGCGCACCGTCGAGCGCGGTGTACGCATTGAAGTCATCCATCACCTCGCCGGCATTGGCCGTCGTGGTGGTGATGTTGTTGAGATAGGTGCGCGTGGTGGAAAGCGTCGAAGAAGCCAGGACAACACCTTGGGCGTCCACGCTCACCTCTGCTTCGGAGGCCGCCAGTTGCGGCGACGCGATCTTGCTTTCGGACCCGCCCCCGCCACCGCCACAGGCGGTCAGACAAGCACAGACAAGGGCCGTGAGCGCCAGCTTCAGCCGGACCGGCGATGAGAGATTCAGGGAGGGTACAGACATGGCAATACAAAATCGAAAGAGCGACGCGGATGCTAAAGACGCACCGGGTGCCGCGCGCACGGGCTTGTATCGCCTTGCAAGTCAGGGTGGACGCCCGCCACGCCGACCATTCGTGCAAGGCATCACGGCCGGTGCCCCGTCGATCGATCCGGGCCGTGCGCCCCGCGGATTCCGGCACGGCCGTTTGCCCAGCACGGATTGGCTCACTGTTACGTCCGGTTTCGGCGTCGGGCAAATCACACGGTAAGACGTCATGAGCGCCCTGCCCTTTCTCCCCGACGCTTGCGTGCAATGGTTGCGCGACCGCGTCCGTGCACGCCGCTTCGACCGCGAACTGGCTCACAGAATGAGCCGACTGGACAACGCCCGCGCCAACCCTGCGGCGGCGCTCGACGCGGTGCTTCTTCAGATCGTTCAACGGCCCGCCATGACGAACCTGCGCAAGGGGGCCCCGGACACCACCTCCGTTCTGAAGGACAAGGCTGAACAGGCGCGATCGCTGCTGGGCAACATCCATATGGAAGACACGCCTGGGGCACTTCTGGCGCTGACGCGCTGGATGGCCTCCGCCGACGCGCGCGATGCAGACTGCTTCCACGCCTACGGTCTGGCGTTCTGCCTGGTGCATGCACCCTTGCTCGATGCCCTGCGCAAAAGGCTCACGCCGCAGGTTGTGATGCACATGACGTGCGAAGCCCGCATCGCGCGCGCGCGGCAGTCAGCCGAAAGCTTTACCGAACTGCAGGCGCAAGGTGTGAGCCAGATCAATGTGGTCGGAAGCGACACTGAGGTACATCGATTCACGTGGGATGACGAACTTGACGCCCTGCGCGTGCCAGTTCCGGACACCTACGATCACCTGGCTGGCAAAGTGGCTGCGGCCTACTTTCTGCTGGGCCTGCTGCCCCATGTGCGCGTTGTCATGAAGGTCGATGACGACCACCGCGCCGGGCATGTTCTGCCGCTGAAACGGGTCCTGAACCGTGCAGCCCGCTGCGAGGCACCCACGCAATGGGGCCACCGTTATCACAGCCCCTATCCGGCAGGGCATAACCGCATCTGGCATCTTGGCAAATGCGGTGAGGCGCACATCAACCACGTGCCGCACACCTACATGGGCGCCATCACCTGGTGTACGGGCGAACACGGCTACGTGCTGAACCGCGCGGCGCTGCTGCGTTTTGTGTGGGCGCATGTTTATTTCGGTGAGCTGGTGCGCACCGCGCTGTACGAAGATGCCTTCGTATCGGACACGCTGGTGCGGCTGGGTGGCCGCATGCGCCCGGCCCCCATGACGCAGGCGCTGCGCGCCGTCGACGCGTACTGAGCACCGTGGAGACCCGAGCATGAAGGCCCAACTTGCCAGAGGCGTGCTGTGGTTGTCGGCGGCCAAGGTCGCCGTGACCGTGCTCGCCTTGTGCAGCACCTTCATCCTGGCCAGACTGTTGACCCCCGAAGACTTCGGGCTGGTGGCGTTGGCGCTCACGATGCTGGAGGTGCTGGCCGCCATCACCGAGCTCTCGCTCGCGTCCTCGCTGATCCACCACGAACAGCCCACGGAAGATCACTTCCACACGGCGTGGACGATGAACCTCATTCGTGGCGGACTGGTGGGGGCCGGCTTTGCGCTCGCCTCGCCCTGGGTGGCTGATCTTTACCACGACGAACGGCTGATCCCGGTGATGTGCTGGATGGGCCTGTCGGTGTTCATCAACGGCGGTGCGAACCCGAAGGTCATCGTGCTGACCCGGCAGCTGGTGTTCTGGCAGGAATTCGTCGTGCTCGTCACGCAGAAGCTGGCGGGCGTCGTTGCCAGCATCGTGGTCGCGCTTGTCTTCCGAAGCCATTGGGCGTTGGTGGTGGGGCTTCTGTGCACACAGGTGGCCGGCGTGGTCAGCTCCTATGTCGTCGTCCCCTACCGTCCTCGGTTCTCACTGATCCATGTGCGGGATCTGTTGTCGTTCTCGGTGTGGCTGTCGCTCGGGCAGATCGTCAACACGCTGAACTGGCGACTGGACCACCTGATCATCGGTGCCCGCATGGGCGCCCGTGCACTGGGCCTGTACACCGTAGGCGACAAGCTCGCGGCCCTGGCCACACGCGAGACCATCGGCCCGATCGAGCAGGCACTGTTCCCCGGTCTGCGCGCCGTGGTGCACGAGCCCGAGCGGCTCAAGCGGGGCTACCTGCGCGCCCAGGCCGTCATTGCCGCCGCCGCGATGCCGGTCGGAATGCTGTTTGCGTTGCAGGCCGAGGTCGTGGTTCGATTGGTGCTGGGCGAGAAGTGGCTGGATGCCGTGATCGTCGTGCAGATGCTGGCCGCTGTGTTTGCCTTGCAGACGGTGGCCTCGCCCGTGCGCCCCCTGGCCATGGCGCTCGGCGCCACGCGCCTGCTCTTCATGCGCGACCTCGCGATGTTCGCCGTGCGTGTGCCCATCATCGCCGCAGCAGCGTGGTATGGCGGCCTGCTGATGGTGCTGCAGGCGCGGGCGATCACCGGCCTGGCCACCATCGTGCTGAACATGACCGTGGTCCGCCAACTTGCGGGCCTCTCGCTCACAGCCCAGCTGCGCAGCACCGAGCGCTCCCTGGTCAGCGCGGTGGTGGCGGGCGCCGTGGTGTGGGCCGCGCAAACCCCGAGCGGGGCCGGATGGAGCTGGCTCCACCTGGCCGGTGAACTGGCTGCTGTCAGCGCGCTGGGTGTGGCGGTCTACGGCGCCATGCACCTGGTGCTGTGGTCGCTGGCCTCGCGTCCCCCCGGGCCCGAAACCGAATTGCTGAGCCTGCTCGACAAGCTGCGCCACAAGTTCCTCCCCCATCAGGTGAGCACCCATGACCAATGAGAACACCCCGTTCATCCAGTCGCAGATCGCCTTGTTGCGCAAGACCTTCCGCACCCTGCTGGCACCCGGCGAAGACTACGCACTGGTCGACTTTCCAGACCACGGCAACGTCGGAGACAGCGCCATCTGGCTCGGCGAAATCGAGGTGTTGCTCGACCTGCAGGGCAAGCCGCCGCGCTACGTGTGCGAATGTGAAAGCTACGACCCCGCTGCCCTGCGCGCCGCACACCCGGAAGGCCCCATCCTCATCCACGGCGGCGGCAATCTGGGCGACCTGTGGATGCGGCACCAGAGCCTGCGCGAACGGGTGATCCAGGACTTCCCTGGACGTCGCATCATTCAGATGCCCCAGTCGATCTTCTTCCAGAGCCCCGACCGCGCCCGGCATTTCTGGGATCTGGCCCAGCGCCACGGGGATGTTCATGTGCTGACACGCGACCAGCGCAGCCATTCGGAGGCGCGGGCGGCACTGGGCGACCAGTGTGGGCTGTGCCCCGACGCCGCATTCGGGCTGGGTGAGCTGTCGGCCCACCATCCGCCCAAAGCCGGGGTGTTCTGCCTGATCCGGCAGGACGCCGAGCAATCGGGCTTCGACTTCGCGCCGGTGCTGGCCCGTCCGGGCGTCATGGCGGCAGACTGGCTCGATGAGCCAGCGGCGATGTCACGCATGGTGAAGATGCACTCCGCCCTGAAAGCGTTGACGGCCGGTCGGAGCGGTGCACAGCGCGTGCGTCTTGCCAAATACCAGCGGCTCGCGCAGGCGCGTCTCGACCGAGGCGTGCGCCTGCTCGAACAGGGAGAGCACGTGCTGACCGATCGCTTGCATGCACACATCCTCTCGGTGCTGCTGG
Organism: uncultured Aquabacterium sp.; assembly: GCF_947366995.1. Classification (GTDB taxonomy): domain Bacteria; phylum Pseudomonadota; class Gammaproteobacteria; order Burkholderiales; family Burkholderiaceae_C; genus Aquabacterium. Next base: position 21,491 of record NZ_CANBCC010000023.1, on the reverse strand, counting down.
GCAAGCCCCACGCGGTGCTGGACAACAACTACGGCAAGATCCACGGCTACATGGCCGCGTGGACACGCGAAGCGCCCACCGCCCGGCCCGTGCACTCGGTAGACGAAGCGCTGGCCGTGTTCAAGGCGTGGGGGGTGTAAGCCTCGCGACAGGGTGCATGCCGATCAGGCTGGTCGTGAAGGTGATCGGCATCTCGGGCGCCCGGCCCTGGGTGTACCGCTCCACCATGTGGTCCTGCATCGCAATGAACTGGTAGGGCCGATGCCAGTAAAAGCGCTCGGCATACCCTTGCTGTGCGCTCTGGAAGGTGTCCGCGCTCACCCCGCGATAGCCCTGCGCCTCGGTGCTGCCCATGAGGTTGACGAGACTGAGCAGCGCCACCCCCACCGCCATGCTGGCGGCCACGGGAGCCCAACGGCGACGGGCCGGGAGCCCCCCTTCGTCGGGCCGCCTGAGCGTGAGCACGAACACCACCAGCAATTGCGGATAGAGCAAGCGCTCGCCCGGGTTGACGATCTGCAGCGCCGTGGCCGGCACCAGCAGGTACGCCGCCCCGAGCACCACCGCGACGGCGCGCAGCGCGGCATGGTGCGCCACCGCGGGGCGCTTCAGCGCCAGCACCTGCATCCTCAGCAGCACAACGGCCGCCGCCAAGTTGGCCGCGCACCCCAGCCAGAACAGGGACGGCAGACGCCCCAGATCGGAGAGGTCGCCGATCATGAAATTCTGGTAGGGGCCGGCCTTGCTCAAAGTGTAGAACTTGTACGCCAGGAAGCGGACATCGCCATAGCTGACGGGCGTGTGCAGGGCCGGCATGGCATCGTTGGATTTGGCCAGCAGGTACCACAGCGTGAGCAGGCCGGCAGGGACCATGGCAATCACGTAGTGCAACACCGCACGACGCGAGCGGTACAGCGCCTGCATCCCCGACAACACGCCGAACGCCAGCAGGCAGAAGCCATGGCAGGCAAAGGCGAGCAGTGACACGCCGCACACCACACGCGGATCCCGCTGACGGTCATCGGGAAGGGAGAGATAGGCCATCAGAACCAGCAAGCCACACTGGTAGTTCAGATAGCCGCTCCAGAAACTGGAGTTGCACACGATGCACACCAGCAGCGCCGGGTAGGCCAATTCGGGCCGCAATCGGTTGGCCTCGACAAAGCGATAGGCCAGCCATGCCGCCACCACCAGATACGCCGTCACGGTGCACCGCGCCGCAGCGACCGGGCTCATGAAGAAGTTGAGGCCCGTCATCCACAGCTGCGAGGTGATGTACGGAACGGGGTAGTCGCGCAGATAGAACACCGCGCTGCCCGTGCCGTCCAGCAAGGTGCGCGTGATGAAGGCCTGGTAGGCCCATTCGTTGAAATCGGCCAGCGGCAGATAGCGAAACCACCAGATCACCAGCAGCAGAACTGCGCCATACGCACCGGGCAACAGCATGCGGGCGTGGCGACGGTCGACGGTGGGGACGAAGGTGGTACCGGGTGCCTGCATGATGGGGTTCTGGGGTCGCTCGGGTCGGGTTGCGCCTCACGGGCGTTCGATCGCCTGCTTGTAGCGGGCAACGCAAGTTCCAAGCCCGAATAACTCTTCCGCACGACGTGCGCTGACCGGCAGACGCTCGGCCATGCGCGCCTGCAGTGCCTGCGCCTGCTGCACCGCCGCCACGAACTCCTCGTCCGTGTCGAACGACAGCACCCCCTCGAATTGTCCCTGTACCCAGCGGATGAACGGGCTGGTGCGTGCAATGACAATGGGCACCGCCCCGATCGCCTCGAAGAAGGCACCACTGACGAGCGCCGACTCGTCGGCATGCGGCAGGATGAGGACATCCAGGCGGGCCAGGGCGGCCGCAAAGTCCTCACGGCTCATGAAGCCCGTGGAGAGCCGGATATCCGGTGCGGGATCACGGCGTGCCATGTGGCTTCGCAACAGCGCTTCGTAAGCCGGGTCGGCACGCCCTCGGATGGCGAGTTCCGGCCCCACCGGCCACAGGTCGATGATGCGCTCGATGCGCTTGTAGGGCCGAACAGCGCCCAGGATGCCGGCACGCATCGGCCCCGGCGCGGTTCGCCCTCTGACGAGAAGCTCATCGAGTGAGCCATCCCGATACAGCGGGTGCGGGAGGTAATCGGCACGGTATCGGTCGGCAAAGCTCGGATCGTGCACCACGCGCACATCGGCCAGCCGGCTCAGCAAGCGAATCAGCCATACCGAAAAGCCGCGGCGCCACCCACTCAGGTCATGCACCGCATGGTCGTGCACGAAATACACCAGACGCGCCCGCATCAGGCTCAGCACCAGGGCGTACACCGCGAACTGCGCGAGTCCCGCCCAGCGGATACTCGCCCCGGCATGGCCTTCGGAAAAAGCCCGCGCCTCGAGCCAGTGCAGCAGCACCACGTTGTCACGCTGGAACAAGCCCAGAACCCTGCGTGACAACAACGTGCGAAACGACAGCGGCTGCACGTCGTAACCGCAGGCCGCCACAATGGTCTTCACCCGGTTGATGTAGTCGTTCGTGTGGTTGGTGAAGGGCGACACGAAGGCGGTTTTCATCCGGCCCAGTCTATCGGCCTGAAGGGCAGCTTCATCCCCCATCAACAGGGGTCAGTTGTGACAAGCCTGTGTGCGCCGTGTATGTGATTTTCACAGGGGTAACAGCCTGCCTCACGCCCCCCCTCGTCTCAGGGAAAAAGCCACCATGGCGCACCTGGAAGGCCCACCAGTTGCTCTCCAGGGCACGGCTTCTCTCCTGGAACCTCATGAACGCACCGCCTCTGACCCATACCCCCTGGCGCGCCGATCCACGCGCCGTGCGGTGGGCCCCCGCGCTGGCCGGGCTGGCCCTTCTCATCATGTACCTGCCCACCTACCGGGCACTGGACCAATTCGTATGGGGCCTGGTCGGCCAAGGCCATGGCCCCGTGATGCTCGCCCTGGTGCTGTGGCTGGCCTGGCAGCGCTATCCGAAGCTCGCCACACTGGAAGGCCCACCAGCCACCCTCGCTGGCAGCTTGCTGCTGCTGCTGGGTGGCCTGATCTACGTGGTGGGCCGCTCACAGGACGTCCTCTTTCTCGATGCCATCTCGCAGATCCCGGTGCTGATGGGCGTGCTGCTCCTGCTATGGGGCTGGCAGGGCCTGAAGACGATGTGGTTCCCGCTCTTCTTCATGCTGTTCCTGGTGCCCGTGCCGGGCTCGATCGTCGACGTGGTCACCGCCCCGCTGAAGATGGGCGTGTCGTACGTGGCAGAGCACATCCTGTATGCCCTGGGTTACCCCATCGGACGCATGGGCGTCACGCTGCACATCGGCCCCTATCAGCTGTTCGTGGCCGACGCCTGCGCTGGCCTGAACTCCATCTTCGCGCTGGAGGCGATCGGCGTGTTCTACATGAGCGTCGTCCAGCACACCAGCCGCCTGCGCAACATCCTGCTGGCCGCGCTGATCATCCCGATCTCGTTCGCCTCCAACGTGCTGCGGGTCATGGCACTGGTGCTCATCACCTACTACTTCGGGGATGAAGTGGGGCAGGGCTTTGTTCATGACTTTGCCGGCATCCTCCTGTTCCTCGTGGCCACCTGCCTGACCATCGGCACCGACTCGGTACTCGGGTTGTTCTTCGGTCGAGACAAGTCCCGGGAGCCCACATGACGAGCTGGACACGTTCAACGGTCGTCGCCACCACACTGCTGCTGTTTGCGCTGGCCGCGGTGCTGATCCGGCCGGACATCAACAGCAGCGCGCCCGACCCGCATCTGGAGGCCAGCGTGCCGCAGTCCTTCGGGTCGTGGAAGATGTTGCCGAACCCGCTGCAGCAGATCTCGGTGGCCACCCAGGGCGCCACCTCCACCGACCAGCCTTACGACGAGGTGGTGTCCCGCACCTACGTCAATCCGCAGGGCGACATGGTGATGCTGGCCCTTGCCTATGGCAAGAACCAGCGTCAGGAAGTGAAAGTGCACCGCCCGGAGCTGTGCTATCCGGCACAGGGCTTCAAGGTGATGTCACTCCAACCGGTCACTTTTACCGGCATTGCAGACAGCGCATCCGGTAAGAACGTCACAGGGCAACGCATGGTCGTCAACGCCCGAAGCAGCGCGGAGGTGGTGAGCTACTGGATCCGCATTGGCGACACCTACAGCAGCAGCCCCTGGCAGGTACGTTGGCAAATCATGAAGGAAGGTCTGCAGGGCCGCATGACTGACGGCATGCTGGTGCGGGTGTCGCAGCGGGTCAGTCCGGGCGAAGACCCGGCGCCCCATCATGCCCTGGTGGAGTCCTTTGCCCGAGACTTGCTTGCGGCGGTGCCGCCTGCCACGCGCAGTTACCTGGTCAGATGAGCCCTTCCATGTCCTTGCCCCGCGTTTCCGTGGTCGTGTGCAATCACAACTACGGCCATTTCATAGCCGACGCCATCCAGTCCGCACTGAACCAGACGCTGGCTGCGCACGAGGTCATTGTGGTCGACGATGGCTCGACCGATGAATCGGTCGCGGTCGCCTCCCGCTTCGCGGACCGCATCCGGCTGATCACGCAACCGAATGGCGGGCAGATCTCGGCCTACAACACCGGCTTTGCTGCCGCCTCAGGCGACGTTGTGGTATTCCTGGATTCCGACGACCGCCTGTGCCCCGAGGCCATCCAGGTGGTGTCCCAAGCCATGGCAGACCCGGCGGTGGCCCGGCTTCAGTATCGGCTCGGGTTGATTGACGCCTCGGGCACCGCCACAGGTGCCGTGATTCCGACCCTGCTGGCCGACGGCGATCTGGCCGATGAAGTGCGAAGCGGTCGCCTCTTTCTGGCATCGCCCGGCAGTGGCAACGCCTACCGCGTCGCGGCGCTGCGCCGCATCATGCCGCTGCCCGTGAGCCAGGAGGAGCGACACGGCGCCGACTTCTTCGCGGGCTACGGCACGGCCCTGCTCGGGCGCGTGAAGGCACTGCCAACCGCGCTCGCCCAGTACCGCGTGCACAAGGCGGGCGATGAAACCAGTCTCTGCTTTGGCAACGCCCGCGCCACAGCCCCTCAGACGCGGATCCTGCAGATGCGCTACCAGCGGCTCGCAGCATGGCTGACTGCAGCGCTGCCCGGGGAACGCCTCGCACACGACGTCTTTCCCGACTTTTCGCTGCAGAAGCAGGATTTCGCCAATGCGGTGTTCTCGGCCCCGAACTACGGGGCGGGCTTGCGAGCCGGGCTTGCGCAGTTGCCGCCCATGTTGCACTCCATCCGACTGCGTCATTGCGCGCTGCCCATGAAGCTGGGGCTGGCGGCGTGGGGCGTGCTGGTCTGGCTGCTGCCCAGGCGACTGGGGATGCCTCTGGCGCGGCACGTCTGCAACCCGTCCAGCAGGCGGTCTGCCGTGAACTGAGTGGCATACTCGGCCGCCATGATCCTGATCACTGGCGGCGCCGGCTTCATCGGCGGCAACTTCGTGCACCACTGGTTTGAACGCGCGGCGGCACAGGGCCTGCCGGCCGAGCCCGTGGTCGTGTTCGACAAGCTGACCTACGCGGGCAATCCGGCCACCATCGCCACCTACCTGCGATCGGGCCAGGCAACCCTGGTGCACTCCGACATTGCCGACCGCGATGCGGTCCGGCAGGCACTGGCCACGCACCGCCCCAGGCTGATCGTGCACTTTGCAGCCGAGAGCCATGTCGATCGCTCCATCCACGGCCCCGGCGAGTTCGTGCACACCAACATGGTGGGCACCTTCAGCCTGCTCGAGGAAGCCCGCGCTTACTGGGGCGGACTGGACGGCGAGGCCAAGTCCGCCTTCCGCTTCCTGCACGTGAGCACCGACGAGGTCTACGGCTCGCTCTCTGACACCGACGCCGCCTTCAGCGAAACGACGCCCTACGCACCCAACAGCCCGTACTCGGCCAGCAAGGCGGGCAGCGACCACCTGGTGCGGGCATACCACCACACCTACGGCTTCCCGACGCTGACCACCAACTGCAGCAACAACTACGGGCCCTACCACTTCCCCGAAAAGCTCATCCCGCTGATGATCCTCAACGCGCTGGATGGCAAGCCGCTGCCCGTGTACGGCGACGGCCTGAACATACGCGACTGGCTGTTCGTGCGCGACCACTGCGAGGCCATCTGCCAGGTCATCGAAAAAGGCACCTGCGGCGAGACCTACAACGTGGGCGGCATCAACGAGATCCGCAACATCGACGTGGTGACCACCATCTGCCGCAAGCTCGATGTGCTGCGCCCGCGTGCGGACGGCACGAAGTACGAAAGCCTGATCACCTACGTGACCGACCGCCCGGGCCACGACCGCCGCTACGCGATCGACCCCACCAAGATCCAGCGCGAGATCGGCTGGCAGCCGGCCGAAACCTTCGAATCGGGCATCGACAAGACGGTGCGCTGGTACCTTGAGAACACGGAGTGGATCGACACCGTGCGCTCGGGCGCCTACCGGGACTGGATCGCGAAGAACTACAGCGGCCGCGCCGTCTGAACGAGGTCGCCATGCACATTCTTCTGCTCGGCAAGGGCGGCCAGGTCGGCTGGGAGTTGCAGCGCGCGCTGGCGCCGCTCGGTCAGGTCACCGCCCTCGATTTCGACACACCCGGACCCGCCGCGGCCCCCGATCTGCGTGCTGATTTCAGTCAGCCCGAGCAAGTGGCTGCCCTGGTGCGCGCCGTGCGACCCGACGTGATCGTGAACGCAGCGGCGCACACCGCGGTCGACAAGGCCGAGAGCGAGCCGGATCTGGCACGGGCCATCAACGCCACGACGCCGGGGCTCGTGGCCCGGGCGGCAGCCGACCTCGGTGCGCTCCTCGTGCACTACAGCACCGACTACGTCTTCGACGGCAGCGGCACGGCGGCGCGCGACGAAGCCGCCGCCACAGCGCCCCTGAGCGTCTACGGCCGCACCAAGCTCGAAGGCGAACAGGCCATCCAGGCCAGCGGCTGCCGCCACCTCATCTTCCGCACCAGCTGGGTCTACGCAGCACGCGGCGGCAACTTTGCCAAGACCATGCTGCGCCTGGCCGCCGAGCGCGATCAGCTCAAGGTAATCGATGACCAGATCGGCGCGCCCACCGGGGCCGACCTGCTGGCGGACGTCACCGCGCATGCCATTCGCACCGTGGTGGCGGGCCGTGACGACCTGCTCGGCCTGTATCACCTCGTGGCCGCCGGCGAAACCAGCTGGTACGACTACGCGCGCTTCGTCATCGAATGGGCCCGCGAGCGCGGCCAGCCGATCCAGGTGGCGCCCGAGGCGATCTCGCCGCTGCCCACCAGTGGCTACCCCACGCCCGCGCAGCGCCCGCTGAACTCGCGGCTCGACACCCGCAAGGTCCGCGAGGCCTTCAGCGTGAACCTGCCGCCCTGGCAACAAGGTGTCGAGCGCATGCTCACTGAAATCCTGGGGAGGTAATCACCATGAGCAAGACCCGCAAGGGCCTCATCCTGGCCGGCGGCTCGGGCACGCGCCTGCACCCGGCCACGCTGGCCATCAGCAAGCAGCTGCTGCCGGTGTACGACAAGCCGATGATCTATTACCCGCTCAGCACCCTGATGCTGGCAGGCATCCGCGACATCCTGGTCATCAGCACCCCGCAAGACACCCCGCGCTTCCAGGCCCTGCTGGGCGACGGCAGCCAGTGGGGCTTGAATCTGCAATACTGCGTGCAGCCCAGCCCCGACGGTCTGGCCCAGGCCTTCATTCTCGGCCGCAACTTCGTGGGCGGTGCCCCCAGTGCCCTGGTGCTGGGCGACAACATCTACTACGGCCATGACCTTCAGCGCCAGCTGCTGAGCGCCAATGAGCGCACGGAAGGGGCGAGTGTCTTTGCGTACCACGTGAACGACCCGGAGCGCTACGGCGTGGTCGAATTCGATCAGGCCAAGCGGGCCCTGAGCATCGAGGAAAAGCCGAAGGCGCCGAAGAGCAACTACGCCGTGACGGGCATGTATTTCTACGACGAGCAGGTGTGCGACATCGCCGCATCCATCCAGCCCAGCCCTCGCGGCGAACTCGAGATCACCGACGTGAACGCCCGCTACCTGGCGCAGGGCCAGCTCAACGTCGAGATCATGGGCCGCGGCTATGCCTGGCTCGACACCGGCACGCACGACAGCCTGATGGAAGCCGGGCAGTTCATCGCCACCCTGGAAAAGCGCCAGGGCCTCAAAGTGGCCTGCCTGGAAGAAATTGCTTACCGTTCGGGCTGGATCTCGGCGGCCGACCTCGAGCGCATGGCCCAGCCGATGCTGAAGAACGGCTACGGGCAGTACCTGCTCAAGGTCATCAACGACAAGGTCTATTGACTCTTCCCACCCCATGAAACTCATCCGCACCGCCCTGCCTGACGTCGTCATCATCGAGCCCGCCGTGTACGGCGACGACCGCGGGTGGTTCATGGAAAGCTTCAACGAAGGTCGTTTCGAAGACGAACTCGGCAAGCTCGGCCTGCCCGTCCCACGCCGTTTCGTGCAGGACAACCACTCCTGCAGCCGGCGCGGCGTGCTGCGCGGCCTGCACTACCAGCTGGCGCCCCGTGCGCAGGGCAAGCTGGTGCGCGTGGTGCAAGGCGCCGCGTTCGACGTGGCAGTCGACATCCGCAAGGACTCGCCCACGTTCGGCCAGTGGGTGGGCGTGGAGCTCACCGCCGACAACCAACGCCAGCTGTGGATCCCCGCGGGCTTCGCCCACGGCTTTGTTGCGCTCGAGGACAACACCCACTTCCTCTACAAGACGACGGACACCTACTCCAGGGAACACGAGCGCAGCATCCGCTGGGATGACCCCGACATCGGGGTGGCGTGGCCACTGGGCGGCCTCATGCCGGTGCTGGCTCCGAAGGATGCAGAGGCCCCGTTGCTGAGCCAGGCCGACACGTTCTGATACGCCACGGGGCCCCCAAAGCGTGGGGAACGTGACCGCCGTGTCACAGACACCCCCGCATAATCCCTGAATGAACTCCAATGCGGCCCCCTCCGCGCCCTCCCACACCCACCTGATGCGCAAGCTGGCCGTCTACGGGCTGTTCGCCGTGTTTGCCGTGTGGTGTGTCACCGCCTTCCGCAAGGACATCGCCCAGGTCGACCCGAGCCAGCTGCAGGCCGGCTGGGGTGCGGTGCTGCTCGCGGGCGGGCTGTCGCTGGTGAACTACGCGCTGCGCGTGTGGCGCTGGCGCCTCTACATGACCCGACTGGGCCACAGCCTGCCCTGGCGCTTCGTGGCCCTGACCTACATGGCCGGGTTCGCCTTCACCCTGTCGCCCGGCAAGATCGGCGAGATGGTGCGCGCCCGCTACTACCAGCCGCATGGCATCGGCCTGCCGGCGTCCGGTGCGGCCTTCTTCGTCGAACGCCTGCTGGACCTGCTAGCCATGATGCTGCTGACGGCCGCGGCGCTGACAGAACTGCAGGCCTACCAGCGTTTTCTGTGGGTGGCACTCGCGCTGGTCGGCGGCCTGCTGGCCATGCTGATGCTGCTGCCCTGGCCCCGCGTGGCGGCCCACCTTGACCAACGCGCCGCACACCGCCTGTTGCGCCCCGCCCAGGCGATCGTGCACACACTGGTGCGCGCCCGCGCGCTGCTGTCTCCCGGCATCCTGCTGGGCGGCATGGCCCTGGGTCTCGCGGCCTGGGCGCTGGAAGCCATTGGCCTGAAGCTGGTGGCCGACGTGCTGTCGCCCGAGCCCCTCGCCATGGCGTCCGCCATGGGCATCTACGCGGTGGCCATCATCGTCGGCGCCCTGTCCTTCCTGCCCGGCGGGCTGGGCAGCACCGAGTTCGTGATGGCCGGGCTGCTGTATGCGCACGGCTTCACCATGCCCCAGGCCATCCTGCTGACCCTGGTGTGCCGACTCCTGACCCTGTGGCTCGCCGTGGTGATCGGCTGGTACTGCGTCTGGGTTCTTCGCCATACAAAACTGACATGAATCAGAGAGACGTTCCGCTTTGCGTTGACCTCGACGGCACGCTCATTCACAGCGACCTGCTGCTCGAATCCTTCCTCCTGCTTGTCAAGCGCAACCCGCTGTACCTGCTGCTCGTGCCGTTCTGGCTGCTGGGCGGCAAGGCCCGACTCAAGCGCGAGATCGCCAGCCGCGTCACGCTCAACGGCGCGGCCCTGCCTTATGCAGCGCCCTTTGTCGACTGGCTGCGAACGCAGAAGCAACTCGGCCGGCCGATCTGGCTCGTGACCGCCTCGGACAGCCGCCTGGCCCACGCCGTGGCCCAGCACTTGGGCCTGTTCGATGGCGTGCTGTCCAGTGACGGCCAGACCAACCTGTCGGGAAGCAACAAGGCCGCCGAACTGGTCAAGCGCTTTGGCGAAAAGCGCTTTGACTACTGTGGCAACGAGGCCGTCGACCTGAAGGTGTGGCCACATGCCCACGCGGCGGTGGTGGTGCACGGCGGCAAGGCGCTGGAAGCACGTGCCCGCGCGGTCACCCAGGTGGCAGCCACCTTTGCCCCGCAGCCCACCACCTTCAAGGTGGTGACGAAAGCACTGCGCGTTCACCAGTGGGCCAAGAACGCACTGATCTTCGTGCCGCTGGCAGCCGCCCACGTGCTGGGCGATGCAGCCCGGATGCTCGACGGCCTGACGGCGTTCGTCGCCTTCAGCTTGTGTGCCTCGTCGGTGTACCTGCTCAACGACATGCTGGATCTGGAGGCGGATCGCGCGCACCACAGCAAGTGCCGTCGGCCGTTTGCGGCCGGCACCTTGAGCCTGCTGTTCGGACTGGTGGCCGCACCGCTGCTGCTGCTGCTGGCCTTTGGCCTGGCGCTGCTGCTGCCCGCGAAGTTCCTGGGCGTGCTGCTGGCCTACTACGTCGTCACGCTGGCCTATTCTTTCCTGCTGAAACGCCTGGTGATGATCGACGTGCTGACTCTGGCCGGGCTGTACACCGTGCGCATCGTGGCGGGCGCGGCGGCCACGGACATCCCGCTGTCGTTCTGGCTGCTGATGTTCGCGATCTTCATCTTCCTGAGCCTGGCCATCGTCAAACGCTTTGCCGAGCTGCACGCCATGCGCGTGCAAGGCAAGGACAAAGCCTCCGGTCGGGGCTACCAGGTCAATGACATCCACCTGCTGCAGAGCCTGGGCACGGCCAGCGGCTACCTCAGCATTCTGGTGCTGGCCCTGTACGTGAACTCGCCCGACATCGCCAGGCTCTACAGCCATCCGAAGCTGGTGTGGCTGCTGGTGCCGGTGATGCTGTACTGGATCAGCCGCATCTGGATGGAGACCTACCGCGGTCACATGGATGACGACCCGCTGGTGTACGCGCTGAAGGACCGCACCAGCCTCGCCACCGGTGTGGCGGCGGCCATCGTGCTGTGGGCCGCCACCTGACACCGTATGGCGGTCACCTCGTCGTACACCTCCTGGGGCCGGGTACTGCGGCCGCAGCACGAACTGCTGCCCCTGGCCAGCCGCCATGCGCCCTTGCCTGCCTTGCCCGATGGCAGCGCGACCATGCTGCCCTACGGCAACGGCCGCAGCTACGGTGACAGCAACCTGAACCCGGACGGCGCCCTGCTGCCGGGTCGCCAACTCGACCGCTTCATCGCCTTCGATCCGGCCACGGGCGTGCTGCGCTGCGAGGCCGGTGTGCTGCTGTCCGAGATCCTCCGCCTGGTTGTGCCCCAGGGGTGGTTTCTGCCCGTCACGCCCGGCACCCAGTTCGTGACGGTGGGCGGCGCCATCGCCAACGACGTGCACGGCAAGAACCACCATGTGGCAGGCTCGTTCGGCAACCATGTGCGGTGCTTCGAGCTGCTGCGCTCGGATGGCACCCGGCACGTGTGCAGCCTGACCGAGCATGCCGACTGGTTTGCCGCCACGGTGGGCGGGCTCGGCCTGACCGGCCTGATCACCTGGGCCGAAATGCAGTTGCGCCGCGTGGCCAACCCCTTCATGGTGACCGAATCCATCCGCTTCCGCAGCCTGGAGGAGTTCTTCGAACTGAGCGCCGCCTCGGAGGCCGACCACGAGTACACCGTGTCGTGGATCGACTGCGCGTTTGGCGGCAAGCGCCTCGGCCGCGGCCTGTTCAACCGGGGCAACCATGCCCCCGCGGCGATGGAGATGGCTTGGGTGCCGCGGGGCCTGACGCAAGGCGGAGACCCCCACACGCGCACCGTGCCGATCACGCCCCCGCTGTCGCTGGTCAACAGCCTGTCGCTCAAGTCGTTCAACACGCTGTACTTCCACAAGCAGCGGCGTGATGTGGTCAGCGGCATGCAGCACTACCGGCCGTTCTTCTATCCGCTCGATGCCCTGCTCGAATGGAACCGCATCTACGGCCCGCAGGGCTTCTACCAGTACCAGTGCGCCATCCCGCCCGAGCGTGCGCTGCAGGCCACGCGTGCGCTGCTGGAAGCGATCTCGGCCAGTGGCATGGGCTCGTTCCTGGCGGTGCTCAAGCAATTTGGCGCGCCCGCCTCGCACGGCATGCTGTCCTTTCCTATGCCCGGCACCACGCTGGCGCTTGATTTCCCAAACCAGGGCCCTCGGCTGCACAAGCTTTTCGAGGCGCTGGACCGCATCGTGCTGGAAGCGGGCGGGCGGCTTTACCCCGCCAAGGATGGCCGCATGGGCGCGGCCCTGTTCAAGGCCGGCTACCCGCGCTGGTCCGAATTCACACCGTATGTCGACCCTCGCTTCAGCTCCGGCTTCTGGCGCAGGGTCATGGAGCAAGCATGAGAAAGATCCTGATCGTCGGGGCCACGTCGGCCATTGCAGAGGCGACGGCGCGCGTTTGGGCCCAGCGGGGCGACAAGCTGTTTCTGGCGGCCCGCCGGGAAGCGCCGTTGCAGTCTGTCGCAGACGACCTGCGTACGCGCGGCGCGGCCTATGTGGGCACGCAGATGTTCGACGCCAACGCACTGGATCAGCATGTGAGCCTGCTGCAGGCCGCCACCGAAGCGATGGGCGGGCTCGACACCGTGCTGATCGCGCACGGCACCCTGTCGGACCAGACCCGGGCGCAGACGGATGCGGCCTACGCCATGGACGAGATTCACACCAACGGCCTGTCCGTGGTTCACCTCATGGGCCTGGCGGGTGAGCAACTGGCCAGCCAGGGGCATGGCGCCATCGCCGTGATCTCGTCGGTGGCCGGCGACCGCGGGCGGCAGAGCAATTACGTGTATGGCAGCGCCAAGGCCCTGGTGTCTGCCTTTGCCTCCGGGCTACGGCAACGGCTCAGCAAGCAGGGCGTGCACGTGGTGACGATCAAGCCCGGCTTCGTCGACACGCCGATGACGGCGTCCTTCAAGAAGGGCGCGTTGTGGGCCAAACCCGAGAAGGTGGCGGCCGACATCGTGAACGGCGTGGACAAGGGCAAGTCGGTGGTCTACACCCCGGGCTTCTGGGCCTTGATCATGCTGATCATCAAGCACATCCCGGAGTTCGTGTTCGTGAAGCTCGCGCTCTGAGCGACCACACCGGACGGAAGCCTGCATGCGCATCGCCATCTTCACCCACCCGCCCTTCATGAACTCGCAGAGCATGCCGCGGTTCGCGCGCATGCTGGAAGAGGCTTACACCGCACGCGGTCACACCGTGAGCCTGCACTCGGCTGTGCCGGTGATGCGCCGCTGGATCACCCATCCCAAGCTCGCCAAGTGGGCGGGCTACGTCGACCAGTACCTGCTGTTCCCGCGGGCCTTCCGCAAGACGCTGCGGACCCTCCCACCGGACACCTTGTTCGTGTTCTGTGATCAGGCGCTGGGCCCGTGGTGTCCGCTGGTGAACGACCGGCCGCACGTGGTGCATGCACACGATCTGCTCGCGCTGCGCTCGGCACTGGGCGACATCCCCGAGAACCCGACGTCGGCCACGGGCAAGGCCTACCAGCGCTACATCCGGCAGGGCTTTCAGCAAGCACGGCGCTTCATCGCCATTTCCCGGCGCACGCAGGACGATCTGATCCGCTTTGCCGGCATCCCGCGTGAACGCATCAGCGTCGTTTACAACGATCTGAATCACCGCTTCGCCCCGATGCCCGACGGCGAGGCGCGCGCTGTGCTGACCCGGGCGAACCTGCCGGCAGACAAGGGCAGCATGCTGCTGCACGTGGGCGGCGGCCAGTGGTACAAGAACCGCGTCGGCATCGTCAGTCTGTATGCAGCATACGCCCGACGGTGTGCGCAAGCAGGCGCCGTGCCCTTGCCGCTGCTCATGGTGGGCCCGCCTCCCTCCGGCGCACCGTTGCAGGCCGCGTTGGCCTCCGTGCCGGCCGGCGCGCAGGTGATCTTCCGGCAGGGGCTGGACCAGCCGACCCTGGTGGCTGCCTATACACAGGCTGCCGCTTTTCTGTTCCCGAGCCTGGCAGAGGGATTCGGATGGCCGATCGTCGAGGCCCAAGCATGCGGCACGCTGACCCTGACCACTGACGAGGCACCCATGAGCGAGGTGGGCGGGCCTTCTGCCTTCTACGTGCCCCGACTGCCTTACGGCGCCCCGGTGGGCCCGTGGGCTGAAACGGCGGCCGAGACCTTGATCGGCATGCTGGCCCTGTCGGGGGCCGAGAGGGAACACCGCGTTCAACAGGCGCAAACCTGGGCCAGCCAGTTCAACACCGGGGCCGCCATTGAAGGCTATCTTGCGGTGTATGCCGACGTCTTGAAGCAGGCGGGCTGCGCACCCGCCTGACATCCGACAGCGACCGGGATCAGGCCCGCGCGTCGCCCCAGCGCAGCGCGGTGCCTTCCTCGCCCTGGTAGGTGGTGTGCCCGCTGCGGTCCACCACGTAGAGCGGCGAGGCGATCACGTCGGTGAAGGTCGCGCCCCCGTTGAGGCGGGTGTAGTCGAACAGCACGCTGCGAACCAGGTGGCTACCGGCACGCAGCTGGCACCCATTGCCCAGCCAGGCCGGGCCTTCGATGGTGACACCATCCTCGATGTCGCTGCCCGAGCCGATGTAGACCGGGCCGGTGATGTTGACCTTGTCCCAGTTCACGCGGGTATTGAGCCCCACCCAGACGCCCGGGCGCACTTCCTTGCCAGGCATGCGCATGTCGGCGATCTCGCCTTTCAGCACGCGCTGCAGCACGGTCCAGTAGTCCGTCACCCGGCCGATGTCGATCCAGTGGAACGGGTGGCTTTGGGCAAAGAACGGCAGCCCCTGCTTCACCAGCAACGGGAACAGCTGGCTGCCGATGTCGAATTCGACGCCGCGCGGCACCAGTTCGAGCACCGCCGGCTCGAAGATGTAGATGCCCGTGCTGGCCAGGTTGGACAACGCCTCTTCGGGCTTGGGCTTTTCCTGGAAGGACTGCACCCGACCGTCCTCACCGGCCACCACCACGCCGTAGTTCTTCACTTCATCGCGCGACACGGGCAGAGTCACGACCGTCGCCATGGCCTTCTTGGCATGGTGCTCTTCGAGGGCAGCCGTGATGTCGAGGTCGATGATCGCGTCGCCGCACAGCACCAGGGTGGTGTCGTCGAAAAAGCCCGAGAAGTCCTGGATGTGGCGCATGCCGCCCGCGGAGCCCTTGGGCCGGGGCACGATTTCGCCATGCTCCCGCACGCCCTCGTACGAATAGCCGATCTCCACACCCCACCGGCTGCCGTCGCCGAAGTAGTTCTCGATCTTCCAGTGGTGGTAGGCCACGTTGATCATGATCTCGCGCACACCGTGGCGGGCCAGGTGCTCGATGATGTACTCAAGGACCGGCTTGCCCAGGATGGGAATCATCGGTTTGGGCATGCCCTTGGTGAGCGGGCGGATCCGGGTCCCTTGACCGGCCGCCAGGATCATGGCTTTTGTCATTTTCGTTGATGTGTCGTAAGAGGCAGACCGCCCGATTGCACCACAAGGAGGATGACAGCCAAGCGACCGCCCCCCAAGAGGATGCCCCCTCACATCAGTTTGAAAGCTCCGCGTTGCAGAAGTTGCACGGCGCCGACCTGCCCCGTCAATTTGTCACAGGCAGGTGGATGACAAAGCAACTGCCCCCACCCTGGCGGGCCTCGCACCGCACCTTGCCGCCGTGCCGCTCGGCGATCTGCCTCACCAGGCTGAGGCCCAGCCCGACGCCGCCCGCGTACTCGGCATGCCCGGGCAGCCGGTAGAAAGGCTCGAAGATGCGGTCGCGCTGCTCAGGGGGCACCCCGGGCCCCCGGTCGCAAACACGCAATTCGACAAACCGGGGCTGGGCATCCAGCTCAAGCTCGATGTCCGGGCCTCCGTAGCGCCGGGCGTTCTCGAGCAGGTTGCGCACGGCACGGCGCAGCAGGCGCTCGTCCCCCGGGTAAGAGTGGGCTGGCACCTGCACCGGAGACACTTCGGCATTGACGCGGCGCGCCTCCTCGATGGCCAGCCCGAGCAGGTCGACCGGCTGGCGCTCGATGTCCGTGCGCGCATCGAGCCGGCTGGCGAGCAGCACCTCTTCGACCAGCGCATCGAGTTCGCGGATGTCCTGGTGGATCTCTTCCTTGATCTGCGCGGCGCGTTCGGGCGGCATGTCGGCCATGATGGACACAGCCATCTTCAAGCGGGCCAGCGGCGAGCGCAGTTCGTGGCTGGCGTTGGCCAGCAGACTGCGGTTGGCGGTGACGAGGTCCTCGATGCGCTGTGCGGTGTCGTTGAAACTGGCGGCCAGCGCAGCGACTTCGTCGCGCCCCTCTACGGTCACGCGGTGCTGCAGTTGCCCGGAGCCAAACGCCTCCACCCCATCCCGCAGGGCCTTGAGCCGCCGGGTGAGCCGGTTGGCCACGGGCCATGCGCCAACGGCGACGGCAATGAACAACAGCACCAGCGAGGTGATGAGCGCGGGCACGCCCTCCACCAGCCACAAGGGCAGGAACGCGGGCGGGAAGTCGGACCACCAGCCGCCATGCGGTGCGCCACGCGGCTCACCGGGGCTGGCCTCCCGCGCGAACGGCGGCGGGCCTTCGGCTCCGTGGCCCATACCAGGCGGGGGCGGGGGCCCCATTCCACCGGGCAACACACGCAGCCGCAACGCGCCGGGCCGCAGCATCCACAAGGTGCGGCCGTCCGACAGACGCGACTGCTGCAGGCGGCCACGCATGTCGGGCGCGCGCCGCAGGATGTCGGCCAGCAAAGGCGAGGTGGCCAGGCGCTCGCCACGTGCGTCATCCAGGGCCATGGGCATGCGCAGGCGCTCCGACCAGTCCAGCAGCGCGTTGGCCTGCTCGTCGATCGGTGCCGTGATGGGCGGCAGGCTGTTTTCCAGCAGTTCGGCCCAGGCGGCCGCGCGCTCGGCGTGAAAAGCGCGCGTCTGCAGCTGTTCACGCTGGTGCTCGAGGTTGCGCTGCGCCAGCCAGCCGGACACCAGCGCAAAGATCAGCAGGACCGCGACGACGGCCAGGTAAATGCGCAGCGCAAGCGTCTTCATCGGGCGTCGACGTCGGCGTCCTGTTTCTTCGCGAAGACGTAGCCCACGCCCCGCACGGTCAGGATGCGGCGCGGCTCCTTGGGCTCGTCCTCGATGGCGGCGCGAATGCGCGAGATGTGGACATCGATGGAGCGATCGAAGGCTTCCAGCGGATGCCCTTTGAGCGCGTCCATGATCTGATCGCGGCTCAGCACCCGACCGGGATGCTGCGCGAGCACGGACAGCAGATCGAACTGGTAGGACGTGAGGTCGCACGGTTTGCTGTCGAGGCGCACCTGGCGCAGGCCGGTGTCGATCTCGAGGCGGCCGAAGCGCCAGACATCGTTGTCGTCGGTCGCCGGGCCGGTGCGCCGCAGGAGGGCGCGCAGGCGGGCGAGCAGTTCGCGCGGCTCGAAGGGCTTGGGGAGGTAGTCGTCTGCGCCGATCTCCAGCCCCACGATGCGGTCGGTCGGTTCGCCGCGCGCGCTCAGCATCAGCAGCGGCAGGCTGCGTGTACGTGGCGAGGCGCGCAACTCCCGGCACAGGTCCAGGCCGTCGCCGTCTGGCAGCATGAGATCCAGCACCAGGGCGTCGAAGGCCTGGCGGGCGATCAACTCGCGCCCCGCCGCCAGACTGGGCGCACAAGACACCAGGTAGCCGTGGCTGCGCAGGTAGTCACCGACCATGGCACTGAGGCGAAGGTCGTCGTCAATCAGCAGGATGTGCTCGCTCATGTCCGGCATTGTCGCGCGCTCCATGCTCACCGTGCGTCAGGGCGCTCCGCGCCGTCGCGGCCGTGATGCCGGTGAGGCATGCGGTCACCGCCGCGACGGTCCATGCGCGCCTGCACTTCCTTGGCAAAGGTGGCACGCTGCTCGGGCGTCAGCACTTTCGCGATGTCGACCGCGGCCTGCAGCATGCGCTGGCTGACCTGATCGTGATGGGCATGGAGTTGCTGGCGTAGCTTTTCTGCGCCAGCGGCATCGACCTGGGGCTGTGCGAGCAGCGCCAGCATCGCGCGGTACGGATGAGCCGGCTGGCCGTCTGCCCCTTGCGGCAACTTGCTGTGCAGCGTCTGCACGTCAGCACGCGCCTTGTCGGCGATGTCGCGGATCTGCTTGCGCTGGGGGTCGGTTGCCTTGACGGCATCGAGCATGCGGTCCAGGCCGCGGCCTGCGAAGGGCATGCCCATCATCATGCCGCCGTGGCCATGCGGCATCACGGCGTGGGCAGCGGGCGCGTTGGCGGCCCCCTGGCCACCAGGCGCGGCAGCCCAGGCGTGGGCCGACCACACCGTGAGGGCCGTGGCGCCGGCCAGCAGCATGCCCAGGGCCCAGCCCTGGCGGCCAAGGGGCTGGCTGGCATGCGCGGTGCGAGAGGAATTGGTCATCTGCTTCTCCTGGTTGAAAGCCGTTGTGGCTGTGGAGAAGAGCATGCGTCGCGGGGGTAAAGCGGCTGTGGCTTGAGGGTAAAGATCTGTGAAAACCCGCCACGCCCGGCGTCCAAAACAGAAAAGCCCGCTGCCTTTCGGCAAACGGGCTTTTTGTATGGCGGAGAGGGTGTCCGCACGCAGAGCGTCTCAGGTCATCTCAATTGCGCTCAGTTTGCGGCGTCTGCGCCGGGAGAGACGCCAAACAGTTGACTCATAGCGGCTCAAGTTCTACCATCGCATCTCCTGTTTTTTGATGGGTCTTTTGATGGGCCCAGAGAACACGATGCCGAAGAAGGCCAAAGAGATGTCCGCGATCGAGGTACGCAACCTCGCCGAGCCCGGCACGCACTTTGTCGGTGGGGTAGCGGGCCTCGCACTGCGGATAAAGGACACCGGGGCGAAGTCATGGGTGCTGCGTGCGACGATCGGCAGTAAGCGGCGCGACTACGGGCTCGGTGGCTTCCCTGACGTGCCTTTGGCGTCGGCACGAGAGGCGGCCCGCGAGGCGAGAATGAAGATCAAGGCGGGCATAGACCCCGTCGAGGAGACACGAAAGGCGCGCAGCGCGCTGAAGGCATCCCAAGCCGTCGCACTGACCTTCAGGAGGGCGGGAGAGGCGTACATCAAGGCACACAGCGAAGGCTGGCGCAACGAGAAGCACGCCGACCAGTGGACCAACACGCTGGCCACCTACGCTTACCCAAAGATTGGCGACCTGCTGGTGCAAGACGTCCAGCTGCCCCAGGTGCTCGCGGTGTTAGAACCGATCTGGACTACCAAGACGGAGACTGCATCGAGAGTGCGCGGCCGCATCGAGGCCGTGCTGGACTGGGCAACCGCCCGCGGTCATCGTGAGGGCCTCAATCCAGCGCGCTGGCGCGGGCATCTGGACAAGCTTCTGCCCAAGCCCTCGAAGGTTGCCCGCGTCGAGCACCACACCGCCCTCCCCGCCTCGGAAATGCCATCGTTCATGGCTGCACTACGAGGGCAGCCCGGCGCCGGTGCCAGAGCTCTTGAATTCGCCATCCTTACGGCAGCCCGCTCCGGTGAAGTGAGAGGCGCGACTTGGCGAGAAATCGACCTTGATGCCGGGGTGTGGTTGATCCCTGGCGAGCGAATGAAGGCAGGACGCGAGCACCGTGTCCCCCTGTCCCCTGAGGCAGTCGCGCTACTCAAGGCATTGCCGAAGCACGGGGAAACCGACCTGGTATTCGTGGGCGCCAAAGGCGGGCAGCTCTCCGACATGACGCTGCTTGCGGTGGTCAGACGGATGAAGGCACCGTGCGTGCCCCACGGGTTCCGGTCCACCTTCCGCGATTGGGCTGCCGAGCACACGAACTACCCCAGCGAGATGGCCGAGATGGCACTGGCGCACACCATCAGCGACAAGGTCGAGGCGGCCTACCGTCGCGGCGACATGTTCGAGAAGCGGCGCCAGATGATGGCCGACTGGGCGGCGTTCTGCGCTGCCGGGTCGAAAGAGAAACCCGACGCCTGACGGAATCAGGCAAACAAGCGGGGCCCGAAGGCGTTGCAGCGCCAGCGAGCCCCTGACCACAACGCACACACCATCGAAAGGACGTGCACCATGGCTACCTCTGATCTTACCCACGCTCGCCAAACCACCAACCCCGCAACGCAGGGCCCGAATACCAGGGATATCAACTTGGCCGCCGATGCACTCCGTGAAATCACAGACAAAGCACGAGCGATCAGCGTGGGCACCGAGTCGATCGACGATAACACCCTGGAGCTTTTCACCATCCCTGCTATGCGCGCGCTTGCGCAACAAATCGGCTGGCTCGCCGACGCGGCGCTGCAGCGGCTGCACCAAGAACCAGCTTTGGGCGGCGCGAGCGCGTGGATGTTCCCGGACCTTGAAAGGTCGAAATCTTGTTAATTTGACGCCGGATTACCACACGGCTACCCGTGGACAGGTAATCTAGCGCCTCGCTCTACCCGTTTACGGATAGAGCTTTTTCAGCCTTCGCGACGATACAGAATGGCGATTTAAAACCGCTGTACGCCGATGCTCACTGAAAATAAATACCCGCGTTCTGCGCCTGCCATCCGCGCCTCCGCGGACGACTCTTGCGGTGGACTGGCAATCCCTACCCTGTGCCTTCGCCGGAGCCGCGACTCATGAGCAAGCGCCTGCAACCTTACGAGCCGCTGACTTACGCCAACATGACGCCAGAGGAGCGCGCCAGGCGTCAAGCCATCATGGACATGATCCTGGAAAAGCACGCCCGAGAAACCCGTGCATCCGCCTGGCTCAAGGAACAACGCCCCAAACTGCTGAATGAGGTGAAGGCTTGGGAGGATAGCGTTTTGATCCGGAACTACGTCGCTATGCTGGATCAACGCGCCGCCGATGGCGGCGAGGCCGTAGAGGGCTTCGAAGCCTGGCGCACGGACGCCCTGAAAGTCGCGGACGCGCTGGATCCAACGCAGTTGCGTGTGCGTCCTAAGCCCTGACCGACACCCCGAAGCACACAGCTCACCGGCTCTCGGGACTGGCAACGCCGGTGACAGCGCCCCGGACAGCGTCCATGGGCCCGGCCGGATCCAATTTGCCCTCTGCGACCTCCGCTGCATAGCCAAGCGGCCTGCTCAAAGCGGACACGGGAATGCCCGTCAGCATGCTGGTGAGCGTCAGTGTGTCGCGCAGTGCCCGCTTGGCGCTTCCGTCCTCCAGCACAGCGTTGTAGACCG
>NZ_CANBCC010000022.1 GCF_947366995.1 uncultured Aquabacterium sp. | reverse complement strand
CTGTTCTGTTTGAGTTTTCATGGACGCTTTCCTGACCCCTGAATTCTGGCTGGCTGTCGGTCAGATCGTGATGATCGACATCCTGCTCGGCGGTGACAACGCAGTCGTCATCGCGCTGGCCTGTCGCAACCTGCCTCCCGCCCTGCGCACGCGCGGCGTCATCTGGGGCACGGCCGGCGCCATCGTGTTGCGCGTCGTGCTCATCTTTTTCGCGATGTCGCTGCTCAAGCTGCCTTACCTCAAGCTGGTAGGGGCGGCGCTGCTGCTCTGGATCGGCATCAAGCTGCTCGTGCCCGAGAACGACGCCCACGAGGTCAGCGGCAGCGACCGTCTGCTGGGCGCCATCAAGACCATCATCGTGGCCGATTTCGTCATGAGCGTCGACAACGTCATCGGCATTGCGGGTGCGGCGCAAGGCTCGGGCCATGCTGGCCACGAGATGCCGCTGGTGATCTTCGGTCTGCTCGTCAGCATCCCGATCATCGTCTGGGGCAGCACCGTGGTACTGAAGCTGATGGACCGTTTCCCGCTGATCATCACGGCAGGCGGCATGTTGCTCGGCTGGATTGCCGGGACGCTGGCGGTCGGTGACCCCGCTATGGTCGATCACCTCACACCGGGTCGCGGTACCCACCATGTGGCGGGGGTGGCTGGCGCGCTGTTCGTCCTGGTCGTGGGTACCATGCTGGCGAAGCGCGCGCCCGCGCAAAGCTGAACCCCATGGACCTCTTCCTGTCGCTGCTTGTCATTGCTGTTCTGTTGATCCTGGCGTGCGGCCTCGCGCTGTGGTTGGTCCGGCAGCAGAGGGCGGTGCGCCAGCCGTGGCCGGCGACGGGCAGCAGCGGCAACGCCAGCCGCACACCGGTGACGGGGGAACACGCCCGCACGGCGCCCATGCCGCTGCATCAGGAAGAGTCGGACTCCGGCCCGGAAACGGTGCTGTCCTACCTCGATGTGCCGCCCCGGAATGCGGTGGCCACGACCGCGCCGGTCTGGCGCCCGAGTGCGCCGCCCAGCGACCCAGGACCCGAGACCCAGCCGCACGCGCTGGCCGAGCTGGAGTCTGCCGACTGGTTGCGCATCCGGCCAGGCGGCCGCCAGCGCATCGAGCGGGCGCTCCAGGCGCTGGGCGACGGCCCGGTCGACCGCGCCTGGGACACCTTGCGCGGCTTCTTCCCCGAGGCGGCCCATCGTCAGGCGGCCCTTGAAACCCTGGATCGCATTGCGATGGCGTTCGAGCGCGAAGGGCGGTACGACGTCGCGCGCGATGTCTACGAGCACATGGCCGACATCGACGCCGAGTGGCGCCAGGTGAAGCTGCGCCTGATGCGCGCCCGTGGACTGGCCCAGGCGGCGACGATGAACACCTGGGGCACCGTGCCTGCGCGGCCGTTGCCGGATGTGGCGCGCAAGCAGCTCGGCAAGTTCCTGGTGGAGCGCCAGATCGGCAAGGGTGCGATGGGCGCCGTCTTTCTTGGCTATGACCCGGCGACCGATCGCCATGTTGCGCTCAAGACGATGTCGCTCGCACAGGAGTTTCAGGGCGATGAGCTGGCCGATGCGCGCGCGCGCTTCCTGCGTGAGGCCGAGATGGCGGGTCGCCTGCAGCACCCCGATATCGTGAGCATCATCGATGCGGGTGAGCAGGACGGCGTGGCATTCATCGCGATGGAGCTGATCGAGGGCGTCGACCTCAGCCAGCACACGCAAAGAACCCGCCTGTTGCCCCTGGCGCAATTGCTTCCCATTGTGGCGCGGGTGGCCGAGGCGCTGGCCTACGCGCACAGCCGCGGCGTCACGCACCGTGACATCAAGCCCGCCAACATCATGATCGACCTGCGGGCAGGCAGCGTGAAGGTCATGGACTTCGGTGTGGCCCGGGTGGCCGACGCGGCCCGCACACGGACAGGCGTCGTGCTGGGCACCCCGACCTTCATGTCGCCCGAACAGCTTGCGGGGCAGACCATCGACGGCCGCAGCGACCTGTACTCGCTGGGGGTGACGCTGTTCCAGTTGCTCACCGGGCAGTTGCCGTACCGCAATGACTCGATGGCCGTGCTGATGCGGGCCATTGCACACGAGACGGCCCCGAATGTCTGTTCGCTGCGTCCCGAGCTGCCCGCGGCGCTGGGCGACATCGTGGCGCTCGCGCTGGAGAAGCATCCGACAACCCGCTACGCCACCGGTCACGAGATGGCCACCGACCTGCTCGCCGTCGCGCGGGCGCTGCAGCCTCTTGATATTGCCCTTTGACACCCCCTCGTGGGGGAATGGGGGGTGAGTGCACGGCTGTTTGGCCGACCCGAGGCAGGTCCCGAAGACGAAAACGAGGTGACAATCCCGCCATGGACTTCGAGTTCTACAGTCAGACCGATACCGGCCGGGTGCGAACGAACAATGAGGATTCGGTCGCCCTGGACGAGCAATGTGCCGTGGCGGTGCTGGCCGACGGCATGGGCGGCTATGCCGCCGGTGAGGTGGCCAGCGGCATGGCGTGCGACTTCATCAAGGCCGAGTTGGGCCGCTGGTTGACCGAGGCGGCCGGCAGTGCCAGCGATGCCGACGTGCGCCGCGCCATGGACATCTGCGTCGACAACGCCAACCGGGCCATCTTTTCTGCAGCTTCCTCGAACCCGACTTATGCGGGCATGGGCACGACGCTCGTGCTGGGTGTGTTCCGCTCCGGTCGCATGCTGCTGGGCCACATTGGTGATTCGCGTGCCTACCGTTGGCGGGGCGGCGTGTTGCAGCAGGTGACGAAAGACCATTCGTTACTGCAGGAACAAATTGACGCTGGCATCCTCACACCCGAGCAGGCCCAGTTCGCCTCCAACAAGAACCTCGTGACCCGGGCGGTTGGTGTTGAGGACATGGTTCTGCTCGAAACCCACCAGCACGACCTCGAGTCGGGCGATGTCATCCTTCTGTGCTCTGATGGCTTGTCGGACATGCTCCCTGACGCGCGCATCGCCGAGGTGATGGCTGCGCACGACTCGCTGCCGGACATGGGGGCGGCCCTGGTGGCTGCCGCCAACGAAGCGGGTGGCCGGGATAATATTGCCGTGGTACTGGTTCGTGCGCAGGGAGCGGCCGAACCGCCCGCCCGCTCCTGGTGGCCCTTCCGTCGCCTGGGTGGCGCTGGCTGAACACCGAGAAGATCAACCCGAGAGGTTACGAATGGGAAAGCTGGTTGTCTCGCTTGACGGGGTCGTCATCAAAGAAGTCCAGATCACAAAGGACAAGACCTCGCTCGGGCGTCGCCCATACAACGACATCGTCATCGACAACCTCGCGGTGAGTGGCGAGCATGCCGTGCTGCAGATGGTAGCCAGCGACGTGTTCATCGAGGACCTCAACAGCACCAACGGCACCTACATCAACGGGAAGGCCGTCAAGAAGCAGCTGCTGCAGCACAACGACACGGTCGAGATCGGCAAATACAAGATCAAGTACCTGGCGGAAGAGGGCCAGGACTACGAAAAGACCATGATCATGCGCCCCGGCACGCCACCCGCGGCGGTGGGCGGGCACACGGGTCCCGGCGGCCTGGGCAGCGTGCCGGTGGGCGCCCCTCCGGCTGCGCCTGCACCCGGTTTTGCCCACAGCATGCCGGGTGGGTTGGGCACCGGGTTTGGCGGCCTGGGGGCGCAGTCACCGGCGTCAATCAAGGTGCTCAACGGGGCAGCCGCTGGCCGCGAGGTCGCGCTGACCAAGGTGGTCACCACGGTCGGCAAGCCCGGCGTGCAGGTTGCATCAATCACCAAGCGTCCCGGCGGCTATGTGTTTGCGCACGTGGAGGGGGCCGCGCGGCCCCTGGTCAATGGCCAGGCGGTGGCCGCCGATCCCGTCCACCTCAAGAGCGGCGACCTGATCGAGCTGGCTGGCACGCAGATGCAGTTCGTCCAGGCCTGACCGGCCCGTCACCCACGCCGGAGGCCACGTCATGATCCGGGTTCTGGGGTGCCATGGTTCGATTGCCGCGCGGTGCCACACGACCGCGTTCCTGCTTGACGACGACATCCTGATCGATGCGGGGAGTGGTGTCGGAGAGCT
The DNA here is from genome assembly GCF_947366995.1 of uncultured Aquabacterium sp. Classification (GTDB taxonomy): domain Bacteria; phylum Pseudomonadota; class Gammaproteobacteria; order Burkholderiales; family Burkholderiaceae_C; genus Aquabacterium. The sequence goes on along the minus strand of NZ_CANBCC010000022.1, from coordinate 50,235 downwards.
GCGGCTGGATGAACTCGCCCGGGTCGACCACATCCTGCTGACGCACAGCCACCTTGACCACGTCCTCTCCATTCCGCTTCTTGCCGATACGGTGATCAAGCTGCGACAGGGCGCGGGTGGCTTGAACGACCTGCGTCCAATCCACGTGCATGCGTTGCCTGAAACGCTCGACGCGCTGCGTCAGCACGTCTTCAACGGCGTCATCTGGCCCGACTTCACCCGCCTGCCGAGCGCGGCCCGGCCCATTCTGGTGCTGCATGAGTTGACTGTGGGGGCCGAGCTGCTGTTCCCGGCGCGCGGTGGGCTCCCGGACCGACGGGTTCATGTGCTGCCCGCGGCGCACACGGTGCCCGCGGTGGGCTACGCGGTGGAAACGCCTCAAGGATGGTGGGTCTTCACGGGCGACACAGGGCCGAATCCGGCACTGTGGCAGGCGCTGCAAGGTCGCCGCATCGCCCAACTGGTGATCGAGACCGCGTTCGGCAACGAAGAAGCGCACCTCGCTCAAATCAGCGGCCACTTGTCGCCGCAGAGTTTGGCGCAGGAACTGGTGCAACTGGATGGCGAGGTGAGTGTGTACATCACCCACCCGAAGCCCGGCGAGGTGCCGGCGGTGCTGTCACAGATCCGGGCGCTGGACAGTCGGCATCTGATCGAGCCGCTGCGAGAAGGGCAGCGGTTTCATCTCACGCGCGGCACCGACGCTGGCGCCTGAGGGCGCGGGCTGACAAAAATTGTCAGTGCAGCGGAAGGTGACGAAGTTTGCTCATCCTTTGGTTGAGGCGCGCTCCGCCAATGTGCCGAACTTTGTCACCTTTGGCTTTTGAAATGTGGTGTAAGTCACGGTTTTTTCATCGGTTCACGCTGGCATGGACCCTGCCTAATGAACGACGTGGTCAAGGCGAGGTGCCTGACCGAAGTTGATTCAACAAGTGGGCGCAAGCCTCTAGGAGTGAACATGAAGCGCGTTCAACAAGGTTTTACCCTGATCGAACTGATGATCGTCGTGGCGATCATCGGCATTCTGGCGGCTGTGGCGCTGCCGGCTTACCAGGACTACACGAAGAAGGCCCGTGTTTCGGAGGTCGTGCTGGCTGCCAGTAGCGCCCGCACCTGCGTGAGTGAAATCGTACAGTCTTCGGGCGCCACGAACCTCGACTCGTGCTCCTCCGGCTTTGCGTCGACACAATACGTGTCGAACCTCCAAGTCAACGTCACCACGGGCGTTGTGACCGCCACTGGCAATGCGACGACTATCGGCGAGGCCGTGACGGTGACGCTGACCCCGTCGATCTCCGGCAACACCATTTCGCGTTGGGTCTGCTCCGGTACGCCGACTCGTCTGATGCCGGGTTCGTGCCGCGGCTGATCGGTTTGATTAAGAAGAGGGCGGCTTGGCCGCCCTTTTTTTATGGAGACAAGATGGAGTTGACCGTCCTCATCCCTTGTTTGAACGAGGCTCGAACGATTGGCGTGTGCATTGATAAGGCGAACGCCTTCATTCTGCGCACCGGTATCGCTGCAGAGGTCCTCGTCAGTGACAACGGTTCGTCTGACGACTCGGTAAGTATCGCCACTCAGAGAGGCGCGCGCGTTGTTCGTGCTACAGAGCGAGGCTACGGTGCGGCCCTGATCAGCGGCATTCAACAGGCGAGGGGCCGGTACGTCATCATGGGGGACGCCGACGACAGCTACGACTTTTCGAAGCTGGATGGCTTCATGGCGAGACTGCGAGCTGGCGATCATTTGGTAATCGGGAATCGATTCCAGGGGGGGATAGAGCCAGGGGCGATGCCTCCCTTGCACCGCTATCTGGGCAATCCTGTTCTGAGCTTCGTCGGCCGGCTGTTCTTCAGGATCCCGATCGGCGACTTCCATTGCGGATTGAGGGGCTTCTCGACGGAAGCCATCGCCCGACTTGGTCTGATCAGTCCGGGGATGGAATTTGCGACGGAAATGATCGCAAAGGCGGCCCGGGCCGGCTTGATGGTGGGCGAAGTGCCGACGACACTCTCTCGCGACGGGCGAGACCGACCGCCTCATCTGCGGACATGGCGGGATGGGTGGCGGCACTTGCTGTTTATGTTGTTGTTCTCGCCCAGATGGTTGTTTCTCTTCCCCGGGCTGGCGTTGTGCCTGGCCGGTGGGCTGATGACGTTATTGCTGATCCATGGACCTTTCCGTTTTTACGGCGTGGGCCTCGACGTGCACTCCTTGCTTTACGCAAGTGGCGCACTGATCTTGGGTGTGCAGTTGCTACAGTTTGCGATGCTCACAAAATGGATCGGCGTGCTGGCCGGGATGCTACCGGAAGGGCGCCTCGTCGGGGTGCTGACTCGTTCTGCAAGCGTTGAGTCAGGGCTGATCGCCGGCGGCGCTGTTTTTCTTGCGGGCTTGGCTTGGTCTGCTCATCTGGCCGGCATGTGGTCGGTCACCGGGTTTGGAGAGCTCGACCCTCGTGAAAAGATGCGGGCGGTTATTCCCGCTGTAACAATGATGATTCTCGGGCTGCAGGCGTGCGCCGGGGCGATGCTGGCTGCCGCGATGGGACTGGCATGGAAGACTGTGGGAGCCAAGAAGCATGTCGCGCAATAGGTCGCTTTTCGAGCTGTTTATTGCGTTTGCTTTGGTTCTTTCCGTTTTTGTGAGCATTCCTCTACAACGGGGCGGGATTGGTCTCAGTTGGGACTCCGTGAACCATCACATTTACCTTGGATGGGTTGCGGATAGCGCTCGCTTCGACAAGGATTACTTCGCCGCAGGCTCACAGTCCTATCAGTTCCCGTACCTGTACTGGCCCATCTACAAGATGGCATTCTGGGGGTGGTCCGGCCGGACGGCCGGTGTCGTGTGGGCGGTTCTCCATGCGCTGATTTGTTTTCCGCTGCTCCATATGGCGCGCTCGCTGATGCCAGGAGGAGACTTCTTCACTGTTCTATTCAGGCTGAGCGGTGTACTGCTCGGCGTAGGCACGCTACTTGTCCTCAGAGCGCCTGAGACGACCGGCAACGATGTTCTCGCCGCGCTGCCGTTCTTGTGGGCGCTTGCAATCGGGATCAAGGCCACGGCTTTGGGCGGTTCGTTGTCCGAGAGGCAACTGCGCTGGTACGCAACCGGCATTGGCCTGCTAGGAGGAGTGTCAGTCGCATTCAAGCTGAGCAACGGCTTCTTCCTCCCAGTACTCCTGCTTCTTACGCTCGCTTCCGGGGGAAGAGTCGCCGACCGATTGCTTGGTGTGTTGTGTTGGTCGCTTGCTGTGGCGGGCGGCTTCTGGGTGACATATGGTTGGTGGGGCTACCAACTGTGGGTCCACTTCGGAAACCCAGTCTTCCCGTTCTATGATGGTGTTTTCTCGATCATCAGGAGCATTATCGGTTGGCGGCCGCTGGTGGGCATATGATCAGATTTTCCCCGGATGGTTTCGCCGAGGCGATTCTTCGGCCCGTGATCATGGCTTTGCCTCAGGGGTGGGTGTACACGGAGATCATGGCACCTGACCTGAGGTTTCTGGCCATCGTGGTATTCGTCGTCGCAGGGTTCTTGACCTGTTTTGCCCGACGACGCATGTGGAGTCCAGGGCGATCAGTGATCGTCCCGCTTGCCTGTCTCAGCCTTGCTTTTGGGCTCTGGCTGTCCACGGGGGGAAACGGTCGCTACTTTATGACCTTCATGGTTTTTGCTGGCCCGGTTCTGGCGACAGTGATTTACCGATCTACTTACACGAAGGCCATGCGGATCACGATGCTGGTCCTCACGTGCTCGTTGCAAATGGGCGCTGTCGCGGTGAACTCTCCTTGGAGGCCCTTCGACTCTCTTGAATGGTCTCGCTGGCGGGGCCATGATTATTTCGACCTAGACGTGGGTGACGCACGTGGGCACCGAGGTGTGACGTATGTGACCTTCACCGGGCAGTCGCAAGCGTTCCTTGCATCCAAATTTCATCCCGATTCCAGCTGGCTGAACCTATCGTGGTTTGACGGGCACGATTTTCTTGCTAGTCAAGATCATGTTGTGGCTGGGATGCGTGCTCGCTTGAGCGGAGCACGCCGGCTCCGCATTTTCCTGCAGGCGCAGCCTCGACAGGCCCATCCTGTGACCGGAGCGCCCGACAACCAGGCCGTGCACGCGATCAACGGCTATCTGGAGCCGTTCGGCCTTGTTATCCGTGAGCCGGGGCGCTGCAGCCTGTTGAAGTCGAAGACGCTTGGGGAAACGGTGATGATCAGCACTTCGGATACCCCCGCCGAAATAGCGCGCTTGAGGGGGAGTGCTGGCTACTGGCTTTGCGACGCAAGCTATGAGGTCCGGCTCAATGGTTCTGCGGCCTCGGTCACGTCAACCGAAGAGGCCCGCGCAAGGAGAGCGATCGAGCGGCTGGAAAGTTTGTGCCCCAGACTCTTTCCCTCTGGGCAGTATGCCCTCAAGAAAAACGGCTATGGTTATACGCGGGGATATTCAGCCAGTGACTCGAGCGCAACGTTCGTACTTTCGGAGTCGATGTTGTATGTGAAGTTCTTGAGGGCGCTGAACCCGCAGCCGGTAGCCCCGGAACGGGAGCTCCTCAGAAAGGATTTCAAGATCGATTGTGGCCGCTTCGTGAGCCGAGAGGGTCTTCCCTGGCTCCGCCAGCTCTGAGGCAGAAGATCCCGAAAGCTTTTCCTCGTCGCCTTTGTAAAGGCCGATTTCATGAAGCGCCCACTTTTCTCGGTCATCATTCCTTGCTTTAGAGATCACGACCTCGCCTTCGACGCGGTAGCATCCTGTCTTCGTCAGCAAGACGTTTCAGACTTCGAGGTTGTGGTCGTTGATGACGGGTCCGATAAGGCCGATTTTGCGGCGTTCTCCGCGCGCTTTTCCGGCGAGGCGCGTGTGACTTTATTGTGGCAGCCGAATGCTGGCCCCTCGGCGGCGCGGAATGCTGGCGTACAAGCATCCACGGGAAAATATCTTCTTTTTCTTGACTCCGACGACCAAATTGGGTCACGTTATCTCTCTTGTGCTCGAGAGGCAATCACAGGAGGCGGGGGGGGCGAGAAGAGTATGGTCGTCTGTCCATTCTCCTATTACTCGCAACCCGGAAGGGCGGGTAATTCACTAATGGCGTATTTTAGGGCTCCGAGGCTGCTTTCCAGGCCATTTTTTGATCAGTTCTGCATCCTCACAGGTAACTGCTTCCCCATCAGTTCCTGTGTCGTTTCCAGGGCGTTTTTCAACGAAGTGGGAGGCTTTGATGAGCGGTTGACGCATCACGAGGACTGGGATCTCTGGATAAGGTTGATCAAGGCGCGGCCCGAGCTATGTTACACGGACGCTGAATACAGCGGGGCGACCTACATTCGGATGCGCCAGGGACAAATGTCAAACGCCGAGGCGATGAAATCATCGCAAATGCAGGTGATAGCTCGTCACGCTGTCGGCTCTGCGTCGCTGCTTTTGTCTCGTGGAGGGTGGATCGCCGCGCGGCTGGTTCGTTGGTTGATCATAGGAGTTCAGCTGGCTCTAGGTTATCCCGACCAACATATTCGCCAGGGACGGTGCTGAGCATGGGCGACTGTGTTCCACCTCCGCTGCTTACAATCGTCACTGTAAACAAGAATAATGCGAATGGCTTGAGGAGGACAATTCTGTCCATCCTCCCCATACTGAGCGGCAAGGTTCACTACCTGGTGATGGACGGCGCATCGGAGGATGCGTCGCTAGATGTGGCGAGATCGCTTCTCGCGGGTCACAAGCATGCGAGCATTGTCTCTGAGCGGGACTCCGGAATCTACCAAGCCATGAACAAGGGATGGCAGCAATCAAGGTCCGAATATGTTGCGTACATTAATTCGGGAGATGAAATCGTTCAGGATGCCTACACTCGATTGGTGTCCGCACTGGAAAGCCGCGCCGCCGATATCTTCTACGCACGGTTGCTGCTTGCGTGCGCAGGGGTTGCTGATCTTGTGACCCACGAAAGGCACCCTGAGCAGTTCAAGTCCGATACCCTCCCTCATCCCGCGACCGTCGTTCGCAGGTCGACATTTGATCGGCTTGGCGGATTCGATCAGCGCTTCAGGATTGCGGCTGACCGTGACTTTTTCATTCGAGCGCAAAAGGAAGGGTTCTCATTCTTGCATGTGCCCGAGGCAGTGGCTGTTTTCTATCTTGGCGGCGCATCAGCTGGCTGGCGCGCCGGCCTCGAGTCGGCGGCCATCAGTAGACGTCATGGATACATCGGCTTTTGGGGGTGGCTGGGCCGGGTTGCGTGGAGTCGACTCACCAGATCATCCCTGATGACTGAAGAGCGGGTGTTTCGGCTCCTTCAACGTTGGCGGGGTCTTGCCGCTTCAGCGCGGCGGATAATAAGGTGATTGGAGAGGTCGGATGATTGCTCGTTTTTCAGACTGCTGCGTGCGAGCGCTACTGTTTATTCGACGAACATTAAGTGATGGGCTCATCGCGATAAGGCGCGTGGTTGGGCATTCGACTACATATCGCTGTGGTGAGGTCGATATTCTGTTGCCACCTGGGCACAAATTGCCCGTGTACCGCGCTGAGCATCTTCAATACGACAGATTTTTGCCAATTCTCGCTCGCCACCTCGGGGAGAAGGGCGTCGTCGTCGACGTGGGGGCAAACGTTGGTGACACACTGGCAGCGATGGTTGGTGAAAATCGTTGGTTGAGCTATGTGTGCGTGGAGCCGGACGAGTTGTTCTTCAGCTACCTCAAGAGAAATCTCGCTCGCCTTGAGCGCTCGAATGGTTTGCTGAATGTGGTGCTTATAAAAGCACTTGTAGGCGATGGAGAGAAAGTGGCGTCGCTTTCAGGGCGCGATGGCACCAAAGCAGCAGTGGTTGGAGGAAAGGGCGGTATTCGATCGCGGCCGCTCGATACTATTTTGTCCGAGGGTGAGTACCCCTTGGTGAAGTTGATCAAATCAGATGTTGATGGCTTCGACTACGAGGTTATTCGGTCCGCGATGCAAATTCTAAGCTGCTCTGCCCCCATCTTGTTTTTCGAGTGCCAGTATTTCGACAGAGAGCAGCGCGATAGTTATGAAAGTCTCATCTTTGATCTTATGCGGCTCGGTTACACCAGATGGGTCGTTTTTGACAACTTTGGTGGGGTTGTCCTTGAGACGTCGGACGTTGTGGTTCTCCGATCGCTGCTTGGCTACGTTTGGGCGCAGAACGTGGGAGGAAGTTCCCGCACCATCCACTATTTTGACCTCTTGGCTTGCGCGCCGAAGGATGATCTGGCGGTCTCGGCGGCGCTCTCTGACTACCAAAGCGAGGTGCAATGAGCGGACTGGACTACCCGATGGCTGCCCTGTATGCAGCGCGAGTTTCCGCGGCACATCTCTCCCAGGTGTATTTCTTGAATTGCTTCATTCCGCGATCCACGAGCGCGGCCGAGACCTGACGGTCGTACACGACCGTTTGTATCGCTTCAGCCGCGGCTTCTATGTCGCGGGGCGAGAAGTACATCGCTGCGTCCTCCAGAATCTCTGGTATTGAGCTTTCCGAACTGGCGATCACGGGGCACTGCTGAGCCATCGCCTCCAGCGGAGGCAAGCCGAACCCCTCGTGTAGGGACGGATATATAAATGCCACGGCATGACGGTAGAACGCCGCCAAGGCTGCATCATCGCCAGAATATCGCGCCGCCGAGATGCCGGCTCGCTTGATCTCATCTCGCTCTTGTTCGCTGAAGGGCGGCCCTCCAAAGGCAACAACATCGAAAGAATCCCTTAAGATTTTGCGAGCACCGACCGCTTTCACGAGATTCGCGAAGTTCTTGTATCCACCTCTGTGCCCCACGTAGAGCAGGTAGGGGCGCTCGTGCGGGCGGTTCAGGGCGGTGGTGAAAAAAGGGCGAATTCCATGATGTACGACTGAAATTTTTTTGTCGTTTAAAGCAACTGCCTCCTGCAGTTCTCTCTTTGTATTGTGTGAAACACAGATCACGTGATCCGCTGAAAGGATGGCCTCTTTTTTCCACTGGACCGCGGGGTCCTGCCGTGACGTCATGTCGGGATATTTTTCCGGGATCATGTCGTGTACCGTTACCACGGTGGGGTGAGGTCTTCTTTTTCTTCTGGCGGGTCTGTAGTACGTGAGGTGAACGAGATCTGGTTTGAAATAAGGTATCAGCGCATCGCTGATGAAAGAGGCGAGAGGCGCAAAGCTTCTGGCAATGATCCCTGCTTGCCCTGGTAGGCCCACCCCGACGTTTCGTGCCGCGTTGCACTCCAAAAGGTGAAGGTTGCGGTGCAGGATGGAGGTGATCACTACGTCGTCGCCGGCGGCTACCAAGGCTGAACTCAGTTCGCAGAAATATCGAGATATGCCTCCGCGGTCTTGGAGGGAGAAAACCTGATTATCCAGGGCGATTTTCATGACCGATATTGTTCAAGCCGCCCGTGTATCGCGTGGCGAACATCCTCGCGGAACCAGGCTCCATACCCGATAAGCAGCGCAGCAACGTACGAGAGGATGCCTGCTGAAACAAGCCCTTCAGCGCCATAGTGCGAGGACAGTGCGATTTTTGTTGGTATTGCGAGGCCGATGAACAACGTGGCGGTAACGACCTGCTGCCTGATGATGTTCAGTCCGTTGAGCAGCATTGAGAGTGCGCTTCCACAGCATTCCAGAATGGTCCATGCCCCGAGTAATGCGAGCAATGGATATGTCGTGCGGACGCTCTGCGAGGTCCATAGATTTACCACATCTGGACCAATCACAAGACATACGATTGCCCCCGCAATGGCGAGTGTCAGCGTTGTGAGAATGCTGCGCTTGAACGTCTGGCGTATGAATTGATGGTCTTTTGCTGCGAGTGCGTCGGCATAGGCAGCCCAGAGAGGCGCATTGATGACTGAAATGGGTTGCGAGACCATCTGGAGCAGACGTGCCGTCACGCTGAATGCGGCCACGCTCGATGCGCCTGCCGCGGTAGCGAGTATGGCACTGTCAGCATTCCATCCGATGGTTGTAGCCAGCTGGAGGACGCAAAATAGAGCGCCCGAGCGAATGAGAATCGGTCCCTCCGATTTCACTGACGCAATCGCGTCTGAACCTGAGATCAGCCCTTCTCTCCAGAGCCAGCAAACCAGCGCGCCCGTCATCAGAGTAGCGGGAATCAATTGACACGCGATGAGGGTTGGCATGGTCGCCTGCTGTCCGATTGCCGTGTCCAGCGCAATGAGCGCAAGAAGTGAACCGACTGCGCTCGTGACGTGGACCAGGTAGGCGCGCTGCAGTCCGTGGAGCACTCGGCCTACGCCGTTACTGAACAGCGTCAGTGAGGATGCTGCTGCTAGCACCTGTGCAGCCTGTCGTATCTCCCTCTCGAAGGAGGCATCGCCGAGTTTCAGTACCGATGCCCAAGGGATGACGGTTGCCGCGCCGTAGAGGCCCGCACTGAGAGCCACCGAGACTGCGCCGAGGATCAGCAGCCCGCTACTGATGCTGTCTCGTGCGGCAGTTCTGCCCCCTGTGCGCAGGGAATGTGCAACTCGGTTCGTCATGGCGTTCCCAACGCCGATGTCCAGGAACGCAACCAGTGCGGGCAGGCCCACGAACGTAGCCCATACCCCGAACCGCTCGTGGCCCAGGTAAGGGGCGGTCCACTTGATTGACATCACCATCAGTGCCAAGCCGCTGACGCGGGACACGACCTCTGCGAGGATCGACCATAGCGCGAGTCGATAGCGCTCTGCCGCTCGCCCCGTGTCGGTAGACAGGTCGAACGGTTGCAGACGAAGGTGCTTTATTGCGGTCTTCAAGGGCATGCGTCACCGGTTGGCTGGCAGTCTCTTGTACAAACTTCAGCCATTGACTGTCGTCTCTCGCGGGTCTGCAAAAACAAGTGCGCGTAATAACAGATCAGCGGTCATGGTGTTGGCGACGGGCTTGGCGGAGAACAGTATCCCTCTCCGGTTTAGCGCGCCCCCTTCCTTTTGGAGCGATGCGACACTCTTCCTTTGCGCATCAGAAAGCTGAGCGTCAAAGGTGGCCCTGAAAGCGCTGATCTGCCGGTTCGCGATCTGTAGCCAGTTCGTCTTCACGAGGTAGCGGAGGATTCTTATGTATCGTAGTTTTCCTCCACTCATTCCGATCACGTTGGCGCTGTGTTGCCGGTACAGCGTCCTTGGCTCCTCGTCGAAAAGCACGGTGCCGAAGGCCGTCGCTACCACATAGAGCCACCAGTCATGGAAGCTGATTTGTGCATGCGAGGTTGTCCGAGTTGCCAAGTCTTTCAGGGGTTTCGTAACCGCCACGGTGCAACCGGTAGCGATGTTCTGAAGAAGCGCATGCCGCAAGTTGTCTGCGGGGCGGTGAAGGGGCGTGAGTCCGATAGGGCGTAACGAGGGGTCCGTCAGGGTCGCTCGCGCACAGTACAGTGCAACCTGCTCGTGGAAGGGGGCGAGAAACTGCCATGCCCTGTCAATCTTTCCCGGGAGCCAGACATCATCCTGATCTGCCAGAAGGTACAGATCTGCGTCGCTAGGAGCGTTCGCAAGCAACTCGAGAAAGCTCCGAGCGAATCCGATGTTCTCCCCGCACGAGATGCTGACTCGGTGGTCGCTGGCAGAACGAGCAATTGCTACCGTCGCATCCGACGAGCCGTCATCGCGGATGAGAAGACGTCCGTTCTCCGGCAACTGGACCAGGATCGACTCAATCTGTTGCGCTACATGACGTGAGCCGTTAAAGGTGGACATGAGGACGATGGGACGCATCATGGAGGCGCTGAATTGCAGGTTGCCTGGGGTAAGGCTGGCACAGACTGTGGGCCGTCAGAACGCTGCGTGCTGGCAATGTCCTCTCGCCACGGACGATCATGGTATGCGGTTTACAAGAGGGTGGACACAGTCCTGCGGTCCAGCGATGCGGTGGCGACGCTAAAATCCGGGATTGATCGTTCTTCATCCTGCCCACCCATGCCCAACGCCACCAAGAACTCCACCGCCATGGCCAACGCGATCCGCGTGCTGGCCATGGATGCCGTCCAGCAAGCCAACTCCGGTCACCCCGGGGCGCCGATGGGCATGGCCGACATGGCCGTGGCACTGTGGAGCCGGCACCTGCGCCACAGCCCGACGAACCCGCAATGGCTGGACCGTGACCGCTTCGTGCTGTCGAACGGCCATGCCTCGATGCTCATCTATGCGCTGCTGCACCTGAGCGGCTACGACCTGTCGGTCGATGACCTCAAGGCTTTCCGCCAGATGCACAGCAAGACGCCGGGCCACCCGGAAGTCGGCATCACTCCGGGCGTCGAAACGACCACCGGCCCGCTGGGGCAGGGCATCACCAACGCCGTGGGCTTCGCGCTGGCTGAGAAGCTGCTGGCTTCCGAGTTCAACCGCGAAGGCCACCGCATCGTCGACCACCACACCTATGTGTTCCTGGGTGATGGCTGCCTGATGGAAGGCATCAGCCACGAAGCCGTGGCCCTGGCCGGCGCCTGGAAGCTGAACAAGCTGATCGCGCTGTACGACGACAACGGCATCTCGATCGACGGGCAGGTCACGCCCTGGTTCATCGACAACACGCCCAAGCGTTTTGAGGCCTGTGGCTGGAATGTGGTCGGCCCCGTCGACGGCCATGACATCGACGCCGTCGACGCCGCCATCGAGCGCGCCAAGCTGAGCGGCGACAAGCCCACGCTGATCGTCTGCAAGACCCACATCGGCAAGGGCTCGCCCAACCGCGCCAACACGGCCAAGGCCCACGGCGAGCCGCTGGGTGGCGACGAGATCAAGCTGACCCGCGAGGCACTGAGCTGGGTTCACGAGCCCTTCATGCTGCCGGAAGAGGTGTACGCCGACTGGAACGCCAAGGCCGATGGTGAGTTGCTGGTCAACGACTGGAATGCCCGCTTCGACGCCTACAAGGCCGCCTTCCCCGAGCTGGCCGCCGAGTACGTGCGCCGCATGGCCGGCGAACTGCCCGCCAACTTCTCGGAGATCGCGGTGCAGGCCGTGGCCGCTGCCCACGACAAGGCCGAAACCGTGGCCAGCCGCAAGGCCAGCCAGCAGGCGCTGGAGCACTTCACCGCCGCGCTGCCCGAACTGCTGGGTGGTTCGGCCGACCTGACCGGCTCGAACCTGACCAACACCAAGAGCACGCCGCCTGTGCGCTTCGAGGACGACGGCTCGGTGGCCGTCACGGAGCTGGGCAAGCCTGGCCGCCACATCAACTACGGCGTGCGCGAGTTCGGCATGGCCGCCATCATGAACGGCGTGGCCCTGCACGGCGGCTTCATCCCCTACGGCGGCACTTTCCTGACCTTCAGCGACTACAGCCGCAACGCCATCCGCATGGCCGCGCTGATGAAGCAGCGCGTGATCCACGTGTTCACGCACGATTCGATCGGCCTGGGTGAAGACGGCCCGACCCACCAGTCGGTGGAGCACGCCGCCAGCCTGCGTCTGATCCCGGGGCTGGACGTCTGGCGTCCGGCCGACACCACGGAAACCGCCGTGGCCTGGTCGATCGCGCTGGCCAACAAGAACCGCCCGACCGCGCTGCTGCTGTCGCGCCAGAACCTGCCGTACGCACCCAAGGTCGACGCCGACGTCATCACCCAGGGCGCCTACATCCTGGCCGAGCCGTCAGAAGTGGGCCTGAAGAAGAAGCCGGTGGCCGTCATCATCGCCACCGGTTCGGAAGTGCAGCTGGCCCTGCATGCGCAGGCCGAGTTGGCCAAGCAGAAGATCCCCGTGCGCGTGGTGTCGATGCCGTCGACCACGGTATTCGACCGCCAGGACGTGGCCTACAAGAAGGCCGTGCTCCCGAACAAGCTCCCCCGCATTGCGGTGGAAGCCGGTGTGACGGACTTCTGGTGGAAGTATGGTGTGGATGCTGTCGTCGGCATCGACACCTACGGCGAATCGGCGCCGGCCGGCGTGCTGTTCAAGCACTTCGGCTTCACCACCGAGAACGTCGTGGCCACGGTCCGCAAGGTTCTGTCGATCAAGAAGTAAAAGGGCGCAGTCTGGTCATGGGGCTGCCCCGGCGGCCCTGTGTCGCGCCGGGCGCCTGACCCCATCACCCAGTTCATTCACTCTCTGAGGTAAGACCAACATGACGATCAAGATCGGTATCAACGGCTTCGGCCGCATCGGCCGCATGGTGTTCCGTGCTGCAGTCCAGAACTTCGCCAACGACATCGAGATCGTCGGCATCAACGACCTGCTGGAGCCCGACTACCTGGCTTACATGCTGAAGTACGACAGCGTGCACGGTCGCTTCAAGGGTGACGTGGCCGTCGACGGCAACAACCTGATCGTCAATGGCAAGAAGATCCGCCTGACCGCCGTGAAGAACCCGGCCGAGCTGGCCTGGAACGAAGTCGGCGCCGACATCGTGATCGAGTCGACCGGCCTGTTCCTGACCAAGGAAACCGCCGAAGCCCACATCAAGGCCGGTGCCAAGAAGGTCATCATGTCGGCCCCGTCGAAGGACGACACCCCGATGTTCGTCTACGGCGTGAACGACAAGACCTACGCCGGCCAGACCATCATCTCCAACGCCTCGTGCACCACCAACTGTCTGGCTCCTGTGGCCAAGGTGCTGAACGACACCTTCGGCATCAAGCGCGGCCTGATGACCACCGTGCACGCTGCCACCGCCACGCAGAAGACCGTGGACGGCCCGTCGAATAAAGACTGGCGCGGCGGCCGCGGTATCCTGGAAAACATCATCCCCTCGAGCACTGGCGCTGCCAAGGCCGTGGGCGTGGTGATCCCCGAGCTGAACAAGAAGCTGACCGGCATGGCCTTCCGCGTGCCCACCTCCGACGTGTCGGTGGTCGACCTGACCGTCGAGCTGAACAAGGAAGCTTCGTACGAAGACATCTGCAAGGCCATGAAGGCCGCCTCGGACGGCGCCATGAAGGGCGTGCTGGGCTACACGGAAGACAAGGTCGTGGCGACCGACTTCCGCGGTGAGCCGTGCACCTCGGTGTTCGACGCCGAAGCCGGTATCGCCCTGGACAAGACCTTCGTGAAGGTCGTGTCCTGGTACGACAACGAGTGGGGTTACTCGAACAAGTGCCTGGAAATGGCACGTGTGATCGCGAAGTAAGCAATCGCTCGCTCATGTGTCCAAAGGCCCCGAAAGGGGCCTTTTTCATGGGGCATCTGTCTCGATTTGTGCCCATGTGTTTCGACGGCCTGCCCCAGGGCGCAACCTACGGGGCACTGCGACATAATCGCGGCTTTTCGAATTTGGGGGCCGATGTGAGCAGGCTGTTGCGGTGGAGATCGCTGGGGGTGTCACGCGTTCGCGATGTGGCGCGTGCCATGCTTGTCGGGGCACTGGGATGGGCGGGGGCCACCGCATGGGGTGCTGCAGCAGTCGCGCCGGCCGATGCGGCGGGGGCTGCGGGGCTGGTGGTGAAGTTGCGGGAGCAGGGCGCGCCGGCCTCGGTGGTTCGGCTGGCGGCCACGCAGCGTACCGCGGAGCCGGATCGCCTTCAGGCCGCCCGACTGAGAGCCGTGGCGCAACGGCGGCAGGTGCCGCTGCTGGCACGCAGGGCGACGGCATTTGGCGCCCATGTGGTCAACCCCCAGCGCCTCATGACGCGCGCCGAAGCCGAGCGCGAGGCGGCGCGTTGGCGCGCGGACCCGGATGTCGAATGGGTCATCGTCAATGAACGCGTGACGGCCGCCGCCTTGCCGACGCCGCACACGGCGCCCGCGCTGGCCTCCCCATTGACCGACACGTTTGCCCTGCAGCAGTGGTGGATGGCAAGGCCCACGAGCGGCCTGGAGGGGGTGGCCAACGTCCGCGGAGCCTGGGATCAGCTTGCAGGGCGGGCGCTGTACCCGGTCGTGGTCGCCGTGCTGGACTCCGGCCGGCGTGATATTCCTGGCCTCGCGGGCCGCTGGTTCGCGGGCTACGACTTCGTCAGCGAGGCGGCGTACGCCAAAGACGGCGATGGCCTCGATCCGGACCCGCGAGACGAGGGTGACCAGCTGACGTCGCTCGAGATTGCGCGTGATCCGCCCCTGTATCCCGCGGAGGTCTGCAGCGCGCACGGGAGCACGTGGCACGGCCCCACCATCGCGGGCATGCTGGGCGCCATGCCGAAGGCACTGGACAGTGGAAACACCCTTGGCGTGGTGGGCATGCTGCCCCAGCTTGGACAGGGGCGAGCGGGTGGGCCGCTGGTGCTGCCGGTGCGGGTGAGCGGCAGCTGTGGGGCCTCGGTCATGGACGTGATCGAGGGGCTTCTGTGGGCAGCCGGCGTACGCTACCAGGGCGAGCCGCTCGTGAATCCGGCGCCGGCCCGTGTCATCAACCTGAGCTTTGGCGGGGATGGCACCTGCACGGGCGCCAACAGCGACCGCGATGCTGCGTGGCTGTACCGGCAGGCCATTGCCGCCGTGCGCAGCAAGGGGGCGCTGATCGTGGCCTCGGCGGGCAATGGCGATTTCGTGACGGGTGCGGGCGCTGCGAGCCGGCCCGCCAACTGCGCCGGCGTGCTGGCCGTGACGGGCCTGAGCAAGCGCGGCCTGAAGGCTCACTATGCCAACCAGACGACCAGTGGACTGGCCGTGGCTTCGGGAGAGCGGCGACCAGAGGACGTGGCGTATGCCGACTACCTGTTGCTGCCTGGGTATTCCGGTGAAGGTGGCAGTGCGAGGCCGAGCGCCGTCTATGCCGCCGGCACCAGTTTCGCCGCGCCCATGGCGGCCGGGGTGGCGGCCATGATGCTGGCGTTAGATCCGTCGATCACCGTCGATGAATTGCACGCGGTGTTGACCGATCCCGGGCCAACCGGCGGACTGCGGCCCCACGTGGCGACGGGCAGCGTGCCGGGGTTCTCTACCGTGTGTTCGGCTGGTCAGCCTCAGCAGAACTGTTATTGCGACACGACCACCTGCGGCAGCGGCGTGCTGGATGCCGAAAAAGCTGTGCTTTGGGCGGCAGGTCGGGTTGACGCCGTGGGGGCCCGAGAGGCGCCCGAGACCGCTGTCACCGCGAGTTGGTTCGTGCCGCCGCGTTTGCAGACCCCGCCGCCGCGCACGGGCGGATCAGGCGGTGGCTCGATGACGACCGGGTGGTCGCTGGCTTGGGCTGCCTTGCTGGCACTGGCCGCGAGCACCGGGCGGCGATCTCAGCGGCAGGCGGCGAAGCCGCGGTTCTGAGGAAGTGTGAGCGCGGCCAGCGCTTGCTGGTCGGGGCCCGATGCGCGTGGCACACGCACCACGAGCAGTTCGCTGGCGGGTCGCAGCGTCACGGTGCGGGCCGTGCGGATGCCGCGCAGCCGGATGCGCTCCAGCGCGGCTTCTGCGTCGGCCTGCGTGGTGTAGCGGCCCAGTGAGAGACCCGGAGCCAGGCTGGCGGGGGAGCGAACGGGCTCGAACGTGATGCCCCGAATGCGCCGCAGTTCGTCCTGCTTGCGCCCGAGCGCGTCATTGTCTGCGTACGGCCCCATGTAGACCATCCACAGCCCCTGCACCGTGACGGTGTCGATCTGCCGTGCTGTGGTTGGCAGCACCGGCCGCAGCAGCGCTTCGAGTTGGGTGCGCTGGGTGGCAGGGAAGGGGCCGGCCTCCAAACAGCGGATGGCGTCGGCTTCGCTGGCCGACGCCACAACGGCCGACGCCGGTTCGCTGGCCGGTGAGACCGCCGGTGCGCTGCGGGGCGCTTCGGCGGGTTCGGGCGTCACCACGATCAGCTGGCTGGCTGCCTTTTGCTGCGTCAGACGCTGGGGCTCGCGCTGCCCATCGGGCCGGATGCCGACAACCTCATTCAGCCAGCCCTGCGTCCACGCGAAGAAGGCGGCGTTGACAAGCAGCAGGATCAGCACCAGGGAGCGCAGCATGGGGTGGAGGTGTCAGGAGGCGTGAGGGCGGACTGTGACGTCGCCGCTGGACCACGCGCGAAGTCCGGCGTCAGTATGCACGAGCAAGGCCCCGTGCCCATCCACGCCGGTGGCGATGCCGGAGGCGTGCGGTGCGTCGGCGAGCGGATCGGCGCCGGGGCGTGTCCACAAGGCCACAGGCTGGCCGGCCAGCACGTCACGCTCGGCATAGGCGGCCTGCAGTGATGCAAAGCCATGCCGGACGAAGGCCCGCACGCCTTGCAGCAGCGCGGGGGCCACGGCCGTCCAGGCCTCACCCGCGGTCGGTCGTGCGGAGGCGGGCAGGCCCTCGGCCACGCAGGCGGTGCCGGGCAGCACGGCAGCCCGCACATTCAGGCCCACGCCGATCACGAGCCAACGGTACCCGTGTGGCAGATGGGCCCCGCTGCGCGCTTCGATCAGGATGCCCCCGAGCTTGCGGCCTTCCAGCCACAGGTCGTTCGGCCACTTGAGGCCCAGCGGCTGCGGTGCACCGAGGCCCGTGGATCGCGCGCGTTCCGCACGCAGTGCGTCGAGCGCTTCGGCCACCGCCAGACCGACGGCAAGCGACAGGGCGCTGCCGCCGCCCGGAATCGCGTCCAGCGCCACGGGGAGCCCGAGCGAGAAAGCCAGGCTGTCACCCGCGCGGGCGGCCCACTGCCGGCCCTGTCGGCCCCGCCCGGCGGTCTGGCTGGCCGCAGTCAGCAGAACGGGGCCGGGCTCCGCCTCGTCGGCGCGGGCCATGAGGGTGGTGTTGGTGGACGCCAGCTCGGGCTGCACCTCGACCGACAGGCCGGGCCAATCGGCCTGGCACGCCATCCAGATCTGTTCGGCGGCCGCATTCAGGTCCGTCACGGCGGCGTCCAGCCCAGCCTGATCGGTTTCGGTCATGCGTCAGCGGCGGCGCTTGGGCGCCAGCATCGTGCCCCGGCACGCGGGGCTGCCGCACCAGCAGGCGTACTCCTTCTTCAGCTTGGCCGTCATGCGGGCATTGATGATCAGGCCGTAGTCGAAGAAGAGCTCTTCACCGGGTTCGATGTCGCGCAAGGCGTTCAGGAAGACCCGGTTGCCGACCTGCTCTGCTTCGAGGTTGGGCGCACACGAATGGTTGATCCACTTGGCCGAGTTGCCCTGGTACTTGCCGTCGATGACATGGCCGTCGTCAAGGTGGAAGTAGAAGGTGTGATTGGGCTGCTCGGGATCATGGGGATGGCGATCGAGGGCCTCTTCCCAAGTGATGATCTCGCCCTTGTACTCGAGGACCCGCTCGCCTGCCCTGAGGGGCCGCACCGCGAACACCCCCTTGCCGTGGACGCCGGAGTCCCGGACCTGGGTGCGACGGCTGGCCGTGGCCCGTGCGCTGCTGGGGGCCGTGCGGGCGGCAGGGTGGGGCTTGGTGGCGGCTTGCGTCATCGGCCTTTTTGGTTACATTGAATTGGTGGGCGCGCGCGTGCGTGTGTGCACGTGTACGTACGTGTGCACGTGCGCGCGAGGCCCGATTGTAAGAACGGAACCCTGCCTCCAACGTCGAGGCTGAGTGAAGATATAAACACGCCCATGAGCAAAGCCCTGGTCATTGCAGAGAAGCCGTCGGTCGCACAGGACATCGTGCGGGCGCTGACGCCCGTGGACGGCAAGTTCGAGAAGCACGACGAATACTTCGAGTCCGAGCACTATGTCGTCAGCTCGGCCGTGGGTCACCTGGTCGAGATCAAGGCGCCGGAAGAGTTCGACGTCAAGCGCGGCAAGTGGAGCTTCGCCAACCTGCCGGTCATCCCGCCGCATTTCGATCTGAACCCGATCGACAAGAGCAAGGGGCGCCTGAACGCCCTGGTCAAGCTCATCAAGCGCAAGGACGTCACCACGTTGATCAACGCCTGTGACGCGGGGCGCGAGGGTGAGCTGATCTTCCGCCTGATCGTGCAGTACGCGCAGGACAGCACGGCCACCACCAAGGCCAAGGGCCTGGGCAAGGACGTCAAGCGCCTGTGGCTGCAGAGCATGACGCCGGCCGCCATCCGCGACGGCTTCGAAGCCCTGCGCACCGACGAGCAGATGACCCCGCTGGCCAGCGCCGCGCGTTGCCGCTCGGAGGCCGACTGGCTGGTGGGCATCAACGGCACGCGGGCGATGACGGCGTTCAACTCGCGCGATGGCGGCTTCTTCCTGACCACCGTGGGCCGCGTGCAGACGCCGACGCTGTCCATCGTGGTCGAGCGCGAAGAGAAGATCCGCAAGCACGTCTACCGCGATTACTGGGAAATCAAGGGCACGTTCGACGCGGCCGCCGGCACTTACGACGGCAAGTGGTTCAACCCGGACTTCAAGAAGGACAAGGCGGCAGCCGAGGGTTCGGCCGAGGCCGAGTTCCGCGCCGACCGCGTCTGGAGCGCCGCCGAGGCGCAGGCCATTGCCGATGCCGTGCGCGGCCAGACCGGCACGGTGACGGAAGAGGCCAAGCCAAGCAGCCAGTCGAGCCCGTTGCTGTACGACTTGACCACGCTGCAGCGCGAGGCCAACTCGCGTTTCGGCTTCAGCGCCAAGACCACGCTGGGCCTGGCGCAGGCGCTGTATGAAAAGCACAAGGTGCTGACCTACCCGCGTACCGATTCGCGCGCGCTGCCGGAAGACTATGTGAGCGTGGTCCAGCAGACGATGGGCATGATCGCCGACGAGGACCTGCCCGGCCCGCTGCGCGAGCTGGCCCAGCACGCCCGCAAGGCGGTCAACGACGGCTACATCAAGCCCAACAAGCGCGTGTTCGACAACGCCAAGGTGTCGGACCACTTCGCCATCATCCCGACGATGCAGACGCCCAAGAGCCTGACCGAGGCCGAGGCCAAGCTGTACGACATGGTGGTCAAGCGCTTCATCGCGGTGTTCTACCCGGCGGCCGAGTTCATGGTCACCACCCGCATCACGAAGATTCCGGCGGCCGGCAAGACGCACCACTTCCAGACCAACGGCAAGGTGCTGGTCAAACCAGGCTGGCTGGCCGTGTACGGCAAGGAAGCCGCGGAAGAGGGCGACGACACCACGCTGGTGGCCGTGCAGCCGGGCGAGGCCGTGCGCAACGAAGACGTCGTCGTCAATGCCCTGAAGACCAAACCGCCCGCCCGCTACTCGGAAGCGACGCTGCTGAGCGCCATGGAAGGCGCGGGCAAGCTGATCGACGACGAGGAGCTGAAGGCTGCGATGCAGGAGAAGGGCCTCGGTACGCCGGCCACGCGCGCCGCCATCATCGAAGGCCTGCTGACCGAGAAGTACATGATCCGCGAGGGCCGGGAGCTGATCCCTACCGCGAAGGCCTTCCAGCTGATGACGCTGCTGCGCGGCCTGGGCGTGGAAGACCTGACCAAGCCCGAGCTGACCGGCAACTGGGAGCACAAGCTCTCGGAGATGGAGCGCGGGCGCCTGAGCCGCGAGGCCTTCATGGCCGAGATCGCGAGCATGACGCAGCGCGTGGTGCAGAAGGCCAAGGAATACGACCGCGACACCATCCCGGGCGACTACGCCACGCTGAGCACGCCGTGCCCGAACTGCGGCGGCGTCGTGAAGGAGAACTACCGCCGCTTCACCTGCACCGGCAAGGGTGGCGGTGATGCCGAAGGCCAGACTGGTTGCGGCTTCAGCATGACCAAGATCCCGGCGGGCCGCAGCTTCGAGCTGCACGAGGTGGAGCAGCTGCTGCGCGAGCACAAGCTGGGCCCGCTGGAAGGCTTCCGCTCGAAGGCGGGCTGGCCCTTCACCGCCGAGCTCAAGCTCGTCAAGGACGCCGAGCTCAACAACTGGAAGATGGAGTTCGACTTCGGCGAAGACGCGAAGAAGGAAGAGGAGTCGGGCGAGGCCGTGGACTTCAGCAACGCCACCACGCTGGGCGCCTGTCCGAAGTGCGGCGGCAGCGTCTACGAGCACGGCACCAACTACGTGTGTGAAAACACCCTGGGCGCAGCCAAGGGCAAGTGCGACTTCAAGAGCGGCAAGGTCATCCTGCAGCAACCCATCACGCCGGAGCAGTTCGGCAAGCTGCTGGAAACCGGCAAGACCGACCTGCTCGAGAACTTCGTGTCGAACAAGACGCGGCGCAAGTTCAAGGCCTTCCTGAGCTGGGATGCCAAGGCCGGAAAGGTCGGCTTCGAGTTCGAGCCGCGTGCGCCGCGTGCAGCGGCCAAGAAGGCTCCGGCCCGCAAGGCTGCCTGAGTGGCGCGCGCCACACATCGCCCGGCGTAGCGAGCGCGCGGTGCGATGTGTGGCAAGGTCACCGGCGCGTCGCTGTGCTAGCGTTGAATGATTCAACGGAGAGCACCGATGCGCATGACTTTCTACGGGGCGAACGCCACCGTCACCGGTTCCAAGACGCTGGTTGAAGTGGGCGGCCTCAGGCTGCTGGTGGACTGCGGCCTGTTCCAGGGTTTCAAGACGCTGCGCGAGCGCAACTGGGCCGGCTTCCCGTTCGACCCGGCCAGCCTGGACGCCGTGCTGCTGACGCACGCGCACATCGACCACAGCGGCATGCTGCCCGCGCTGTACCGCGATGGCTTCAAGGGCCCGGTGTGGACGACGGCTGCCACGGCCGATCTGGCCGAAATCCTCATGCAGGACACGGCCCACCTGCAGGAAGAGGAAGCGCGCTACCGCAATCGCCACGCGGCGACGAAGCATTCGCCGGCCAAGCCGCTCTACACCGTGCGCGATGCGAAGAAGGCCATCCAGCACCTGAAGCGGGTCGATGCCCATGCGGTGGTGGCGCTCGAGGGTGGCGTGAAGGTGCGCTTCACGCCGGCCGGACACATCCTGGGCGCGAGCAGCATCGCCATCGAGCACAAGGGCAAGTCGGTGCTGTTCTCCGGCGACCTGGGGCGTGATGACGACCTGGTGATGCTGCCGCCGGCCAACGGCCAGATGGCCGACTGGGTGGTGGTCGAGTCAACCTATGGCGATCGACTGCATGCCGACGTCGATGCCATCGAGGTGCTCGGCGATGTGATCCGGCGTACCGCGGCGCGCGGCGGCACGGTCATCATCCCGGCCTTTGCCGTGGGGCGAACACAGAGTCTGCTGTATTCGCTCTACCGCCTGCGCGAGGCCGGCGCGATCCCGAAGTTGCCGGTCGTGCTCGACAGCCCGATGGCCATCTCGGCCACGGAGCTCTACCGCCGTCACATGGACCAGCACCGCCTGACGCCGGAAGAGTGTCAGGGCATCCAGGAGATGACGCGCTTCGTGCGCGACGTTGCCGAATCGCAGGCGCTGATGCGGCAGCGCTATCCCATGGTGATCATTGCCGGCAGCGGCATGCTGACGGGCGGCCGGGCGCTCCACCACATCTCGCACTTCGGGCCGCAGCCGCGCAATGCCATCGTGCTGAGCGGTTTCCAGGCGGGTGGCACCCGGGGGGCCTCGCTGGTGGCGGGCGCCACCTCGCTCAAGATCTTCGGTGAGTACGTGCCCATCCGTGCCGAGGTCACGCAGATCGAAGGGCTGTCGGCCCATGCCGACCAGCGCGGCCTGCTGAAGTGGCTGAAGCACCTGGGCAAGGAGCCGAAGCACGTGTACGTGGTGCATGGCGAGGCGACTGCCGCCGACACCTTGCGCCTGCGCATCGAGGAAGAACTCGGCTGGGCAGCGAGCGTGCCGGACTACCGGGACACGGCCGAGCTGGTGCGCGTGCGCGCGGCAAAAGCCCCAGCGGCCCGGTCCTGACGCCGAGGGTGTAAGGTTCGCGGCGTCCCCGTCGTGGAGCCTGCCATGTCCTTCATCCGCACCCGTCACCACCGACTGCATCCTGACAGCGGCTTCGTGCTGCCCGAGCGGGAGGTCACGCCACAGGCCATCTACGCCGACCGGCGCCGTCTGTTGCAGGGTCTGGCCGGTGTGGCGGGCGTTGCGGTGGGTGGTGCCGCGCTGGCGCAGGGCCCCGCATCGGCTGTGAAGCGGCCCGGCAAGGCGGCGGCCCTGCCGGCTGCGCGCAGCGCCGTGCCGGGTGCGCTCGTGATGGACAAGGCCACCTCGTACGAGGACATCACCAGCTACAACAACTTCTACGAGTTCGGCACCGACAAGGGCGATCCGGCCGAGCATGCGCACACGCTTAGGCCCCGGCCGTGGTCGGTGCTGGTGGATGGCGAGGTCGGCAAGCCGCAGCGGTTGGCGCTGGAAGACCTGATGCGCACGGCCCCGATGGAAGAGCGCATCTACCGCCTGCGCTGTGTCGAGGGCTGGTCCATGGTGATCCCATGGATCGGGTTTTCGCTCTCGGCACTGGCCGGGCGCGTCGAGCCCACCAGCCGCGCCAAGTTTGTGTCGTTCTACACCCTGGCCGATGCGAAGCAGATGCCGGGCGTGCAGTCGCGCGTGCTCGACTGGCCCTATGTGGAATGCCTGCGCATCGACGAGGCCATGCATCCGCTCACGCTGCTGGCTTTCGGCCTGTACGGCGAGGTGCTGCCCAATCAGAATGGCGCGCCCGTGCGGCTGGTCGTGCCCTGGAAGTACGGCTTCAAGAGCGCCAAGTCCATCGTGCGGATTCAGTTCACCGAGAAGCCGGTCACGCCCAGCTGGGTCAAGGCCAACCCGCAGGAGTACGGCTTCTACTCGAACGTGAACCCCAGGGTGGACCACCCGCGCTGGAGCCAGGCCACCGAGCGACGCATCGGCGAAGGGGGGCTGTTCGCCCCCCGCAAGCCTACGCTGATGTTCAACGGCTATGAGGCCCAGGTGGGGCAGTTGTATGCTGGCCTGGACCTCAAGAAGAACTACTGAACTGCCTGTCTGCCCATGTCTGTCATGCCTGCGCCCCCGCTGTCCTTTCTGAACGCCTGGCTGGTTCGCCCCTGGATGAAGCCCTTGCTGTGGGCCGTGTGTGCGGTGCCCGCCATCGCGCTGCTGGTGGGCGCCATGGTCGGCTCGCTGGGGGCCAACCCGGCCGAGAAACTGATCCGCGAGACGGGCGAATGGGCCCTGCGCTGGCTGTGGCTGACGCTGGCCATCACACCCCTGCGTGAGCTGGCCTCGCTGCCCGCCCTGGTGCGCTTCCGGCGCACGCTGGGCGTCACGACATTCGTCTACGCGGTGCTGCATCTGCTGTCCTATGCCGGCTTCGACAAGGGCTGGGCGCTGGACGACATCGTGCGCGACGTCTTCAAGCGCAACTTCATCCTGGTCGGCATGCTGGCCTTTGTCGTGATGCTGCCGCTGGCGCTGACCTCGTTCAATGCCGCCGTGCGGGCGCTGGGCGGGCGGCGCTGGCAGTGGCTGCATCGGCTGACCTACGTGGTGGCCATGCTGGGCCTGCTGCACTTCTACCTTAAGAAGGCCGCCAAGAACGACACCGATGAGGTTCTGGTCTACGCCGTCATCCTGGCCGTGCTGTTCGGCTGGCGCGTGATGCGCCGCGGGGGCATCCTGGCGATGTGGCGTGTGCGCTGAGCGCGCGGCCGTGGCCGGAGCCCGCTGTCGCGGCCGGCGCTTGCCGTGACAATGCCCGCATGGGGTCCTTGCTGTCGCTGCTGTTGCCGTTCTTTGCGCTGGTGCTGATCGGCTGGGTGGCCGCGCGCAAGGGCCTGCTGCCGGTCGAGGGCATCGGCGCCCTGATGGTCTTCGTGCTGTACTTTGCGCTGTCGGCCTTGCTGTTCCGACTGGGGGCAGGTGGGCGTCTGCAGGCGGGGCCGGTGTGGGGGCTGCTGGCCGTGTACGCGTTGTCGAGCGCGGTGGTGACCGTGGCGGGGCTGGTCTGGTCCGTGCGCTACGGAATGAACCGGCGGGATGCCGGCATGGCGGCCCTGGTGGCGGCCTTTCCCAACACCGGTTTTCTCGGGCTGCCGCTGCTCACCGGCCTGCTCGGCCCGGGTGCCGCGGGCCCGGTGGCGGCGACGCTGCTGGTCGACGTCATCCTGACCTGCTCGTGCTGCGTGGCCTGGATCCACGCCGGTGCGGAAGGCGGCGGCGACGCCCTGGCCTCCTTGCGTGCTTCTTTGCGCGGTGCGCTGCGCAATCCGTTGCTTCAGGCCATGGCGGCCGGCATCACGTGCGGGGCCCTGGGCTGGGTGGTGCCCACGCCGGTGGACGACACGTTGCGCCTGCTGGGGCAGGCCGCCACCCCGGCGGCCTTGTTCACCCTCGGGGCCATCGTGGCGCGGGCGCAGATGCCGGCGAGGGCCCAGCCGAGTGCACGGGCACCCCGCCTGAGCGGGCTCCTGATCCCGGTGAGCCTGAAGTTGGCCGTGCACCCGGCGCTGGTGTGGGGCATGGGGCGGGCGCTGCAGGCCATGGGCCATCCCCTGTCCGAGATGGGGCTTGTGGCGGTCACCCTGGCCGCAGCGCTGCCCGCCGCGGCCAATGTGTCGATGCTGGCCGAGCGCGAAGGCGCCGACACCGGCTTGATCGCCCGGATCATTCTCTGGACCACGGCCGGGTCCGTGCTGACCCTGCTCGGATGGTGTGCCGTGCTGGGGGTGAAGCAGGCCGTATAACGTGAAGGGGTGCTCGAAGAGAGCCCGATTTGGGTGGCGCAAGGGCGTTTATGATCTTTTAACAGGCTGTTTCGGATCCCTTGCCCCTCGAGACCCGCATGCTGCAGTCCCCCGCCTCCGACGCCCTCGCGCAATTGGTTCACTGCGCCCCGCCCATCGTGCACGATGGCCAGCGGCTGGCGGTGTTGCGTGCACTGGCTCTGCTTGACACGCCCCCCGAGGCGACTTTCGATGCCCTGACCCGTCTCGCTGTCACCGTGACGGGCTGTCCGATCGGGGCGATTGGCCTGGTGGATGCGCGGCGCACGTGGTTCAAGGCAGCAGTGGGGCTGCCGCAAGGCGGCGAGTCTCACAACGACTTCTCGTTCTGTGCCCGGGCCATTGCGTCCGAGCGCGTGTTCGAGGTGCACGATGCCCACGCTGACCCGCACTTTGTGCACAACCCGCTGGTGATCGGGCCGCCGCACGTGCGCTTCTATGCCGGGGTGCCGCTGCTGTGCGAGGGCCAGCCCGTGGGCACCCTCTGTGTGGTGGACAACCGCCCGCACCGGCTGCGGGCCGATCAGCTCGCAGCCATGGAAGACCTCGGGCAGCTGGCGATGCAGGCGCTGCAGATGCGCCTGGGACAGGCTCGGAACACCGGTTGATGTCGGGAGGCCGATTTCCTGTCGTGCTGGTGGGGCTGGACGCGCAGGAGGCGCTGGCCAGCTTCGGGCCCGACGCGGGCGCGCGTCTGCAGGTGACCGGCCAGGTCAGCCAGATCGAGCAGGTTCTGCCCGTGCTGCCCGAAGGCCGCGCGGACCTGGTGCTGGTCGAGCAGCCGCTGCTGGTCGATCCCGGCGCCTCAGCGGTGATGCAGGCCATCCAGGATGCCTGGCACACGCCGGTCGTGCTCCTGGTCGATGGCACGGCCGTGTCGCCGCTGGACCGGGCGCCCGGTCCCTGTGCGATCTCGCCGGTGTCGGTGGCCGATGCGGGCGGCGGTGGGGCCCACCTCGCGGTCATGACGATCCAGATCGAGCGCCACGCCTTCTTGCGGGACACCCTGCCCGCCGAGGTCGCGGCGGCCGTGCCGGGCGTCGTCCTGGCGTTGCTGCGGCAGTGCCTGCCGGCTTCGGCCGGCATGGTGGCCTCGCACGACGGGGGCGGTGGCTGGGTGCTGGCATGGCAGGCAGGCGGGGATGCGGTGCTGCAAGCCCAGGCGCTGCTGGACGCGCTGCAATGCCCGGTGAGTGTCGCTCGTCACCACAGCGTCCGACTCGAGCCCCGCGCTGGCCTGGCCATCGGGCAGGCCGCCTTCGCGCGCATCGACAGCCTGCTCAATCCGGCGCTCGGCGCCATGGCGTACACGCACGGGCGCGGGCCGCTCGCGGTGCACATGCCCGCCCTGGCTCAGCGCCATGCTGCACAGCGTGCGGCGGCCGAGGCCCTGGCGCGCGAACTGGCGCAGCCCCGCAGCTTGAGCCTGGTCTACCAGCCCGTGATGTCGCTGGATGAGGACGGCATGGTGGTGGCGTTGGACGCCCAGCTGCGCTGGCCCACCGAGGGCGCCGAGGTGCTGACCGCCACGCGCTGGGCCCATGTGGCGGAAGAGGCCGGCCTGCGCGACGCACTGGACGCCTGGGTGCTGCGTGAGGCATGCGGGTTCGCGGCCGCGCTCCGACGGGGCGGGCAGGGCGTGCCGGTGTCGGTGCCGATCCGGAACTCGCAGCTCATGTCGTCTGCCTTCGTCGACCTGGTGGCTCATGCATTGAGCGAGAGCGCCTTGCCATCCGACGAGCTGGAGCTGGTCTTTCATGAATCGGCCATGCTGGTGATGCAGGATCACCGCGAGGTGGTCAGCGGCCTGCATGCGCTCGGGGTGCGGCTGGTGCTGGACGACATGGGCGCGGCCTTGTCGTCGATCCCGATGCTGTCGCTGCCGTCCATCCATGGCGTGCGGGTGGACGCGACGCTGGTGCAGGCGATGGAGCATGACCGGGCCTGCGCGCGCATCGTGAATGCGATGGTGACCCTGTCGCACAACCTGGGCCTGGCGGTGGTGGCCAAGGGGGTCGGGTCGCCTGGCCAGATCGAGGTGCTCCAAGCGGGTGGCTGCCTGCTCGGTCAGGGCGACTGGCTGGCGCCGGCCCTGCCGCCCGCGCAGGTGTCGGCCTGGTTGCGTCAATCGGCCGGCGCGTTGCGTGCCGACCGCCTGCACTGACCCGGGCGAGGCAGGCGAGGCGGGTCACACGGCTGCCGTCACCGCTGCAGCACACCCTTGAGCGCCAACCCCGTGTGCGAGCGGCTGGCCACGACCTGATCCGGCGTGCCGAGTGCCGCCACCTTCCCGCCCCCGGAGCCGCCCTCCGGGCCCATGTCGACGATCCAGTCGGCCTCGGCGATGACGTCGAGGTCGTGCTCGATCACCACCACGCTGTGGCCGCCGTCGACCAGGCGGTGCAGCACCTTGATGAGCCGCTCCACGTCGGCCATGTGCAGGCCCACCGTCGGTTCATCCAGCACGTACAGCGTGTGCGGGGCCTTCTGGCCGCGGCGGGTGATGTCGTCGCGCACCTTGCTTAGCTCGGTCACCAGCTTGATGCGCTGCGCCTCGCCGCCCGACAGCGTCGGTGAGGGCTGACCCAGCGTGAGGTAGCCCAGGCCCACGTCCTGCAGCAGCTTCAGCGGGTGCGCGATCGACGGCATCGAGGCGAAGAACTCGACCGCCTCGTCCACCTCCATCTTCAACACATCGCCGATGTGCTTGCCGCGCCAGGTGGCCGCCAGCGTTTCGGGGTTGAAGCGCATGCCGTTGCAGGTGTCGCAGTGCACCTTCACGTCGGGCAGGAAGGCCATTTCGATGGTGCGGATGCCCTGGCCTTCGCAATCGGGGCAGCGGCCTTCGCCGGTGTTGAAGCTGAAGCGACCCGGGCCCCAGCCGCGCGCGCGCGCTTCCAGCGTGTCGGCAAACAGCTTGCGGATCGTGTCCCAGAAGCCGATGTAGGTGGCCGGGCATGAGCGTGGCGTCTTGCCGATCGGCGTCTGGTCGACTTCGAGCACGCGGTCGACGAGGCCCCAGCCGTCGATGCCTTCGCACCCATGCCACGTGGGCCGGGTGGTGGCGCGGGCCTTGGGTGCAATGGCGACGGCGGCCTGCACGTTAGCCAGCAACACGTCGCGCGCCAGGGTGGACTTGCCCGAGCCCGACACGCCGGTGACGGCCACCAGGCGGTGCAACGGCACCTCCACCGTGACCTGGTCGAGGTTGTGCAGCCGGGCCTTCTTCACCGTCAGCAGCGGGGTGTCGGCCGCGATGGCACGGCGCGGCAGGGGCTGGCCTTCTTCATCGCGCCGCAACGGGTGCACCATCGGTGCCCGCAGGCAGCGGCCCGTGACTGAATCGGCCGAGGCCATGATGTCGGCCACCGTGCCCTGGGCCACCACCGTGCCGCCGCGCACGCCGGCGCCCGGGCCGATGTCGATGACGTGCTCGGCACGGCGGATGGTGTCCTCGTCGTGTTCGACGACAACCAGGGTGTTGCCTTCCTTGCCCAGCGTGTGCAGGGCATCGAGCAGCAGCTGGTTGTCGCGCGGGTGCAGGCCGATGGTCGGCTCGTCCAGCACGTAGCACACGCCCTGCAGGTTGCTGCCCAGTTGCGCCGCCAGGCGGATGCGTTGGGCCTCGCCGCCCGAGAGCGTGGGCGCGGCGCGGTCCAGGCTGAGGTAGCCCAGGCCCACCTGCTCCATGAAGGCCAGGCGCGACTTGATCTCGCTGACGATGTCACGCGCGATCGTGGCCTCGCGGCCATCAAGCTTGAGCTTCTCGGCCCACTTGCGCGCGTCCTTCACGGCCAGCGCCGACACATCGGCAATCGAGTCGCCGCGCAGTTGCACCGCGCGCGCCACCGCGTTCAGGCGCGCACCGTGGCAGGTGCCGCATTCGACGTCTTCCACGTCCTCGACCTCGGGCTCGGCAAAGGTCTGTTCGCGGCCGCGGTTGTCGTCCTGTTGCGAGTCATCCAGCGCCAGGCGCTGCTCGCGCGTCAGCGCCAGCCCGGTGCCCACGCAATCGGGGCACCAGCCATGCTTGCTGTTGTAGCTGAACAGGCGCGGGTCGAGCTCGGGGAAGCTGGTGCCGCAGCTCGGGCAGGCGCGCTGCGTGGAGAACACCTTCACGCGGCCCATGTGCAGCGTCGATTTGCCCGTGGCCAGCGCATCGGCCAGGCCATCGAGCCCGGTGATCAGGTGCACCACGCCCTTGCCGTGTTCCAGCGCGCTGGCCAGCAACTCGCGCAGGCGGCCTTCGTTCTCGGGCGTGACGACGACGTCGCCCACCGGCAGTTCGATGGTGTGCTCGCGGTAGCGGTCGATCTTCGGGCCCTTGGCCGTGCCCCAGCCCGCGACGGGCAGGAACTCGCCATCGACCCGCAGGTGCGTGAAGCCCTTGCCGGCGGCCCACTTGGCCAGCTCGGTGTAGATACCCTTGCGGTTGACGACCAGCGGCGCCATCAGGCCGATGTGCTGGCCGCGGTGATCCCGCACCCATTGGGCGGCGATGGCCTCGGGGGTCTGCGGCAGCACCGGGATGGGATGGCCGTTGGCGTCGACACAGCAGGGGCAGTGCTGCACGCCGAGCTTGACGTACAGCAGGCGCAGGAAGTGGTGCACCTCGGTGGTGGTGCCCACGGTGGACTTGCGCCCGCCGCGCGACAGGCGCTGCTCGATGGCCACGGTGGGCGGGATGCCGTAGACCGCATCGACCTCGGGCCGGCCGGCCGGTTGCACCAGCGAGCGCGCGTAGGCGTTGAGGGATTCCAGGTAGCGGCGCTGGCCTTCGTTGAACAGGATGTCGAAGGCGAGCGTCGACTTGCCCGAGCCCGACACGCCCGTGACCACGTTGAACTTGCCACGCGGGATGTGCACGCTCAGGCCCTTGAGGTTGTGCTCGTGGGCGTTGACGACCTCGATGGCATCGTGGCCCGGGGCCTTGGCGGCCGCCGCACGGCGTTGTTCGCGGCGGGCCTTGATGAGGGCTTGCAGCGAGACGCCGTCGTCGCTGGCGGCCAGCGCGTAGGTGGGCGTGGCTTCGGCGGCGAGCAGGGCGGTGCTGTCGTTGGCCGCGGGCACCATGACGCGGTTGGGCGCGGCTGGGGTCGCTGCGGTCTCGCCGGCCGGCGCCGGCTTGCCGCGCCCCTTCGCCTTGGTGGGGGCGGTGGGTTTTGAAGGCTCATCGGATGAGCCTGTTTCGTCCTTCAGGCCCAGCGCCTGTTCATACTCACGCAGCGCCACGGCGGTGTGGGTGCGGCCCAGCTTCAGCCTTTCCGGCGCGCCCGTGGCCACGATCTGCCCGCCGGCATCGCCGCCTTCGGGGCCCAGCTCGATCAGCCAGTCGCAGGCCCGGATCACGTCCAGGTTGTGCTCGATCAGGATGATGCTGTTGCGGGCGTCCAGCAGCTTACCGAAGGCGCGCATCAGCTTGGCGATGTCGTCGAAGTGCAGGCCGGTGGTCGGCTCGTCGAACAGAAAGAGGGTGCCCTTGCGCGCGGTGCGCTGGCCGCTCTTGCTCATCTGCGCGGCGGCTTCCACCAGGTGGCCGGCCAGCTTCAGGCGCTGTGCCTCACCGCCCGACAGCGTCGGCACCGGCTGCCCCAGCTTCACGTAGTCCAGGCCCACATCGGCCAGCGGCTGCAGCGCACGCACCACGTCCACATCCTGCGCGAACAGGCGCACGGCCTCGGCCACGGTCAGTTCCAGCACGTCCGAGATGCTGAGCTTCTTGTTCAGTCGCTCGATCTGCACCTCGCGCACCTCGGCGCGGAAGCGGGTTCCGTCGCAATCCGGGCAGCGCAGGTACACGTCGCTCAGGAACTGCATTTCGACGTGCTCGAAGCCAGAGCCGCCGCAGGTCGGGCAGCGGCCATTGCCCGCGTTGAAGCTGAAGGTGCCGGCGGTGTACGAGCGCTCGCGGGACAGCGGCGTGGTCGCGAACAGCGTGCGCACGGCATCGAAGGCGCCCACATAGCTGGCCGGGTTCGAGCGCGCCGTCTTGCCAATGGGCGATTGATCGACAAAGCTCACCCCACTGAGCCAGTCGGCCCCCAACAGGTCATCGTGCTCGCCCGGGCTCTCGGTGGCCTGGCCGAAGTGACGCAGCAGCGCGGGGTGCAGGATGTCCTGGATCAGCGAGGACTTGCCCGAACCGCTCACGCCGGTGACGCCCACCAGCCGCTGCAGCGGGAAGTCGACGTTCAGGTTCTTCAGGTTGTGCTCGCGGGCGCCCTGCAGGATCAGCTTCGGCGTGTTCTCCTCCACCGGGCGGCGCTTGCCGATGCCGATGGTGCGACGCGCACCGAGGTAAGCACCGGTCAGCGTTTCGGCGCGCTTGAGCTCATCCGGTGAGCCATCGAACACGATCCGCCCACCCTGGTGGCCCGGACCGGGGCCCATGTCGATCACGCGGTCGGCGGCCAGCATCACGGCGGGGTCGTGCTCGACCACCACCAGCGTGTTGCCGGCATCGACCAGGCGCTGCATGGCCAGGTTGATGCGGTCCATGTCGCGCGGGTGCAGGCCGATCGAGGGCTCGTCGAGCACGAAGAGGGTGTTGACCAGCGAGGTGCCCAGCGCCGTGGTCAGGTTGATGCGCTGCACCTCGCCGCCCGAGAGCGTGCGGCTTTGCCGATCGAGCGTGAGGTAGCCCAGGCCCACATCGACCAGGTACTTCAGGCGCGTGCGGATCTCGTCGAGCAGCAGGGCCAGGGCCTCGTTGTCGCCCCGGTTGGCCAGCGTCACGAAGCTGAAGAAGCGCTGCAGCTGGTCAATCGGCAGCAGCATCAGGTCGTGCAGGTTCAGGCCGGGCAGGGCTTCGAAGGCCTCGCGCTGCAGCGGCAGCCCCTTGGGGCTGAAACGCTTGCCGGGCAGCAGCACCGCGTCGGCATCGGCCCTCGAGCCCAGGCGCCACAGCAGCGATTCCAGCTGCAGGCGCGCGCCCTCGCAGGTGGGGCAGGGCGTGTAGCTTCGGTACTTCGACAAGAGCACGCGGATGTGCATCTTGTAGGCCTTGCTTTCCAGGTACTCGAAGAAGCGGCGGATGCCATACCACTGCTTGTTCCAGTTGCCCTTCCAGTCCGGGTCGCCTTCCAGCACCCAGTGCTTGTGCTCGGCGCTCATCTGCGACCAGGCCGTGTCGCGCGGCACGCCGGCATCGCCCGCGTACTTGATGAGGTCGTTCTGGCACTCGGCCCAGGCGGGCGTCTGCAGCGGCTTGATCGCGCCGCCCCGCAGCGTCTTCTTCGCATCCGGGATGACGAGGCCCCAGTCCACGCCGATGACGCGGCCGAAACCCCGGCAGGTGGGGCAGGCGCCTGCGGCTGAGTTGAACGAAAACATGCCCGGCTGCGGCGTGCTGTAGCGGCGGTGGCTGTCCGGGCAGTGCAGGCCGGCCGAGAAGCGCCACAGCTCAGGCTCGTCGTCGGTCAATGCATAGACGGTGATGTGGCCGCTGCCGCGCTTGAAGGCCACTTCCAGCGCCTCCATCACGCGGGGACGGTCGAGGTCGGCCCCGCTCGGGTCGGCGCCGATGCGGAAGCGGTCGACCACCACGTCGAGCACCAGGCGCTCGTCGGACCCGGGCGCGTCGGCTTCACTTTTGGCGGTCTTCTTCGCCGCCGCTTTCTTGGCCGCCGGCTTTTTCTTCGGGGCATCGGCGTCATCCAGTGCGGCCGTGGCACGCGCCTGGCCCGCCACCAATGCTGCTGACGGCAGGCTGCTGGCCTTCACCACCCGCTGGGCCTGCACCCGCGAGAAACCGCTGGCCGACAGCCACTCCTCCATCTGCTCGGTGCTGGTGTTGGCCGGCAGTTCGGCCGCGAAGGTCACGACCACGCGCCGGCCGCCCTCGGTGGCGCTGCAACGACGCAGCAGTTCGTCGAACACCGATTGCGGCGTGTCTTCGCGCACCAGCTGGCCCGTGTCCTGGTCGAACAACTGCGCTCCCCGGGCGAACAGCAACTTCAGGTGGTCGTTCAGCTCCGTCATCGTGCCCACGGTCGAGCGGGAGGTCCGCACCGGGTTGGTCTGGTCGATGGCAATGGCCGGCGGCACCCCTTCCACCCGGTCCACGGCAGGGCGGTCCATGCGGTCGAGGAACTGCCGCGCGTAGGCGCTGAAGGTCTCCACGTACCGGCGCTGCCCCTCGGCATAGAGCGTGTCGAACACCAGCGACGACTTGCCGGAACCGCTGGGCCCGGTCACGACCGTCAGCTCACCCGTGCGGATGTCGAGGTCGAGGTTCTTGAGGTTGTGCTGGCGGGCACCGCGGATGCGGATATCAGACATGGTGTGGGCCTGTTGGCTGGGGGGCGCAAACATTCTAGGGACCTCTCCCCTCTCCTGACCGGGGGAGGGACATCGTCCGAAGTTCCGTGCAAGGGGCGCAAATTGCCCCCGTGTTCGCGGGGAGACAAGCGGGATATTGTCAATTGGGGGGTGGCGTAGTCCCTGTTGGTGTCTCGACAATGTCACTCATGGGGCCGATTCGGCGCCACTGACCTCTGGGAGAACTTTTCATGCGCATTGCGTCCATCATGCTGGCCGTTTCGGCCCTTTTTGCCTCCGTTTCGGCACACGCCACTGGCGGCCACAAGCCGCCCGTCCATGATTGCAAGCCCGATTGCCTCACCACGCTCACCTTCTCCAACCTGCTGGACAAGAAGACGACGTACGTCTACAAGGACACCGACGCGGGTGGAGACGCGACGGTGACTGCCGATTCCGGCAAGCTGGTGGTGGTGGCGGGCGAACTGGGCGTTGTGACCGGTGGCCCTCTGGGTGTGCTCGATCCGCGCCTGGGCAAGGGCGAGTCCATCACCGTCTCGTTCGAGAAGACGGTTTCGCTGCTTTACTGGGACATGGACGACCTGCCCTTTGGTTCGAACCAGTTCAGCCTGTCCGTGGATGGCGCAACCTCTAAGCTGTACTCGCTCGACAGCCACACCACCACGCCGTTGCTGACGGGCAAGTCCTTCAAGTTCGGCTACGCCGGCGATGCTTACTTCATCGACTCGCTGAAGTTCGTGTGCGAAGTGCCCGAGCCCGAAACCTACGCCCTGATGATCGCGGGCCTGCTGACCGCCGGCGTGATGCGCCGCCGCCAGCAGCGCGGCTGAGCCGTTTCGCGCACCCGTCGCCCGGCTTTCCGGGTGGCATCAGGCACACAAGCCAGCCCCCTTCCCAGGGGGCTTTTTCATTTTGTTCATCTTTACCCTCAAGTAAACCCGAATCACGCCGTAAGAGAGGCCGTCGGGCGCAGGATGGGCCCCGGCGTGTCAGGGCGTCGGAAGGGCGTTCAGGGCAAAGCGAAGCCGCCCAGAGTGTTTCGCCGCCGGTGTGTGTTTCCGCCGGGTCCGGAGTCGTGCCGATGTCTGCCTGGATTGCCAACCTGCCGTTGCGGCACAAATTCGTTCTGCTGTGCCTGCTCGCCGTGCTGATGGCGGGCGCGCCCACCGTGATGGTGCTGCGCACGGCGGCGGCCAAACTGGGCGCGGTCGAACAAGAGCGCATCGGGATGCAGCCCTCACGGGACCTGCTGGCCGTGATCAAGCTCATGCAGGAGCACCGCGGCATGTCGAACGCCTTTCTGAGCGGCGATGCGAGCAAGAAGGGGGACCTGGCAGCCCGCCGGGCCGGCCTCGACAAGGCCTTGGGTGAAGCCGTTCACAGCGTGGCCACCCTCGAGCACGCGCCGACCACGGCCGCGCTGCAGGCGCTCCAGGCAGACTGGACGGCGCTGGGGGCCGACGTCGCGAAAGGTGCGCTGACCTCGCCTGACAGCGTTCGCCGTCACACCGCCCTGGTGGTGCGCAGCCTGCTGCTGCTGGAAGACGTGGGCGCGGTCAGCGGCCTGAGCCTCGACCCCGATGCCGAAAGCTATTTCCTGATCCAGGCGGCCTTCCGCGACCTGCCCCGCCTGACCGAGCAGCTGGGCCTTGCCCGCGCCCGTGGCACCGGCATGCTGGTGCGGGGCGCCAGCACGCCCGACGAGCGCCAGACGCTGCAGGCGCTGAAGAGCATGGCGCTCAGCCATGCCACCGACGCCGAGCGCAACCTGGCGCGCGCCACCGCCGCCCGCGGTGGCGAGGCCGTGCCCGAGTTCGTTCGGGCCACCGAGCAGGCCGAGGCCGCCGTCCAGCGCGGCATGGCCCTGGTGGATGCCGTGTCGGCCAGCGAAACCCTGCCCAACATGGCGGGAAGCGACTACTTTCAGGCCACCACCGAGGTCATCACCGCGCAGTTTGCGGTGAGCGAGCAGGCCCTGAAGCGGCTGGACACCCTCTTCGATCGTCGCATCCGCGAGGACCAGACCGGCTTGGCCTTGATCGGTGCCATCACCCTCCTGGCCCTGTCGTTGGGGGTCTGGGTGTCCGTCGTGGTGACCCGTGAGACCACCCGTACCGTTCAAGACGCCATGCAGGTGGCGCAGGCCCTCGCAGCCGGCGACCTGACCCGCACGCTGCGCAGCCGCAGCCGGGACGAGGTGGGCCAGATGGTGGACGCCATGGCGCAGGCCATCGAGCAACTCAAGGCCACCATCTTCGGGATCAAGGCCGCCAGCGACTCGGTGGCCACCGCGTCCAGCCAAATCGCGCAGGGCAACCTTGACCTGAGCGCGCGCACCGAGAACCAGGCTTCGTCGCTGCAGCAGACCGCCTCGTCGATGGAAGAGATGTCGGCCACCGTGAAGCAGAACGCCAGCACCGCGGTGCAGGCCAATGAACTGGCCACGGCCGCTTCGCGAGAAGCCACGCAGGGCGGCGAGGTGTTCGGTCAGGTCGTGGCCAAGATGGCCGAGATCAAGCAGACCAGCACCCGCATTGCCGAGATCAACGCGGTGATCGATGGCATCGCCTTCCAGACCAACATCCTGGCGCTGAACGCCGCGGTGGAAGCGGCACGGGCCGGCGAGCAGGGCCGCGGCTTTGCGGTGGTGGCCGGTGAAGTGCGCACGCTGGCGCAACGCAGTGCCCAGGCCGCGCGCGAGATCAAGAGTCTGATCAGCAGCAGCGTCGAGAGCATCGAGCAGGGCTACGACCTGGCCAGCCACAGCAGCGAATCGATCGAGCGGCTGATCGGCCAGGTTCAGAAGGTGAGCCAGTTGATGGCCGAGATCGCCTCGGCCAGCGAGCAGCAGAGCCTGGGCATCGTCCAGGTCAACCAGGCGGTGTCGCTGCTGGATCAGACGACGCAGCAGAACGCTGCGCTGGTGGAAGAGTCGAGCGCCGCCGCAGCCAGCCTGAGCGACCAGGCGATGCGGCTGCAGCAGGCGGTCGGCCGCTTCACGCTGGCCTGACCACCGCGCCGAGGCTTCAGCGCACCAGCAGCACGGGCGCCTTGCAGCGCGCCAGCACCTGGTTGGTGACGGAGCCCATCACCAGGTTCATCAGGTTGCTGTGGCCGTGCGAACCCATGATGACGAGGTCGAACTTGCCCTTGTCGGCCAGCTTGGCGATGACGTCGGGTGCATGGCCCGTCTTGGCGACGTAGTTCGTGGCCATGTCGTGCTTGGCTGTGAACTTGCGGATCGGCTTGAAGATGGCCTCGGCCGTGTCGTCGTAATACGACTTCAGTTGCTCGGGCGGGAACATCGACGCTGCGTGTGGCGGAATCTGAGGCACAACGGTCAGCACGGTGAATTCGTGCTGGCCCGTGAGCCACTCCTCATGCGTCGTGAGCCACGCCAGCATGCGCTTGGTGTACGAACTGCCGTCGACCGGAAGCAGGATCTTCATGGATGGAACCTCGTGTGATGGATGAGCCTGGAGATCAGTGTCGGCACCCGCAGGCACCGCGGCGTTGACCGCCATCAAGCCGGACGCGCCAGCGTGAAGTCTAGACGCTGATGCAGCACTGGCCGTCGTGGCCATCGGCTTCGCCCTTGTAGGCGTGCCCGCGTGCGTTGCTCACCACACGGGTGACGCCACCGGCGTGGGGCACGAGGTAGTCGTGCCGGCAATGCAGATGGCCGTGCAGCCAGAGTTGCGCGCCGGCCAGCAGGTGGTCGTCGGCATTGCAGAAGCTGGCGGTGCCGGGCTGGCGGCCGTAGCGCGGATCGGCGCTGCGCAGGCTGGGGCCGAAGTGGGTGATCACCACGGTGACATCCCACGGGTCGGCCTCGGTGGGCTGTCGCGCGAGTTCGGTGGCCAGCCAGTCTCGGCAGCGCAGGCCCTCTTCGCGCACGGCGACCGGGTCGAACGGCGCGCCCCCGCGCGTGGACTGCATGACGCGGACGAAGTAGGTCGCGGCGCGCATCGCGCGGGGCCGCTCCTTCTCGCCGAAGAGATCAAAGTCGCACCAGCGGGTGGTGCCGACAAAGCGCACGCGGCGGCCGTCGGGCGCGCGCAGCACGATGGACTCGCGCTCCAGCAGGCGCAGGCCGAGCTCGGTGCAGCGCGCGCGCAGGCCGCTCAGGGCCTCGTCCACATCGCGGCGGTCGAACTCGTGGTTGCCGGGCACGAACAGCACCGGCACCGGCCAGTTCTTGAAGTGCGAGAGCCCGGCCCAGGTGCTGTCGACATCGCCGGCCAGCACGAGCAGGTCGGCGCCCGGGGCGGGCCGGGGCGCGTAGACCTCGGTCTCGAGGTGCAGATCGGACAGGAGCTGGATCTTCACGGGCGTGACGGGGCCGCTGCGCACCGGCGCTGGCGGCCGGGGTGCGTCAGGTCAGTTCGCGCCGTGGCACTGCTTGTACTTGCGGCCGCTGCCGCAGGGGCAGGGGTCATTGCGGCCGACCTTGGGCTGGTCGCGCACGACGGTCTCGACCTTGGTGCGCTCGGCAATGCCGATCTGGGCCAGGTCGACCACGTCGAACACCAGCGCCTCGATGCCTTCATCAAGGTTGCGCAGCGGGTGCTCCTCGTCCAGCGCCTTCGTCATCGCGCGCTGGGTCTCGTCCTGCTCGGGCAGATGGCGCCAGATGGAGTCGAGCAGATCGGGCACGCCGGGCAGGGCGGCTTCTTCCAGCTGCGGGAAGTTGGCCAAAGCCCATTCGAAGCCGGCGGCCCAGTAGCCCAGGCCCTCCATGGCGTCCTTGCCCTCGAGCGCCTTGCCGTCTTCGTCTTCCATCATCGGCACCAGCGGGTCGAACCAGCCGTCTTCCAGGATGCCGCGCAGCATTTCGTCCTTGCGCCGCGTGATCAGCGTGATCAGGCGGTTGTGCTGGGCCTCGCTCCAGCCTTCGATGCCGCCCTCGGGCATGCCTTCGGTGCCGAAGATCGGGGGCAGCCATTGCTCGGGCTCGAGCATCACCGGCTGGACCAGCACACCGGCCAGGTAGCCGTCCAGGATCACCGCATCCACGGTTTCATACGGGGCCGGCACGGCAGCCAGCAGCTCGTCGATCTCGTTGATCTCGGCGTCGGTCAGCGGAGGCGGGGTCTTCATCTTGGTTCAGTCCGGTGCGGTGTCAAACCCGCATTGTGCCCGCCAACGGCCGACTTGCGCAGTCCCAGAAAAAAGGCGAGACCGGGGTCTCGCCTTCAGGTCCCGGGCCGGTCGGGCGCCCAGGGTTGTGTAATGGCGGCCAGCAAGGCTCCTGGGGCAACGGCGTCCGTCAGCCCCGCACCTCGCTGACCGCGTCCTGCAACTGTTGCAAGGCGGTCGGGTCTTCGATCGTGGTCAGGTCGCCGGTGGCCCGGCCTTCGCACACCGCCTGGATGGCGCGGCGCAGCAGCTTGCCCGAGCGGGTCTTCGGCAGCACGTTCACAAAATCGACGCGGGCCGGGCGGGCCACGGCACCGAGTTGCCGGTCCACCGTCTGCATGATCTCGGTTTCGAGCGCCTGACGCAGCGCGGGGGTGGCGGTGCGCGACGGGTCACGCGCCACCACGAAGGCGCGCGCCACCTGGCCCTTGAGCTGATCGGCCACGCCCACCACGGCCACCTCGGCCACGCCGGAATGGCTGCTCACGGCCTCCTCGATCTCGCGGGTGCCCAGGCGGTGGCCGGCCACGTTGATCACGTCGTCGGTGCGGCCCAGGATGAAGTAGTAGCCGTCGGCGTCGCGCAGGCCCCAGTCGAAGGTGTTGTAGACCGGCTTGTGCGGGAAGGTGCTCCAGTAGGTCTTGACGTAGCGGTCGTCGTCCCCCCACACGGTTTGCAGGCAGCCGGGCGGCAGCGGGTAGCCGATGGTCAGCACGCCCTTGCGGTTCGGCTCCGTCAGCTCGGCGCCGGTCTGGTCGTCCAGCAGCTTCACGTCGTAGCCGGGCATGGGGATGCCGGGCGAGCCCAGGCGGGTCTTGGCATCCGGGTCGATGCCGCGCGCCAGGCTGAGAATGGGCCAGCCGGTCTCGGTTTGCCAGTAGTTGTCGACAATGGGCTTGCCGATGGCCTCGCCGATCCAGGCGGCCGTCGGCTCGTCCAGCGGCTCGCCGGCCAGGAAGAGGTGGCGCAGGCTGCTCAGGTCATGTCGGCGCAGGCACTCCGGGTCCTGCTTCTTCAGCACGCGCACGGCGGTCGGGGCCGAGAACATCACGCTGACCTTGTACTTCTCGACCAGCGACCACCAGATGGCGGCATCCGGCCGGATCGGCAGGCCTTCGTAGACGATGGTGGCCATGCCGGCGATCAGTGGGCCGTAGACGATGTAGCTGTGGCCCACGACCCAGCCGATGTCGCTGGTGCAGAAGAAAACCTCGCCGGGCTTGCCACAGTAGATCTGCTCCATCGAGGTGGCCAGCGCCACGGTGTAGCCGCCGGTGTCACGCTGCACGCCCTTGGGCTTGCCGGTGGTACCGCTGGTGTAGAGCGTGTAGCTGGGGTGCTCGGACGGCACCCAGGTGCAGGGCACCTGTGCATCGAGCACGGCCTCGCGGGCCTGGGCGAAGTCCACGTCGCGCGGAGCGGTCATGCTGGCGTCGGCCAGACCGCGGTTGACCAGCAGCACGTGCGGCACGCTGTGGCTGCACTGGGCCAGGGCCTCGTCCAGCAGCGGCTTGTAGGGAATGACCTTGCCGCCACGCGAGCCGGCATCGGCTGTGACCACGACCGTGGGGCGCGCGTCATCGATGCGGCTGGCCAGGGCGTGGCTGGCAAAGCCGCCGAACACCACCGAGTGGATGGCACCCAGGCGCACCGTGGCCAGCATGGCGATCACGGCCTCGGGGATCATGGGCATGTACAGCAGCACGCGGTCGCCCTTCTTGACGCCCAGGCCCTGCAGCACGGCGGCCATGCGTTGCACCTCGGTGTGCAGCTGGCCGAAGGTCAGTGTTTCTTCGCGGCCGGTTTCGGTGGAGACATGAATCAGCGCGGGCTGGTCGGGCCGGGTGGCCGCATGGCGGTCGACCGCGTTGTGGCACAGGTTGGTTTCGCCGCCGACGAACCACTGTGCAAACGGCGGGTTGGCCGTGTCGCACACCAGCTCGAACGGTGTGTGCCAGTCGATGCGGGCGGCCTGTTCGCGCCAGAAAGCGTCACGGTCGTCCACCGACCGCCGGTACAGGGCGGCGTAATCCATGCTGATGTCTCCTTGGTACCGAAGTGTGTTCGGCTTGTTCTGGGGTGCGGGCCCTTGTGGTGGCCCGGGAGCCGATGGTAGCCAAGCGTTTTCCGCAATCGAGACGGGGAAACCCGGGACCGGATGGTCCCCGTCGGTACACGCCGACGGCAGTCCATCCGGACCGCATCGGCGTCAAGCCGGCGTCACGGCCGGCGGCCAGCATGCGCGGATCCCTCCACCCTGAAGCACCACGATGTCCGATTCGAAGCATCCCCGCCGCCTGTTCCTGCAATCCTCTGCGCTGACCCTCGGCTCGGCCGCGCTGGTTCGCCCCAGCTGGGCGGCCGGTGCGCCCGCCCTCATCACCTCGGACGCCGTTCGCCCCGTGGCGGCCCAGGGCCTGCAGCTGGGTGACCCCACCCAGGGCGCCACGCTGCTGTGGAGCCGTGCCGACCGGGCCTCGCGCATGATCGTCGAGTGGTCGCTCGACGAGTCCTTCCGCAAGAGCCGCCGCATCATCGGCCCGTACGCGCTGGAAGAAACCGACTTCACGGCCCGCCAGGATCTGGTCGGCCTGCCCGCTGGGCGCGACGTGTTCGTGCGCGTGCAGTTCCAGGGCCTGGACAACAGCCGCGCGATGAGCGAGCCGGTGCTGGGCCGCTTCAGCGTGCCCTCCACCCGCCCGCGTGACCTGCGCTTCGTGTGGGGCGGCGACACGGCCGGCCAGGGCTGGGGCATCAACCCGTCTTTCGGCGGCATGAAGATCTACGAGGCCATGCGCCAGCGTCAGCCGCAGTTCTTCCTGCACAGCGGCGACACCATCTACGCCGACGGCCCGATCAAGGAGTCGGTGACGGCCGAGAACGGCCAGCTGTGGACCAACATCGTCACGCCCGAAGTGGCCAAGGTCGCCGAGACGCTGGACGAGTACCGCGGTCGCTATCGCTACAACCTGCTGGACGAGAACGTGCGCCGCTTCAACGCCGAGGTGCCGCAGATCTGGCAGTGGGATGACCACGAGGTCACCAACAACTGGTCGGACGCCAAGGACCTGTCGGCTGACGCCCGCTACACCGAGAAGAACGTGCCGCTGCTGACGGCCCGCGGCACCCGCGCCTTCCTGGATTACGCACCGATGCGGCCGTTCTCGGCGGTCGAGTCGCAGCGTGTGTACCGCAAGCTGTCGCACGGCCCGCAGCTCGACGTGTTCGTGATCGACATGCGCAGCTACCGCGGTCCCAACACCCACAACCGCCAGACCGAAGCCGGGCCGGACACCGCCATCCTGGGCCGCGAACAGATCGAGTGGCTCAAGACCGAACTGAAGAAGTCCCGCGCAACGTGGAAGGTGATCGCCTCCGACATGCCGCTGGGCCTGCAGATCGGCGACGGCAAGGACGCCCAGGGCCGGGCGCGGTGGGAAGGCCCCGCCAACGGCGATGGTCCGGCGCTCGGCCGCGAGCTGGAGATCGCCGAGGTGCTGCGCTTCATCAAGCACGAGCGCGTGCGCAACACAGTGTGGCTGACGGCCGACGTGCACTACTGTGCCGCCCACCGCTACGAGCCGGCCAAGGCGCAGTTCCAGGACTTCGAGCCGTTCTGGGAGTTCGTGGCCGGACCGCTGAACGCCGGCACCTTCGGCCCCAACGCGCTGGACAACACCTTTGGTCCGCAGGTGGTGTTCCAGAAGGCACCACCGGCCGGTCAGGCCAACCTGTCGCCGTTTGCCGGCCTGCAGTTCTTCGGTGAGGTCAACATCGACCGCCATTCGCACGCGCTGACGGTCGACTTCCGTGACATCGACGGCGTGTCGATCTTCAGCAAGACGCTGCAGCCGGTGCGCGGGCCGTTCGGCCAGGGCTTTTTCGACCGCGACGACGATCGCTCGGAGGGCTGATGCCCGGCGGCACGGGCCGTGTCAGATGAACACGGCGGCGCGCCGCAGCACGAAGAACCCGACCACGCCCAGTGCGAGCACCACGCCCCACTGGGCGCACGTCATGGCGCGCTGGCGCCACACCGGCTGGCCGGTGAGCCGGAACAGGCCCATGCAGGCCAGAAAGCCGAGCACAAGAAAGAGGGCCGCCGTGCGGATCAGGACCATGGCGCGCCCCTCGGCCTTACCAGGCCGGGGCCAGCTCGGCCAGACCGCGCGGGGCCTTGGCCTCGTCTTCGAAGCTGACGATTTCCCACGCGTCCTTCTCGGCGAGTAGCGCACGCAGCAGCTGGTTGTTCATCGCGTGGCCCGACTTGTAGGCCGTGTAGGCCGCCAGCAGCGGGTAGCCCACCACGTACAGGTCGCCGATCGCGTCGAGGATCTTGTGCTTCACGAACTCGTCGTCGTAGCGCAGGCCGTCGGCGTTCAGCACGCGGTAGTCGTCCACCACGATGGCGTTGTCCATGCTGGCACCCAGGCCCAGGCCGCGCGAGCGCATCATCTCCACGTCCTTGGTGAAGCCGAAGGTGCGGGCGCGGGCGATGTCGCGCTTGTACTGGCCGGCGCCGAAGTCGAACTCGACGCGCTGGCCGGTCTGGTCAACGGCGGGGTGGTCGAAGTCGATCTCGAAGGCGAGCTTGTAGCCGTGGTACGGCTCCAGGCGGGCCCACTTCAGCGTGCGGCCTTCGCCGTCGCGCACCTCGATCGGACGGGTCACGCGCAGGAACTTCTTGGGCGCCTTCTGCAGCTCGATGCCGGCGCTCTGCAGCAGGTAGACGAACGCAGCCGACGAGCCATCGAGGATGGGCACCTCTTCGGCCGTGATGTCCACATACAGGTTGTCGAGGCCCAGGCCGGCGCAGGCCGACATCAGGTGCTCGATGGTGTTGACTTTGGGCGCACCCGGGTCACCGCCGGGCGAAATGGTGGTGGCCATGCGGCAGTCGCACACCGATTCCGGACGCACGGGGATGTCGACCGGCTGGGCCAGGTCCACCCGGCGAAACACGATGCCGGTGTTGGCCGGTGCCGGGCGCAGCGTCAGTTCGACGCGCTGGCCGCTGTGCAGGCCAACGCCCACGGCACGGGTCAGGGACTTGAGGGTGCGTTGTTGCAGCATGGGCGCAATTATCGCGGCAGTGCAGCATCGTGGGCGTGAATCTGAATGATGTCCTCCATTGATGCACGCTATCCCGGCGACGGAGGCGGCCTCCCCAACAGAAAAAGCGGGCCGAAGCCCGCTTTCAGCGTGAGGCAGAAGGCTTACTTGGCAATTCGGCGACGGGCGATGCCACCCATGACGGCCAGACCAGCGAAGGTCAGTGCCCAGGTTTCGGGCTCGGGAACCGGGGCGGCGTAATCGACGGTCTGCGCAAACACCGAGGCAGCGAAGCTGATGTCGCGTCCGGTGGCGCCGGTGGAAACGGTCAGCTTCTTGCCGGTCGCGGTCTCTTCGAAGGAGAAGCCGAAGTCGTCGTCACCGTACCAGAAGCCGTTGCCCTGGGTGGACGCGGAGATGTTCCCGAGGTCGACATGTGCGGCACCGGTTACGGTGCCGTAGCCAGTGTAGGTAAGGAAAGTGCCGTTGCCGGCGCCCATGCCCAGCACGCTGGCGTCCCAGGTGACCGTCACCCTGGACCGGGCCGCCATGGAGAACACGCTGTTGAAGGATGCAGTCGCATAACCGGAGCCCCCCGCGGCACCGGTGGTCACGGCTGCAGACACGTTCGTGGCAGATGCGAATGCGGATGCGGTGGCCGAGTCACTCGCAACATTGACCGACACCGAGGGGGAGGGGGTGGAGAGGTCGGATGCCCAATCCGAAACGGCGTTCGTTGACAACCATCCAACTAGCGGGTGCGGCACCAGATCATAGGCGCTGACCACCGCTTGTGCGAACGGAGAATACGCCGTCACCGTTCCCGCGGTAGTGACCGCGATGTTCGAGATGGTGGACATGACGGACGACGTCGCGTGTGCCACGCCGGCTGTCGCGAGCGCGAGCGTGCCGGCCAGGGCCAGTCGAGGGAATTGTGACATCAAGAAATCC
This sequence comes from uncultured Aquabacterium sp., assembly GCF_947366995.1. Taxonomy (GTDB): domain Bacteria; phylum Pseudomonadota; class Gammaproteobacteria; order Burkholderiales; family Burkholderiaceae_C; genus Aquabacterium. The sequence goes on along the minus strand of NZ_CANBCC010000022.1, from coordinate 5,456 downwards.
TGAGCAGGTTGTAGATGAGAGCCTTGGCGCTGGACTGCGCTCGCCGCCATCTATCTTCACCCCCAGATTCTTTCGTGTCATTCCCTTACACGGTGTTCCCCGGCCCCGCAGTCCCGGGGGTCACAGCATGTGCGTCCGGTCCCCGTGCTCGAAGCCGATCGCATCGAACCAGGGCCCCTTCACGAAGCCGATCACCTTGAAGAGCTCGCCCATTTCGTGCTCGGCCACCAGCATCTGCAGGGCGGCGCGGGCCTTCAGCTGGTCGGCGGTGCAGGCCTCGCCGGTGCTGGCCAGCGCCTCGCCCAGCCCGCAGTTGGTCAGGAATCGACCCTGGCTGGTGTAGCCCAGCACCTCCCACCCGGCCTCCTGGCCGGCCAGCGCGATGCCGGTGAAGTTCACGTGGGCGGTGATGTCCTTGTGGCCCACGCTGCTCAGCGGGTCCGGGTCGGCCTGGTGCAGGTGGTGGCACATCAGCGTGCCGCCGTGGCGCTGGGGCAGGTAGTACTCGGACTCGGGGAAGCCGTAGTCGATGAAGAAGGCCGCGCCGCGCGCCATGCGCTGCGCCAGCGTGGCCACGAAGGCTTCGGCCTGGCCGTGGGTTTCGGTCACGGTGCCGGGGGGGTAGGCCGCGTCCGGCTGCTCGGTGGGAGGGCGCACGCCCTCGGGGGCCGGGCGGTCGGCCCAGGTAAAGCGCGGCACGTCGTCCTCGGCCGTGGCGGCGTCGGCCAGCGCCACGCCGCGCTCCAGCCAGTGTTCGCCGTTCCAGCTCAGCAGGTGCACGGGCATGGCGTCCAGCACCTCGTTGCCCACGATCACGCCGTTCAGCGCGTCCGGCAGGCTGTCGGCCCAGACCACCTTGTGGACCAGGGCCGGGTGGGCTTTCAGCAGGCGCTGGTGCTGGCGGTCGCGCAGCGTGCCCGAAAGGTCGACGATGGTGTAGCGGGTGAGCCGATCGCCCAGCTCGCCCAGCAGCTGCTCGGCCAGCGCGCCCGTGCCGGCGCCGAACTCCCACACCTCGGTGGTGCCGGTGGCCTCCAGCGCCTGGGCCACCTGGCGGGCCAGCAGCTGGCCGAACAACGGCGTCAATTCGGGGGCGGTCACGAAGTCGCTGCCGTCCTGCGGCATGCTGCCCAGCACCCGTCGGCCGCCCGTGTAATAGCCCAGCCCTGGCGCGTACAACGCCAGTTCCATGAAGCGCTCGAAGCGCATCCACCCGCCCCGTTCGCGGATCTCGTGGGCGATCAGGCGGGCCAGCGGTGCGCTGGAGACGGGGGCGGCCACTACACTCTGGCCGGATGGGTTCGGGCGGTTCATCGCCGCATTGTAGAAAGTCCATGTCTTCCACACTTCCCTCTGTTGCTGCGCCGGCCGTGCTCGTCACGGGGGCGGGCAAGCGCCTCGGGCGCCTGATTGCGCTGACGCTGGCCCGCCAGGGCTGGGATGTGGCCGTGCACTGCCGTGCCTCGCGCACCGAAGCCGAGCAGACCGCCGCCGACGTCCGCGCATTGGGCCGCCAGGCTGTGGTGCTGGCGGCAGACCTGGCTGACGAAGCCGCGTGCCGGGCGCTGCTGCCCGCCGCGGTGCAGGGCCTGGGCCGGCTGGACGCCGTGGTCAACAGCGCCTCGACCTTCGAGTACGACGACGCGGCCACCTTCACCTACGCCGCGCTGGAAAAGCACCTGCGCGCCAACACCGCACCGGCCATCGTGCTGGCGCAGGCGCTGGCGGCGCACCTGGCCGAGCGCGGCGTGAACGAGGGTGGGGCAGGGGCGGTCGTCAACCTGCTCGACCAGAAGCTGTGGAACCCGAACCCCGATTTCCTGAGCTACACGCTGTCGAAGGCGGCGCTCGAATCCGCCACCACGCTGCTGGCGCTGGCGCTGGCCCCCCGCGTGCGGGTGATCGGCGTGGCGCCGGGCCTCACGCTGACCAGCGAGTGGCTGCAGGGCGAAGCCTTCCAGCAGGCGCATGCGCTGTCGCCGCTGGGGCGCTCGTCCACCCCGGAAGACGTGGCCGCGACCGTGGCCTTCGCGCTGACCAACCGCTCGATCACGGGCACCACGCTGCTGGTCGATGGCGGCCAGCACCTCCAGCGCTTCGAGCGCGACTTTTCCATGATGTGAGCGCGAGCCATGTCCCTGACCAAAGGCAACCAGATCCTGACCCTCACCGGCCTGCGCTTCGACGCGAGCCTCGGTGTGCTTGACCACGAAATCGACGCGCCGCAGCCCATCCAGGTCGACGCCGAGCTCAACATGGGCAGCCAGCCCCTGCTGCCGCGCGACGACGAACTGCTCAATGTGCTGGACTACCGCAAGGTGCGCGCCATCATCATCGAAGAGTGCCAGTCCGAGCACACCAACCTGCTCGAGACCCTGATCGGCAAGCTGTGCAAGCGCCTGATGGACCTGCCCGGCGTGCTCGGCGTGCGCGTGAAGATTGCCAAGCTGGAGATCTTTGACGACTGCGAGGTGGCCATCCGCATGGAAACCGGGCAGTGGTGAGCACGCGGATTGCCGGGATCGGCGAAAATACCCGGTTATGACCGACGCGACCGCCCCTATGTCCACCCACCTGAGTTTCCACACGCCCGACGAAGAAGACCGCATGGTGGACGACGCCCTGCTGTTTGCCCGTGCCGCCCTGGCGGTCGAGGCCAAGGCCGGCGTGCCCGTGGCCCAGGCGGTGCAGCAAAGCGCCCAGGAGGCCGAAGAGGCTGCCCGCGCCCGCAAGCACGCGCACGAGATGAACAAGCTGCGCAAGCGCCTGCACCGTGAGGTGGGGCAGGCCATTGCTGACTTCAACATGATCGAAGATGGCGACAAGGTCATGGTGTGCATGTCCGGCGGCAAGGACAGCTACTCGATGCTCGACATCCTGATGAACCTGCAGCGGCGGGCCCCCATCCGGTTCGAGATCGTCGCGGTCAACCTGGATCAGAAGCAGCCGGGCTTCCCGGAGCACGTGCTGCCCGAGTACCTGACCAAGGTCGGCGTGCCCTTCCGCATCGAAGAGCAGGACACCTACAGCGTGGTCAAGCGCGTGGTGCCCGAGGGCAAGACCACGTGCAGCCTGTGCTCGCGCCTGCGCCGCGGCATCCTCTACCGCGTGGCCAAGGAACTGGGCTGCACCAAAATCGCGCTGGGCCACCACCGCGACGACATCCTGCAGACCATGTTCATGAACATGTTCTTCGGCTCGCGCCTGAAGGGGATGCCGCCCAAGCTGGTGACGGACAACGGCGAGCACGTCGTCATCCGCCCGATGGCCTACTGCCGCGAGCAGGACCTAGCCAGGTACGCCGAGCACCGCGAGTTCCCCATCATCCCGTGCAACCTGTGCGGCAGCCAGGACGGCCTGCAACGCCAGCAGATGCGCGAGATGATCAACGAGTGGGATCGCAAGTTCCCCGGCCGGGTCGACAACATGTTCACTGCGTTGTCCAACGTCGTGCCCTCGCACCTGATGGACCGCAAGCTCTACCCGTTCGAGACCATCAAGGCGACGGGCAAGCCCGAAGCCGGTGGGGACATCGCTTTCGACGAAGATGAAGCTTGTGGCGACACGCCCGAGGCCGGCCTGCCCGCCGAGGCCAGCGTGTCGATCAAGTCCATCCCGATCCGCAGCAAGGAAGTCTGACCATGACCACCGCCCGCACAACCCGGTTTTCTGCCCTCCGCTGGTTGACCGGGGGGCTGTTGTGCGTGGCGATGCTGGCGCTGCAGGGCTGCGCGGCACTCAATGAGGTGCGCACCGAAGTTCAGACCTTCGGCGACTGGCCGGCCACCCGCAGCCCCGGCCCCTATGTTTTCGACCGGCTGCCTTCGCAGGCCAATGCCGCGGACCAGATCGGCCAGCTCGAGGCTGCGGCCGCGCCGGCACTTGCTTCGCATGGCTTCACGCTGGCCAGCGGGCCCGATCAGGCGGTCTACACCGTGCAGCTCACGGCCTCGACCCGCGTCACGCCGCGCTATGACCCCTTCTGGGGCGGCGCGCCCTACTGGTATCACCCCTGGGGCCGTCCTGGTGTGGGAGGCTGGTGGGGCACGGGCGGTGGCGGGCTGGCACTGAGCTACCGCATGGAGCAACCCTACGTCGAGATGCTGGTGGGCGTGGTCGTGCGCGATCGCCGCACCCACGCGGTGCTGCACGAGGCGCGCGCCAGCCTGGGCCGCCTGGGCTCGGCCGACCCGGCGCTGTACGCGCCACTGTTCGACGCCGCCCTGAAAGATTTTCCGTTGACACTGGGGCCGCGTACCGTGATCGTGCCGCTGCAGCCGGCACCCTGACCCCACTCCACCACGTCGTTCATGTCACTTTCCATCGTCATCATGGCCGCGGGCAAAGGCACCCGCATGAAGTCCTCGCGCCCCAAGGTGCTGCACACGCTGGCCGGCCGGCCCATGCTGGCGCACGTCATCGGCACCACCGCCACGCTGGGGGCCGCGCGTCAGATCGTGGTCACGGGCCACGGCGCAGAGCAGGTGGAAGGCGCCATGCAGGCCGCCTTTGCCGGCGCGCCGCTGCACTTCGTGCGTCAGGAGCCACAGCTCGGCACCGGCCATGCCGTGCAGCAGGCCGTGCCGGTGTTGCCGGATGAGGGCGTGACGCTCATCCTCAATGGCGACACCCCGCTGATCGAGGCGGCCACCGCGGCGGCTCTTGTGCAGGCCTGCGCAGGCGAACACCTGGCCCTGCTGACCATCCGCCTGGACGACCCGACCGGCTATGGCCGCATCGTGCGTGACGGCTGGGGCGAGAAGGTGCTGGCCATCGTCGAGCACAAGGATGCGAACGACGAGCAGCGCACCATCGACGAGGTCTACACCGGCATGATGGCCGCGCCCACCCGGCTGCTGAAGGGCTGGCTGAGCCGCCTGACCAACGACAACGCCCAGGGCGAGTATTACCTGACCGATGTGGTGGCCATGGCCCGCGCCGATGGCGTGCCCGTGGTGGCCGCGCAGCCGCGCGACGAAGTCGAGGTGCTGGGCGTCAACAGCCCAGCGCAACTGGCCGACCTGGAGCGCCGCTACCAGCGCGTGCAGGCCGAGCGCCTGATGACCGACGGCGTGCGTCTGGCCGACCCGGCCCGCTTTGACCTGCGCGGCACGCTGCGCTGCGGGCAGGACGTCGAGATCGACGTGAACTGCGTGTTCGAAGGCCATGTGGTGTTGGGTGATGGCGTGCGCATCGGTCCGAACTGTGTGGTCCGCAACGCCGAGATCCGCGCTGGCGCGGTCATCCACGCCTTCACGCACATCGACGGCGACACGCAGGGCGCGACGGTGGGCGAAGGCGCGCTGATCGGGCCGTTTGCCCGCCTGCGCCCCGGCGCCGAACTCGGCCCCGAGGTGCACATCGGCAACTTCGTGGAAGTGAAGAACAGCACGCTGGCGCGCGGCGCCAAGGCCAACCACCTGGCCTACCTGGGCGATGCCACCGTGGGCGAGCGC
>NZ_CANBCC010000021.1 GCF_947366995.1 uncultured Aquabacterium sp. | reverse complement strand
GGGCCTGATCCAGCGACACCGACGTGCCGGCCCCGCGGCCCAGCACCGAGGTCAGCAGTTGCCCGGCGTCATAACGCTTGCTGCCCCCGGACACATCGAGCTTCACGCCATCGGCCACCACCAACGCGCCATCGGCCTCCACTCGGAGGTTGCCGCCGCGAACGGACAGCTCACGTGCGGTGCGCTCGATGAGGTTGTAGGCGCCTTTCACGTTGGCCACGGCGACCGGCTTGCGTGCATCGAAGTACACCTGGTTGCGATACAGCACCCCACCACGCTGCACGGGCGTGTCGGCCAGCTCGTTCTGGTAAAGGTTCAGCATGAGCTGGTTGCGGCTCATGGGCAACGCCACGTCGCGCAGGCCGGCCACACTGAGCCGCACATCCCGGTCGATGAAAAGGCTGGCATCCTGCGTGGCCGTGCCTTCACCGTTGAACAGCGGGTTCTGCTGCGTGGCGGCGGCCATGATGGACAGGTTGCCCGACACGGCTTCAACCAGTGCGCCCGCGCCGATGCGGATGTCCTTGCCGAAGAGCTCGATCGTGGACCGGTAGAAGGTCTCGGCGTCCTTCTGTGTGGCGCTCTCCTCGCTGGGCGTCACGCGGGTCACACTGCCGGCGCCGATCTCCAGTTGGCCGAGGTTGCCGTTGACCACGTTGTCCGCACTCGCTGTGGTCGACTGCACCGCGTGCAGCAGGATGGCGCCGTTCTGCCCCTTCACCGCGGTCGTGGCTGACAGCTTGCCCATCTGGCGCACCACCATGCCGACCAGGTTGATGCGGCCCTTGTCCGCCACCACCTCGTTGATGCGCTGCTCCAGCCCGGTGGTGCCGGTCTCGTTGGACACCGTCTCGCCATCGCGCACGGTGTACGTGCCCGTGGCCGCCTGCTCCACGGTGTTCACGCCGGCGCGGGTCGGCGTCACCATCGGGTCGAACGCATCGACCGTGACCCACAGGCCGCGCTGCGCGGCGTCGGTCGAGCTGAACAGATAGACCTTCTGACCCGCCGCCATCACGGTCTGCCCGGACGGGGTCTCGATGCGGCCCTCGTTGTACACGCGGGGCGCCACGAGGATCACGTCGCCGCCGGCCAGCGCCTTGATCTCGGCACCGCGCTCGACCGACACAAAACCCTGGTCCTGCTGGTCGGTGCCGCCGAAGGTGGGGGTGCTGCCGCCCTGCGCCGAACGGATGCCTTTCAGGAAGGTTTCGTCGGCCAGTTTCAGCGCCGTCGCCACGAAGCGCTGGGTGTCCACCCGCGCCGTCGGGCCGAACAGGATGCCGTTCTGGTTCTGCAGCAGCACCTCGCCATTGGCCTGGATGCGGCCCAGGATCACGCTGGCCTGGTTGTCCCAGATGTTGTTGAGCGCCGAGCCCCCTGTGGGCTGAACGAAGCGCACGGTGTAGCCAGGGCCGATGTCGAAGGTGTCCCAGTTGATGATGACGCGGTCATCGAACTGGTCAATGCGCATCGTGCGGGGGTCGGTGGTGTCGATGCGGAAGCGGTTGACGTCCACCGGGTTGCCGGGTGTCTTGCCGCTGAAATCCCTGAACCGCTGGGGCAGGTTGGCCATCGGCCGCCCCGCTGCCGCCTTGTCGGCCATGACGGCGGCGCTGCGCGGGATCAGCGTCGACAGGGGCATGCCCCCCGCCGCATGCGCGCCACACGGGTCCCAGGCGCAAGCGGCCAGCACCACAGCGGCCGCGCCACCCAGACCCGAGGCACCGCCACGGGCGCGGCATTGGCCGCTGGCCGACTTGCCTGCGCTGCGGGCGGTTTCGGCGGCGGGCACACACATGCCGCGGCGACGGTCGAACACCAGACGATGGACGTGCTTGTTCATGGCGGGAACCTGTGGAGAGTCGTTCAGAAAGCCTGGCGAACGCTGAGTTCCCAGCGTGGCTCACGGCGCGTCGCGCGTTCATCGCCGCCGCTGGAGGCAGCACGCACCGTTTCGTAGATGGGCATGGCGACATCCAGCGAGGCGTTCAGGCCCTCGCCGTTGCTCAGCCGCCAGCCCAGGCCATAGCTGCCCATGTGCACGCGGGCGCGCTGCCCCTCCAGCGCGTTCTTCAACATCAGGCTGCCGCGATCCACAAAGACCAGCGAGCCCAGGCGCCAGCTGCCCGACTGCCACAACGGCGGGCTGGCCCCTTCGACCCGCAGGCTCCAGCCCTGGTCACCGGCCTGCTCGTAGTCGTAGTAGCCGCGCACGCTGTCGATGCCGCCCAGCGCGAACTGCTCACCCGATGCGACCGGGCCGGAAGCCAGCTGGGCATCGGCACTCAGATCGACCTGCCAGCCGCCACCCACTGCGCGGCGGTGCGTCATGCCGAATCGCCAGACCAGAAAGTCGGGGTTGGCGCCTGCGCGCTTGCATTCGAACTGGTCGAGCCGGCGGCCATCGCAGTCGACTTCACGCCCGGCCCAGCTGCGGCTTGAGCCGGCCAGCGCGGTGCGCACGGTGCTCTGGTCGCCCCCACCGTGATCCCAGGCGAGGTCGTATGCCAGGTTGAGCACCGGGTACTTCAGCGCCGGCTTCTGTGTCGAGAAGCCGGATCCCGTCACCGACCGATCTCGGTTGTGCTTGCGGTCCAGCCCCAGCGACCAGCTGTGGCTGACAGGCCATTGCCATGCCGGCAGTTCGTGCCGCCACCGCAGGCTGTAGAAGGTACCGCGCGTGATCGTGACACCGCCCACCGAGGTGCCGGCACGCGTGTCACTGGCGCTGTTGGTCACAGCCAGGCTGAGGCTGTCAGCGCGGCTCAGCGGCAGGTCGTACACCGCCGAGACGACGTTGGCATCGCTCGGCCGGGTCGGCGCCACTTGCCAGCTCAGGCCGAGGCTGTGGCCGCGTTGAAAGAGGTTGCCGTACGACGCGACGGCTTCCAGCCGTCCGCGCTCGGTGTTGTAGGCCTGCCGGGAATTGAGCTCCACCGAGCCCTGAGCCGGCCGCTTGTCTTCGACCTTCAGTTCGACGTCGATGCGATCGGGTTGATCGCTGGCCCCGATCACCGGCGTGATCTGGCGCGCCGGGGTCTGCAATTCGGCTAGCTCATCCTGCACGGCCGGGAAGTAGGGCAGTTGTCCCGCCGCCAGACTGGGCACGCCTTCACGGATCCGGCTGGGCAGGTGATGCTTTGCCCCGGTGACGCGCACCTGCTCCACACGGGCCTCGGTTACCTCCAGCCTGACCTCGCCGGTGTCCACCCGCTGGTCCGGCAAACTCACCACCACCGACAGGAATCCGGCGTCCTGGTAAGCCTTCTCGAGCGCCTCACGGGCGGCTTCGATGTCCTTGAAGCGGCGGCCTGGGCCGAGGTAGGGCGTCAGGATCTGGCTCACCACCCCATCAGACAGCGCAGAATTGCCCTCCACGACGTACTCCATGACGTCGAAGACCGGTCCACTCCCGGCGTCCTGGGTTGCGCCCTGCGCCCATGCAACGGGCACATGGGCGATCACGCCCAGACTCAACAACACAGGGGCCCACGCACAGGACAGATTTTTCATTTCTACCAACAACAGAAAGCGACAGTCCCCTGGCGAGGGGACTGTCGTCATGCAAGGTGCCTGGCCCCGATTGGGTACCAGGCGTCAGGGCATGTCCCTCGATCAGCGACGGGTGTAAGGCACAGCCGAGTTGCCACCGCGGCCGTACTTCGACTCGACACCGGTCAGGAACAGGCCGGGGGTCGAAGCGCCAGCGGGCAGGGCGCCGTTCATCGCATCGACGATCGGGGCACAGGTGCCTTCGGGGCAGTACGCCACGGTCTCGTAGACGAAGTCGTAGCGGCCGGCGATGGCGCTGGCGGTCTGCGACGATTCGGCGACGCCTTCGGCGAAGGCCACGTCGTTGAGCTTCACGAAACGGTAGGTGTCGGTGCCGCCCAGCGGGTTGTTCTCGGCCGACAGCACGCCAAAGCGGAAGTCGGTGGAGGTGGCCGGGGTGGTGTCGTTCAGGCAGGCGCGCACGTTGCTTGAGCTGGCGTTCAGGATCGAGGAGTAACGCGAGCCGACGGAAGCGCCCGAGCTCACGACCTGCACCTTGCCGCCGACATCGGCCGTGGCTTCATAGTTCAGGAAGTACAGCTGAGCAGCCTGCTGCGTGCCCGAGGTCTGGGGGCGCATGCAGTAGCTGATTTTGGTGGTGTTGCCCGGGATCAGCAGGCCGCCGCCCAGCGACTTGGCGCCGCTCGCAGCCGTGTTGCTGTTGATGAGGGTGGCGATGTCAGCCTTGCTGATCGACGGCTGGCAGGCGGCCGTGGCGTTGCCGATGGCACACGAGGATGGCACCTGGCCGGTCGTCTTCTGGTACGTCTGCAGGGCTTCGTACAGGCGCTTGTTCACGGCCACGCCGAAGACCTGGCTGAAGCCGGCCGGCGTGAAGTCTCCCGCGTTGTAGCTGGGGTTGAAGTGGTTGCCTTCGACGTCCAGGTAGCCGCCGTCGGACGTGGCCGACTCGTTGGTGCCCGTGCAGTTGCGCATGCTGCCCGCACCCATGAAGGACAGCGAGCCCGTGCCGGCGCCGGCGATGGGGGTGCACGTTGCGGTGAGCGCATTGATGAAGCCAACCTTGACGTTGCCGCCTGCGGTGGCGTTGATGACGGCGTTCTCCGAGCCGCCCGACACGTTCACGCGGACTTCGTCCTCGCTGATGCCTTCGAAGTCGACATCGCACTTGCCGGTGAACACGTTGCCCAGCGAACCGGTGGAATCACCGATCTTGTAGAGGGTGTAGGTGCCGCCGGCGTTCTCGCACAGCACCTTGGCGGCACGCGCCACGTTGATGGAGGAAGCAGAGGCGCCGGTCAGACGGGCCGGGCCGGCCGCCAGGGCCTGGGACACGCCGCACACGGCCAGCGTGGCGATCATCAGCTTGGACAGGTTCATGATGGTTCTCGATTTCAGGAAGAAGCGGGCTTGACAAGACCGGGCGGGCAGGCCGCCCGGTCGACTGCTTTCAGGTTCTTATGCGAGCGTGATCGGACAAGCCGATCAGCGGGCAGCGCGGCGACGAGCCACGCCGACGGCCAGCAGGCCGATCAGGGCCAAGGCGTAGGTTTCGGGCTCGGGCACAGCGGCCGTGACGGTCGGCGTGGTCCAGCTCAGGGTGTTGTTCACTGCATCGAAGTGGAAGGTGCCCTTGTCGTTCAGCAGGTCGGCCTTGTTCTCGGCGTCGGCCTGGTTGCCGATGGCCCACTCGTCGCCTTCACCGTCCAGCAGCCACAGGTTGGTCTTCTTGTCCAGGGCCGTGCCCATCTGCCACTTCAGGTTGGCTTGCCAGTTAACGCCAAACTGGGCCATGCGGGGCACGAAGCCGGCGTCGGCGCCGTTGTCGGCGTAGTAGGAACCGTTGTCGATGCCCACGTTCGGGGCCAGCAGCTTGGCGGCCGCGTCAACCAGGTCCGAACCACGGGCGGCGGCGTTGCTGTTGAAGCCGGCATCCTGGCCATTCAGCTGAGTCTGGGTCGGCGTACCCGAGGTCAGCGCCAGGTCGGGGGCGATCAGGACTTCGCCTTCTTGATGTCGAATGCCTGCCGCGGCGATGCCCCAGCGCGCTTCATTCTGCTGGGTGCCGCCCAGGAAGGAGGACACGGCGGAGAAGTCGTTCTTCGCGGCCACGGTCTTGCCGTTGAAGGTGATCGTGTTGGCGCTGAAGTTCCAGACCACCGAGACATTGGTGCGCGACAGCGCGCCTTCGGCGATCGTCTGGCCGCCGGCGGTGGTGTAGCCCGGCACGAAGTCGCTCAGGTTGAAGCCGAGGTCCACAAAGGCCGAGCTCTTCGACGTACCGGTGTTGTCGAACGCAACGAACAGGACCGAGCTGTTGAAGTCGGTCCAGCCGGAATTCACCGAGGCCTGTGCGGCACCCGACAGGGCCAGTGCGGCCAGGGCGATCAGTTTGAGTTTCATGTGCTTGCTCCGTGAAAGGGTGGTTCCCGTTGATCGGGAGGGTGAAAGTCGACAAAGGTGCTGCGATCCCGTCTGCAGCCCCTTCAGCGCCAGCGCAGTATTCGGAGCCGGCGTGACACCGCGATGGGGGGCGCCATGAGCCGGAATGCACATGGCGCCGCGCCGATCGGGCCATCCATGAGCCAAGCGGCACAAGGGTCGGCACCAGGGCGCGGACCCCGAGTCGGCCCGCTGATCCGAACGGCCCATGCAACGGGATGCGCAGTGAAGACGACGGTCAGCAGCCCCCCCGGAAGCAAGGGGGTCCCAAGAAGCGACAAGCCCCGCGGGATGCGGGGCTTCATCAGGCAAACTGGCTTCCAGTGCAGACTACGGTGCGGTGGCCAGCTGCGGCAGGGGCTCACGCATCTGCGCCAGCAGCAGCGCGGTCAGCGGGCTGGTGGGGCGTGCGCCTTGTGCCATCAGCGCATCGGCCACATGCGCCTGCCGCCCAAGCGCCGCCGCATGCAACGCATCGCGTCCGTGCTTGTCAGGCGCCGTCATGGCCACCCCATGCTGCAACAGCAGCCTCACACCTTCCAGCCGACCGCGGTAAGCGGCCTCGGCCAGAGGGTGCCGCCCTTCGGCGTTGTAGAGCCGCTGCCATTGCGCGGCCGGCCGAGCGGCCAACAGCAGTTGCGCCGCCCCCAGCTGCCCTCCAGCCAAGGCCAGATGCAGCGGCGTCTGGCCGCGCTGGCTGAGCGCCATCGGCTCGGCCCCCTGCCGCAACAGCTCGCGCACCATGGTGTCCTGTCCGATGTAGGCCGCCAGCCCCAGCGGCGTCATCCCTTCATGGCCGCGCGATTCAATGGGTGCGCCGCGTCGCAGCATCTCGCGCACCAAGGGCACGTCGCCCAGCCGAATGGCCAGCGTCAGGGGTGTGCGCCACGCTTCGTCCACCACATCGAGTCGCGGGTTTGCCGAGCGCAGGTGCTTGAGTGCACCGGCACCGTCGCTGCGCAACAAGTGGGTCATCAGCGCCTGCTCGGCGGCCGGCAAACCCGCCGACCTCGGTGCTGTCAGCGGGCCGCCGCGCCCCACATCGGCCAGAGACGCATCGCGGGCCGCAAGGGGCGCCCCGGCTGCCGCCGCCCGCCCGCGCACAGCCACGCCATCGGTGGCATCGGACAGTGCATCGATCGATTGCGCCTGCGCGCACGAAACGCCCAGCACCGCGGGCAGCAGCACGCCGCGCGCGAGCGCGCAAAAACACAGCTTGTCTTTCATCGTCACACCGAAGAGCGAGGGTCTGTTGCGTCCCGCAATGGCATCGCATCGGCGCTGCCCTGTGTGGCGCCGAGCGCATTCATGCTCATCGCCTTGGCCACGGCCTGAGCCCGGTTGGCCGCACCCAGCTTGCGCAGGATCTTCTGCACATGGTTCTTCACGGTCAGCCCGCTGATGCCCAATTGCTCGCCGATCTGCTGGTTGCTCATGCCATCGCGCACCCAACGCAGGATCTCCCGCTCGCGTTCAGTGATGGCCGGCTGGCGCCCCGTCAGGTGGCCAATGGCCAGGTCCATGCCCGCCGGCACATCGCGGGATGGCGAGATCAACCGCTCGGTTACCGCTACGCGCTGATACGTCAGGTGCAGACACGGCAGCAGCATGCCGAAAGAGGCCACGGCGAAATCGTCGTAATCAGCTTCATGGCGCATCAGGATGAAGAGGCTTTCCAGCTCGTCCGCCCGTCCGGGCCGGGTCGTGCCATGCACCAGCATCTGCCGGTAGCCCACATCGCGAAGGCGCGCGCCCAACGAACCTTCCTGCAACTCGGCAGGCGTCGGGATGCTGACCTTGACCGCCTGCTGCTGCCCCCTTTGCCAGGCGTGCAGCGCCTGCTGAATCAGCACCGACCGCGAGTCCAGCAAGCCGACAATGATGTCGGCCGGCATCGGTAGGCTGTTAAACAGGTCAAACGACAGGGCGCGGGTTTCGCGGTCATATGCACCGCACAGCGCAATCGTGTGGGGCAGCCAGCGCTGAAGGTCGCCCTGGCTCCAGACAAAGAACTGGTGTCTGCGGCACACCTGAGGCGCGCCTTCCATGACACGCAGCAGGTACTCGGACTGCTCCGGCGCGAAGGGGTTGGGTTGCATGGCGGCCGTGTGAAGAATTCACAGCAGCATAGAGAGCGCCGATGACGATTTGTTGACTTCTGTGAACGGCATGTCGCGATCGGTACACAACGTGTCTCAAGGTGCGCTGATGTCGAACCGCCACGCTGCATAGCTCTCGATGCCGGCCGGCGCCAGCAGCGGGCGCTGCGTCGACAGACTGAAAACGCCCACGATGGCGCCGTCTCCCGGCTGGCGGAGCAGGCCCCACTCTCCCCGGGTCACGGGATCGGGCCACACGCGTCGCAGGTGGCGCACGGTCTGGCCCGTGCGCTGATCCTCCAGCAGATCCTCCAGCCGCAGGGGCAGACGCCGCACGCCGTCGGCCACCGGCACCTGGCTGTACGACGTCAGCGCAGCGCGGATCTGCTCACCGCGCCACTGAAGCTCGGTGTCAGCCTGCCGCCGTGCGTCCATGTGCCACGAGCGGCCCGCCGCGGCCAGCATGAAGCCACCGATGGCCACCCACCACAGCAGCAAAACATAGGTGAACCCCCGATCGCGCCGCAATGTGCACCTCACCACTGTCCATACGGCAGGCCATTCTGGCCCCGCCCGGTCGCGCCACTGCGCACATCGGCCATGCCCCCAGCCACCGCGCTGTCCGCAGGCGGCGGCAGCATCTGCCAGCTGTGGCGGGATCCGGTCAACGGGTCTTCGGGAATCTGCCGCAGGTAACCTCGCTGCACCAGCTCATCGAGTGATTCGGGATACTGGCCGCGGTCCGCGGTGTACTTGTCGATGGCATCACGCATGACATTGAGCGAGGTGCGCAGGCTCACTTCACGAGCCTGGTCCACCGTGCGGTGGTAGCGCGGCGTGGCGAGGCTGGCCAGCAACGCGATGATGGCAAACACCACGATCAACTCGATCAGCGTGAAGCCTCGCTGGCCTGGCATGCGGGAGTGTCTCACCATGATCGGTACGGCGTGCCATCCAGCCCGTTTCCGGGCGTGCGGGCGTAAACGTCGAACACATCGGTGCCCGGCATGGGCGCATCCGGCGGGCTGGCGTAGCTGCGCAGTCCCCACGTGCGCTCGGCCGGCACATCGGGTGCCGCAAAAGGGTCGCGCGGCAGGCGCCTGAGAAAGTAGATGCGCACCCCTTTCGGGTTGCTGGCATCCGGCACGCCCGTCACCAGCACCTCAAGGGAAGGGGGCCAGCCGGTGTCGTCGCTGCGCTTTTCGATGCGCCCCTGCTCCCACGCCCGGTGGTAGGCGTCAAGCGCCGAACGGAGGGTGCGCAGGCCTTCACGCAGTTCCGTCTCCTGCTGACGGCGCTTGTGCAGGGCCGCGAGCGGCATGGCCGCGCTGGCCAGGATGCCGGCAATCATCACGACCACGATCATCTCGATGAGCGTGAAGCCGCGCGCCGATGCGGGCCGGTGGTCAACGTTCATGGTCCGCATCGGCCGGGTCGTCCTGCGGGGCCACGGGCCCGGCCGATGCCGGCGCCACGGTGCCGCCCCTCACGCGCATCTTCAGCGGCGTGCCACCCAGATCCAGGCCGATCTCGGTGTCGGCCTGCCGCACGTCTTCCCGCACCTTGAAGGTCAGGGTCACCTGTTCCTGGCCCTGCAACGCGACGCCCAGGCCTCCCGTCTTCGTGGCGCCGACGGGCTCGACGACGCTCAGGTCCACCATCAGGTTGGCCGACAACGGCACCGCCCCGTTGTTGCGCACAGACACCGAGAACGTCGCCCCCGGCATCACCTCCTCCGGCCCGGACAGCTGGGCCGGCTCGGCCGCCATGCCGCCTCGGGAGGCAGCGCCCGACGGATCGTCGCGCTGACCCGCGGGCGCCCCCGACACGCCACCGCGACCGGTGGTGCCCCGGGCGTCCCCCTGACGCAGCATCAGCGGCACCGCGCCCGGCTGCGCCTCCGTGCCCGAAGGCATCAGCGCCGACGCCGACGCCGGCTGCACGATGTTGCGCAGCACGCGGGGCGTCACCAGCAGCACCACCTCGGTCTTGTCCCGCGTGTTGGAAACGGTGCCGAACAGATGGCGCAGCAGCGGTACATCGACCAACCCCGGAATGCCCGTCGCGCTACGGCTTTCTGAGTCATTGAGCAGGCCGGCCAGCACCTGGGTCTCTCCGTCGCGCAGGCGCAAGGTGGTCGAGGCCTGGCGCGTACCGACCTGGTAGGCCAGCGAACCATCGTTGCGGGTGGTCTTGTCGGTGACGCTGCTGACTTCCAGCGCCACCTTCATCGTCACATCTCCGTCAAGCTGCACCTGCGGCTCGATGTCGAGCTTCAGGCCCACGTCGATGTAGCTGACCGACGACGTGACGCCCACGTTGGCGGTGCTGGTGGTCGTGAAGACGGGCAGCTTCTCGCCCAGCAGGATCTTGGCCTTCTCCCGATTGCGGGCCCGGATCTTGGGGTTGGCCAGCAGGTTGGTGGCGCCCCGCGTCGCCTTCAGCGTGGCCAGCGCCAAGGGGTTCGCCGTGCTCCAACGCAGATCGGTCAACGAGGTGATGGAGGCCACACTGTCGGGCACGCCGTAGCTTGCGGTGGACGGCCAGCTCAGTCCCAGCTGGTCCACATCCTTGGCGGACACCTCCAGCACCTCCAGCTCCAGCATCACTTCCGGGTCCGGCACGTCCAGGTTTTCCACCAGCCGCTCGACGATGCGCATCACCTCCGGGGTGTCCCGCACGACCAGCAGGTTCAGGCGTTCGTCCACGAACACGTCCCGGGTCTTGGCGATCGTGCGGATCAGCGTCTGAGCCTGTTTCGGGTCGGCATTGACAAGGTAGAACGAGCGGGTGACAGTGTCCAGCAGGTCGCGCTGCTTCTGCTGTGTGCCGGGAAACACCAGCACCGTGTTGTCGTTCAGCAGTTTGGCCCCGAGCTGCTGCGTGCTGAGGATCACGCGCAAGGCCTCGTCGACCAGCGTCTGCCGCAGGAACAGCGTCACCTTCGCCTCGCTGCGCACGTCCTTGTCGAACACGAAGTTGACACCCGCCGCCCGCGACAAGGCCTCGAACACGTTCTTCAGCGGCGCGTCGCGGAACTCGAGCGTCACCGGCTGCGTGGCCGATGCGAGCGCCCGGGTGGCCTGCACCCGCGTCTGCGCTTCCCGTGCCGACTGGATGCGGGCCAGCAGGGCACGGGCATCCGAACGGGCCGGGTCCTCGGCCAGCAAGGCGCGCAGCGCAGCTTCTGCGCGCTCCGGTGCCTGCGCATCGAAGGCTGCCTGTGCCTCGGTCATCAGGCGCTGCTGACGCTGGCGTCGGCTCACTTCGTCGCGCAGGGCGGCCGTGCGTGGGTGCTCCGGCGCGGCCGCCTGCATGCGGCGCAGCACATCGGCCACCTCGTCCAAACGCCCCGCCTGGCGCGCCTTCTCGGCCTGCACCGCAAGCTGCGACACGGCCATCTCCCGCTGCTGGAACCAGGCCTGCCGCACGGACGAATCGCCCGGCGTGGCCGCAATGGCCGACTGCAGCAAGGTCGCTGCGGCCTCATGCTGCCCCGCCCTCGCCAGATCCTGGGCCTGCCTCACCACGGGGGTGGTACACGCGCCGAGCGCGACCAGGCCAGCCAGTGCCACGGTCAGCAGCGTCCGGCGGGCCGGCATCGGGGACATCACACACAGCTTCATGTTCATCTCATCGTGGTCGTCTGGGCCTGCATCAGCGGCAGGTAGGTCAGACGCAGGGTTCGGTCTTCGATGCGGTCCACCCGCCACTGACCTTCGATCAACTCGCCCTCGGACACCACCCAGGTCGACACAGGGCCGGCCACGATGGCGCGTTGACGCGCACGCGGCGCCGAAGCCGCGTTCACCGTGTCTTCGAAGCGGCCGATCCAGCGGTGAGGGAAGGGGGGCGCCTGCGGGGGCGGGGGCGCGGTCTCGGGTGGGGGCGGCGGAGGCGGCGGAACCACCGCCCGCCAGGCGCTGCCCGGCGTCTGGCCCGGCGCCGGACCCGACGCAGCCACCCGATGCTGCCAGCGCACCACCGCAGCCAGCAGGCGGGCATCGTCCGCAGACGGTGCCGAAGCTGT
This sequence comes from uncultured Aquabacterium sp., assembly GCF_947366995.1. GTDB lineage: Bacteria > Pseudomonadota > Gammaproteobacteria > Burkholderiales > Burkholderiaceae_C > Aquabacterium. The sequence goes on along the minus strand of NZ_CANBCC010000021.1, from coordinate 44,835 downwards.
GCCAGCCGCTGCACGCGCCCGATCGGGGGCAGGACGTTCATTGCCGGGTCGGTCCACGGCCGGCTCGGCGCCCGGGGCGGGTGGCCGGCCGTCACCACGGGCCGCGGCGGGATCGCGCTGGCGCGCCGCCGGCAACGCCGCGTCATCGTCCTGCATCGACAGCCAGAGGGTCAGCCCCAGCACCACCGCCAGCACCCACATCAACGGCTGCCGCATCACGGTCTCCCCGCCAGGCGCCACCACAGCGACACGCTGACCTGAGCCTGCACCATGTCGCTGGCGGGATCACGCCGCTCCAGCGTCAAGGCATCGATCCCCACGGACGGCATCGGCTGCAGGCACGCAACCCATCGGCGCACCGCGCTGTACGGCCCCTGTATCGGCATCGCCATCCGCTGGCGCCACAAGCCCTCTGCCCCGGTGATGGGGACGCGCTCGCCACGGTATTGCAGGCTGTCGATCTGCAAGCCTTCGCGGGCGGCGCACTGCAGCACACCGTCCTGCAACGCCACCCGATCGGCCTGCACCGGCAGGGATTGCCAGAGCAGCGCCCACGCGGCCTCGGGCGCAGCGGGCGCCTTCGGGCCGCTCGTCTCGGCACCCGCTGTCGTACGTGAGGCAGACACCGTCTGCAGACGATGACGCAACGCCCGGTTGTCGGATGCGGCCTGATCCACTTCGGCCTGCTGTGCCGGCATCAGCGTGGACTGGGCCCACAACGCCCCCCCGATGAAAACGATGCCCGCGGCGCCGGGCAGCCCCAGCAAGGCCCATGCATCTCGCAACACCTTCATCGCCCCGCCTCCGGCCATGTGGCGTCCACCCGCCACACATGCTCGCCTTGCCCGTCGGACACCGGTTGGGGCAGTCGCTGGCGCCCCCGCAGCTGGGCCTGTGGCCCCAGACTGTCCACCCACCGCAGCGCCGTGCGGTCGTCCGGGACAGCCGCCTGCAGCTGCGCTGCGCCCGCCTCGCCCGCCCCTTCGGCACGCCCGACCTGCAGCCTCAACCCGGTGAGGACGACCCGCGCGCGGGTTGCCCGCTCGTCGGCACCATCCAGCGTGGCCAACCAGTCGTGCGCCAGCACCTCGGCCATCTCGGCGGCGTGCCGCCATTCGCTGCGCGACATCTGCGGCGCAGCGGACCGCGCCTGGCCAGTCGATGAGCCCGTGGGCGCTTGCATCTCAAGGCGTGCAGAGAGCTCGGCCTTGCGCACAGCGCGCCCCAGACGCTGGCCTTCCGCCTGCGTGTCGGCATGTGCCTGCTGCAGCGAGGCCACCTCGTCGCTCACTTGCAAGGCCATCAACAGCCCGACGCCCAGCAGGGCCCAACCCCAGACACTCGCACGGCGCCGAGGGCCCACAAAGTCGATGGCATCGGCCCAGGCGGGCCTCACATGCAGGAAGGACCACCGCGTCACGGCGCATCTCCCGCGGCAAACGGCAGCAGCCGTCCGCTGATCAGGCAGGTGTCGGCGTCCACACCCATCCGTTGCAACAGGTCGATGCCGGGTTCATGCCCCAGCCCGTCCGCGCACACGTCCTGCCGCTCGGACCAGACCGACCAGGCCGGCGGCGTCGTGTCCGTGCCCGCCTGCCATTGCCACACCGTCCTCAGGCCCGGCTCGCTCGCCACCCAGGTCACCGCCCCCCCGGGCGCGGCGATCACCGTGTCCGACCACGACTGCGCCGGCGCCACCCACCAGGGCACCAGGCGCTCGATGCGCACGCCATGCCGGGAAGCCATGTCGAGCAGCTCGTCCAGCACACGGCGCGGCAGCCCGCACACCAGCGAGGGGCCATCACCCGGCAAGGCTCGCCACAACAGCTCGTCCACCAGTTGCACCGGAGACAAGCCAGTGGCCTGAGCCCACACCTCGCGGGCCGCGTCGATGCGGTCCTGAGCCTCGCGCCCGGCATCAGGCCCCACCAGCGTCAGAAAGAAATGGCCAGACAAGGCCAGCTCGCAACGCGCACCCGGGTTGGCTGCACACCACGCGTGCCATGCGCTCAGCATGTCGGTCAGGTCCGGCATGGCCATCGCCCCGTCGCCCGTGCCTGCCGGCTCGGCAGGCCGTCTCATGGCCTGCGCACCGGGCCCCAGCCAGACGGCCTCGGGTCGCCAAGCCGTGCGGACCTGCCCGCGCGCTTTGCGCCACGACTGGCTCACCCACTGAGCGAGCCCGCCCGATCGCCCGGCCTCTTGTCCAAATGAAGACGACATGCCTACTCCGCCAGTGTCACGCGCTGCAGCTCGTCCAGCGTCGACTCGCCTCGCAGCACGCACGCCAGGCCCGACTCCCGCAGCAACCGGGTCCCGCGAGACCGCGCATGGCCCTTGATCTGCGTGAGCGGGGCCCGCGCCACGATGAGGTCGCGCAGGGTGTCGTCCATCAACAGGATCTCGGTGATGGCCTTGCGGCCGCGGTAGCCGGTGCCCCGGCAAGCCGGACACCCCACCGCGCGATGGAAGTGGCCGGCGGTGTCGGGTGGCAGGTGCGCCGCACGCAGCGCCACCGCGTCGGGCGGGCAGGGCACTGCGCACTGTGTGCACAGGCGCCGCATCAGCCGCTGTGCCACCACGCCATTCAGCGCCGACACCATGTTGTAGAGGTCCACCCCCATGTGCATGAAGCGGCCCACCACATCGAACACATTGTTCGCGTGGATGGTGGACAGAACCAAATGCCCCGTGAGGGCAGCCTGTGAGGCAATCTGAGCCGTCTCGGCGTCCCGGATCTCGCCCACCATCACCCGGTCCGGGTCGTGGCGCAGGACGCTGCGCAAGCCGCGCGCAAAGGTGAGGCCCTTCTTCTCGTTCACCGGAATCTGCACCACCCCGCCCAGCTGGTACTCCACCGGGTCTTCAATGGTGATGATCTTGTCCGTCCCATCGTTGATCTCCTGAACGACGGCGTACAGCGTCGTGGTCTTGCCACTGCCCGTCGGGCCGGTCACCAGCAGCATGCCGTAGGGCTTGCGCGCCAACGCCCGCACCACCGCGCTGTCCTGCGCATCAAAGCCGAGGCCTTCCAGGCTCAGCGACTGAGCCTCCTCAGTCAGGCGAGACCGGTCCAGAATCCGCAGCACGGCGTCTTCACCAAAGCTGCTGGGCATGATGGACACGCGGAAATCGACATCCCGCTCGCCCACATCGGCCGACTGCAGCACGCGCAGCTTGAAGCGCCCGTCCTGCGGCAGGCGGCGCTCGCCGATGTCCAGCTCGGCCATCACCTTCAGGCGGGACACCAACTGCTCGGCCACCTCCCGGGAGGGCACTTCGCCCACGCGGATCATCACACCGTCCAGCCGGTGCCGGATCACCATGCCCGTGGCCGTCGATTCCAGGTGGAGGTCGCTGGCCTGGGCCTTCAGCGCGTCGAACAGGGTCGCGTCCAGCAGCCGGATGACCGGGCTACTCTGACGGCTGATCGCCTCCACCGACAGCGCATGAGGCTGTCCGTCTTCCCGCGGCCCTCCATCGGTCGCCTGGTGTACGAACACGCCGCGTGCTTCAAAGGCCTGCTCGCCCCGTGCAAGCAGCACCCCCAGCGTCTCTTCATCCAGTGTGCGCCACAGCAGGGGCTGGCCGACAGATCGGGTCAGCAGCTCGCGGTGCAGTGGCTGTGGCTCGCTGGCTGAAAGAGCCCACAACGCGCCCGCACCGTCCTCTGCCACCACCACCTTGAGGCGCAAGGCCGAGGCCAGCGGCCACTGCGCCCAGCAAAGCCGCCAGTTGAGCGGCGAATCCACATCGGCCGCGACGGCCGCTTCCAGGCTGCCCGCTTCGTCGGGCTGCGACTGCAGGATGGCGTTCACTGAATCTGCTCCGCAACCTGGAAGATCGGCAAGTACATCAGCACGACGATGCCGCCGATCAGCGTGCCCATCACCAGCATCAGCACCGGGCTTACCACCTTGCCTACCCACTCGGTGAAGCGAGCCAGCTCCTCGTCATAGAACGTGGCAGCACGCTCCAGCATCGAGCCCAGCTCACCGGTCTGCTCGCCCACGCGCACCATGCGCAGCGACACGGGCGTGATCAGCCCGTGCTGCTGCATGGCATCCGAAAGCCGCATGCCTTCGCGCACGCGACGTGTGGCCTCACCCAGTGCGCGCCGAAAGCCCGGGCCCATCAGTTCGGCCGACGCCTCCATGGCGGGCACCACGGCCACCCCAGCCTGCAGCAGGAGGCCCAACGTGCGGTACAACGAGGCCAGCTCGATCAGCCGCAACCGCTCACCGATCACCGGCGCCTGCCACAGCCAGCGGCCCAGCGCAGCACGCACCGCGGGATGGCGCACCATGCCGACCACCGCAGCGGCCACCGCCACCAGGCCCAGTAGAGCGCCCCACGGATGCGCGCCCACCGCCCGTCCGGTACGCAGCAGCACGCCAGAAAGCCATGGCAGCTCACCGCCCATTCCCTCGTAGATCTCGGCAAAGCGGGGCACCACGAACACCGTCAGAAAGCCGATCACCAGCAGGCTGGCGCCGATCAGGATCGCGGGGTAGATGGCGGCACTCACCAGCTTGTCGCGCAGCCCGGTCAGCCAGGCCAGATAGGCCGCGTGCTGGCGCAACGCCTCCGGTGTCTGGCCCGTGCGCTGGCTCGCCTCGATCGACGCGATCAGCAGCGGACTGAAGGCCTCGGGGTGGGCGCGCATCGCCTGCGACAGCGTCTGCCCTTGCGACAGCGCCAGCGTCAGCCCACGCAGCACCTGTGCCACGGGCGCATGCGCCTCCTTTTCGCACAGCGTCTGCAAGGCCTCATAGAGCGGGATGCCGGCGTCCAGCAGCACCGCCAACTCCTGGCAGAACAGGCGTCTTGGAAACGCCACTTTGCGCTGCGCGCGCAGGGCAGGGCGGCCGGGCGGCACAGCGGGCTGCGACGCACCGCGGTGGTCAGGTCGGCTTGGGGTCATGGCTGCTCAGGCGCTCACCAGTTGGTGATGTCCTGATCCTCCCCTTCGCCCCCTTCGCGTCCGTCCTTGCCCAGCGAGCTGAGGTCGTAGTCTCCGTGCTCACCCGGTGCCTTGTAGACATACTCGCGGCCCCACGGGTCGCGCGGCGGCGCCTTGCGCAGATACGGCCCCCACCACCGGGTCTCGTCAGCCGGCTTGACCCACAGCGCCCCGAGGCCATGCTCGGTGCTGGGATAGCGCCCCGTGTCCAACCGATACTGATCCAGGGCCTTGCCCAGCGCATCGATCTGGGCGGCCGCGGCCTTCACCTCCGACTTGCCGATCTGCGAGAAGAAGCGCGGCCCCACATAGCCTGCCAGCAGCCCGATGATGACCAGCACCACCAGCAGCTCCAGCAGCGTGAAGCCACCGACCTTCTCCCACCTCTTGAACGGCACCCCGTCAAGGGACGCACCACAGCGCTTCATGGACTCCATACCTTTTCCGCTTCCGTCGATGTGACGCAGCGGGCGTGATCCTATTGACCTATCGCTGACAGGTTTGTGACAGTGATCCCCCTTGATCCGATGACCTCATGCCCCATCACGGTCCCGACACACAAGCCCGCGAGACTGCGCCTCGATCTTCTTCAGCCTCACTTGATCGGAGTCCTTTCGATGTTGAAACTGACCCTCAGCGCGGTCGCGCTCGCCCTGGTGTCCCTCACCGCCTCGGCCCATGGCCCCGCCCGTGACCACGACACGGCGGACACCCGGCCGTTGCTGATCGCCCACCGTGGCGCCAGCGGCTATGTGCCCGAGCACACCCTCGCCGCCTACTGGCTGGCCATCGAGCAGGGCGCCGACTACGTCGAGCCCGACCTGGTGAGCACCAAGGACGGCGTCCTCGTGGCCCGCCACGAAAATGCCATCGCCATCCTCAACGCCGACGGCAGCATCCGCGAAGCCACCACCGACGTCGCCGAACGCCCCGAGTTCGCCGACCGCAAGACGACCAAGACCATCGACGGCACCCGCATCACCGGCTGGTTCACCGAAGACTTCACCCTGGCCGAACTCAAGACCCTGCGCGCCCGCGAGCGCCTGCCCCAGCTGCGCACGGCCAACACGCGCTTCGACAACATGTTCGAAGTCCCGACCTTCCAGGAGGTGCTGGACCTGGTCGAGCAGGCCAACCTGCGTCGTCGCCAGCAGGCCCTGGCCACCGGTGGCGTGAAGGCCGCGCTGCGCGTCAAGCCCATCGGCGTCTACCCCGAGACCAAGCACCCGACCTATTTCGACGGCATCGGCCTGTCGCTGGAAGAGCCGCTGGTTCGCACCCTGCACCGCAATGGCTACCGCGGCCGTGACGCCGCAGTGTTCATCCAGTCCTTCGAGGTCAGCAACCTGAAGGACCTCTCGCGCATGACGCGCCTGCCGCTGGTCCAGTTGCTGAGCGCCTCGGGCAAGCCGTACGACTTCGTCGTCAAGGGAGACCCCCGCACCTACGTCGACCTCACCCAGCCCGCGAACCTCAAAGAGATCGCCACCTATGCGGTCGGCATCGGGGCCAACACCAACCTGATGATCCCGCTGAAGGGCGGCGTGCTGGGCACCCCGACCACGGTGGTGGCCGACGCCCATGCAGCGGGCCTGAAGGTGCACGGCTGGACCTTCCGCGCCGAGAACACCTTCCTGCCGAACGAGTTCGACAGCAGCAGCAACCCGGCTGAACTGGGCGACATGACCGGGCAGGTCAAGGCCTTCCTGAACCTCGGCATGGACGGCTTCTTCACCGACCACCCGTGGCTGGGCAAGCAGGCCATCGACGCCTTCGTGGCAGGCCAGTGACGGGGTGCCCTCAGGGCACGCTGTGCCTCGAGGGCCACCACAACACGGCCAGACCAGTCACGGCCGCACCCAGCGACGCGAGCAGAATGCCCAGTTTCGCCTCGTAAAGCTGGGTGTGGTCGAAGGCCAGGTTGGCGATGAACAGCGCCATCGTGAAACCGATGCCGGCGAGCAGCGAGCCACCCAGCATGTGGCGCCGGGCCAGGCCGGGCGCGCGCAGCGCCACACCGGAGCGCATGGCCAGCCAGGCAAACGCCAGGACGCCCACCGGCTTGCCAACCACCGCCCCCAGCACCACGGCAAGCGTCAGCGTGCCAGCCGACTGGCCTTCGCCCAGGGTCATGCCGGCGTTCGACAGCGCAAACAAGGGCAGGATCACAAAGCTGACCCACGGGTGCAATGCCATCTCCAGCCGTTCCACTGGCGAAAGCGTTTCGCGCGCGGCAATCTCCGCAATCTGCAGCGTCTCCCGGTCGCGGGTGTCGCCGCCATGCTCCAACGCAGTGGGGTGCGCCACGACCCGATCAAGGATCGCGTAAAGGCGGTCATCCGTGACCCATCGACGTGCCGGCGTCATCAGGCCGAGCACGACGCCGGTGGCCGTGGCATGCACGCCCGATGCATCGACCGCCACCCAGATGAAGCTGCCCAGCAGGAAGTACACCGGAAAGCCCCGTATGCCGGCCCAGGCCGCTGCCCGCAAGAGCACCAGGCCGGCTACAGCCCAGGCCAGTGCACGCCAGTCGATCGCGTCGCTGTACCCCAAGGCCACCACGAGCATCGCCCCGATGTCGTCCACGATGGCCAGCGACAGCATGAACATGCTCAGGCTTCTTGGCACGCGGGTGCCCAGCAGCGCCAGACAGCCGATCACGAAGGCCGTGTCGGTCGTCATCACGGTGCCCCACCCCTGGCTGCCCGGCCGGCCGGACATCACGGCCAGGAACAAGCCCGCCGGCACCAGCATGCCGCCGATGGCGGCGGCAATCGGCAAGGCTGCCATGCGGGGGTTGCGCAGGTCGCCCAGCACCAACTCCTTCTTCAGCGCCAGCGCCACCAGAAAGAAGAACAGCGTCATCGCCGCATCGTTGATCCATGCATGCAGCGACCGCGCAAACACCAGCGCTCCGGCGTGCACGCCGACCGGGGTCTCCCAGAAGGCCGCATAGGCATGGGCCCAGGGCGAATTGGCCAGGCCCAGCGCCACCAGAGAGCAAAGCAGCAGCACGCCGCCGCCCGCAGCGTGCACCTGGAAGAACAGCGTGAAAGGCCGCTTCAGGCGATCACTCAACTCGTGCGGCAATTGCCCCGCTGCTGAAGTGCCATCGCGGTGTTCTTTGGTCATCAGGCCAGTCTAGTGCGCTCACCCCACCCGTGTGCAGATGGGCCTCCCACCTGACCGACATGCTGGTCATGGGGTACCAGCCGGCATCGTCGCGTGCTACCGTGCCCACTAACTGCTCCTCAGGGGAATCGCCATGAGCTTCGATTTCGCAGAGGTCTTCACGGTCGCCGCGCGACAAGTTGTTCCTCTCGCTCGAAGCCAGGGCCTCTCCTTCACTTTTGACTGCCAGAGTGCAGGCGTGCGCATCGCCGGTGATCAGGCCGGCTTGCAAGGGGCCTTGCATCGCTTGTTCCTCGCTGTGATCGGTCTGTCGTCCGGCGGCTTGTTCGTCGTCTCAGCGAAGGCCGACCTCTCGCAGTCGCCCCCCTCGCTGCAGCTTCGCGCCGCCCTGGTGGGGTCGGACGTCACGATGGCCTCGGTCACGGCGGCCCACGATCACCTCGGCCTGGGGCGCTGTCAGGTTGGCTCGGTCGACCCCTGCACAATGGCCGCCTCCGGCGTCTGTCCCCATACGCAAGGCCAGGTCGAGATGACCGCCATGCCAGGACATGGCGCCCTGGTCACCCTGAGTGTGCCCGGCGTCGAGGCGCCCCTTGTCACGGAGATGCCTGAACCGCACGCGCAGGGTGCGCACGCCTGGCTGGTCAACGTCGACGATGCACTTGCCCGCAGCTGGGAAAAGCGCCTGGCCAGACTAGGCTGGACCACCACCCGAGTCCCATCCTTCGAGGACGCGACGGCGCGCGCCTGATCTACGCCGTTCAGGCCGGGTCTGCCAGCCTCCGTCACCCCGCGCACGTCAAGGGCTATGAGGTGCACGTCTACCCGCTGAGCCCACATGACCTCGACGAGATGACCCGCAGCCTGTCCTTCCCGGACGGCGTCGCCGACACCATCACGCCAGAACCCTTACACGGACCGCCTCCCGCCACCATCCTCATCGTCGACGATGGCCCGATGAACCTGATCGTGGGGCAGGGCTTCGCGGAAGCGCTGGGCTACGTCGTTCAGACCGCAACGGACGGCCAGGCCGCCATTGACGCCTGCATGCAGCACGCGCCGGACATGGTGCTCATGGATCTGCACATGCCCGTTCTGGGCGGGGCAGAAGCCACGATGCAGCTTCGTGCCATGCAGCGGCGAGGCGACATCCCGCCGTTTCCCATCGTGATCCTGACGGCCGGCTGGTCAGCCGAAGTCCGTCGGCAATGCATGGAGGCCGGCGCCGACGAGTGCCTGGCCAAGCCCCTGTCCATGGCGGACATGGACGCCGAGCTGGCCCGGCGGACCGGCCATCGGTGACGCAGCATTTCCACCGCACTGCCGTGGTATGAAAAACAAAGTTGGCACAAACGGCGTTTCGCTGTTAGAGTGTGACCACTTGCTGCAGCACCGCTTACCTCCGCAGCATCGTTGTCGCACTGCCCGCCACCACGGCGCTGCAGCTGCCCCATCGGCGATCACCTTATCGGCGTGATCAGCCCCTTCCAGGCAAGCGTCGCCTGGCTCTCAGAGCCTCTTTGCGTCACCCAACCCGCATCCGGGTGTGCAAAGCCACTCCTCCCATTCCGCGTGGCGTCCGACTGCATCGTGCAGCCTGGTTTGCGCCCGCCCTGCGGCCGCACCCCGAGTGTGCCCGCCCGAGATCTCTTGAAAAGCATCCCTTCCCATACACGCGCTGTCGGCAAGTTCCTCTTGTCACCGCTCAGCAAGCAGACGCCAAGCGGCCAATACGCCGCCTCGCTCTCCATTCGAAGCGGCCGGGGCTCCGGCACACACGATCGTGTGTTCCGCTTCATTCCCGTGTTTCCCACCCCCCAGGCCGCCATGCAGTACGCATTGGAGCAGGGGCTGGGCTACCTCCGTCTTTCCGGATTGCCTGCCTGAGCGGCAAATCCCGGCGCAAACATCAACGAGGCATCGCACATGGCCAAAGAAGAACTGATTGAAATGCGCGGACAGGTCGATGAAGTCCTGCCGGACTCGCGCTTCCGCGTCACCCTGGAAAACGGGCACACGCTCACCGCCTACACCGGCGGCAAGATGCGCAAGCACCGCATCCGCATCCTGGCCGGTGACAAGGTGTCGCTGGAGTTGTCGCCCTATGACCTGACCAAGGGCCGCATCACCTTCCGTCACCTCGAGCCCCGTGTGGGTGGCGCGCCGAAGCCGCCCCCCCGTCGTCGTTTCTGACCGCCCGACGTTCCGTCGCGCAACCCCCGATTCAACCCGTGCCGCAAGGCGTCTGCCTGGACGCGGCCATTTTCTGAAAGGTCCCTCATGGACAACAAGCTCTACGTTGGCAATCTGCCTTACTCCACCCAAGACGGCGATCTGCAAGAGCAGTTCGGCCGCTTCGGCGATGTCGTGTCCGCCAAGGTCATGATGGACCGCGACAGCGGCCGTTCGAAGGGCTTCGGCTTCGTCGAAATGTCCAGCGGTGCCGAAGCACAAAGCGCCATCAAGGGCATGAACGGTCAGTCGATTGACGGCCGCGCCCTTGTGGTCAACCTGGCTCGCCCCCGCGAAGAAGGCGCTGGCGGCTTCCGCCCGCGTCGTCCGAGCTACTGATAACCGGTACGCCGGTCGGGGCAGCCGAGGCCGCCCCACCTGAAGCGCCGCGCATCGGGCACACTGCCCTGATGTCGGCGCTTTTTCCATTGCTGGACGAGGTGCGCGCGTGCCGCGTCTGCGAGAGCGTGCTGCCCCTCGGGCCGCGCCCGGTGCTGCAACTGCACCCGCGGGCGCGCATCCTGATCGCAGCCCAGGCGCCGGGCCGCAAGGTCCATGCTACGGGCATCCCATTCAGCGATGCAAGCGGTGAGAGGCTGCGCCGTTGGCTCGGCCTGGATGCGACCGCCTTCCACGACCCACACCGCGTGGCCATCCTGCCCATGGGCTTCTGCTATCCGGGCACGGGCCCTTCAGGGGATCTGCCACCGCGCCCGGAATGCGCTGCACAGTGGCACGCCAGACTGCTGCACGAACTGCGCGACCTCCAGTTGAAGCTGGTCATCGGCCGGTATGCGCTGGCCCACCACCTTCCCGGCAACAGTGCATCGCTGGCCGAACTCGCGCGCCAGCAGCTTGCCGGGCACCCGGTGACGGTCGTATTGCCTCACCCCAGTCCGCGCAACAACCGCTGGCTGAAACAGCACCCCTGGTTTGAAGCGGAGCAAGTGCCCCGCCTGCAGACGCTCGTGCAACGCGCTCTGCAAGGTACATCGGCCTGACCGCTCGGGCACGAGGTTTGCCCGGATCGCCCCTGTGGCCACCGCTGCAAGTCACCCGTCGGGTGCGGGTGCCACGGGAGTCATGATCGATGGGTTCGGGATATGACCTGGGGGCGCTGGCTGAAGGCTCCCCTTTTCCACGGGGCGCCACGTACGATGGTCAGGGCGTCAACTTCGCGCTGTTCTCTGCGCATGCCACCAAAGTGGAGTTGTGCCTGTTCGACGAGTCGGGCGAGACCGAGTGGGCGCGCGTCACGCTGCCCGAGTACACCGATGAAGTGTGGCACGGCTACCTGCCCGGCATCGGGCCCGGCACCCGCTATGGCTACCGTGTCCACGGCCCGTACGAGCCTGATGCCGGCCATCGCTTCAACCCGAACAAGCTGGTCCTCGACCCCTACGCGAAGGCGTTCATGGGCTCCCTGCAATGGGGTCCGGCCTTGTTCGGCTACGAGATCGGCCACCCGGACGCCGACCTGAGCTTCGACGAGCGCGACAGCGCCCACCTCATGCCCAAGTGCGTGGTGGTCGATTCCCGCTTCCAGTGGCAGCAGAACGAACGGCTGCGCGTGCCATGGGACCGGACCGTGATCTACGAGACGCACGTGCGCGGCTACACGCAGCGGCACCCCGACGTGCCACACCACCTGCGGGGCACGTTCGCCGGCCTGGCAGAGGACGCCGTGATCGAGCGCATCCGCAAGCTCGGCGTGACCTCGGTCGAACTGCTGCCCGTCCAGATGTTCGTGGACCAGCCCTACCTGCTCGACAAGGGCCTGCGCAACCACTGGGGCTACGACACGCTGGGGTTCTTCGCCCTGCATCCGCGTTACCTCAGTGCACCGAGCATCGACGAATTCAAGTACATGGTCGAGCGGTTTCATGCGGCCGGCCTCGAGGTCATCCTGGATGTGGTCTACAACCACACGCCGGAGGGCAACGAGCTCGGTCCCACGCTGTCCTTCAAGGGCGTGGACAACGCCAGCTACTACCGGCTGATGCCGGACCAGCCGCGCTACTACATCAACGACACGGGCACCGGCAACACGCTGAATCTCAGCCACCCGCGGGTGCTGCAGACCGTCACCGACAGCCTGCGCTACTGGGCCACCGAGATGCGCGTGGACGGCTTCCGTTTCGACCTCGCCACCATCCTGGCCCGCGAGCCGCACGGTTACGACGAAGGCGGGGGGTTTCTCGACAGCTGCCGCCAGGACCCGGTGCTGTCGTCCGTCAAGCTGATTGCCGAGCCGTGGGACTGCGGGCCGGGCGGCTACCAGGTGGGCGGCTTTCCACCCGGATGGGCCGAATGGAACGACACCTTCCGGGACACGGTGCGCGCGTACTGGAAGGGCGATGAAGGGCAGGTGCCCGACCTGGCAAGGCGACTGACCGCATCGGGCGACAAGTTCAATCGCCGCGGCCGGCGCCCATGGGCCAGCGTCAACTTCATCACCGCCCACGACGGCTTCACCCTGCACGACCTGGTGAGCTACAACGACAAGCACAACGAAGCCAACGGCGAAGAGAACCGCGACGGCCATGCCGACAACCGCTCGTGGAACTGCGGCGCGGAAGGCCCCACCGACGACGCCGACATCGTGGCATTGCGCGAACAACAGAAGCGCAACCTGCTGGCCACGCTGTTGCTGGCGCAGGGCACGCCCATGCTGCTGGCCGGCGATGAATGCGGCCGCACCCAGGGTGGCAACAACAACGCGTACTGTCAGGACAACGAAACCTCGTGGTTCGACTGGGACATCGGCGAAGACGGGATGCGCTTGACGCGCTTCGTGCAGCGGCTGCTGGCATTACGGCAAGCCTTGCCGGTTCTGCGACGCAACCGTTTTCTCACCGGCGAATGGCGTGAGGCGTTCGAGTTGCGCGACTGTGCATGGCTGGACGAACAGGGAAACGACCTGACCGAAGAGCAGTGGCACGACCCGGGACGTCGATGGATCGGCATGCTGCTTGATGGGCGCGCGCCCTCGTCCGGCATTGACCGGCCGTCAGACGACGCGACCGTGTTCGTCGTCTTCAACGCCAGCCACGAAGAAATCGACTTCGTGATGCCGCACGTGTCGGAGGCGCAATCCTGGGAACTGGTGATCGACACGGCGCGAACAGCGACCAGCGAGGAGCATGCGCCGCTCGGCGCCGGGCAGACTCACCGCTCGGAAGCACGCTCGGTGCAGTTGCACATCCTGGTCACCGACGATGGCGACATCCATGCGCGGACGGTGAGAGAAGCGCTGGCCCCCTTCATGGAAGAGAGGGCCAGCGACTGATCAGAACGGCCCGGCTGGCAGCGCGCTCTGAACCGCTTGAGACAGCGGTGCCATCCGCAGGTCGGGTCTCGGCATGCGCTCCATCACATCGGCAGTGGCCTGCGTCCAGCCGGCCGCCGCGTTGACGGTGCGGTCCTGCCAGGCGCCCACGCGGTCAAGCTGGTCTCGCGCGCGCTGCCCCATCTGGTCCAGGCTCGTGCTCACCATCTCGGTGGCCCGAGCCGTCTGGTCCTGCAGCATCTGCGAGGTGTTGCGCTGCATTTCGCACGCCATGGCGTCGGCATGCTGCGCGGCCTGCACGAGCTGGTCCGTTCCGATGGTCAGCATGTGGCGGGTCTGCTCACTGCCCACCGCAATCATGGCCGACCAGTCCGGCAGGCCGACGGCGCCAGCCGCCTGCGCCTGTGCCTGCAGCATCACGCTCGTGGCAGCCACGTTCATCTGGCAGAACTGCTCGGCGGTGCGCAGCACCGTCTCGGCCAGATCGACCGGTCGGGCCAGCGCGGGGGAGGGGGTCACTTCAGCGGTATCCATGGTGTTCTCCTGGTTTGCCGGCCAGGTGGCGGCATTCAGTGCATCGCGCCATCGGCGCCCATCTCGCCCAGCAGTTCTTCCTTGCGGGCGGTCATCTGTTCGCCCAGTTCGTCGAAGTCCACATCGCTGCGGGCCTTCAGAACCTTGGGGAACATCTCTTCCTCTTCCTCCTTCACGTGGTGTTCGATGTACTCGCCCAGCACGGTCACCTTGGCGTCGTACAGCTCTTCATCGGGCTGCATGGCCTCGATCTGGCTGATGAGGTCCTTGGCGCTGGCGTGTTCGACCACCGCTTCATCAACCATGTCCTGTTCGATCAGTTCGCGTGCGGCGGGATAGAACAGTTCTTCCTCGATGGCGGTGTGCGCCTTCAGCATGGTGCAGATCTCGCTCACCAGGGCCTGCTTCTCGCTGCCTTCCGCCTCGTCCTTCACGAGCTTGGCATAGGCCTTGAACAGCTTGCTGACTTCCCTGTGGTCCTTCACCAGCAGCTTGACGGCTTCCGGCTGGCTCGCCGCCGTCTTGCCCTGCGAGGCAGAGGCCGACTTCGAACTGCTCGACTTGGAGCTGGTGGACTTGGATGTGGGCATGACGTTTTCCTTCGGGTCAGGCGGGACTTCTGAGCGCAGTCCGCCGGGGGTGTGGGGGCGCAGCGCTCGTGCGCTTGCCCTTCTTCCGGCAAACGGGGTGCCCGCTGCGGGTGTCTTGGGTGCCTGCTATGCTGGCCCGCTCTTTTCGCGCACCAGGAGCCCATGCATGAGTCCCACCGCCGCCGGCCCAGATGGCCTCGTCCGTTGCCGCTGGTGCCTGAGCACGCCCGCCTACCGCGCGTACCACGATGAGGAATGGGGCTTTCCGGTGGCCGACGACCGTCGCCTGTTCGAAAAGATCTGCCTGGAAGGCTTCCAGTCGGGCCTGAGCTGGCTGACCATCCTCAACAAGCGGGATGCCTTCCGGCGCGCCTTTGCCGGCTTTGATTTCCACCGCGTGGCCGGCTTTACCGAAGCCGACGTCGACCGCATGCTGCAGGACGAGGGCATCGTGCGCCACCGCGGCAAGATCGAAGCGGCCATTCACAACGCCGCCCGCGCGCTGGAGTTGGTGTCCGAGTGCGGCTCATTGGCGGCCTTCTTCTGGCGGTTCGAAGCGCCGCGCACGGACGAGGTCCTGTCCGCCCCCGTGGCCACGAGCGAAGCCTCGATCGCGCTGTCGAAGGAACTCAAGCGCCGCGGCTGGAAGTATGTGGGCCCGACCACCATGTACGCCTTCATGCAGGCCATGGGGCTCGTCAATGACCACGCCGCCGACTGCGCCGTGCGCGCGCAAGTGGCCGAGGCCCGCCAGCGCTTTCAGCCGCCGCAGTTGGGATAATCCGGCCGATGTGGATCGGAACCCTGTTTGCCCTCGTTGCCGGACTGGTGTGGGGGCTCGTCTTCGTCGCCCCGGTGTTGCTGCCGGAATACCCAGCGGCCCTGCTGTCCTTTGCGCGCTACCTGGCCTTCGGGTTGATCGCACTGCCTCTGGGCTGGCTTGACCGCACCAACCTCCGCCAGCTCACCGCCGCCGACTGGAAGGATGCGCTCAAGCTGGCCCTGGTCGGCAACGTGGTCTATTACTGCTGCCTGGCTTCGGCCATCCAGCTGGCCGGCGGGCCCCTGCCCACCGTCATCATCGGCACGCTGCCGGTCGTCATCGCGCTGTGCTCGAACCGGCGCAACGCCCGCCGAGACGGGCGGTTGCCCTGGCAACGGCTGGGGCCCTCGTTGCTGCTGATCCTCGCCGGCATCGGGCTGGTCAACCGCGCCGAACTGGCCCTGCTGACTGAGCGCGGCCAGCTTGACCTGGCGAACTACGCACTGGGCGCGGTGCTCGCGGTGTTCGGCGTGGCGTGCTGGACCTGGTATCCGCTGCGCAACGCCGACTGGCTGCGCGCCCACCCCGACCGCAACCCGCGCACCTGGGCCACGGCACAGGGCCTGGCCACCTTGCCCCTGGCGCTGGTCGGCTATGCCGGGTTCTGGCTCTGGAACGCAGCCAGCGGCTCGGCCTTCGCCATGCCCTTCGGGCCGCGCGCGCAGGCCTTCGTCGGCATCATGTTCGCCATCGGCCTGCTGGCTTCGTGGGTCGGCACCCTGTGCTGGAACGAAGCCAGCCAGCGGCTGCCCACAGCCCTGGTGGGCCAGCTCATCGTGTTCGAGACGCTGGCCGCGCTGGCTTACGCGCTGATGTTGCGGGGCACGGCGCCGGACCCGGGCACCCTGGTGGGCGCGGGCCTGCTGGTGGCGGGGGTGCTGTGGGCCTTGCAGGGCGGCGGGCTGCGGCCCGAACCCGAGGGCGTGCAAGGACACGCCTGAGCCGTCAGAAAAGCCGGTCAGGGGTCAGGCGCACGCCGAACGAAATCCACCGGCTGCTGTGCGGGCCGTTCACGCGCTCGCCCACGGTGGCATCGATCTGGACGCGATCCGGCACGAGGGCAAACCGCGCGCCGATCTGGAACAGCGGGCGGTGGCGGTGGTCACCGAAGGTTTCCACAATGCCGAGGACCCGGTCGGTCAGCCGGATCTCTCCGCCCAGGCCCCAGGTCAGGTTGTGCTCCCGGCTTGCGCGGTCTCGCAGCCAGCCGACGTTTGCATGCACCACCACCTGGTCGTCGCGCAACGAGAACGACATCGGCACATAGGCGTAGACGTTGCCCAGCAGGTTGGGGCCCGGGTTCACGCCGGGATGGCGAACGGTGCCGACCCCCAGGCCCCAGCCCCAGCCGTTGGTCTCCAGTGGCTTGAACAGCGTCTTGAGCTGATAGAGGTGATCGTGCGAGTCGGGGCGGCCCTCGATGCGCGCCGTGCCCATGCCGGCAGTGAACTCCAGATTGCCCCAGGGGTTGCACGCAGGCAGCGCCCAGAACTCGGTGCTGCCGCTTTCCGCCCGCGTCCAGGATTCGAGCTGGCAACTGCCGGCGGTGGTCAGGCGGGCGTCGTCGGTGATGAAGGGGCGGGCGGCCTGCGCAGGCAGAGCGGCGGCGAGCAGCAGGGCGAGGGCGGGGTGGCGGGCGAGCATGGCCGGATTCTCGGCGACGTTCGTGACGCTTGGGTGCGTCGCGTTCCAGGTGGAGCAGTTTCGATCGCTGAATCAGTGCGGGGATGGAGTGGCTTCGGCGCGGGGAACGGACAGTAACAATGTCCGGCTTGGTTGGGGCCTATACGGATGCAATGGGCGCCGGATTCGCGTGGAAAGTCTAGCTGGGACGCCTACTTAGGAGGGGTGCCGCAGTCGGGTGTCTCGTGTTACAAGACTGATAAATGGACAATGTAACCGGACGGTCGTGTCCGCTAAAACACAGTTAGGCCACTAGTTGCGAAGCAGCTCGCGCTTCAAACATGAAATGGAATCGAAGTGACGTTCTTGATAGATGCCTACGTGCAGCAGGCGCTGGCCAACCGGATTGACGCGGCGGTTGAGGAGGTTCTCAATGAACTACCGAATCACGGAAGTGAGGAAGGTATTACGCCAGTCCTTGGCCATGCTCTACGCCGTCAATCAGTAAGAGGTGATGGATTTCAGGTCAGGTTTAACTACCGGCAACTAAACAAGAACACAGAGGAGCCATCAGCGGGTGCCGATGGTGGTTTTCTTGTGACCGTCCAAACGCCCGACGCTAGCGTAAGTAAAACAGCACTCTTTCAAGCCAAGCTTCTGCGGGGCCACGAGCCTGTTCGCGAATTACGCATGTCCACGGCGGAGGCCGCGCGTCTTCAAGAGCAAGCTACCAACATGCTCACTCATACAGGTGAATCAGTCGCAATCTTCTACACTCGCAAGCAGATCTACGTTGTTGACGCGGCGAGCTTTCAATCCATCAGAACTCGAACGCCACTTGCGGAAAAGCATCGCCTCATTACTCTCGGCACATATCTTGGCAAATGGCTGCCGCGATGCACAAAAGGCGACAAGAGCCAAGATCTATTTAAAAGAGTCACGCACCTTGATGGCTTCAAGCGAGGTCTGACCATGGAAGTCATTTCAGAGCGCCCATCCATTGCTGCCACTCCAGAGCCAGCCGAGGTCTTATGGGGTGCTCGCCCAATAATGCACAGGAGAAAGCAATAAACATCAAGACTCAAGTGGAGTGGATGCACTGCAACTACGATCCACAGCGCGGATTCAAGTATGAAGTGCAACACCACAGTCCAAAATCCAGCGCCTAACTGGGCGGTCAAGCGGACGCCAACACTGGCCATGGCTTCGCCATTGTCATGGCCAGTGTTGGTGCCCTACGCACCTTCGGTGCTCCGGCGCCGCTTACCTTGAGCGTTAGGCCGCTCAACTTTTCGCCAAAGTAGCTTACAAAATCTGCAGGAACGAACACATGGCTTCAAACATTGACAGGTTCAAATCAGACTTGGCCGCACTCATCAAGCGTGGTGAAAAATTGCAAATGGCAATGCAGCTTGAATGTCATGGGGAAGCTTTCAAGAAAGCTGTCAAGGAGCAACTGAAGTCGAAAGCGGAGGCATATTTAAAGGACTTGCCGAGCTTCAGCAAAGAATACCAACGTTGGTACACCGAAGCCCAAGCTGTCATCCGACAGCTGATACCAGATCGTCTGGCAGACTTTATTCGCCACTACGAAAAGCCCAAGGCGCGCAAAAGCATTTCTTACGAAAGCTACCGTATCGAAGATTATCTTCAAAGCCTTCGAGTTACTCGCTTCGGCGACGAGGTTGTCGTGGACAGCAAAGCTGCCATCCCCCAATTCGACCAGCAGGTTGCAATTCTTAAGGCCGCAGAAGCTCGCTTTGAATCATCGCTAATGGAAATTCGGCAAGTGCTGCAAGCAGATCTATTCGACTCTGAACTTCAGGCAGCAGAACATCTAGCCAAGTTCAAGTTCTTTAGAGCAGCGGGCGCCTTGGCTGGGGTTGTCCTCGAAGGGCACCTCGCGCAGGTTTGCTCGGATCATCAGATCACAGTCGCAAAGAAGAACCCAACCATTTCCGACTTCAATGAGCTCTTAAAGACAAATGGTGTTATCGACGTGCCTCAATGGAGGTTCATTCAACACCTTGCTGATTTGCGCAACCTCTGCGACCATGCTCGCAAGCCAGACCCAACGCAAGAACAAATTGCGGACTTGCTAACTGGCGTGACCAAGGTAATCAAAACGGTTTTCTAACCACAGCATGCAAATTTTCAATCTACAGGAGCAACGCTGCACCTGTCACCAGCCTAACTGGTCGTTCAACGCGGACGCCACGGCAGGCCATGCCTTCGGCATTCTCATGGCCTGCCGCGGTGCCCTCCGCACTTCGTGCTCCGGCGCCGGTTAACTAGGGCGTTAGGCCTCTTCAATACGTCCTCAGCCCCAAAAAATGAACACAAAATTCGACCTCACCACGAAAGAGGGACTGCTTGAGGCAGCCAGGCAAATCAAGGACAAGGACTTGCCGCTACTTATTGTGCCAGGAATAGGCCCGCTGGCCTACCTTGGTAAGAAAGCGATTGATGCTGGCGAAAAGCTGTTTGCGCCAACAGAAGCGACAATCGAGCAACAGAAGCGAGCAGCAATCGAGATCATTAAAGCAGGAAAGGAATCTGGGGCTGAAAGCCTCGAAGTAACGTTGTCTCAACAAGTCGGCCTCGACTTTGGTAGCAATATCGAAGGAGTTCCAATTAAGGTAATGGTCGGCAAGTCGGGGAACATGACTTTGAAGGTCAAGTATGCGAAGACCTAACTGTCGGTTCAACGCGGAGGTGGAGTCGATGTTGTTCTTCGCAACGGCGAAAATCAATATACCGCTGTTCAGGTCAAGCGGCACAAGAATGCAATAGAAGTCTCGTCCATACGGGTAGCTTTTGGGAACCATGGTACTGAACGGATATACCAAGGGCGCCTTTGTAACAACCTCCAGATTTCAGTCTGGCGGTGCGGAGGTAGTGGCCACTGCCTCATCAAAAGGCCTATTTATCGAGCTAATAGATGGTCAGCGCTTTCTTGATCAACTTAAGATCGCGCAACTGAACGATTTTTCGCAATATCCAGAGCTAATCAGTAGCGATTTTTTAGGCACCTTAGAGTTGGAACTTGGCAATGAGCTTCATTGCCGCCCTCTATAGCTTGGCACCCTCTGCACCTTCGGTGCTCAAGCGCTGCTTACATGGGGCGTTAGGTCACATCAAACAACCGACCTCGCTATTCGTTAGGCGTTCGAAGGAGTGAACTAGATGCATCGACTTGCCATATTCGCGCGAAATCATCGCGCGTACATTGAAGAAGCCGTTGAACGCGCAAAGGTGAGTCCCAGCGAACCGATCACGTTTCGCTCATCCGTTCGCTGGACTAACGCGAAGAAAGCATTGGACAAGCAGGAGACTCTAAAGATCTACCTTGCCGCCATTGGAGACGCACCGGTCGTTACCCACGAGGCGACCCTAAAAATTCTTATTTTGGACCCTAAGACAGGTAGCCACGACACTGAGGCGTGGCTTAAGTCCGCGCCGGCAAGCACCGAGACTGAAGGCCTCTGGGAAGAATCCGATTCCGCAGTTAAGTCCCTATACGTTATTAGCAACTGTAAGCCCGTGATATGCAAGTTCCCCATCTCTCGCCTCCTAAAGGCCTCTGATGGAAAGCCAGTCTCTGAGAGCTATGGGTATAGCTACATTCCAGTCCTCGAGCTTCAGGACGGAGCGGAACTCTTCTCAGGCCCAGAGGAGCTCTCTCCTTCACAGACCTACACAGAAGGAACAGCAAAGTCCGTCCTCGTGAATGCTTACGAGCGCAGTCCGATTGCGAGACAAGCCTGCCTAGCACATTACGGGTTAAGCTGTTCCGTTTGTCAGATGAACTTTGAAAAGCAGTATGGGGCAATCGGGCACGGCTTCATTCAGGTTCATCATTTAAAACCTCTTTCCACGATCAAGGCTGCTTACCAAGTTGATCCAATTGCCGATCTCCGCCCGGTCTGCCCGAACTGTCATGCAATGCTTCACCGACGGGAGCCGCCATACTCAATTGCTGAGCTCCAAGCGGCGTTCGCGAAGCCCTAACACCTCGCTAGTTCGCGCTGTCGGATGGGCCCTACTTGCATTGCTGACCTATCGCATGGGAGCCATTCCATTGGGCACTTGGCTCTGCGTCATCACATGTCATGGGACGAAGCGCCGACCAATGGCGGCGTACTTCAACGGCACGCAAGCGATCGAAGGCAAGGCCCTCATGCGCGAACCCAGGTTCAGCAACGCACTCCGACCAAGTCACCACAAACCCGGTCTCCTTACCCATCTCAAACGCACATGAAAAAACTCCTCCCAACCCTCCTCCTTGCCACCCTCGTCTCCATCACCGGCTGCGCGAGCTACAAACCCATCCCTCAGAACTACACCGGCCCCATAGCCACAGTGAGCGACAGCGGCATGGCCGAAGACGGCAGCAAGGCGCAGATCTTCGCGCTCACGGCGATCGATGGGCACAGCATCCAAGACAGCTTCCTGACCACACGCCAAGCCAGCTACGGCAAGGGCGCCACCATCCGGCTCGAAGTCACCGAGCGACTCATTCCGGCTCAGGCCATGAAGGTCAAGCTGCGCGGCAGCCATATCACGGGAATGCCCATTCATGAAATCGCCAGCCGCGCCATGGGCACCTTCTTCGAGGTGGAAGGCGTGGTGGACTTCACCCCGCAGGCCGACAAGCGGTACCGCGTCGTCGGTATCCTCTCAAAAAGCGACTCCTCGGTCTGGATCGAAGACGAAGTCACCCGCCAGCCTGTGACCTCGAAGGTCTCGGCGCAGAAGTGAAGGACACCACCGTGAAAGCCAAGCTGCTCCTCACCTGCGCGGCCCTCATTGGCCTGGCCGGCTGCACCACGCCGCCCACGGCCTACGTGACGCACCAGTTCGCCACCATCGAGCCGCAGCAAATCGTCGCCGCCCAGGAGCCCCTCCGCCTGCAAGTGGTGACCCGCCGCTACCGCGGTGAGGAGCTGTACAACGACGCCAGCCCCTGGGTGTACACCGGCGCGGTGGCGGCCTTGAAGAAGACGGGGGTGATCCAGCCCTCCCCGCAGGGCGAGGACGGCAAGGTGCTCGTTGTGGTTAAGGAGGTAGATTCCACGGCTGGCGACACAGCGCGGGGCATCGCTCACGGCGTGCTGGGCGGCCTGACCCTCGGCGCCATTGGTTTCACCGCCAAGGGCGAATACGACGTGTCGCTGCAAATCACTACCAAAGACAAGGTGGTGGCGCACCCGCCGGTGCGCGTGGATGTGAACATCCGCTTTGGTAGCGATTCGGCACCGCCAGGCTTGCAAACCTACCGGGATAACAACGACGCTCTCAAGCAAGCCCTGTCAGACGCCATCCTCTGGACGGTGTGGGACATGCAAAAGCAGGGCCTGATGCCCTTGCAGTGACGATGCGCCTTTCGAGGCAGGGATGTTCATTGTTCCAGTCACGACGATAGGTATGGTCTCCATCGCCGCCTTTTGGTTCGCGGCGCACTTGGTCTCGCTTTGATCGCCGTGCTCGCTGTCAACCGCTACAGGCCTGAGGAAGGGCGCAAAGCTTGAAGTCTCACTTCCGTCAGGATCAAGTCACGCATATTGCACCGCCACCTCGCTGCGGCAGAAGCCGAACAGCTGCAGACCACCCCGCCGCGCCAGATCCACGCCCAGGCTGGTGGGCGCCGAAATGGCAGCGAGGGTGCCCACTCCCAAGCGAACGCATTTGCTGACCATCTCGTGGCTCGCCCGGCTCGAGACCAGTGCGAAGCCCTCAGGCAGGGCCTCGCCCTGACGCACCAGGGCGCCGATGAGTTTGTCGAGCGCGTTGTGACGGCCCACGTCTTCGCGCACCAGTTGAATCTCGCCCTGAACGTTGCTCCACGCCGCCGCGTGGCATCCGCCCGTCTGGGCCTGCAAGGGTTGCAAGGCCGGCAAGGCAGCGAAGGCCCGTGCGATGGCAGCGGGGCCGGGGAGGGCCCCCGTGCGCTGGGTCTCGGTGCTCGCAGGCAAGGCCTCGTGAAAGGCCTGCAGGCTGTCCACGCCACACAGCCCACAGCCGGTGCGCCCGGCCAGATGCCGGCGGCGGTCCTTGAACCGGGCAAAGGCGCGGGGCGAAACCTCGATCTGCACCGTCAGGCCCATGGCGCCGGGTTGCACGGTCAGGTCGCGCACTTCATCCACCGAGTTCAGCAGTCCCTCGGACAAGGAGAAGCCAAGCGCGAAGTCCTCCAGGTCGAGCGGCGTCGCCATCATCACCACGTGCGACAGCCCGTTGTAGACGAGTGCAACCGGTCGCTCGTCGATGACGACATCGGCGCGCGGCTGCGTGTGGCCGCCATCGTGACGGACCACGTCGAAGGGAACGACACCCGGCATGGCGGGCCCCGTATCAAACACCGGGTCGCGGTTCAAGCGGCCTCCGTCACCGCCCGCGACGGACGCAGGCGGACGGGAATGGATTTGGACGTGGGCGTGCGCGCGCCGACTGCGTGGCTGCTCAGCGGCACCAGCACGTTGGTCTCGGGGTAGTAGCCGGCCACGCACCCGCGCGGAATGTCGTAGTCCACAAGCCGGAAGCCTTCGGCCTCGCGCACGCGGTCGTCGTCCGGTGCGGCGCCAACCAGGTCGACCCAGGCGCCTTCCGGCAGGCCGAGCCGCGCGCGGTCTTCGGCGTGGATGAACAGCACGCGCCGCTGGCCGAAGACGCCTCGGTAACGGTCGTCGAGGCCATACACCGTGGTGTTGTACTGGTCGTGCGAACGGACGGTGGTCAACGTGAACACCATGCCGGCCAAGCCTTCACCACTGGCAACGGCCTTGGCACGGTGCACGGCGGTGTCGGTCGGGATGGCGTGTACATGGAACTCGGCCAGACCCGACGCCGTGGCCCACACGCGCTCACCCGCAGTGTTGCGCAGGCGAAATCCCCCCGGCTGGCGGACCTTGTCGTTGAAGCCCTTGAAGTCATCGAACACCGCCTCGATGTGGTCGCGGATGCGGTCGTAATCCTCCACCAGCCACATCCACGGCACGCGGCTGTCGGGCAAGGTGGCAGCGGCCAGCCGCGCCACGATCATCGGCTCCGACAGCAGGTGCGGCGAGGCGGGCGCGTTGATGCCAGCCGACAGGTGCACCATGCTCATCGAGTCTTCCACGCTGACATGCTGGATGCCATGTGCCTGCTCATCGATCTCGGTGCGGCCCAGGCAGGGCAGCACCAGCGCCTCGCGGCCGATCACCGTGTGGCTGCGGTTGAACTTGGTGGCCACGTGCACCGTCAGCGCGCAGCGTTGCAGTGCGGCCCAGGTGGTGGGCGTGTCTGGCGTGGCCGCTGCGAAGTTGCCGCCCATGGCAAAGAACACCGACGCGCGCCCATCGCGCATGGCTTCGATGGCCCCCACGGTGTCGTACCCCTCGGCACGCGGCGGCTCGAACCCATACACGGCCTGCAAGCGATCCAGGAAAGCGGCCGATGGCTTCTCGTAGATGCCCATGGTGCGATCGCCCTGCACATTGCTGTGGCCACGAACCGGACACAGCCCGGCACCGGGCCGGCCCACCATGCCGCGCATCAGCAGCAGGTTGGCAATCATCTGCACTGCGCCCACGCCGTGCCGATGCTGGGTGATGCCCATGCCCCAGCAGGCGATCACCTTGTCAGAGCGAGCAATCACCTCGGCCGCATGGCGCAGCCGCTCGGCGCTCAGTCCCGACTCGCGCTCGATCAGGGCCCACTCTTCCGCTTCGATGTCGGCACGCAGGGCCTCGAAGCCGACGGTGTGCTCGGCAAGAAAGGCGGTGTCGAGCACGCGCGCTTGCCCGCTGGCCAAGGCTACGTCATCGAGCTGCAGCAGGTGCTTGATGATGCCCTTGAGCAGCGCGATGTCGCCGCCCACCTTGAGCTGGAAGTAGTCGGACGAGATGGTGATGGCGCCGCCGCAGAGCATCTCGACCGGGCTTTGCGGATCGGCAAACCGCTCGAGCCCCCGCTCGCGCAGCGGGTTGAAGCTGAGGATGCGTGCGCCGCGTCGGGCCGCCGCACGCAGTTCACCGAGCATGCGCGGGTGGTTGGTGCCGGGGTTCTGCCCGAAGATCAGGATGCAGTCGGCCAGCTCGAAGTCGTCCAGCGTGACCGTGCCCTTGCCGACGCCGACACTGCCCTTGAGGCCCATGCCGCTGGGCTCGTGGCACATGTTCGAGCAATCCGGAAAGTTGTTGGTGCCGAACTCGCGCACGAACAGCTGATAGAGGAAAGCGGCTTCGTTGCTGGTGCGGCCCGAGGTGTAGAAGATCGCCTCGTCGGGCGAGGGCAGGGCGCGCAGGTGGCGGGCCACGATGGCGAAGGCTTCGTCCCAGCCGATGGCGCGGTAGCGGTCGGTGTGCGCGTCGTAGACCAGCGGCTCGGTCAGGCGGCCCATGGCCTCCAGCGCGTGGTCGCTCCAGCCGCGCAGCTCCGTCACGGTGTGGCGGGCGATCACGTCGGGGGTCGCGCGGTCGGCGGTGGCTTCGGCCGCCACGGCTTTCACGCCGTTCTCGCAGAACTCGAAGCTGGAGGCATGCTGACGGTCGGGCCAGGCGCAACCGGGGCAATCGAAGCCATCGGGCTGGTTGGCCGACAGCAGCGTGCGCGAGCCCTTGGCAGCGATGCGATGCTGCAGCAGCTGGCGCGCCACGCTGCGCAATGCGCCCCATCCCCCGGCGGGGCCTTTGTAGAACTGGATCTTTGCTTCGCTCATCGGTGCGCTCGCTATGTTTATGCCAGAACAGGCATGTTCCTCCGCCTGGCAGCGAGGCCGCCATCCATCAGCCGCAATGTAGAGAAGCCGCCCGGCTGTGGCAATAAGCTGCCGACAGCCGATAACATATGCCGCATGCAGCATATGAAGCCTCTGCACGTTCACATCGACCCAGCCTGGCAGGTGACCGGCCCCGGCGGCGCGCCGTTGCCGCCCCGAGTGATGACCTGGTTGCTGGCGATCCAGGCACACGGCAGCCTCTCGGCCGCCTGCAAGGCACACGGCGCGTCGTACCGCCACACGTGGGAGCTGGTGCGCGAGGCCGAGGCCGCCATGGGCGCGCCGCTGGTGGTGATGGCGCGCGGCAAGGGATCTGAGCTGACACCACTCGGTCAGGCCCTGGTGTGGGCGCAGCGGCGCTTCGAGGCCCGTTTGCGGCCACAGCTCGACAGCCTGGCGTTCGAGCTTCAGGCCGAGCTGCACCGCGTGCTGCGCGATGCCGAGCGCCCACTGCGCGTGTGTGCCAGCCACGGCTTTGCCATCGAGACGCTGCAGCGCCTGCTGCGCGACGCCGGTGAGCCGATGGACTGGCGTTACACCGACAGCAGCCAGGCGCTGGCCGCGCTGAACGGGGGATCGGCCGATGTGGCCAGCCTGCACCTGCCCACCGGCCCGGTGCAAGGCGAGGTGCTGCGTGAATACGGCCGATGGCTCGCGCCCGGTTCGATCTACGTTCACATGGTGACCCGCCGGCAAGGCCTGATGGTGAAGCCCGGCAACCCGCTGCACATCGACCGGCTGGCCGACCTGTTGCGACCCGAAGTCCGCTTTGTGGCCCGTGCGCCGGGTTCGGGCACGCGCCTCCTGCTGGAGACGCTGCTGCGCACCGAAGGGCTGGACCCGGCCCCGCTGGCCGATGGCACGCCGGGCGAGCACACGCATTCGGCCGTGGCCGCCCACGTGGCCAGTCACATGGCCGATGCGGGCTTCGGGGTCGAAACCTCGGCGCGCCGGTTTGGCCTGGAGTTCATCCCGGTGCAGACCGAGCGCTACGGCCTGCTCATGTCGGCCAGTACGCTGGAAACCAAGGGCGCACAGCGGCTGCTGGGCATGCTGCGATCGCCGGCCTGCCAGGCGGCGTTTCAGGCGCTGGAGGGCTACCGGCCGGAGTTGTGCGGCAAGGTCGAGCCAGCCTGCGAGGCGTTCCGTGGCTGGCCGGTCTGACCGGTCGCGTCACACGCCGTTCGCCGCGTAGGGCAGCAAGGCCTTCGCCGCCTCGATGCGCAGCGCCATGTCGACCCGCTCGTCATTCATCACCTGCAGCAGAAAGCGATGCGGTTCGCTCTGCGGGCCCGATGCAGCAGGGGCGCGATCCGGAGACCCAGCGGGTTGAACCGCCTGAGCGGCCGCGTCCTCACGACGTTCGCCCCCGAGGGACGCCACCGCCTCACGGAGTTGCTCCCCGCCGACCGACTTCAGGCCACTCAACAGATCGGCCTGGCCGTCCTCGCCGGGCGGGATGTCGAGCCACGGTGTGTCGGCAAACACGGGGGCCAGCCCCGGAGAGACAAAGGCCGACCACTGCCCGCCGGGATGCTCGCGAGGCACCAGATCCACATGGCGCCAGGCCACGCCGCTTTCTGCACGACCGGGCCACTGGGCCACCCGCTGCGCGGGCACGTCGGCCAGGTAGCGCGCCACCAGCGCAGCAAGCAAGGCCCCGGCCTGCGCGGCCGTCACCGGCTCTGCGAGTGACACCCACAGCTGAAAGCCGTCCCGGCCATTGATCGCGATCGACGGGGCGGGCCAATCCAGATCGGCCTGCAGGCCTTCCCAGAGCCGGGCGAGCGCACCCCAGTCCGCGGGCCGTGCCAGCTCGATCACCAGCGTGCGGGTACGCCCTTCGGCGTCGATGAGCGTGGGGGTCGTGGCAGAGGCCGGTCCTGCATCGAGGCCATACAGACGGCGCAGTTCGGAGAGAAGTCGGGACATGGGCGATCAGGCACATCAAGCGGCAAGAGAGCCGCTATGTTAGGCAGGTTCCGCCTGCGCGGCACGTCACCCGATCCGGCCCTCATCGGGCCAGAGCGGATCAGGCGAGGTCGAAGCGGTCCAGGTTCATCACCTTGGTCCAGGCCGCCACGAAGTCCTGCACAAAGGTCTTCTCGGCATCCTGAGAGGCATAGACCTCGGCCAGCGCGCGCAATTGCGAGTTCGAGCCGAAGATCAGGTCCACCACAGTGGCGGTCCACTTCACTTCACCGGACTGCCGGTCGCGGCCTTCCAGCACGCCCGGCGCCGTGGCCGACCGCTTCCAGGCGGTGCGCATGTCGAGCAGGTTGACGAAGAAGTCGTTGGTCAGCACACCCGGGCGGTGCGTGAACACGCCGTGGGCGCGCTGGCCCGTGTTGGCGTTCAGCGCGCGCAGGCCGCCGATGAGCACGGTCATTTCCGGCGCGGTCAGCGTCAACAACTGTGCCTTGTCGATCAGCAACTCGGCCGCCTGCGCCTCCGATCCCGTGCGGGCATGGTTGCGGAAGCCGTCGGCCACCGGTTCGAGCACGGCGAACGACTCGACATCAGTCTGCTCTTGCGTTGCGTCGGTGCGCCCGGCGGCGAACGGCACCGTCACATCGTGGCCCGCCGCCTTGGCTGCCGCCTCGATGGCGGCCCCACCCGCCAGCACGATCAAATCGGCCAGCGACACCTTCTTGCCACCGGTCTGCATCGCATTGAAGTCCGTCTGGATCGCAGTCAACACGCCGAGCACCTGTGCCAGTTCATCCGGCTGGTTCACGGCCCAGTCCTTCTGCGGCGCGAGGCGGATGCGGGCCCCGTTTGCGCCACCGCGCTTGTCACTGCCGCGGAAGGTGGATGCCGAGGCCCACGCCGTGCGAACCAGCTGCGGCACCGACAGGCCGGACGCCATCACCCTCGCCTTGAGGGCCGCCACGTCGTTCGCGTCGATCAGCGGGTGGTCTGCCGCGGGCACCGGGTCTTGCCAGATCAGCACTTCCTGCGGCACGAGCTTGCCGAGGTAGCGGGCACGCGGGCCCATGTCCCGGTGCGTGAGCTTGAACCAGGCCCGGGCAAACGCGTCGGCGAACTCGGCCGGATTCTGGTGGAAGCGGCGCGAGATCTTCTCGTAAGCCGGGTCGAAACGCAGCGACAGGTCGGCCGTCGTCATCATCGGCGGGTGCTTCTTGCTCGGGTCGTGGGCATCTGGAATCAGGTGCTCCGGCTTGCAGTTCTTCGGCGTCCACTGGTGGGCGCCAGCCGGGCTCTTCGTCAGTTCCCACTCGTAACCGAAGAGCATGTCGAAGTAGCCGTTGTCCCACTGGGTCGGGTTGGGCTTCCAGGCGCCTTCGATGCCGCTGGTGGTGGTGTGCACGCCCTTGCCGGTGCCGAACTGGTTGATCCAGCCGAGGCCCTGTTCTTCGACGGGCGCCCCTTCCGGCTCGGGCCCGACCAGCTTCGGATCGCCCGCACCGTGCGCCTTGCCGAAGGTGTGACCGCCGGCCACCAGCGCGACGGTTTCCTCGTCGTTCATGGCCATGCGGGCAAAGGTCTCGCGCACATCGCGGCCCGAGGCCACCGGGTCGGGGTTGCCGTCCGGACCTTCGGGGTTCACGTAGATCAGGCCCATCTGCACGGCGGCCAGCGGGTTGGCCAGCTGGCGGTCACCGCTGTAGCGGCTGTTGGGTTTGTCGCTGGTGGCGAGCCACTCGCTTTCGGAGCCCCAGTTGATGTCGAGCTCGGGCTCCCAGATGTCCTGGCGGCCGCCGGCAAACCCGAAGGTCTTGAAGCCCATGGATTCGAGCGCCACGTTGCCCGCCAGGATCATCAGGTCGGCCCACGAAAGGGTGCGGCCGTACTTCTGCTTGATCGGCCAGAGCAGTCGGCGCGCCTTGTCCAGGTTCCCGTTGTCCGGCCAGCTGTTGAGGGGCGCGAAGCGTTGCGAACCGTTGCCGGCACCGCCCCGGCCATCGTGGATGCGGTATGTGCCGGCAGAGTGCCAGGCCATGCGGATGAACAGGCCGCCGTAGTGGCCCCAATCAGCGGGCCACCAGTCCTGCGAGTCGGTCATCAAGGCATGCAGGTCTTTGACGACGGCGTCCAGGTCGAGCTGCTTGAAGGCTTCAGCGTAGTTGAAGTCGGCACCCATGGGGTCGGACAGCGGGGAGCGCTGATGCAACACCGACAGGTTGAGTTGCTCGGGCCACCAGTCGTGGTTCCGGCGGGCCTGGGCGATGGGGGCGGCGTACGAGCCGGCCGCGAACGGGCATTTTGCTTCGGTAGACATCTCTGGACTCCTGTTTCTTTCCGCAACGTGTTCGAAAGTCTAGAAGCCGAGGACGCGAGGAACAACGCAAGATTTCCTATCACCGCCATAGCGACGCGCAGCCGGGCACAGCGGCTGCTCGAGCCGGCCGATGGCCGCTGCTCCTTCCCCGCACCGAGATCTGGCGACGCTGGGCGCCTGGGTGATGCTGGGTGCAATTTTTACCGCCGTGGCGACTCTCCCCTTGGCACATGGCGCGCAGCTTCTCCTGGCCGCGCCCTTGCTCGGTGTGCTCATGCTGGCGGTGAGCCTCTCGGGACGGGCCCGGACCCTGCGGATGAAGTCCTTGCTGCGTCTGACGGTCATCGCGGTCAGCACGTTCCTGTTTCTTCGCTACATGCAGTGGCGCGCGTTCGAGTCACTGCCCCTTCAGTACGGGCTGCTGTCCATGGTGTGCGGACTCCTGCTCTTTCTGGCGGAGGGGTGGAGCTTCATCAACACGCTCTTCGGCTTCGTCATCAACAGCGAGCCGTTCTACCGGCGTTCCGTCCCGCTTCCTTCGGACACCGCAACGTGGCCCCACGTCGACGTCTACATCCCGACCTACAACGAAGACCCGCTGATCGTGCGCCCGACGCTCATTGCGGCCACGCAGTTGCGCTATCCCGCCGAGAAGCTGCACGTCTGGCTGCTCGACGACGGCGGGACGGCGCAGAAGCTGAATGACGCCGACCCCGCTCGTGCGGCAGCCGCCGCCGAACGGGCCACCACGCTGCAGGCGCTGGCCCAGCGGGCCGGGGCGGGCTACCTGACGCGGGACCGCAATCTGAACGCCAAAGCCGGCAACATCAACAGCGCCCTGGCGCATACGCGAGGTGAGCTGATCCTGGTGCTGGACTGCGACCACATTCCCGCGGAGGACTTCCTGACCCGGTGCGTCGGCTTCTTTCTGGCCGACCCGAAGCTCTTCGTGCTGCAGACGCCGCACAACTTCGTCAGCCCGGATCCCATCGAACGCAACCTCGAAACCCACCAGGCCTCGCCATCAGAGAACGAGCTGTTCTACGACGTGATGCAGCCGGGTCTCGACTTCTGGGGCACGTCGTTCTTCTGTGGCTCCGCGGCCATCCTGCGTCGCGCGGTGATCGATGAGCTGGGCGGCATCTCGGGCCGCACCATCACCGAAGACGCGGAAACCACGCTCGATGCCCTTTCGCTCGGTTACCGTTCGGCTTACTACAACCGCCCCATGGTGTCCGGCCTGCAGCCCGAGACCTTCTCGGGCTTCATCGTGCAGCGCGTCCGTTGGGGGCAGGGGATGATGCAGATCTTCCTGCTGAAGAACCCCTGGTTGCAGCCGCGGCTGAGCTTCATGCAGCGCATGCTCTACACGAACTTTGCCGTGTACTGGGGCTTTGCGGCATCCCGGTTGATCATGCTGCTGGCCCCCCCGGTCTACCTCTTGTTCGGCATCACGCTGTGCGACACGACCGCTGACCAGTTGCTGGCCTATGCCGGGCCGGCGCTGCTGGCCTCGCTGTGGTCGACCCAGTTTTTCTATGGCCGCGTGCGGTGGCCCTTCGTGTCGCAGCTGTACGAGGTGGTGCAGTCGGTCTACGTGGTGTCCGGGCTGTGGAAGGTACTGCGTCAGCCGCAGGCCCCGACGTTCAAGGTGACCCCGAAAGGCGAGGTGCTGGACCAGCAGTTCGTCTCGGCGCTGGCTTGGCCGTTCTACATCCTGCTGGCCCTCACGGTGATGGCCATCATCGTGGGCGCCGAGCGCTATGCAGACGCCACCTGGCAGCGTAGCGGCATCGCCTTCGTGCAGTTCTGGGCGGTGGCCGACCTGGTGCTCCTGCTCGGCGCACTGGGCATCACGCTCGAACGCCGCCAGTTGCGTGCCGAGCCGCGCGCGCCGCACAGGGAGTCGGCCGGCGTGCTGCTGGACGGCCAGTCATGGCAGGGCCGGACTGTCGACGCTTCGGCATCCGGCGCGGGCCTGGTACTTGAGCAATGGACAGGCAACCGGCCTGTGGAGTCGTTGATCGGCCTGCCGGTGTGGGCCGAGTTCCTCGGGCGAGGCGTGGAGTTGGAAGGCACGGTGCAGGCGGCGCGGGTGCGCCCCGACGGACTGGTGGCACTGGGCGTGCGATACCGGTTCCGCTCGCTGCAGGATGAACGACTGGCCGTCTCCATCGCCTTTGGCTCCAGCTCGGTTCTGGTGGACAACAACCGGCATCGCCACGGGGGGCAATCGATTCTTCGATCGGTGTGGCGGCTGCTCCGGCACGCCGGGCACCATGGCATCGACCACCTGGTGCATGTCGAGGCCGACCTCATGCGCGTCGGCCACCGTTGGTGGCAATCCCTGCAGCGCGGCGTGCGAAGGCGGCCGTCGCAGGCGGGCACTTCGCTTGCTGACGGCACGCGTCAGGATCGCGGAAAGGCATGATGCATGTGGTGGCCAAGAAGCAGTGCGCTGTGGGGCGCGGGGCTCCTCAGTTGCGTGATGGCGCTCACGACAGCACGGGCAGAGCCCTTGCCCACGGAGCGGCAGATGTCCTTGTCAGCCATCATGGGATCGACTGCGCCGCTGCGATTGCGGGGGGTGGAGGGCGAGGCCGGCGTGTCTCTGCCGCTGCCGCCGAACTGGACCGTTCAGCAGCTGCGCCTGCGGCTGCGCGCCACGGCCTCGTCCGCGCTC
The DNA here is from genome assembly GCF_947366995.1 of uncultured Aquabacterium sp. GTDB lineage: Bacteria > Pseudomonadota > Gammaproteobacteria > Burkholderiales > Burkholderiaceae_C > Aquabacterium. Next base: position 11,959 of record NZ_CANBCC010000021.1, on the reverse strand, counting down.
ACGACGGGCTCTCTCGCCGTGTCGGTCAACGGCCACGTCGTCGGGCAAGTGCCACTGGATGGCCGATCCCCGCGGGTTGAGGCCGATCTGGACGTGCCTCCCGATGTGCTTCGTCACGGGTACAACGATGTGCGCCTTCAGGCCGTTCAGCACCACACGGACCGCTGCGAGTATCCGCTGGCACCGGAACTCTGGACGGACGTGGACCTGACCGGTTCCAGCTTCTCGGTGAAGCACACCCTCACCGCGCCCCCCACCCGGCTGGACAGACTGGAAGACCTGTTCTCCCGCCTGACCTGGGCGCCTCGCGTCGTACTGCCTGTGCTGACCCCTCGCCCTGCAAGCGCCGAGATGCTCACGGCGCTCAACCTCGTGGCGCAAGGCGTGGGCCAGCGCCTCGACTACGTCCCGGTTCAGCTGCGCACCGGACGCCTGCCGCCGGGCCTTGCCTCACTGGCCACCAGTCTGCCCGCCGACGCACCGGGCATCATCGTGGCCGGGCGCTTTGCCGATCTGGCCAGCGTCCTGCCCCCGAACGTGCCCCGCAACCGGGGCCCCATCGTGTCGCTGCAGCACGTGCCCGGCGATGACACCCGCTTCATGGTGGTCTTTGCAGCAGAAACGGAACAGGACCTGCGGCTGGCGGCCGCCGCGTTTGCCATGCCGGCCATGCCCTGGCCCGACACGCCCTGGGCTGCGGTGGCCTCGATCCGGATGCCGCCCCTCGGCTCCGTCACCGGGGTGGCGGCCTCGCTGAAGCCCTCGACCCAGGCTTATCCCTTGAGCGCGCTGGGCTACCGCACCGCCACGTTGAAGGGCCTGCAGAGCGGTGGCACCACGCTTCGCTTGTGGCACGACGCCTGGCAGGGTCGCATCCAGACGCGCGTCCATGCCAGCTACACCGCGGGCATGGCGCCCCAATCGGCCTTGAACATCGTGGCCAATGGGGTGGTGCATGGCTCCATCCCCTTGAGCGAACCCGCAGGCGGCAGCTATGACAACTACGCGGTCAGCCTGCCCGCAGGGGCCTTGCGCCCGGGCTGGAACACGCTGAGTTTCGAGCCGGCTCTCGTCCCGCAAACCCGCGGGGGAGAGTGCCAGCCGTTCTTTCCCGGCAATCTGGCGGTCACGGTTTACGACGACAGCACCATCCAGACCTTTGGCGGCAGCCCCATGCGTCGGCCAGATCTGGCGCTGCTTGCACAAAGCGGGCGCCCCACGCCCGGCGCACCGGTTGGCGTCGGCATGGCGGTCCAACTCGCTGCCGGAGACGACGCCACGGTGGGGGCCGCCATGACGCTGATGGCCAAGCTCACGCAGGTGTTCAAGGGGCCGCTGCTGCGCACGCAGATGGCCATCGGGCCCGTCGAGGGCGTCCGGCACGGCATCTGGGTCGGGGCGCTGGGACAGCTCCCCGCCGCTGTCCGCGATGCGGCCGGCATCGGCTCGGAGGGCGAACTGGTCGATGCGGTCCCCTTGATCCAGTCGTCGTCGGTGGCCGTGCTCGAAGGCGGCGACACCCTCCAGGCGCTCAGGCGCCACATCGAGGACTTCGACGCCGCCCCTTCGGTGCTGTCGGCCGGTGTGACGTTGCGGCCCGGCCCCAGCAACCGTGCGCTTGCGGCCACGGCCCTGGTGCGCGACGCCCCCATGACGGTGTTCACGGCGCCCACGCCCGCCACGCTCGAAGCTGCCATTGGCACCCTGGTCGCACACGGGCCATGGAGCCAGCTGAAAGGCGACCGCGCCACGTGGCGCCCCGGTGAAGAGACGGTGCAGACGCATTCCGCGGAAGATGCGCCGTTCACGGCGTACTCGCTGCGCGGGGGGCTGGGCCTCTGGATCTCGCAGTACCCGTGGACCTCGCTTTTCCTCCTCATCGTCCTGCTGGCCCTGCTCGTCTGGTTCACCCGCAAGGCGCTGGACATCTACCGCCGGCGGCACCTGCCGCCCCAGCCGGCGCAGCGTCGGGACGATGGAGCCCGCTCATGAACAAGCTGGTGCTTGCACTGATCGCCCCCGCCATTGCTGCGGGCAGCCCTGAAGCCCGGGCCCAGTCTGCCGCGACAGCAGAGGCACCGTGGCTGGCCTTCGGGGGCGCACAGTTCTCGGGCAGCAGCGCTTACACCTACGCTGGCGCGGTGCGCTTCGATGCCGGGCAGCTGCTCGGCAGCGGGCCCTTCTCGCGGGCTGTGGTCAGCATGCTGCGCTATCGCTATGACACCGAGCAGAACGGGCAGCGCGTTCGAGTGCACGCGCATGCACCCGGCATCGAGTTCGCGCGCGGCCATGCATGGTCGACCGGATCAAGCCAGATCGAACTGGCGCTGGCCGTGGGCGCGCGGCACAGCCGGCTCGACCCCCAAGGGCTCGACGACAGCGTGGAAGGCACCCGGGCTTCGGTGTCGCCGCAGGCGGCGCTGATTCAACAGCTTGCGGATGGCTGGACGCTCGAAGCCAGAGCGGCGTACAGCCTGGGGCCCCGCGACCACCATGTCCGACTGAGAGGCCACCGACCGGTCGGTGGCGCCTGGGTGGCCGGGGCAGAAGCGGCCTACCAGGCAGGACGGCGCTATGCCGATGCCGCTGCTGGTGTGGTGATCGGGCGCAACTGGGATCACGGGGTCCAGACCACGTTCAGCGCAGGCCAGCAGCGAGACCGGGACGGCCGCACGGGGACTTACCTCACCTTTGGCATGTCGTGGGTGCCCTGATGCTCACGACCGCCAAACGGTCCACAAGCTGCCATCGGCTCGGAAGCCATAGCGGCGTGCCATGAAGCCCGTACCGAACAAGGCCAGCACCTGGTCGTAGTAGGTGGGCGGCTGCTCCGGCTGCGCCAGCAATCGGGCAGATGGTGCCACCGCATCAGGCAGCGCACCCGCCGGCCCCTGTCTGGCCGTCCGCGCGGCGTTCACAATGGCCGCCATCGCCTGCGCCTGAGCTGCGTCGCCCAGCGCATGAAAGCAGGGCAGCAGCGCTGCCGCAAAGCCGGAGGGCGCGGTCCCGCTGCCTGTGCCATCGCGTACGTTCACGTGCTGAGGCGGCACGCCACCTCGTGCCCGGATCACGCCCGCCATCCCTCGCAGCGAGGCCAGCAACGGCGCCCGCAGTGGGTCGCCTGCATGCGTCAGCCCCGCCCAAAGGTAGCAGCGAATGGCGTCATAGCTGCCGACATCGGGGGCGGTGCTGTCCGGCAGCCAGCGCCCGGCGCGCAAGCGCACCCAATCCGGGGCCAGACCCCGTGGTGCCGCGCCCTGCACGCAGCGCACCGTATCGAATGCCAGATCGCGCCACGGTCCATCAGGCTGCTCGGCCGCAAAGCGCCGCAGTTGCGGAAGCACGAGGTAGCTGGGGTTGAGCCGCACGGTGTCCTCATCCAGCCGGAAGCCCAGCGGCCCGGGCAGGAGGACCGTCAGGCCGCCCGCCCGGACGACCTCTGCCTCGCCGCTCAGCGCGAGCACACGGCGCCCCAGGCGGCGCCACCCTGGCTCGCGCCACAGCCGGCCGGCTTCCAGCAGCGCGTAGGCCAACCAGAGGTCTGCATCGCTTGCCGCGTTCGCATCCACCAGCCCCCATTGCCCATCGTCGTGGCGGCCCCACCGCCAGCCCGGCAGGCGGGCGCCCAGGTCGCCCCCCGCCAGGTGGTCCCGCGTCCAGTCGAGCAAGGTCTCGAACCGGGTCCGATCCCCCGCCACCAGCGCAAAAAACAGGCTGTAGGCCTGTCCTTCCGATGTTGTGTATCGTGTGGCGTGCTGGTCATCGATCACCCGGCCGTCGCGCTGGATGAACGCTGCGGCGTAGGCCTCCCATTGCGGCCAGGACGCAGAAAGACCCGTGCGCGACGCAGCAGCAGCCCCCGGCAAAGCCAGGCCCAGTTGCAGGAGCGCGCGGCGCGTGAACATGAGAGCCATTGGACCAGTGATTCAGGCAGCAAAGAAAGACGATCGAGCCATGAGCGACACCACGATTTACCACAACCCGCAGTGCGGCACGTCCCGCAACACCCTGGCGCTGATCCGCAACGCGGGCATCGAGCCCCGGGTCATTCACTACCTCGACACCCCGCCGACACGGGCTGAACTCGTCCAGCTCATCGCCGACTGCGGCGTGGCCGTGCGCGACGTCCTGCGCAACAAGGGCGAGGTCTACGATGCCCTCGGCCTGGCCGACCCGAAGTGGTCCGACGACGAGCTGATCGATTTCATGGTGGCGCACCCCATTCTCATCAACCGCCCGATCGTCGTCACGCCGAAGGGCACTGCGCTGTGCCGGCCCTCCGAGAAGGTGCTCGACATCCTTCACCAACCGCAACAGGGCCCGTTCAGCAAGGAGGACGGGGAAGTGGTGATCGACGCGCAAGGTCAACGCCGTGTCTGACGCCACGCCTGATCTCAGCGACCTGCCGCAGATCGCAGCAGAGCACTTCCGCGTGCCGGATCCGGCCATGCTGCGGGCCAGCACGCCGTCGGCCCATCCGCCGCGCATCCTGATGTTGTATGGCTCACTGCGTGAGCGAGCCTTCAGCCGCCTGCTGACCGAGGAAGCGGCGCGACTGCTGCGCGCCATGGGCGCCGAAGTCCGCATCTTCAATCCGAGCGGACTGCCGTTGCCGGACGACGCTCCGGACACCCATCCCAAGGTGCAGGAACTCCGTGAGCTGACCCTCTGGTGCGAAGGCATGGTGTGGTGCTCGCCCGAGCGCCACGGGGCCATGACGGGCACCATGAAGGCGCAGATCGACTGGATCCCGCTGAACGCGGGTGCGGTGCGGCCCACACAGGGCAAGACACTCGCCGTGATGCAGGTGTGCGGCGGGTCGCAGTCCTTCAATGCCGTCAACCAGATGCGGGTGCTCGGTCGCTGGATGCGGATGCTCACCATCCCCAACCAGTCGTCGGTGGCCAAGGCCTTCATGGAGTTCGACGAGCACAACCGCATGAAGCCCTCTAGCTACCTCGACCGCGTGGTCGACGTCATGGAAGAGCTGGTCAAGTTCACCTTGTTGACGCGCGACATGGCACCGTACCTGGTCGACCGCTACAGTGAACGCAAGGAATCCGCCGAGGAACTGATGCGCCGCGTCAACCAGCGCGCGCTGTAATCTGCAGGGAGCCGCACGTGACACTGTTCGACCAACCCACCCGATTCGTCTTCTTCACCGGCAAGGGCGGCGTGGGTAAGACCTCGCTGTCCACCGCCACCGCCATCCAGCTGGCTGACCGTGGCCTGCGCGTCCTGCTGGTCAGCACCGACGCGGCCTCCAACCTCGACGAGATGCTGGGCGTGCCCTTGCGCAACACGCCGACGCCGGTGCCCGCCGTGCCCGGCCTGTCCGTGCTGAACATCGACCCGGATGAGGCGGCCGAAGCCTACCGCCGGCGCGTGATCGCGCAGATGGGCGACGACACCACCGACGAGGCCCGCACCACGGTGCGCGAGCAGCTTTCCGGCGCCTGCACCACCGAGATCGCCGCCTTCGACGAGTTTTCGAGCCTGCTGGCCGGCGACGCCGCCCACTTCGATCACGTCGTGTTCGACACGGCCCCCACGGGCCACACCTTGCGGCTGCTCAGCCTGCCCAAGGCCTGGAGCGGCTTCCTGAAGGACAACGACCGGGGCGCCTCGTGCCTGGGCCCGCACTCGGGCCTGAAGATGCAGGAAGCCCGCTTCAATGCCGCACTGGCCGCGCTGACCGACCCGGCGCAGACCATGGTGGTGCTGGTCACGCGCCCGGAGAAGGGCGCCCTGCAGGAGGCCGGCCGGACTTCTGTCGAACTGAACGCGCTGGGATTGCAGCGCCAGATGCTGGCGATCAATGGCGTGTTCCGGGCCAGCATCGCCGACGACCCCATCGCCCAAGCGATGGAAGCGTGGGGCCACGCCGCGCTGGCCGACATGCCGGCGGCCCTGCAAGCGCTGCCGCGGGCCTCGGTGCCGCTGCGCGCCTTCGACACCGTGGGGGTGCCTGCCCTGCGCGCCCTGCTGGACGACGCCGCCGCGCAGGCTCTGCAACCCACGGCCGTGCCAGCAGACACCTCGCTGCCCGCCGCGCCCCTGCAGCGCCTGGTGGACGATCTGGCCACCGCCGGCAAGGGCCTCATCATGGTCATGGGCAAGGGTGGGGTGGGCAAGACGACGCTGGCGGCCGCACTGGCCGTCGGCCTGGTGCAGCGAGGCCATGCCGTGCACCTGAGCACCACCGACCCGGCCGCCCACCTCGCCAGCACGCTCGATGGCCAGTTGCCGGGGCTGGACGTCAGCCGGATCGACCCCAAGGCCGAAACGCAGCGCTACATCGACAAGATCATGGCCAGCCGCGGGGCCGGCCTGAGCGACGACGAGCGGGCGTTGATGCTGGAGGACCTGAAATCGCCGTGCACCGAAGAGGTGGCGGTGTTCCATGCCTTTTCGCGCACGGTCGCGTCGGCTCGCAGCGCATTCGTTGTGCTGGACACCGCACCGACAGGCCATTCGCTGCTGCTGATGGATGCCACGGGGGCCTATCACCGGCAGATGACCCGCGAATTCGAGGGCAGCGGGGGGGCCGCACATCTGATCACGCCGCTGATGCGGCTTCAGGATCCTCAATACACGCACATCGTCCTTGTGACGCTGCCCGAGACGACGCCGGTTTCGCAGGCCGCGGCGCTGCAGGCCGACCTGCGGCGGGCGAAAATCGAACCCTATGCCTGGGTCGTGAACCGCTCGATCCTGGCCGCGGGCACGCGCGACCCGCTCCTGACCGCCCGCCTGGCAGGCGAGCGCAAGCAGATGGCCCGCATCGCCGATGGTCTGGCGCGTGAGGTGTTTGTCGTGCCCTGGACGGCCAAGCCGCCCGTGGGCGTCGAAGGGCTGCAGCAGTTGCTGCGCGCCTGAATGCTCAGCGCGCAACCACCAGCCGCAGGCCGAGCGCCATGAAGACGCCGCCTGCCACACGGTCCAGCCACGGGCCAACTTGCGGGCGTCTGGCCAGCCACTGGCCCACGCGCCCGGCAAAGTATCCCAGCGCGCCGAACAGCACGGCCGCCTGTACGGTGAACACAAGCCCCAGCGCCCCGATCTGACCGGCCGCTGAACCGTGGTCCTTCGCCACGAACTGCGGCAGGAAAGACAGGAAGAACAACCCGACCTTGGGGTTGATCGCGTTGGCCAGCATGCCCTTGAGGAACAGTCGCCCCAAGGGCGTGTCCTCCATCGCGGAGGCACCCGGTACAGGGGTCGGGCCACGGCTGCGCAAGGCCTGCCAGCCCAACCACATCAGGTACAGCCCGCCGCCCGTCTTCAAAGCCGTGAAGGCCACCGGGGAAGCGGCAATCAGCGCACTGACGCCCAGCACGGCCAGGGCGGTGTGACTCAGGCAGCCCACTGCACAGCCCAGACCGAACACCATACCCTGGCGGCGGCCCTTTGACATGCCCAGCCCCAGCACCATCAGGTTGTCCGGACCAGGCGTGGCCGTGACCAGCACGGCAGCGAACAGAAAGGCGGTGAACTGATCGGGGGTGAGCATGATGGGAAGGTTACAGCCCCAGGGCGCCACGCACGACCACGGTGGCCGCGGCAGCGAGCAACCACACCCCGACGCGCTTGAGCAGCGCGGTGTCCAGCGTGCGCCCCGACGCCTCGGCGGAACGGCCAAAGCCAACCACAAAAGCATGGGCCGGCAAGGCGATGACCAGGAGGGTAGACACGATCAGTTCGACGCCGCCTGCAGCGGTCGGGCCACCGAACCGGGCCCACAGAAAAGGCCATGCCAGTGCAGCAATCACGCCGGCCAGCGCGGCGGTCAAGAGAGTGGGGCGAATGGGAAGGTCCTTACTTGTTCTTCAACTTGCCCTTGGGCAGCACGGACGTGGTCGGCGCAATGGGCCGGGTGGAGGTGGCGGTGGATTCCTTCGGAGGACTGGTGTCTTTCTTCGGTTTCTTGGCCATCTTGTTGCTGCGCTGTTCGCCTTTGGGCATGTTGTGGTCCTCTTGAAGGTGTGGCCTCGCGTCCGGGGGCTCAACCAGGCAGGGGCTCACCCTGGGGGGCAGGCATGTCGGGCGATGGCGCTGCCGGTTCGGCATGCGCCTTGCGCTGGGCCTTCTCGGCCTTCTTCAGCTTCTTCTGCTGTTCGCGCTGCCGCTTTTCGAACTGGTAATTGGGCTTGGCCATGGCGGGTGCTTTCTGAATGGTCTGTCCGTTCACCTTAACACCAAAGCGTTCCCATCGCGCTCGCCCGCAAACCACTGCCCCAAGGCTTCATGGAAGCACGAGCCGGCCGGGCTGACCGCGGCGAAGAGCGTGACGCAGGAGTGAAACTTCCTTGCGTCGATGTCCCCAAAGATCGCCACGGGCGAGGTGGCCTTGTGCGTGAGCGCGGCCTCGACACACTCGATGAGCCGAGGGCCCAACTGCGGGTGATTCAAATACGCCTCGGCCTCGGGCAGCCCGGAAATGCCATATCGCCAGGCCATCTCGCTGTGTCCCAGGCCCCGCAGTTGCGGCAGGATGTACCACATCCAGTGCGAGCGCTTGCGGCCGGCGCGCAGTTCTGCCAGAGCAGAAGCGTAGCTGTGCTCTTGCGCGTCGAGGAACCGCTGGAGATCATACGGGTCGGTTGCCATGAGCGCCTCCGCTTTTCGGCCGCCGCTCCCATACTCATGCGCACTCAGGAGCACACCATGGAAACGCAGGAACTGCATCGCGGCCGGCTGATTGATCACATTCAACTCGTTGTACAGGATCTGCCGGCCAGCAGGGTGTTCTACGAGGCGGTGCTGGGGGCACTGGGCATCCCGCTCGGAGGCGAGGCCGACGACTACTTCTGGGCGGACGAACTGTTTGTTTCAACGGCCGAGAGCGCCGCGGCGCAAGGCGCACTCACCGGACGGCATCACCTGGCGTTCCAGGCCCGTGACCGTGCCATGGTGCAGGCGTTCCACGCGGCGGCGCTGGCGCATGGCGGCCGCGACAACGGCGCCCCCGGGGAGCGCCCCTACCACCCCGGCTATTACGCCGCCTTCGTGCTGGACCCGGACGGCAACAACATCGAAGCGGTCTACCACGGTGAGGCAAACAGAAGCGCCGCGTCGGTCCGCATCACGTTCTGACGCCGGGAAATGCCGCGGGCTGGCCGCGCAGGAGATGAGCTGATGCTGCACCCCGAGCATGAGGTGGGCTCGATCACCGATCACCCAGGATGCAGGCCCGCCTCGCCCCCAAGAATTGCTGACCGACCTTCAAGCCCTGGCAGATCTGCTGGCGGTAGGCGACATGGATGCGGCCGATGCGTTGGAACGTCTCGCCCATGGCAAGGCGCTGACAACCGCGCGGGACGTCCTCTCAAGCCTCAATGCATCGCAGGCCTGAAGGTCAGGGCGGGCTCACTCCGCCTCGTGGCACACGGCCTCGACGTTGTGCCCATCCGGATCCAGCACGAACGCGCCGTAGTAGCTCGGGTGGTAATGCGGCCGCAGGCCAGGCGGCCCGTTGTCCACCCCACCCGCTGCCATTGCCGCCCGATGGAACGCATCGACTTGCGCGCGCGACATGACGCGGAAGGCGATGTGCACCGGCGGCTTGTTGGGTGTGCCGCTGCTGAGCCAGAAGTCCGGCTTCGGCGGTTCGCCAAATCCCGCCACATCGGCATGGCCGGTGACAGAGGCCGGGATCTCCATCATCAGCGCGTAGCCGATGGGCTGAAGCGCCTTTTCGTAGAACGCCTTGCTGCGCGCCATGTCGCTCACGACGACACCGGTGTGGTCAATCATTTTCTCTCCCGGGTTTCACAGATAGGGGCGTTGAGAAGACCGCTCTTCCACGATCTGATCCTCACTGTGCCACGCACGCTCTGCCATTTCTCTTGAATCGAGTTTGCCAGAGACGGGCACAAACCGCCCTGCTCACAGCAAGAAACGGAGTGCCACGCAACGCCGAAACCCGAAGACTCGCCCCTTCATCCACCAAGGAGAGAAACATGACGCAGTTGAATGGGAAGGTCGCCATCGTGACCGGGGCCAGTTCGGGCATCGGCCGCGCCGCGGCCCGGCTGATGGCACAACAGGGCGCGCGGGTTGTCGTGACGGCGCGGCGCGAGGCGGAACTGGCCGCACTCGTCTCTGCGATCAGGGAGCAGGGCGGGGACGCCGTCGCCCTGGCTGGCGACATTCGCGACGAGCGCCATGCCGAGGCCCTGGTGGCCCTTGCCGTCCGGACGTTCGGCGGACTGGACATCGCCTTCAACAACGCCGGCACGCTCGGCGCGATGGGCCCCACGCCGTCGGTCACGTTGCACGACTGGACAGAGACGCTGGCAGCGAACCTGACCAGCGCATTCCTGGGGGCCAAGCACCAGATTCCAGCCATGCTGAAGAGGCAGGGCGGCAGCCTGATCTTCACGTCCACCTTCGTGGGATACACCGCCGCCTTCCCAGGCATGGCGGCCTACGCGGCCAGCAAGTCCGGGCTCATCGGCCTCACACAGGCGCTCGCGACCGAGTTCGGCCCCAGCGGCATCCGCGTCAACGCGATCCTGCCGGGTGGCACCGACACGCCGATGGGCCGCGAGGTGGCCAACACGCCGGAAGCGGAGGCCCACGTGAAGGCGCTTCATGCTCTGAAGCGCATGGCGACCCCGGAAGAAATCGCCCAGTCCGTGCTTTACCTCGCGTCCGATGCCTCGACCTTCACGACCGGCGCCGCCCTGCTGGTGGACGGCGGTGTGTCGATCAGCCGAGCCTGACTGTGCGGGCCGGGCGCGTCAAGCAGCCGGCTTCGGTAACCGTTAGAGCGAACATAGTTTGTTGCCGTCTAGGTCTCTGACGTAGGCCAAAGCGCCCATATTGCTGCGCCCCACCAAAAAGGCGCAGCCCCGTGCCAGCGACTACTCGTACGCCCTGTTGTAAGCTAAATAGTATATGGTTTTCCCCCTTGAAGCGGGTGGGTGGAGCACATATCCTCCCTGTTTTAAAGTGGGTGGCGGTAAATTGGGAAATCCGGTCTTCATGGCGGCCAGTAGCGAAGGGACGGCTATCTCTCTGGCTTTACACAGGAAGCTGTCACCCTCGTTAGACGTTACCTTGTGGTCCTGGGACATTGGCAGCCTGAACCGATTTTCGGTAGGCAGTGCCAAGAAGCTTATTACATTGGCTGAAGTAGCAGTCTTTGTATCGTCTCCGGCGGACGCTGCATGCATGCGAGCACCTAGTGCGCGCGCACGTCAAAGGATGGACGAAACACTGTTTCTGGCAGGCCTCATGGTAGGGGCGCTTGGGCCTGATAAGGTCTTTTGGATAATGCCGGACGAGGAGGGGGCGCCCTCTGCTGTTGCACATCGTCTGGGGATAAACAAGTTTTATTTTGACGGTCACCGCCGTGACATCAATGCTGCACTTTCGGACGTTACTTTTTCACTGCAGGAAGCGGTAAAAGAGTTAGCGCCTCAATTTGCTCAACGGGCAAACAAGGGGGCGCACGACTTGCTCGACGCTTGGCTGGGCAGACCTGAAACCACGGGGAAATGACAAGATCCGTTGCACATTAACGGTGAAACACATCCATGTGCGCCGAGGGCAGCAGTGTCTTCCTTGGTCTGCAAAGAGCGAAGAGCTGCACCACTGCGGTCGCAACCTCGCGAAGCCCTTGACCTCGAATTCAGTACACATATGGCTCATCAGAGGCGGGTCCGTAACCAAGGCGACCTCCGTTTGCTGACCGCATGTCGAAGCGGATCATCGGTGACCGAATCCCAAACTCGCCTGTTGGGCTATACGCGCAGCTCGGATAGGGGTCAGCGAGCAGCAGAGATGCGCACCATATGTGACAAAATGTTTGCACTGCCCGTGAGCGGTCTCGACTGAGCCGATGCGGTTGCTTGCTGAACAATGAAACAAGAAGTCACGGCTCTCGTCATTCTCTGCCTCGCCACGGCTGCAGGCGCCCAGACCGCCGCAGGCCTGACCGAAGCGGTCCAGA